>DATDAW010000050.1:0-23759 GCA_036525185.1 Chthoniobacterales bacterium | reverse complement strand
AGGAACAGGGTACAGAGAGTCGATGGTCGAATCATGAAAGCGGGTGTTAGCATGCCGTACAAGTAAAGTCACGTCTGTCGGTGGAGGCCGCGGAACTGGGATATGAACGTCGGCATGACTTGGTTCAACTCTATTGCGCTCGGGCGTCTTCACTGCTTGGTTTGTTTTTTGCAATGATTGCGCTCAAGGAAGACATGCCGGGCGACCTCGCCCAACGCGTCGAGACCATGTTCTCGCCGTCGGGACTCATGGCGAAAGCGAAAAATTTTGAGCACCGGCCGCAGCAGCAGCAAATGGCCGGGCTCATTGCGCAGGCGCTGGAAGAAGAGCGCCATTTGCTGGTCGAAGCCGGAACAGGCGTTGGAAAATCACTCGCGTATCTGATCCCGGCCGTTCTTTACGCAAAGGAAGCGAGAAAGAAGGCGGTTATTTCCACACATACGATCAATTTGCAGGAGCAGTTGATGTACAAAGACATCCCGATCGTTCAAAAATTGCTTCCCGTCGAATTCGAGGCCGTGCTTTTGAAAGGGCGACAAAACTACCTCTGTCCGAAGCGTTTGGAGCGGGCGATGCAGAATTCGGGAGAGCTTTTCACGTCGCCGGAAGCCGAGGAATTAAAGCGCATTTGGGAATGGAGCCAGACGACACGAGACGGGTCGCTCTCGGATTTCGCGGTGGAGCCGGATCCGGCGGTCTGGTCGCATGTATGCAGCGAACAGCACATCTGCACCCCAAAATCGTGTGGCCGCGACGCGGACCGTCGCTGTTTTTATCAGGAAGCGCGGAAGCGTTTTCTGACCGCGGACGTCGTTGTGACGAATCACACCCTGCTTTTTTTGCTGCTCGGATCGCCCGCAGAAATGGGAAAAAAGGAGAGCGGTTACATTTTTGCGAACGATTTCCTCATCCTCGACGAGGCCCACACCATTGAGCAGGTGGCAGCGAAACACATTGGCATCGGCGTCTCGCAATACGGTCTAAGACACGCCATTCAAAGGCTTTACAATGCCAAAACTCAGAAGGGCCTTTTCACGCTCATCCGCGATGCCGAGGGCATCAAACAATCGGCACGGATCGTTTCGCACGTCGATACGTTTTTTGAGGATGTCGGCGAAGCATGCGATTTCAAGAAAGGTCGCGAATTTCGGGTGCGCCGCCCGGAATTGGTTCACGACACGCTCGCTGGACCGCTTGCCGAGCTTCAAGCCACCATCGTAAACGCCCTGCGGCGGGTCGAGGACGAGACCACCAAGGCGGAGCTCCAGGATATGGGCCGCCGCATTCGGGATGCACGGCTTGGTATTGCGGATTTTCTCACGCAGGAACAGGACCAATCCGTTTACTGGGTCGAGAAATCGGGGAAGACAGGCCAGTTTCTGACCCTGAACGCCGTCCCCGTCGATCTCGCGGCGCATTTGCGCCAAATATTTTTCCGCCCGGACAATACTTGCGTGCTTACGAGCGCAACGCTTGGCACAGGACGCGACAATCTCCACTATTTCCGGCAACGCATCGGAGCACTTCCGGACGAAGTTCAGGGCGAAATGATCGGGAGTCCGTTCGACTATGAGTCACAAATGCGGCTCAACATCGTGCGCAAAATGCCAGATCCTCGCGACGACGGCTATCAGGAAGCACTGGAGACCTGGATCGCGCATTTCCTGGAAAAGACACACGGACGGGCATTTGTGCTTTTTACAAGTTACAAGGCGCTGCAGATGACGGCGGAGCGGATGGCGTCATTTTTTGCACGGTCGAACTTCACATTGCTCGTGCAGGGCCAGGGAATGCCGCGCCACCGGCTCCTCGAAGAGTTCAAGAAATGCGGAAACGGCGTGCTTTTTGGCACGGACAGCTTCTGGCAGGGCGTCGATGTGCCCGGTGATGCGTTGCAAAATGTGATTATCACACGACTACCTTTTGCCGTGCCGGATCACCCCCTGGTCGAAGCCAAACTCGAGTACATTGAAGCGCAGGGAGGCGATCCATTCATCGAATTTTCATTGCCGGAGGCGATCCTGAAATTCCGTCAAGGCGTCGGGCGCCTCATCCGGACGAAACAGGATAAAGGCATTATCGTCGTCCTGGACAACCGTATCCTCGCGAAGCGATACGGCAGAGCTTTTCTAGAAGCGGTGCCGGAATGCCCGGTGGAGATCGTGTAAGTAGATGAACCGAACGCTTCATCCTCGGAGGAATCCGCTCTCAGGTGCTTATCCTCCGGAGCATTCGACATCGAAGATCGCGGTTGGTTTGCCCGTTGCGCGGTGGTCAGCAGCCAATTCGTACGGCACGGGTTTTGTCCAGTTTCAGGACTTCACCAGGTGAAAACGGAGGTTCGGATTTCGGGTTGGTGATTTTGTCATTACGCCATTGGACGCTGCCACCTTCGACGAGGCGCCGGGCGTCGCCGCGGGATCTGGCGATTTGGAAGCCCGACTGAAAGGCGGCGACCACGACGGACACTATGTCCTTTCCGGCTGCCTGGAGAAGCATCAGATCGACGATGGGCAACGCATTGCTTTCTTCGATCTTTTTTGCACTGAATCGCGTGTTGAAATCATCGAGAGCATGACGCGCGGCACATGCATCGTGAAAACGCTCGACGATGCGCGAGGCGAGCTGTTTCTTGGCATCCATCGGGTGCCGCGCGCTATCGAGTTTTTCGTGCAGCAGCAACTCGTAGTAAATGGCCATGGTCTCGTCGCTGATGCTCATGAGCTTGCCAAACATCGTCACGGGGTCCTCATCAATGCCCACGTAATTGCCGATGCTCTTGCTCATTTTCTGCACGCCATCGAGCCCGACGAGAATCGGCGTCAAAAATGCCACCTGTTGAGGCATGCCCTCCTCTTTTTGAAGGTCACGTCCAACGAGGATGTTAAAAAGCTGATCCGTCCCGCCGATTTCGACGTCGGACTGCACCATGACGGAATCCCAGCCTTGCATGATCGGATACTGGATCTCATGGGCGCGGACGGCCTGGTCGTTCTTAATTCGTTCCTTAAAATCCTCGCGTTGAAGCATTTGCTGCAGCGTAACGCGGCTGTTGAGCTTGATCACCTGCTCAAAAGTCATGAGCTCAAACCATTCGCCGTTGAAGACGATTTTGGTGCGTTGCGGATCGAGAATCTTGAAAGCCTGAGTCTGGTACGTGGCGGCGTTGGACATCACCTGATCGTGAGTGAGCGGCGGACGCGTGGTCGAACGCCCGGTCGGATCGCCGATCATGGACGTAAAATCGCCAATGATGAGAATGGCGTCGTGACCGAGATCCTGGAACTGACGCAACTTGCTGAGCGTGACGGAGTGGCCGAGGTGGAGATCGGGAGCCGTGGGATCGACGCCAAGTTTGACGCGGAGGGGTTTACCAGGGCGCAATTTTTTCAACAACTCGGCTTCGTTGATGATCTGTGCAGTGCCAATCTTGAGCTGTTCGAGCTGAGCTTCTGGAGAATCCATTCCCATGAAGGTTACCTTTGGTGGAAGCTTTGCCGCTACGCAAGCCCAGAGCGGGCGGAAAAAAGACGCGGACACCTACTGCGCAGACCGAAACGACGCCTCGACGGCTTGGACGTTCTCGCTGCTCTCGCCATAAATGCTGGGGTCGAGAAGCTGACTGACCAGGTGAAGATTGCCGGAAATCATCTCGGTTCTGCCGCGCATACCGGCATTTTCCAAAGCCAGGTCGACCTGTGCTTCGATACGCGTGAGGTCGCTGTGGATTTCTTCCAGATCCCGCTCCCGGCGGCCGAGATTGGCGAGACGCTGCTGGAGGATTTTCAGGGTGGCGGTTTTGGATTGATGAAGGGATGAGGAGAGTTTTCCCGAACGCAAATCACTCTCGATGAGAGTGATTTGACGCGTTAGATCGTCGTGGGCGGATGGCCCTTGAAGCGAGGCCAGATTTTGCTGGGCAATGAGGAGCTTCAAATACAGCCACTGAATTTTGCTGAGCGCGTCACCAGTGCTTGAAACGGTAAAATTGTCGATTTCGGCTTGCGCATCGCGTTCCAATTGAAGGACTTGGGCGCATTTTGCGTCGAGCGCCTCGAGTTGGTTCTGGCGCGCCGGCGTAAGCGCCTGGATGAGTGCGAGACGTTGTTTTTCGACAGTGTTTTCCTCGAATGTAATATGCTGAGCATCCGTCCATTTTTGAAAACGCGGATTGGTCGTGAGCGCAAAAAGGTACGCCATTTCCAAGGTAGCGCCGGCCATCCAGAATCCTTGATGACCGAAGCCGAGGAGACCAAACCCGGCGAGGACGACGATATTGAGTGGCATGCGCCCGAGACCGGGAATTTCCGGTCTGGCCCAGAAGGCGGCTTTCAAGTAACGCCACATGTCGATTGCGGATTGTCGAGCGGAGGTTGCGAATTGACAATCTTAGCGGCTTCCCTGGTTTCGTTGCCAGATGGCGAGGAGGTTGTTGATCACATCGGCCTTGGGTGACTCACAGACGCTGGGAATCTCCACATGCAGGCCGTTCTTTTGGTAAAGCGTAAAGGGACTTTCCGGGAACTTGATCGGGACGGATGGGTTGCCGGGGCGAAATCCATGGTTCAAGGCGGCGCGCTGAATGGCGTCTGTGAGGAGAAAATCGAGGAATCTGCCAGCGGCCTTGCGTTGAGGGTCGTTGCTCCAGGGTGTATTGAGAATGTAGTAAGGGTGATCACTCCACATGTTCCGCTTCGGATAGGCGACGCGGAGTTCGCCCCAGCGGCCCTTGGCATTCTCGAGAAAATCGATAGCGACGTTTTCATAGACGCAGAGCGCGTCGAAACTGGACGGACCGCGTAAGACCATGTCACGCATCATATTACCTGTGCTGTTGCTCAGGCCGCTGACCCCGCTTTCGAGGCCATTCATCCACGCTTGGAACTGCGGGTTCAAGATATCCCTGAGTTCGAGGCCACGCTCTTTCTTGTGAAATTCGTAAGCCAGCAGGGTAAGCGTCATCAGACCACTGTTGGATTGGTTCGGATGTGCGTGACCGAATTTGTAAAGACCCCACTCCGGTTTTTTGGCGATGGCGTCCCAGCCACCCGGCTCCCGCAGCGCCTGCGCAATGGTGTCGAAACTGACCTCGCTGTATTTGGCGATAAATGCGTCGTAGCGTTCACTCCAGAAAACGAAAACCATCGGGCTAAGCGCAAGTGGTTCCTCCCGGAGGATCGGGTTCGAGTTGTTTTTGATGGTCCATTCCTGGACAAAAACATCTGTGTAAAGCGCGCTCGCCGGACTCCAGACCGTGATCCGCTGATCGCCCGCCAGGATGGCTTGCGCGCTTTCGAGTGAGCCCATGGGGATGAGGTTGATCTGAATGTCACGTCCTTCCTTCGCCTTTGCGAATTCTTCGACGGCCCACTGGAGCCATCGCTGTTTTTCTGTGCCGTATGCAATGCCAATCTCAACTCTCTTCCCACCGGAAGCAGGCGCGACATTGTCCGCCGGTAATGTCGCGGTCTGGCCAACGGGTTTTTTGATAAACATCAGCCACGTGGCATATCCACATCCCGCGATAAAAAGCAGAATAACGAGTCTCCCCAGCCAGGTGAGTTTTGGTGTTTCGGCCATGAAAGGTTATAAATTTTGCTCGCACTCCCACTCCTAATCTTCATCTAGTCGTTCCAGCCTGGGGCTCCGAAACAGCAAGGATGTTACGACTAGCAGTAAGAATCTAGAAAAACGTTGCGATTTCCTTGAAAACTTCGCGGATGTTTTGCGGCGTTCCCTTGTAAAACTTTGCTTGTGTCGCGTCAGCGATCCGCTCCAGGACATCCTGCTGTGCCTCAGCACCGTAGCCGATGGTGAAGACACGAATGTTGCGCGTCTCGTCGTCGGATTGAATGCGCTGGATCAACTGGTCGATTGTCAATTTGCTGTCTGTATCCGCGCCATCGGTGAGAACGACGATGGCCGTAATCGAGCCGCCGGAATCGCGGCGCGAGGACATCTGTGTCTGATAAGCGGCGTCAATCGAATCGTAGAGGGCCGTGCCGCCACCGGCGAACAGCGATGAAATTTGCCGTTCATAGGCTGCACGTTTGTCTTTGAGCAGCGCTGGCGTTTCGTCGGCCAGCAAACGGTTGTTGAATGGATCGAGAGCGAAAAAATCTGAATCGCCGATCTGTTTCAGCAATTCCAGGCCGCCGAGCCGCGCGTTTTCGATGCGGTTCTCCTGACGCATACTACCGGAGATATCAAAAACGAGCGTGATGCGCGCCCGTTTTTTGTTTTCACGCCAAAGGCGGAGTGTGGCGTCGATGATTTCGTTTCCGGGGACCTCAAGAGTCGTCTGCGGCTCTTTGGGATTGACTCCATGCGCGGCGTCGATCGGCGCGGCAAGCGGCACTTCAGCCAACGCCGGGCGGAAGCCAAATCGCAACGCCTGTTGTTGCTGCGCAGGAGCGAGCAGAAAATCGATGTATTTTCTCGCGGCGTCCCGCTTCTCCGGCGTCACCCAATCGCGTTCGACAATGCCAGCGGGATGATCGCTCCAGAACGTGCCTTCCTTTGGATAGATCGCGACCACAGGAAATGGCGTCTGGTATTTCCCCGAGTACGACTCGATAACCATGTTCTCGTACAGAACCGCAGCTGATAAATATTCGGGCCCGCCAGCAAACATTTTCTTGCCGAAGAATCCTGTGGAACTGCCATAGTGAACGACCGATTGCTCGATGCCAGAAAGATAGGCAGCCGTCTGCGGCGTTTGCAGATCTCCCAGCGTGAGACCGCTGACTTTGCCTGTCGCAGCGTAAACTTCAGCGAAGAGAGAAATGAGCCCACTGTTGCTGTATTCCGGGTGTGTATGGCCGAATTTAAACTCGCCCCATTGTGGAAATCCCTTGGAGCTCCAAGCGTTCGGCGTTCTCGCGAGCATTAGAATATCACTCCAACCGACGGGTTTTTCGGGCCAGCCCAACGCCTCAGCCATGGGCTTCCACATGGCGATCACCACTGGAGAAAGCACCAGATTCTCCGTGCGACCGACGAGGTCTCTGCCCGTTTTTGTGCGGGACCCGGCATTACCTATCTTGATGAAAGCCGCCGAGGCCGGACTCGTGATGTCGGCTTTGATCGTCTCGTTGAGGAGAGAATCGATGCATTCGCCCGAGCCAAGCGGAACGGCATTGACCTGAATCGACTTGCCATCGGCCATCTTTGCGCCGCTCTGGTTAAACGCCGCAGTCGCCGCCTTCACCCACTCTTCTTTTTCAGAACCGTAAGTAAACGTAAGGACGATGCCCGGAACGGCTGAAGGAGTATTACCGTCGGAATTCTGAGATGAAACTGGCGATTTCCCGCAACCCGCTGCCCAAAGGAACACTCCCACCCACAAAATTAAACCTAGGGGGATTAGCCTCACGTTGCGAGCGTAGGCTTGGGTAACGGATTATCAATGACCAGCATGTGACAATTGCGTTACGACCAGAAAGCCGACGGTTTGGGAGTTTTTACCGTTTAGCGGGTCACATAGAAGCGGTTCTCCGCCGAAGGACGTACACTCCCAGCAAGCCGGCGCCAGCGAACCACAAGCTCGATGCCTCAGGAATAGGGTCGGTATAGGAGTCGTCGCTAAAGCTTTCGACCAGAACTCCGAATGTCTCACCAACTCCCACATTACCTGCGCCCGTGTTGTTGAACACGAGAACCAGGTCGCTTCCCGTAGGAGCTAGAACTTGGAAGAATAGAGGCGCTCCGGGGACAAGATTTCCTGAGAACCCTGCGTCACCCAGCCAATTGGTGTTGAATCCGCGATTTCCGACACCCGAGGAATTCGGCAAGTAAGACCCGGCGTACGCCGAGCCAAAGATATTCACATCCTCATCGTCGATCAATATTTGGATGTATGGTCCATAGGCAATCACACTCGAGTCGATCGTAATTGTCATGTAATGATAGATAGTACTCGTATTGACGATGCCCGGAAAGGATTCCCCTCCGGACCAATCCTGCGCAATCCCGTTGCTGATCAACCGGCCCGTCTGGGTTGGATCCGAAGCGGATATGGACGCTGTCGTATCCAGGATCGTTTCAGCAGATACGAATAAGCAAGGCGCGGCGAAAAGCAGGATTGACGTGGCAAAACTGAAAACAAAATTCAAAGGTTTCATGGGTGAAAAATTTTTGGGCTGCAGAAATAAGTTAGTCCGCCGCTTCAGGGAGTCGTCAGCGCTGCCTGCACTGCCGGTAATGCCACGAGCACGCCCGCGCCGCCATCGCGATCCGGACCCGGCACACCATTATTCAAAGCGGTATTGAGCAGAATCGACTTGATTTGAGGTCCCGTGAGACTGGGATTGGCTGACTTGATCAGTGCCGCAATCCCGGCCGCATGCGGCGCGGCCGCGGACGTGCCGAAGAATGGCAGAAAACCCGGGGTTTTCGTGCTCACACCGTCTGCTGCGGTAAAGTCAGGCTTCTGGAGCGTAAGCCCGCCATTGGTGCCAAACAGAAAATTGTTCGGCGTGATTGGGGTTCCATTCGGATTATAGAAGATCTTGCGAGGACCGTCCGAGCTAAACGTTTCGACCGGATTGTTAGTTCCATTGAAAGGTTTCGTACCCGTGCGCGCGCTGTTCCAGTAGGTCGCAGCGACCGTCAACGTGCTCTGCCCGCCGTTATGACCGTGAGTTGCTCCCGCCGTCGCCAGCGCCAGTCCGCCGCGGTTGGTATCCACTCGAAGAGCTCTTGCGGCACCAGCGAATTTCACCACCACAATCCGTTCACCAGGAAATGACGGATTGACCGCCTCCACAGGATCCTGTGTGCCAGTCTGAAAACTAGTCGAGGCCTCAACAACGTTCGTTCCTGCGCTGTTCAGGATATACAGGTCATAGTCGTTGCTGCTGGCGCCTGCCGGGTCCGACCATTTTAAGAAGATGTAACCGGTGGTCGCTGTTATCGTATCGTAATTCGACGGACTACCGCTGGTTCCGAAATTGTGATAGCGCCCAGCGCCCGCAAGCGCACCACTTGTCGCACCGCCGTCCAGATAGTCGCCCTCCCATGTGCCCGAAGTTCCGTTTGTTAGATTTCCCGAGTTACCAGCGGAAGAAAAATACAGTCCGCCGTTTGCAGCAAAGGTATTCACGGCCTGGGCAATCGGACCGTCCTGGAATGCACTTTCAGCAAAATAGGTAACGTCATCCACGATAATGGAGCAACCCTGAGCCGCCAGCGCGCCGATGTTGGAGGCAAACTTCTGTTCAGTATCGTATGCCGTCGCGAAATACAGCTGCGCGCCGGGGGCGATGTCGTGAATAATCTCCATCATCGCAGCGCCTTCGTCGGTTCCGTTGCTAGGCCCGGCCAGCCCTGGAAGCACGACCGTGTTCGCCCCTAGATCCCCGCTTGTAATAAGCGCGTTGACACGTGCAGGCAGAGCGCTGTCGGACAAAACACCCACTTTTACTCCAGCGCCGTTATAGCCCAGGTTGTTAATAACGAGATTTGCCTGATGGGAGATATATCCCTGGCTGGTAAGGGCGCCGACGTTGGTCGTTAATCCGAAATCTTCGCTAACAGACTGGACATCCGCGTTGGCAGCAATGTTCTTGAGCGCCGCAACAGGGATCTTCGCGAGAATCGAGTCATTGCTCTTTGAAACCGAGATCACGTTTCCACTAGAACCAGTGATCTGTCTTAACAGAGCCGGCGTGATATTCCCTTTGACGATCACCCTCGCCTTGCTGCTGATATCGAATCTACCCTTATTGACCAGTTTCGTATCGATACCAACCTTTTCCGAACGAGCCTGCCTTCCAGCAAACACTAGGTTTGAGGGTAATTTCCGCTCAGCCGCGGTGAATGTTTTTTTGGCGTTCTGTATCGAAACGATCTGCTTCTGAGCCAACGCTGAGACCTGGGCGTCCGCTGCAAGCAGCGGGACAGTCAAAAAAACGGAAACTCTTAACATCAGAGACACCACGACGGTGGCGGAACGAAATGGAGTTACTCGAATAAACATAGCCTGGGGAGATAACGGAGTTTGAAGCATTGCGAAGGCGAGCACCCCGTTCCATCCGTGGCCGCGAAATGCCCCGCTCCTTACGCGAATGCTAGAACGCCACACCGTTTGATTGGAAGTCTTTTTTTAGAAAACTTCACAACCGAGGATTTCTTGTACAGACGCCAGAGCAAACAAGGACACGCCAGATCGTGCGCCCCGCCAAGCCGAAGACATCATCTATGAGTGGAGGAGAATCTAACTCAAAGCGGCCACGGCCTGTTCCAGCGACGCCGTGTCCTCCACGGAAAGAATGCGCGTCCCTTTCCGTGTGCGGGCGAGCAAACCCGCAAGCACTCCACCAGGGCCAAGCTCGATAAAAAGGTCGATTTTCATTTCGTCGAGAAGGTAAATGAGCGATTCCGTCCAGCGCACGCTACCAGTTACTTGTTCCGCGAGGGTTCGGCGAATGTCGTCTGCGCTCGT
The DNA here is from genome assembly GCA_036525185.1 of Chthoniobacterales bacterium. GTDB lineage: Bacteria > Verrucomicrobiota > Verrucomicrobiia > Chthoniobacterales > DASVRZ01 > DATDAW01. The sequence continues at coordinate 13,315 of DATDAW010000050.1, read as the reverse complement.
GACCGGCAGAGCGTCGACATTGCAAATGACCGGCACCGTCGGAGTGAGCATCGGCGTTTCCGCCAGTGCGACGGAGAGCCGCTGATATGCTGGCTCCATCAACCGGGAGTGAAACGCTCCGGCAACATTGAGCGTCGTCGCCCGGCGGACGCCCGCCTCTTTCGCAAGGGATACCGCGAGCGCTATTTTGGCCGATTCGCCGGAAATGACGATTTGTCCCGGACAATTCAAATTCGCCACATCGACATCCGTTTTTGCCGCAAGATCGCGAATAGCATTTTCCTCCCCGCCAATGAGCGCCGCCATGCCGCCGTCGCTTTCCTGGCAGGCTTCCTCCATGTAAGTGCTCCGCCTTTGCACCAGCGCAAGGCCTGTTGCGAAATCAAACGTCCCGGCTGCCGCGTGCGCTGTAAATTCCCCGAGCGACAACCCTGCCGTCGCCGCGAATTCCAGCCCCGGCACGCGCTCCTTTAATGCCGCAAACGCCGCCAACCCGTGGACATACAACGCCGGTTGCGCCACCGCCGTCCGGGTCAATTCCTCCACGGGACCATTGAAAGCGACGTGACTGAGCGAAAATCCGAGCAACTCATCCGCCCTGCGAAACAGCTCCGCGGCAGCAGGAAAATTTTCGACCAAATCCCGGCCCATCCCGACCGTTTGTGCCCCTTGACCGGCGAAAAGCAGCGCAATTTTTTGACTCATAGGAACGGCAGACTAAGGCAAGTGCGTGAGAAGTGAGAAGTGAGAAGTGAGAGGTCGCAAGGCGCCCCGCCACTCATGCAAGACAACCTCCCACCTTTCACATCGCAGCCCTTCCGTCGAACGCCGCGACTTCCCTTGCCGAATAGCCAAATTCGAATACACTGCCCGCCACGCAAACGGAGGGGTGGTAGAGCGGTCTATTGCGCCAGTCTTGAAAACTGGAGAGCTGAAAGGCTCCGTGGGTTCGAATCCCACCCCCTCCGCCATTGGCCCGGGCAACCGCTGCCATCTCATTGAGGTCCGCCACAATCCATCCGCACGACGACGCCAGAAGCACCGTGATCCAGGCGGGAACTTCGCTGGCGGTCGCCAATGCAGCGACCGACACTCCAGAAACTGCAATGCATTTTTCCCTAGAATTACCGCGACATTATCGCATCCCGGAGATTCTTGCCTTTCATGCGCGTGATCGGGAAGGACTGGCCGAGCGCACGGGGGCCGACTTCATCCGCAAGGGATTTGTCATCGATGGGACTCCCGTCGTACTCGATGTTCTCCTGCGTTCCGGCAGGGCGGACTGCCATGTGCTGACCGATGGCGAGCTGAAGGACGCGTCACCCGACGCCCTTCAGCGGATCGCCCGCAACCTGCTCGCGCTAAGTATCGATCCCGACGCATTCGAAACGGCAATGAAAAATGACATCCTCTTCGGTGCGCTGGTTGAACGACAAAGGGGCCTGCGCATTCCGCAGACTGCGACACCGTTTGAGGCTATTACCTGGGCGGTGGTCGGTCAGCAAATCAATCTCGCCTTTGCGATAGCGCTGCGCAGAAGTCTGATTCTTCTCGCCGGACGGCAGCATTCCAGCGGTTTATGGTGTTATCCCGATGCCGCAGCCGTCGCGCGATTGAACGCGGACGACCTCGTCCAGTGCAAATTCTCGCGGGCGAAAGCGGAGACGCTTATCCGTTTCGCAAGGATGGTCCGGACGGGGGAGCTTCCATTGGACCATTGGCAGGGTAGCTCTGCCGAAGAAATCGAGACCACCCTGCTGGCAGTCAAAGGCATCGGCCCCTGGACGGCCAATTACTCTCTTTTACGCGGATTCGGTTGCCCGGATTGTTCACTCCACGGGGACGCTGCCATCCGCACTGCGCTCCACCGGCTCAGCGGGAACGGCGTTAAGGTCGGCAAGCCGACCGTTGCGGAAACGCAGCTCGTTCTCCAACGTTATAAGCCCCATCGATCCCTTGCTGCCGCCCATCTTTGGGCCAGCCTGAGTTTCGCGGCGTAAATCGTTTCTCCGCCGCTTTCTGAAAGCAGTCTGGGGAAACAGCAGGGCCACCCAGCTTAAGCGGACTCGCGTTCGACGCTGCGCACAACCAGCACGGGGCACGGCGCGTGCCGTACGACCCGTTCAGCAGTGCTGCCCATGAAGACATGCTTTAGGCCCGTATAGCCGTGTGTCGTGACGATGATGAGATCGACTTTCGCTTCACGCGCAACTCTGGTGATTACTTCAAAGGGTTCCCCCATATTAACGCGCGTTTCATTTAGAAGGTCCAGATCAACCGTCTGCTTTGCCAAATCGGCCAACTTCCCTTCCACCGCCTCAATCGGGAAACCTTCCCGGTTCGGAGCAAATGCCAGCTCCGAAGGGTAAGGAAGAGGCGCGATCACATGGAGCAAGGTGATCTTTGCTCCAAATCGCTTCGCAAAGGGCACCGCATATTCGAGGGCCTTCCGAGAAATGTTGGAGAAGTCGATGGGCACCAGGATGCTCTTGAGTTCCAGCACGGCAGGGCTGGATTCGATGTGTTCATCCGGTTGATCCTGCCGCTCTTCTGCAGGCGGCACCTCCAAATGAGAGCCTGCATCTGTCTGTTTCGTTGTCTTGAAAATTTTCATGAGTTTACTTCCTTGAGGGTTGTGTAGGGATGACCGCGGTCATCCGGTGTTTCGCCCGCAATGAATGGCCCCATCCACGCGTGTGCGGTCGCCAGTCATTGCGGTTCTTTTTTCAAAAATTCGCGCCAGGTGTCCGGCATCGCAAACTGCTCGTTTCCGTTCCGGGCCAGGGTGAATTGGATGTCGCCGTTTCTATTTATTGTTCGGATTGTCCAGCATCCGCTTTCTCCGGCGTTTTCTTGGCGGCTTCCGTTTCCGTTTGCTTCATCATCGCACAGCAATCAGCCATCATTCCAGGCATGGATGCCATTTTTGCGTGATCGGCAAGACGCAGTTCGACCAGTTTGCTAGCGACAGCGGCGATCGCGGCGATCTTCTTATCGCCCTCAGCGGTTTTCATTTCGGTTGCCAGCTTCTCGAGTTCGGCATCCTGGGTTTTCCAGTCGTCCATCATCGAATGCATTTTCGACATTTGCCCGTGGCGACCTTCCATCATGCCATGTTTATGATCCTCGGCCAAAAGCGGCGTCGCCAGGACCGCCAAAGCGGCGGTGACGGCAAGGGTATTTCTCGTTAGTGCTTTCATCGTTATTTCTTTTTGTGTGTTCTTGTTTGGGGTGCACGAGCCTTTCGGATCGTTGTTTTGTGATTAAATCGACTAACACTGCTTGGAGGGAAGCGTGCGTTGCGAAAACACGCTTCCCCGGCGGCGCCCGGCAAACACCGGAACAGATCCCGCGTCAGCTCAAAAAATGCGATCCAACCTAGGCATCATGATTGGGATTGCCCGGCGTTGCCTTGGTCATCGCGCAGCAAATCACCGGTCTTCTTTATCCCACATGTCCGTCATCTTTGCGTGATCGGAGAGGCGCAGTTCTACCAGTTTGCTAGCGACAGCCGCTATCGCAGCGACTTTCTTTTCGCCCTCGGCGGTGTTCATCTCGCTTACCAGCTTCTCGAGTTCGGCGTCCTGGGTTTTCCAGTCGGCCATCATCGTCGAATGCATCTTCGACCACTTTCCGTGATGCTCGTCCATCATCCCATGCCGATGATGCTCCTGTGCCAAAAGCGGCATTGCAAGGACCGCCGCAGCCGCGGCGATGGCAAGGGTGTTTCTCGCTTTCATGGTTGTCTCTTTCATTATTTTTGTTGGGGGTGCATGACCCTTTCGGATCGTTGTCTGCGGTGAAATTACTATAAATAAAGTGCAAAAAGAGGCTAGCTCATCATCGGTTGTTCGATCTTCCGGTTGTCGCCCCGTTTTCTCAAAAATTGGCGACTGCGCCCTTGCGGAACCTCACCGCGATAGGCAAGCAGCCGCAGCCCGTTGAGACAGACGAGGACCGTACTGCCTTCGTGGCCGACGACGCCAATGGGGAGTGGCAGCGCAAATCCGAGGGCCGAAATGACAAGAAGAACAATGACGCCCACGGCGAACGCAAGGTTTTGGCGGATCACCCGACGCGCCTCGCGGCTTACGGAGATGGCGAAGGGAATATTGCGCAAGTTGTCGCCCATGAGCACCACGTCCGCGATCTCCATGGCGACATCGGTCCCGGCCGCGCCCATTGCAACGCCCACCGAGGCAGTCGCCAGGGCCGGCGCATCATTCACACCATCACCAACCATGGCCACGGGGCCGATCGTTCCCAAGGACTTAATCACGCGCACCTTGTCTTCGGGCAGCAGTTCCGCGTGAAATTCGTCCACTCCCGCCTGTCGCGCGATGGCGGCCGCAACGCGGCGATTGTCGCCGGTGAGCATGACGACTTTCTCCACACCTAAAACCTTGAGCTGACGGACAACATCCATGGCCCCCTCGCGAAGCACATCGGCGACGGCAATTGCCCCCAGAATGCGGCCGTCAATTTCGCCGACAACGATGCATGTCTTTCCTGCATCCTCGAGTGCTTCCACTCGCAACCGTAGCGTCTCTGGCCAGACAGTGTTGAGCGTTTCAAAATAGCGGGGACTTCCGGCGCCGATCCTTCGACCATTTACCGTGGCGCTCGCGCCTTTGCCCGAAACCGATTGAAAATCAGCCGCATTGAATATTTTCAGACCGCGCTGCATGGCCTCCGCGACGATCGCCTGCGCGAGGGGATGTTCCGATTTCGCTTCTACCGAGGCGGCGAGCCGGAGAAGCGCATCGGCCCCCAGTGATTCTTCATCAACGACGATGTCGGTGACGCGCGGCTTGCCTTCCGTAAGGGTGCCAGTCTTGTCAAACGCTACGATGCGCACGGTTGCTGTACGCTCCAGATGCGCGCCGCCTTTGAAAAGAACCCCGCGCCGCGCCGCGCCGCCAATGGCAGAGAGGACCGATGCCGGCATGCTGATGATGAGCGCACAAGGCGAGGCGACAACCATGACAGTCATTGCCCGGTAAAACGTCTCGGCGAAGGGCGCCCCCATCAGCAACGGCACAACGATAAGCGCCAGCGTGAAAGCGATCACGCCCATGGCGTAATACTGTTCTGAACGATCGAGCAATCGTTGTGTCCGGGCTTTCTCGCCCTGCGCTTCCTCGACCATCCGGATGAGCTTTTCGACCGTTGAGTCCTTCGCCAGTTTCGTCACACGCGCCTCGATTCCGCCGCTTTGGTTGATGGTCGCCGCGAATACGGGATCCCCCGCTTTTTTCCAAACCGGCATGGACTCGCCAGTAAGGGAAGACTCGTCGAGAGTGCTTTCTCCCTCGATGATCATGGCGTCGAGCGGAATGCTTTCGCCTGGTCGGACGATGACAATGTCGCCCACGATGAGTTCCTCGATCGGCAGCAGAATATTCTGGCCGGCGCGGCGGACGAGCGCTTTGTCGGGGCGCAATTTCATGAGGGCATGAATGGCCCGGCGTGTGCGCTCGATGGCGTAGGCTTGCAGGACGTTCGACAGCGAGAAGAGAAACAGCAGCATCGCGCCTTCGAATGGATGATCGACGACAGCCGCTCCAAGCGCAGCGAGCACCATCAGCAAATCGACATCGATGGTTCGTTCCCGCAAAGACCGGAAACCAGCCTGAACGCCGTAGAATCCGCCCGTGAAATAGGCCAGAACGTAAAAGAAGTTTGCGAGAGGATGTGAGAAACCCTCCGTGTGATGGGAGATCCACCCCGCCGCCATGAAGACAAGTGTCAGCACTGTGAACGCCGGTTCCAGGCGCGCACGGTCCATCCAGCGGGCAGCCCATTTTTCCGGCACTCGAGGCATCGCCGCAGGAACTTGGATGGCCGTTACAGGCGCGCCCGTCTGGCGGACGCGTTGAACGACCTGGTCTGACGTCAAAACGGCGTTGTCGAATGTCACCGACATCACGCCTCCGACGAACGTCGCAGTCGCCCGGCGCACACCGGGAATGTTCTGCGCCTTTCTTTCAAGATTCAGCGCACAGGCTTCGCATGCCCTCCCACGGAGCCGCATCAGACATTTGTCGAGGCGCTGGCGGGTTGCCGGCTCCAACCGTCGGGCGATTGCTTGCACGGCTTCATCGCTGAGCCGGTCAGGATCATAATCGATGGTGAGCGTGCGCGCGCCGGCATTCAACGCAGTCCGCAAAACACCGGGCTCCGCTGTCACGGGGTCAGATACCGGTCCCGGACAGATATTTTCTTTCGTGCTCATATTTCGGCCGGTCAGCTGCGCCGCTGGCAAGCGTATCCCCGATTCCGGGGACGACGCCGGGCGACAACGTATTGATCGGTGTCCCACGGACAAATGCCTTGATGTTTTCGACCGTGACGCGATTGATCCGCTGAATTGCCTCCACACAATTGAAGGCGATATGCGGCGTGCAAACGACATCGGGCCGCAGGAGCAGATCGCCAAGGTGCATCAGTTTCTCAATTTCCTTTACCCGGCGGGGATCTCCTTCCTTCCCCTTGGGCGCTACAACGGGCTCCTGCTGCAGTCGGCGGATAATCTGTTCGCTAATGATCTGCCCGGCACGTCTTCGCATCACCGCTTCTTCGCCAAGGACGTCCAGTCCGGCCGCATGCACCACGCCGTGATCGAGCGCCTCAATGAGCGCTTCAGTGTCGATTAATTTCCCTCGAGCGGTGTTAATAATCACGACGCCGGGTCTGCATTTGGCGAATGTCTCGCGATTGAGGATGTGATAACTGGAGGGGTTCAGGCTGGCGTGCAGCGAAATAATGTCGGAAGCAGCAAGCAGTTCCTCGAAGGGGACGTACCGGAAGCCCAGTTCGTTTTCCAGCTCAGGGCGGGGCCGCGGATCGTATGCGATCACGTTCATGCCAAAGCTTTTGGCAATGGGAATCGTCTGCACCCCAATCCGTCCTGTTCCGACGACCCCAAAAGTCTTGGAGCGAAGCTCAAACCCTTGAAGCGCTTCATAGGAGAAACAATCATCCCGCCGCATCGCCAGCGCTTCGCGAAGCCGGCGAGCCACCGCCAGGAGAAGGGCGAAGGTATGCTCCGCCACCACGTGATCTCCATAACTGGGCACAATGCACATCGTCACATTCCGCTTCGCACAACTCTCCAGCTCGAGGTGGTCATACGTCGTGGAGCGCGTGGCTATCAATTTGACGGCGGGATGCCGGTCCAAAAACGCCCCATCGAGTCGAGAGTGAATGAAGGTTGATACGACTTCGGCATCCGCTTCGACCTCTTCAAGATTGGAAGCGAAATACAGTTCCTGATCCTCGAGTTGCTCGGTAAAGAACTGGCGTTCCAAAGGTTCCGTCTCAACAAAATAAATTTTCATGTAGAGATCCTTTGACGGTTCAACCCGGGCTGATCACATTGCCTGCAGGGCGAAATTCCATCGCCACAACGATCCAATCGCGCGTTTCCGATACCCTGATCTGAACCTGGAATCGACCGACCTCCGCGGTACGGATTCCAGGCCCCTCATCCAATAACGCATAGAGTTGTTCGCTTTCCGAACGAAGGAAAAACGGGGCTTCGAAAAATTCCCGCATACGGGTGACGCCATAATCGCCTGCTGCCCAAAGAGTAATCTCAATATTCGCTCCAAGGGACGACACCGTGATCGTTGCTGCGTCGTCGGGGTAATCACGATCAACGAACGCAAACCGATTCTCATCTATTTTCTGAGGAGATTTTCCAAACGCGTCCGCAAAATAAGCGACGATTTCCTCAAAGGAGAAGGGCAGCGTAGCCCCGCTAACGAACGGACGTCTCACCCCATCGCTCAAGTCACGTGCTTCGAGAGGCTGAGACGGAAGAAACGTCAACCATACGCACGCAGCGAATACCGCCAAACTGACTGCGTTGAGTGTTTTCATGGGGTACCTCCTTCCTCAACTTAGGGACGGATAACCGGACGTCCAACCGCGGATTGTCACATTCTTCCAAAATCTTGCCGCTAGTTTCTCAAAAGCCCAACGCCCTGATGCGCCAACCCATGACAAGTCTTTGCCAATTCCCGAGAAGACGCGGGTGCCGGCGGCACTATAATTGTTGTTGAGCTGATCAAGATGCCCTCGAAATGCACACAAGAGTGGTTCGGGTCATGCACTCCAGTGCCAGGCCGGGCGCTTCGTTCAATCGTGCCGGCCAGACTTACCCTACGAATTGTGATCCTCTTTTTTCTCATGATGCTGGGCATACAAGCACAGCACCCAGCGGCAACCCGTCCACTGCCAAGGCTTGTAGAGATCGACAAAACCGAACAGCGTCTCCGCGCTTACGAGGAAGGCAGGCTCGTTTTCCAGAGCCCAATCAGCACCGGCAAATGGGATAGCTCCACGCCAAACGGCCACTTTTACTGCGGGCAAAAATTTCTCATGCACTATTCACGGCTCTATGACAACGCTCCCATGCCATATAGCGTCCATGTAACCAGGAATGTCTTCATTCATGGTTTCAGCCGTGTTCCGGCATGGCCGGCGTCGCATGGATGTATTCGTCTGCCACTTAGCGGCGAGAATCCGGCGAGACAGTTTTATCACTGGGTCGAGCCTGGAACGCCGGTGAACATCATTGGTCGTTGGAAAGGACCGAGAGGCGCCGGTTTGCGCGCGGTCGACCGCAGCTCTCTGCATCAGCTTCGTGTGCCTGACCGACGCCAACGTTTGAGTGCCGAACGGTAATCAGCAGAATTCCGATTTTTCCCAACCCCCATAACTATGAAACCCTCACTCTTCGACAAATGCCAGACCTATCTCCTCGCCCAGGCCACCATTCCACCCGTCCTCCCAAGCGAACCACCTCGAGCGGTAACGATCTCGCGGGAAACCGGAGCTGGCGCCGTAACCATTGGACAACTTGTCGCCGACTATCTGCAAACCCGGCAGCAGGAAGGCCGATCTCCATGGACCGTATTCGATCGTAACCTCGTAGAAAAGGTTCTCGACGATCACGGACTCCAGAAAACTCTAACGGAATACATGCCAGAGGATACCGCTCCCCCTGTTCGTAGCGTGATGGAAGAGATTCTTGGAGTCCATCCCGCATCGTGGACCCTCGTTGACGATACCAGCCGCACGATTTTCAAACTCGCGTCGATCGGAAACGTCATTCTCGTAGGACGCGGTTCCCACTTGATTACCGCACACTTGAAACACGTCTTTCATGTTCGGCTCATCGCCCCTCTGGAACAGCGGATCGCAAACGTGGAAACCTACTACGGCTTGAACCACGACGACGCTGTGCATTTTACTCACAAAACCGATCGGGCGCGGGCACGCTATGTCCGGGAGCATTTCAAGTCCGACGTAAGCGACCCGTTACATTACCACCTGACGATCAATACCGGACGTTTGAGTTTCAACGAAACGGCCCGGCTCATCGGAGACGCCGTGTTGAATATGTGAAGCGGAAATAGGTTAAACCCCCACTTCTCTCCGAAGAGCAGCGTCTGGGAGGCGCACGGATGAGACTTTCTGGAAAGAACAAAAAAACCGCATGAATGCGAGCAGCACTCTCTTTCGCGCTTTGGGGTCTATCGACGGAAGTGCGAGAAATGGACAAAATTCAGCTATAAATTGCCAATTTTTCCTCTAGCGGCAAACGGCGACAGCTCTAGCTTGCTATCAAGCCAAAGTGGCAGATTGGTATGAACCCCCAACACCAACGCCCGATCGTGTGCGGCACCGACTTTTCGGAGGCCGCGGCGCAAGCGGCCAATGTGGCGGCCGCTCTTTCAATCCGCCTTGATGCACCGCTGATGCTTGTGCATGGAATCGATGAACGCGGCGAAATTCCCGCACTGTACTGGTCCTCTCTAATGGACGCATCACGCCCTCAATTGAGCGAGGAAGCGGTGCGATTGAGGAGACTCGGAGCGAGAGTCGAGGAGATGATGGCAGGCGGAGTGCCGGAAGATGGTGTGGCGTGTCGCGCGGAGCAGGTCGATGCGCGATTCATCGTCCTGGCAGCATCCACTCATGGACCGTTCGTGCGTTGGATGCTCGGAGGCGTCGCGGAACGGATCGCGGAATCCGCATGGGTGCCAACTCTCATCCTGCGGGGAGCAACCGCGATGGAAGAATGGGTGCGCGATGGAAAGCCGTTGCGGGTTTTTGTCGGCGCAGATTTCACCACCAATTCCGATGCCGCCCTGAGTTGGGCCTCTGAACTGCGTCAAATCGGGCCGTGCGACTTTACGGTGGGATATGTCGATCGCTTTGCGGAGGAGCGCGGGGAGCAGGCCAGGCACGCACCGCCGGGGACGCCACGGGCACCGGAAATGCAGGAGATGCTTATGCATGATCTGCGTCTACGGTCAGCCAGCTATTTTCCAGAGCAAACAACTCACATTCGCGTGTTGCCGGCCTCCGGGCGTGTGGACTCCCACTTGTTAGAACTGGCGGAGGAAGCGTCTGCGGATTTGATTGTGGTTGGCACCCACCAATGGCATGGCTTGAGCCGATTGAGGCATCCATCGGTGTCGCGGCGTATCCTGCACGCCGCAAAGATCAATGTGGCATGTGTGCCGACACATCGCGCGGCTTTTGCGGCGGGCCCGCCCTCCTCAAGCGTTCGCCGCGTCCTCGTGGCCACTGATTTTTCAACGCGCGGCAGCCGCGTAATTCCCCAAGCGTTTTCGATGCTTCAATCGGGTGACACCGTGTTCCTTCTGCATGTCGTCAAATCCTGGGAACCTCCGGAGCCTCAACTCGAACGCCTCCGCGCGTTGATTCCCAGCGATGCCGCGGAGCGTGGCTTCCAGGTGAACCTCGAGGTCGTTGCAGGCTACGATGTGGCTGGCGCGATTTGCGAAGCTGCCGAGCGCCTCGATGCCAGTCTCGTTTGCGTCGGTTCGCACGGTCCCTTCTCAAACCCCGTCACAGCCGTGGGCTCAACGAGCATCGGGGTGAGCGCGCGCAGCAAACGCCCGGTGCTGATCATTCCGCACCAGGCTCTGTGAAAAAACACCCCACCCACCCCCACCATGCCTACAACACTCGAAATGCAAATTGCGCCGCCGATCCGGGGCGCGGCGAAGCGCACCTTGATCAAATGGTTCGCCGATATCGGCATCGAAGACGTGCCTCTTGTGGGCGGTAAGAACGCCTCGCTCGGCGAGATGGTCCGCGCCCTCACAGAAAAAGGCGTGCAGGTGCCGAACGGCTTCGCTATCACTGCGGAAGCGTATCGCTACTTTCTCCGCGAGACGGGCGTCGATCGGCGGATCGATCAGATCCTGACTGGGCTCGATACCCGCAATCTTGAAAATCTGCGATCGCGCGCGAGCCAGGTACGTCATGCGATTCTTGCAGCACATCTGCCTGAGGACCTCGAAGACGCCATCACCCATGCCTACGAGGAATTGCGCGGCGACGATATGACGCCTCCGGACGTAGCGGTACGCAGCAGCGCCACGGCTGAGGATTTGCCCGACGCCAGCTTTGCCGGACAGCAGGAAACCTATCTCAATGTGCAAGGAGCCCGCGCGCTCGTGGAAGCGTGCCGGCGTTGTTTCGCGTCACTTTTTACCGATCGCGCCATTTCCTATCGGGCAGACAAAGGCTTCGACCATGAGAAAATCGCCCTCAGTGTCGGCGTTCAACGAATGGTCCGAAGCGATCTCGCAGCGTCGGGTGTGATGTTCACGCTCGACACAGAGAGCGGCTTCCGCGACGCCGTGCTCATCAATGCCGCGTACGGTCTCGGTGAGAACATCGTTCAGGGCTCCGTCAATCCCGACGAATACTACGTCTTCAAACCGACGCTGAAACAGGGCTTCGCGCCCATTTTACACAAAGTCTGCGGCACGAAAGAATTCAAACTCATCTACGATGTCGGTGGCGGAAAGATGGTCAAAAATGTCCCGGTGCCGCCCGGCGACCGCGCACGCTTCGCCATTAGTGACCAGGAAATCCTAACCCTTGCGCGCTGGGCGTGCATTATCGAAGAGCACTACTCAGAAAAGCGGGGATGCCCGATGCCGATGGACATCGAATGGGCGAAAGACGGGCGCACGGGGGAACTTTTTATCGTGCAAGCGCGACCCGAGACCGTGCAATCGCAACGGCAGATGGACGCTCTCGAAAGCTACCGCCTCGACGGCCGCAGCAAGGTGCTGATCACGGGGCGCAGCGTCGGCGCCAGGATCGCCACCGGCCCAGCGCGTGTCATCAAGGATGTGCATTTCCTCGGGCAATTCCAAGCCGGAGAAGTCCTCATCGCCGACAAAACGGATCCCGATTGGGAGCCAATTATGAAAAAGGCCGCGGCCATCGTCACCAATCGCGGCGGCCGCACCTGTCATGCCGCGATCGTTAGCCGCGAACTCGGTGTCCCGGCAATCGTCGGCACCGAGCACGCGACCGAAATTCTGGGCAATGGCCAGCGCATCACCGTGTCCTGCGCCGAGGGTGAGACTGGCTTCATTTACGACGGCGAACTGCCGTTCAGCGTGCAACGCATCAATCTGCGGGAAATGGGCCGACCACATACCAGGGTGATGATGAACGTCGGCAATCCCGAGGAGGCGTTCTCGCTTTCGTTCATCCCCAACGATGGCGTCGGTCTCGCCCGCGAGGAATTCATCATCACCACCTACATCAAGATTCACCCGCTTGCGTTGCTCGACTATGCGCGACTCGAGGATCCCGCCGCCAAAGCCGAAATCGACAAGCTCACCAGCGGCTACGCCGACAAGCCGCAGTTCTTCATCGACAAGCTCGCACAAGGCGTCGCGATGATCGCCGCCGCGTTCTACCCCAAGGACGTCATTCTCCGCCTCAGCGACTTCAAGACGAACGAATACGCAAACCTCATCGGTGGCCGCGCTTACGAACCAGTCGAAGAGAATCCGATGATCGGTTTCCGCGGCGCCTCGCGCTATTACCATCCGCGGTATCAGGCCGGCTTCGCACTCGAATGCCGCGCCATGAAAAAAGTGCGCGACGAAATGGGACTGAAAAATCTCAAGCTCATGATCCCTTTCTGCCGCACGATCGAGGAAGGTCGGAGGGTGCAGGAGGAAATGGCAAAACACGGCCTTCGCCGCGGAGACGACGGACTGGAGCTTTACGTCATGTGCGAAATCCCGAGCAACGTGGTTCTTGCCGATCAGTTCGGAGATATCTTCGACGGATTCTCGATCGGTTCGAACGACCTGACGCAGCTGATTCTCGGCATCGATCGCGATTCGGAAATCGTTGCGCCGATCTTTGACGAACGAAATGACGCCGTGAAGAAAATGATCGCCCAGGTCATTCACACGTGCCGCGCGAAGGGCCGCAAGATCGGCATTTGCGGCCAGGC
>DATDAW010000049.1:0-12722 GCA_036525185.1 Chthoniobacterales bacterium | reverse complement strand
CGGGGTAGAAAACACGGGATGCCTCTGGACAGTAAAAACAGCGAAAAGGGCGTCTATCCGCCAAGGTGGAGGGTAAGGATGCCGTTACGCAAGCGCGGCGAAATGGGGCGGGAATGGTGTGAACGCCGTTGGCGTCGCGCTACAGCAAAACGACCGGGTCACCTAACTTCAAGGAACCGATTTTTGTTTCATGGATGAGGTTCTGGCCGAAGACGACTTCGCCGCGCGAATCGCGACGGTATTGGGCGAGGGTGCGCAGGGGCTCCTTGCCGCGTTGGGCTGTTTCCTGATCAGTCGTGGTTACGACGCAACGGTCGCAGTCACCGGAAGCGTAAAAAATGACAGCGCCGATCTGAAAGCGAGTCCATGTGTCTTCTGCGAAAGGTGTGCCGGCGTTGGCGACGACGATGTTTGGACGGAAACGGTTCATGGCAAGCGGCTGGTCCAGGCGGTGGTTGAGATCCGCAAGGGATTCCTCGGAAATGAGCAGGAAAGGGAACGCATCGGCAAAACTGACGGGATGTCCTGTTTTCTCCGGAAGACTGGCGGCGCGTTCCGCAGGGATGATCCGTTGTGTGCGGGGAATGATTTTTGCGAGTCGGCAGGGTTGTCCGAGAACGGAGGTCAACCATCGGACGGCGTCATTGCCCTGGTCGCCAGCGAGGATGGTATCGCGCCAGACGGTGACGGTGCATTCTTCGCCGGTCCGGGCGAGGGGAATTTCGATGGAGCCGCTGCCGTTCGCGGAAAGGACGAGCGTGTCCGGGGTCAACCGAGTCTCGATGAGGGCCATACGGGCGATCTGGCGCTGAGTGAGAAACTTGCCCGTTTCGTCAGTGATCACGAAGCGACGGTCATGAACGAGGCCGAGCTCGTCGACCTGGCTTTCGGTAAGCGAAAGACCGCGGCAGCCTTTAACCGGGTAAATGTAAAGTCCGGTGACATGCGGAGTTGAGTTGGTTGCGGCGTCCATTTAGCGTCGACCATCCCCTTTATGAAAAGCCATCGCAAGGAACTCTGGTTCGAAACCCCGGAACGACGGGGCTTCCTGAATATTACTGAAGACGTGGACGCGGCGCTGCGTGAGAGCGGCGTCAATGAAGGCCTGGTGCTCGTGAATGCGATGCACATTACGGCGAGCGTGTTCATCAACGACAATGAAAGCGGTTTGCACGAAGATTTCGAGGAATGGCTCGAGCGCCTGGCGCCGGAAAAGCCCTACGAGCAATATCAGCACAACGGGTACGAGGATAACGCCGACGCGCACTTGAAGCGGACGATCATGGGTAGGGAGGTGGTTGTTGCCGTGACGGGTGGAAAGCTGGATTTCGGCCCGTGGGAGCAAATTTTCTACGGCGAGTTCGACGGGAAACGCCGGAAGCGCGTCCTGGTAAAGATCATTGGGGATTGAGCGGCTCCCAGGGAATCCGGGAGTCGAATTCAGATTTTGGATTTTCGGTTCTCGATGGAAGCGTTGCGCATCGAGACGCCGAAATCGGAAGGCGTTGCCGTGTTCCTGCCCGGAACAGGAACACGGTGAAAAGCATGCGCGGTCAGCGACCGGCGGCACAGTTCGTCTAATCGAAAATCGAGTAAACGAAGCCCAATTGGAAGCGGAAGACATCACCAGAGTCGCCGCTCTGGACCTCACGTTCGCCGTAAAGTCCTTCCAGGCCGATGCTGAGGCGGTCGCTGAATTTCCAAACCACATTGGCGCTCGCGTAGTGCGTGCGATGATAGGCATCAGGGCCTTGCGAGGCTTCGTTCTCAATGTTCACGAAGCCATAGCTCAGAGTCGAACGCCACGCGTCCGACCAGGAGTGCGTATAACCTGCCACGGCAGCAAAAACAGGCAGCGCTTTCAGATCTCTGTTCTCGTCGAAAGCGGCGTCATTATTTGTGAAGTCGTCGTTAATATAACGGAAAATGCCCTCGCCATAGGTGAGCTGCGTCTGGATTGAGTCGCGTCCGAAGACATTCCAAACGCTCGATAGATTGACGCCCCAGCCAAACGTATCCTGGTTCCCGATGATCGGGCCTTTCACGCCGATGCTGCGGGCGACGCCTGCGAGATGGATGTGGCCGACATTTTCGCGCTCCCAGCGGACTTTGAGGCCGCCATCCGGGAGATGATTGACGGAAGACGCGTCGTTATCAATCGAGGTGTCCACCTCAGAGCCGGGTTGTTCGACGCCGAAGGTTATATTCAATTCTGGATTGAGTTCCCATTTGTATTGCACGACAGGACGCCGGGCAAAGATCACCGCGTTCGGGCCCTCGTAATCAACGGTATCGGGCCATGCATCGGAATCTTCAAAGACGCTGTAGGTGTGCCCGAGAGTGAAATTGTAGTACTGAACATAGAGCTGCCGGACGCGGAAGTTATATTCATTGCTGCCGGACCCAAAGAAGTCATTTTGAAAATAGAAGCGGGGACTGCCATCCACGGTGGGCGCACGAGCGTCCAGGCTCAACTGGGAGCCCTTGGAGTTGATATTCGAACGCATGCCGCCGCCATATTCCGGGGAACCCTTAACCGGAATCCTCGCCGTAACGAAACGATCGTCGTCTCCTGAGTTTTGGTTATCAACAGTGACGTCTACGCGAGGTTTCGCGTTAATCTTGAAGATTACCGGCGTATTAGGCACAGGGACGAAGCCTTTGAACTTCGGGTCGAGCGCGGGGCTGCTTAGGGAAACCGGAGGGAGTTGTTTATCAGACGACGGGCCTCTGATTCCTGTGTCTGCCGGGGTGGTGGTATCGATGGCTGGTTGCGCCAATCTTCCACTCATGGAGCTGTCTGCCGGCCCGGACTCCGCCTTTTCCCGTTCCAATTGCTCGACCTTTTTCTGCAGACTTTCGATCGTCTGCTGCATCGCCCGCATGGTGGCTTTTACCTCCTGAAGTTCGGCGTCTTCGGCAGAGGCGACGCCGGTGCTCAGAAGGGCTGTTGCAGTCGCGATTCTAAGCGCGAGAATTGCTGTTGATTTCATACCGTTTCCTTCGGTTAAATGTTACTTGCCGGAACCGAACAGATTCAGATCGAGCTGCTCCCCGATGAAGTCGATAGCCTTCGCCGCCTTGACGCTGTTCCCAGCTTCGTTCAGGGGAGGAGCAAAGCCGACGATTGCGAACTTCCCCGGGACGATGGCGACGATTCCCCCACCGACGCCGGTCTTGGCTGGGAGGCCGGTTTCCCACGACCACAGACCGGCCTCATCGTAGAAGCCTGCCGTCAGCATGGCAGACAGCACTTTTGGGACGTATTTAGCATCGAGGCAGCGTTCCTTGGTGATCGGATTGATGCCGCCGTTTGCGAGCGTGGCGCCCATTATGGCGAGCTGCTTTGCCGTGACGTTTACCGAGCATTGTTTAGTGTAAACGTCGCAGGCTTCGAGCGGATCGCTGTACAGCCGGTTGTAGCTGAAGAGAAGCTCGGCGATACCCCGGTTATGCTGATTGGTGTCCGCTTCGGACTGATAGACTTCTTGATTCAACACGAGTTTTTCGCCCGCGAACTTGCTGTAGCAGCCCAGAATCTTGGTCCACCGCTCTTCCGGAGTGGTTGCCTTGACCAGGCTTACAGCTGCCATCGCGCCGGCATTCACCAGGGGGTTGGCCGAGCGCGCCTTAAGCTGTTCGACTGCGGTGACGGAATTGAATGGCAGGCCGGTCGGTTCAACACCGATCTTTTCAACAACTGCTTCTTCACCCAATTCCTGCAGGACGAGGCACAGCGTGAAGGGTTTTGAGATGGACTCGATCGCGAATCCATAATCCACGTCGCCCGCGCTGAAGATTTGTCCGTCTACGGTCGCAATAGCGACACCAAACAGATGCGAAGGCACCGAGGCGAGGTAAGGAATATAGTCCGCGTTTTTGCCCCCCTTGTCGTCTTTGAATTTTGTATGTGCTTCCTCCACCAGTTTCCGAAGCGTTTCTTTGGCTGGAAGGGTGCTCAGAGGATTCTCCCGGGCCTGAACATCAATGCCGGAAACGAGAAGCGCCGCTGCCAACGTGAGTGCGGCGAACGGGCGGTTGCAGAACTTGGTGAGGTGTATTTTCATGGTGCTTTTTGCCTGTATAAGAAATAAAAAAGGACTCGGGAGAAAGACATTGAACAGGGCGGTTAAACCGGCGATGTTAGTCGCGATCCGGAGCGCCGAGTGTGCGGAAAAATTCCTCCAACTGCGGACTCATCGGCAGGTTCAAGTCCTCGCCGCTGGGAAGTTTGCGGGTGAACCAGCGATTATACGTGTATCCGAGTTCGAGGGCGACGGCCAACTGGTGGAAAGTCCGATCAACAACCGCCGCGAGGAGGGCGTCATCCTTGCGAAACATAATTCCGTAAGGATCGTAGGATAGAAAATCACCGACGACTGTCAGACTGTCGCCGGATTTGTTTTTTGCGATTAGCGCGTAGAGGAGGCAGTCGTCGGTGGCAAAGGCATCGACATTTCCCGCAGCCATCTGCGCGTAAGACTCGTCATGAGTGTGGCTGGCGACGAAATGGATGCCGAGGTGGAACTGATCGGACAATCTGTGCATTGCCTTCTCATTGGTCGTGCCGGTGGTGACGGCGACTTTTTTCCCTTTGAGGTCGCGAAAAGAGTGGATGGGAGAGCCGCGTTTCACCATAAGTTTCGTGCCGGCGATGAACATGATCGGCGAGAATGCTACTTGCTTGCGCCGTTCGGCATTGGTGGTGGTCGTGCCACATTCCAGATCGATACCGCCTGCGACGACGGCTTTTATCCGCGTCTCAGGTGTAACCGGAACGAACTGGATGGTTAGCGGTTGGCCTCCCAGTTCATTGCTGATTTCGTCCACGATGGCGCGCCCGAGGTCGATCGAATAACCGATGGGTTTGTGGCGGGCGTTCAGATAGGAAAATGGGATCGAATCCTCCCGAAATCCGAGCGTAACGACGCCCGTGTCATGAATTTTCTTTAGCGTGCCGGTGAGTTCATCGGCGGGTGTGGGAGGTTGCGCCACCGCCCAAGTAAGGAAGGCAAACGTTGCCATCAAAATGGCGACGATCCGAGTCTTCATGCGTTCTAACCCCCGTCTTACGCTGCCGTTTCTGGAAGGGCCGCCTGCGTCGGACCAGGTTCTTTTTCGGATTGTGCCGATGAAAGCTGGCCTTCCCATTTTGCAACGACGGCCGACGCGATTGAATTGCCGACGGCGTTCGTCGCAGAGCGACCCATGTCGAGGAAGGTGTCGATGCCCATAATGAGGAGCAACCCGGCGTCAGGGATGCTAAATTGATTCAGCGTCGCGGCAATGACGACGAGGGAAGCACGAGGGACGCCCGCCATGCCTTTGGAAGTTAGCATCAGCATCAGCAGCATCGCGAGCTGAGTGCCGAGGGCGAGTTTAATATCGTAAGCCTGCGCGATGAATAGCGACGCGAATGTGCAATACATCATGGAGCCGTCGAGATTAAATGAATAACCAAGCGGCAGCACGAAGCTGCTTATTTTACGGGATACGCCGAATTTGTCGAGAGCCTCGAGCATCTTTGGATAGGCCGCCTCCGAACTGGCGGTGGAGAAGGCCAGGAGAAACGGTTCGCGCACCAGCGAGATGAGGTGGCCGACTCTGGAGCCGAGAAAGAAAAAGCCCGCAAGGGCGAGACCTGCCCACAATACAATAAGGGCTAGATAGAAGCCACCCATAAACTTGGCGAAGGTGACCAAAATTCCCAGGCCTTGAGTGGTCACAACCGCGGCGACAGCTGCGAAGACTGCCAGGGGTGCCATGAACATCACGCCGCCGGTAATTTTCAACATCACGTGAGCGACTTGATCAATGGTCGTGATGAGACCTTTTCCATATTCACCGAGGGATGCCAGCGCGACGCCGAAGAAGATGGAGAAAACGACAATTTGGAGAATCTCATTTTCCGCCATCGCTTCCACGACGGAGGCTGGAACGAGGTGGCTGATGAATCCCTTAACGGTGAAGGAGGCTGTTTTGAGGGTCGTCGATGCGTCCACATCGGGCAACGGCATGCCGATATTGTGTCCAGGCTGGAGCACGTTCACGAGAATAAGTCCGAGAAGGAGTGAAGCGAAGGACGCAGTTACGAACCAGAGCATTGCTTTGGCGCCAACGCGTCCGACGGTTTTGATATCGCCCATATGCGCAATTCCAACCACGAGGGTCGTAAATACGAGCGGGGCGATGATCATCTTGATCAGGCGTAAAAATATGTCGGTGACGATCGTGATGTAGTCTGAGATTGTGGCCGCCGTGTGTTTGTCTGGAAACGCAATATGGCATGCGTAACCAACGGCGATTCCAAGGACCAGGGCCACTAATATGGGCAATGTTGCTGAGCGTGACTTTTTCATCTTTCTGATGATCGGGAAGCTTGCCCGGGAGACGTCAAGCCTTCGCGTTAGCCTTTAGGTAGTAAGGATGCTTTCGGAAATGGGGCGGTGGAATTCGCTGCTTGAAAAACTTTGATGTCGGATGCCGGTCCCGGAGAGAAGATATATCGACGGAAAAAAGGAAAATTAGAATGATCGAAACCGTGAGATCATTGATCCCGCCAGACACATTTGGGGAGTGCCAAGATTTCGACAGTGATTGAAAGGTATAACGATGCAATTTGGTTGTCAGAGGTATGCATGTCAGCATCCTTCTAGCAAATTTGGTGCCATTCAGCAATGCATCCACAAAACCATAAATTCGTGGACAAAATGATCCTGAAAACTGGCCGAAAAGCGCCGTTCTGCGAAAAACGGCACACGCCGGATTTTGTTCAGAAAGGATATAAGAAAGGATGCATAGCTGCCGTTACAGCCCGCTTTGGCTTGGCCTCCGTGTTCCGGCAATTAATACTGGTAAAAATACTTCTGCAGCTCTTTCACGTCAGAAGTCCGCGTCAGACCGAGCATTAACAGGATGCGGGCTTTTTGAGCGCTCAGCTCCATTCCGGCAATGAAGCCGAGTTTGTCGTCGTTGACTTCAACATTGCGGTCGACGACGCCGCTGCCGGTGCGCGAACAACGCACCACTGCGATGCCGTTCTTCGCGGCTTTTTCCAGTGCGGCGAGTGCGGCGTCGGTCGTATTGCCATCGCCGACCCCGGCGAGCACGATCCCGTTGGCGCCTTTTTCGACAAGCGCGTCGATCAGGTCGCCGCCCAGGTTGGCATAGGAATAAACCACCTCCACCCGCGGCAGGTTCGCGGCGGTGATGCCATCGAGAGAGAACTCGCTCTTGGTGGTGTGGCGGACCGTGTTAGCGGAATAGAAGAAGATCTTGCCAGTATTCATCATGCCGGCGATGCCGCGGTTTGGCGACACGAACGCGTCCAAGCGTGTTGTATGCATTTTTTGCACCTCGCGCGCGTAGTGGATCGTGTCATTGAGGAGGACGAGCGGGCCGCGGCCTCCGGCCTCCGGGCTGCTGGCGAGCGCGACGGCGTTATAGAGATTGATCGGGCCGTCCGCGCCGATGGCCGTTGCGGGGCGCATCGAGCCGACGAGCACGACGGGTTTGTCGCTCTTAACGACGAGGCTCAGGAAATATCCCGTTTCTTCCATCGTATCCGTGCCGTGTGTAATAACGACGCCGTCCACATCGTCGCTCTTGAGTACTTCGTTGATGCGCGCGGCGAGCTTGAGCCAGACCTCGTGGTTCATCGTTTGGCTGCCGATGTTGGCTACCTGCTCGCCGGACATCTCGGCAATGCTGCCGAGTTGCGGCACTGCCTTGATAAGATCGTTAACAGAAAACGTGCCTGACTTGTAGCCGGCGTCCGCCTGTGTGGTTTGGGCGCCGGCAATCGTGCCTCCGGTGGCAAGGACTTTGATTTTGGGCAGCGTCCGCGCCGAGGTAACCGGGGCAAATGCAAGCAGAGCAGTCAGTAGGAGGGCGACAAATGAAGTTTTTTTTGTGTGTCTTTTCATGTCTTTGATTCCCGATGTGTCGAACAGCCGACGACGAAATCGATGGGGATGCCAAAAGAACGAGGCGTGCCGGATATCCACGATGAGCGGTGTCAGAAGTGGTTTGTATGCCGGGCCGATTTGTTAACGTTTGGTTTGGATTGACTCAAAACGTCGAGTTGTTTCGCAACAGCGCCGCTTCGACCTTTTACAAAAAAAAGCGCACGTCTTAAAATCTTTTTTTAGCAGATATGGCCAAATCGATTGGACGAGCTTCATTCAAAGCGGTCGATGACACTGCGCCGCAAGGGGGCTGCGCCGCAAAGATGTGCGATCCGCCCTGCTTGCATAGCATCGCGCTTTGAAGGTTGGGCCGGGCAATCAAAAGCCGTGCAAACGAAAAATCGAAAATTTTTCGATATTCAGCTTCTTCGGATGCGAAGCTGGCTTCGCAGAGAGATGTAGAGAATGATGAGCAAAAGGACGGATGTGGAGTGGAGCACGACAGCGTTTACGAGGAAAACGGAGACGTCGTGTCCGAAGCGGCGTTGCATGGGGCCGAAGAATACGTTGATGAGATAGCGATTGCCGTTGCGGTCGGCGCGGCGGTAGTCGGCTTGTTCGGTCTCAGCTTTGGAAACCAGGTCGACGATTTTCTGATTAACGTAAATTTGTTCAGCGGACAACTTCCCGTCATGACCTTCGGCCTGGCCCGGCGGCGGGCGTTGGCCGGCTATGACCTCATCGATCTGGCGGAGTTGTTCGTCGATGGCGCCCGGGGTGCGGGCGACGATGCTGCTGAGGGTGGCGAGAGCGTCCTTGAGCTCGTTGAGGCGCTCGATGTCGGCGCGGGTGCGAAGTTTTCTGTCCTTTTGGCGGAGGGGCCGGATGGCGTCGTTGAGGAGTTCCTGGCGACGGGTGAAGGGGTTGAGTTTTTCCTGGGCGACGACGATGGCTTCGTAGGACCAGCGCAGGGGCATGACCTGGCAGACGAACGGGACTTTCAGTTTACTCCGGTCGTGCGGCCCATCATTATCTTTGTGCTGGGAGAACCAGCGATTGATTGTGTAAACGAAATCGAGGTTGCGGTTCATTTCCTCGTATTTGATGAGGGCGCCTCCAAGAATCATCTGAGGGATCAAAATCATCGGGACGATGTTTGCCGCGGTTTTGGCATCATTGACGAACGATGAAACGACCAGTCCCATGGCGATGCCCCAGAAGCTGGTTGTCCCCATCCAGATCAAATGCCACCAGAACATGCCGCGGATTTCGAGGATGGCATTACCGATCAGTAAAAACAGAACACATTGAATAAGGCCGAAAAGAGCCAGTGTAAGCGCTTTGGCCCAGACATAGTAGCCGATGTGGACGTTGAGGTTGCGTTCGCGCTGGAGGACAGTGCGATCGCGGATGATGTCGTCGGCGCTGTTGGTCAGGCCAAGAAACATCGCAACGATCAATGCGACGAATAGATAGGTTGGAATGTGGTAGGCCGACGCGAAGTCATAGTTTTCGGCCTCGCTATATTTCAGGACGAAACCGACGAGCAATGCCAGCAACGGGGAAACGACTGTCGTGATGACGAGGTTGGCGCGGTTGCGCAATTTGCTCTTGAAGGCGCGAGCGAGCAGCGTTCGGAACTGCGTCCATTCTTCGCCGAAGCGGCGGAAGCGGCGCGGCCTGTAAGCGTACGGCAGGTGTGGGGCGGGCTCGCGTTTGACCGAGACCTGGCGCATGTCCTGGAAGAGGCGGTGACTTTCGTATTTGTCGCGCCAGTAATCGGGCGAATAGCGCCGTGCCGGCACAAGCTGGCCGCGGCTATTTTCCTCGTAAATAATGTCACCGCTGAGGTCGCGGAGCGGCGTTTCCAGCACGTCGAAGATGAATTCCGGCCGTGTCGTGCCACAGGAAGGGCAGCCGCCGAGCTCCGCGCCGAATTGCTGCTGATGCTCGGCACGTGCAAAGTATTGCAGCATTTCCTGCGGGGTGCCGAAGAAGACGAGACGGCCGCCTTTGTCGAGCAGCATCGCCTTGTTGAACATCATGAAAATTTTCGAGGTCGGCTGGTGAAGCGTCACTAGCACAATTTTATTATGTGCCATGCCTCGGATGATATCGATGACGTGCTCAGAATCCTTTGATGAGAGTCCCGAAGTCGGTTCGTCGAAAAGGTAGACATCGGCGTTACTGATCATGTCGAGGCCGATGTTGAGACGTTTGCGTTCGCCGCCGGAGAGGAGTTTGCGCTGGGAACTTCCAACGATGGAATCGCGCCGCTCGGCGAGGCCCAGTTCGATCAATTTTGCATCAATGCGCCGTTCGCGATCTCTGGCGGAGAGGTGCGGGCTTCTAATTGCGGCGGCGAAATCGAGGTTTTCCGCAATGGTTAGATGATCATCAAATGCGTCGTCCTGCGGGATATAAGCGACATAGTTTTTCAGCGACTCGAGGTTTTGATAGAAATGCTGGCCGTTGAGCAGGACCTGTCCGCTTTGCGGTTCGAGGCGGCCGGCGAGGATCCGCATGAGGGTGCTTTTGCCGCTGCCGCTGGCGCCCATGACGCAGACCATTTCACCGCGCTGGATCGAGAACGAGATGCCGTCAACGGCGGTTTCACCGGCGCGGAAGCGGTGGTTGAGATCCTGTACTTCCAGTTGACGAATGATGTTGCGCTCCTCTTCGATGATGCGTTCGGAGAAATCGCAACGGAGGACCTGGCCGGTGTCGATGCGGATGGTGTCGCCGTCGCGGAGATTGGCGCTGTGGCGGATGGGATGATCGCCAACCAGGATGGGGCGATCGGCCTGAAGGACGAGAACCTGGCCGACCCGCTTGTCGTAATCGCAGAAGATTTTGAGCAGGACCTCGCCACCAGTGCCTGGGCTGAGGAGGATGTCGTCCTCGTCGAGGAGCGCGGGATTGTTGGAAACGAGATACTCGGATTTCTGAGCTTGAAGTTGAAACCGACCACCCATGGCGCGGGCGCGACGGCGGAGGTCCAGAAGTTCGAGTTCGTTGCCGTTGGCAAAGACGATTTTGTCTTCGAGATGGGCTTCGAGCGTGGCGCCCTCCTTCAAGTCCACGTTGTTGATCGAGCCATCGACGGTGTACAGGACGTTGATCTGAACTTTGAGTCCGAAGCGCACTTCGAGATCGCTGTCGCGGCTTTTGGTTCGGTCGATCTCGACTTCGTCCTCAGCGCGAACATGGACGTAGACGACCGGGACGGAGACGTTCTTCTTCGCGTTAAAATACGCGACGAGATCCTGCTGAGTGATGACGATTTCGTCGACGATGATGCGTTGCCCTGGGTAAATGCGGCAGAATTGACCCGGTGCGAGTGGTCTTCCGCGGACGACGATGGGCTTGGTGGCCTGATTTTTGAGAATGATGAGGTCGTGATAGCGATAGGCCATGAGCCGCTCGTCGCCTGTGAGGTCGTGAAGGATGACGTCGGCGGGATCGCTGGGCCCAAAGCTGAGCGATTCGAGGGGGGATGCGCCTCTTTCGTAAATGGTGGTGTCGGAGCTGTCGGAAGCGTTGAGCTGGTAAACGATGTCGATCGCCTGGGTGGCCATGCCAAGCTGCGACATGAACGTGTAGTAGGCGATCACCTGTTCCTGCTTCAATCCGGCCTTTGAGATGAGGTCATAAAGCTGGACACCGAGGAGGATTTTGCGGTCCGGGGGCAGGTCGGTGGCCAGCTTTTGGGCCATGCCGGAGAGGTCCTGTTGTTCGTTGAGGGCCTGGCGGAACAGGCGGCGGAGCTCGGAATAAACGGCTTCCGGATAGTCGTATCGGAGAAAACCCAGGGAAGAATCCACTTCGTCCTCCTGGATTTCGCCATCGATCTTGGTGAACGCAGCGAGCACCTTGATCATGAGGGGGAGGAGATTGGTGTTTTCGGAAACGGCGCGGGGTTTTTTGAAAGCTCTTCGGGAAAGAGCGACCGTGCGGTTGACCGTGCGATGCCATGCGGGCGTGATGGTGTTGATGCGGTCGATCAAAGTTTTTCCGAAAGATGCAATGGCGCTCACTGGGACAAGGAATATACGTGAGTGGTCAAAAGGGAAAGGGCGGGGAAACTACAGCGAGGCGCAGGGACGGAGGGAGGGGACTTGGGAATCAGTGGAGTCATCCGCTGATTTTCGGGAAGGAATAGCGGATACGAAAAGTCTGGATGGATTGGGCTGGTGTGAAGAAGCGGTTTTTCAGACGCCGGATGTGATTGGCCTCAGAGCAAGAGCAAGGGGAATGGAAGATGACGATTATCAGTGCGTTCGGAGGAGAATTCGGCCGAGTGAAATCTTGCTCATACTCCCACTCGTAATCGTAATCTTTCCACCTCGATGCTCTTCTTATCGCCCTCTTTTCTTGGACTCAGAGAAGGGAGCGAGAGGAAGAAGATTACGATTACGAGTGGGAGTATAAGTAAGATTATTTCACAGCCATCCCATAAGGCTGGATAAAAAGAGGGCTGGCGCTCTAGCTGAAGCCCTGCCACTCGGTAGGGTGTGAAACAATCAAAAGCACCAGCCCGCAGCAATGTTGTCGTTCTCAAACAACTTCTCAACCTCATTCCACGAGGCACGGTCAATCGTCTAGCCAGGCAAACGGGCATCGAGGCCAAAGCACGCAGCTTTGACGTTTTCAGTCATCTCACGGCGATGCTTTTTGAGGTTTCTTCGATCTTGCGGGTTGGGCTGAGAGAAGGAGAATGACAAAGATGAGCAGCAAGAGCCGAAGCGGGCGTCGTTACGACCGCGAGTTTAAAGACAATGCAATCGGACTGGTAAATGCCGGACGCACCATCAC
>DATDAW010000048.1:0-15551 GCA_036525185.1 Chthoniobacterales bacterium | reverse complement strand
GTGATGGAGAATGGCCAAGGGAAGCGCTACATCGGCCTGAGCGCGGATGTGAGCCATCGTATTGGACAACACAACGACGGCGAATCGAAGTGGACGCGTAACAAAGGGCCGTGGGTATTGATTTGGGTGAGCTGCGAAATGGTGCGCAACACGTATTTTAACAACACGGGCGGCACTTTAGGCTAGGTCCAGCACCAACATAGCCTCGGCACAGGCGTGACGCTGGCCACGTTGGGGACAGCCTCCGGTAGTGGAATCCAGCCGCGCTTCACCTATGGTGGAGGCAGAACGGCCACTTTCCAGATCAGCTCCCAGGGAATGCTCACGGCGAAGGTGGATGGATTGGGTAAGGCGACCACTTATACGTACGACCAGGGCGGACTGGGTTTTCAAGTCAGTAAAACAGATCCGTTGGGAAGGACGATCCGGACCACGCCCACCCGGTTCAACAACCGCGCAGCCGTCGCACATCCCGATGGTTCCACGGAATCCTGGACGCGCGATTCCTTTGACCGGATTCTTTCCCACACAAATACACGGGGGAAAACAACCTCCTACACCCGCGACACTGTTGGCCGGGTGACCGCCATTGCCCATCCTGACGGCGGCCAGGAGTCTTTTACTTACAACGGCTTTGGCCAGGTGCTCAAGCATACGCAGCGTAACGGTGGCCTCGTGGAGAACACGTATGACAGCCGGGGCCTCAAGACGAGCACGAAAGATGCAAACGGCAAAATCACGGCATTTGCATACGATTCCCTCGACCGGCTTTCCACCATTACAGACGCCGTGGGAAACACGACCGGATACAGCTATGACGACCGCGGCAATATCACGGAAGTCGTCAACGCGGATGGCACGCGTCAGACGTACGAATACAATTGGGCCGGAAAACTGATCCGTTTCACCAACGAGCTGGGAAACAGCTGGGTCTACGAATATGACGATTTCAAGCGGCTGACCCTCGCCGCCGATCCACTGGGAAACACGACGACCAGTACTTACGCGGACCCTTGGGAAGCAGTAATCGATACGGTTACATTGCCGAGCGGCCGAAAAACCAGGTTCACTTACGACGCCAATTTGCGTCCCGTCACGGTAACGACCGGCTACGGGACCAGCGACACATCGACGGTCACATCGACACATGATGCCGCCGGAAACATTACGTCTGTTACCGACGCGAATGGCGCGGTGTTAAGTTTTACCTACGATGAACGAAACCGGCGCATCAGCCAGACAGATTCCCTGGGGAACACGACTCACTATACCTACGACGAGCGCGACAATCTCCTGACGGAAACCCGTCCGAACGGGGGAGTCACTGCGCATGTGTACGATGCCAAGGATCGCGTGATTGAAATTACCGATCCTGCCGGGAACCAAACGCGGATGGCATACGACGCGAGCGGCAACCTGCTCTCGCTCACGGACGCCAAAAACCACACGTATTCGTACACGTACGACCCCGAGAACCGGCAGACGGCGATGATTTACCCGGATGGCTCCCGCGAGTCCTACGTGTACGACGATGCGGGAAGGCTCGCCTCCTACACGAATCGGGCCGGAAAGGTCTGCATCTATACGGACGACAGCCGGGATCGCCTGGTTCAATCTACCTGGAACGACGGCGTTACGCCCACCGTCGCAAACAGCTATGACGCGGCAAGCAGACTCATTACCAGCAACAACGGAAGGAGCGCGCTTTCGTTCGCTTACGACGCTGCAAATAGGTTGACGGCAGAAACACAGAACCTTTCTGCCCTCAATCCGCAACTGTCCGCGTTTACGGTCGGCTATTCGTACGATGGGGACGGCAATCAGACCTCCCTCATCTACCCCGATGGAAGCGCAGTCGATTATACCCGCAACGCGCGGGCGCAGTTGCGCGAAGTGATGTTGGATGGTCCCCCGCCGCTGGCGACGTATTCCTACGACCCGGCTGGCAACCGGATCGGCAAAACTTTGGAGAACGGGACTTCGACTGCCTACGCCTACGACAGCGCCAATCGCCTGATCTCGGTGGAACACCGCAAAGCCCTGGGAGTTTTCGCGAAATTCGACTACACGCTCGATAGTGTCGGCAATCGCACCGCAAAAGCAACCGCGGGTACCGGCATCCCCAGCCGGACGGAAACCTATGGGTATGACGCCGTCGACCAAATCACGCAGGCCGTTTATGGGACCGCGCGCAATGTCAATTACGCTTATGACGCCGCCGGCAATCGCACCGCCGTCGCAGATAACGGCTTCACAACTGCCTACTCGGCGAACAGCCTCAACCAATACACGGCAGTCGGTCCCTCTTCCGCGCCCGCGTATGACGCAAAGGGCAACCTGACCGCCTTCAACGGCTCGAGTTACACCTATGACGCGCAGAACCGGCTGAGCGCTGCATCCGGCGCCAGCGGATCCGCGACATTCGCCTACGACAGCCGCAACCGGCAGGCGAGCCGGACGGTCAACGGCGTGACGACGTGGTTTGTTTACGACGAGTGGAACATCATCGCCGAGTACGCCGCCAACGGGAATCTGCTGCGCAAATACATCCACGGTGCGGCAATCGATGAAATCCTTGCCCGCATCGATGCGAATGGAACGCTTTACTACCACCAGGACGGCCTGGGGTCGACGGTGGCATTGACCGATTCAAACGGTAACGTGGTTGAAAGCTACCACTACGACGCCTTCGGCCGGGCGGCATTTTCCAATGGCTCAGGGCAGACGATTGCCGCCTCGGCCACGGGCAACCGGTTCCTATTCACGGGGCGCGAATGGCTCTCCCTCGGCCTTTACGACTACCGCAACCGGGTTTACAGTCCGGACCTGGGCCGCTTCCTGCAAACCGACCCCATCGGATTCGCTGCCGATGATGCCAACCTTTACCGGTATGTCGGAAATAGTCCCGTCAACTGGACTGATCCCACGGGAGAGATTTTGCCGCTCCTCGCGGGGATCGGGGTGGGTATGTTGGCGGATTGGGGATATGACGCGTTTCTTGACCCTCTAGTTCAAGATTTTATTAACAAGAATTTCGATCCGAAGACGGCCAATACACTCAGGGGGATCAAGGATGTAATCGATACGATTAGATCCCTGAAGAATCCGATCAAGGCGGGGCGAAAGTTGGGCATAAAGAGATCGCCGAAGCCCACTCCTAAATTCAAACCTCCTACGAATCCGCCGCAGATGCGGCCCACAGACATTCCACCAGGATGGAGGGTGCGGGAGATGCCGTCGACAGAACAATATCCAGATGGTTACTGGAAGTTGGAGAAACCGATGAAAGACGGCTCTTGGCAGCCAATTGATCCTTCCACGATGAAACCAGGTGGACGGCCAGAAACCCATGTGCCCTTTCCACCTAAACAAGGAAACTAGTCATGTATAAGTGGCCAAAAGAACTTCAACCATCTGAATTTCGTGGATTGGTCGTTGAGGCAATTACGTTCACGATTAACACAATTGTCGTAATATTCGGAAACGACTATTTCCTTACAGTGGAATCCAGTATCCACTTGAAGACGAGAAACATTGAGGAAGAAATTTCAATTCCAACGTCGAACACCAGTCTTCTGTCCCTATTGGGAAAAACGGTTCAAGACAGCGATGTAGATATTGATGGAGCATCATTGTTGCTCACGTTTGAAGACGAATGTCAAATGCGGGTGGAAGGCAGTCACAGTGAGTATGAGTGCTTTCATGTTAACGCGAAGGGAAAGGAGTTTACAATCTAACGAGAAGGATTCCAAACAGGGTCAGGTAACATGAAAGCGGGGCGAAAAGGGGGCGATGGTTGGAAGACTTTAAGGAAGGAGACCCCGCCATGAACTAAGTTGGAATTGATATCCACAAGCGCTACAGTATTTGCGCCGCACAAGACGAACGAGGCCGGAAGCTCGTGGAAGCCCGAATCGAGGGCAACTCGACTTCTGGTTTCGTTCAATATCTGGAAGAGCCTGGGAGGCCGGTCGCGCTTGGTGATCGAGGCATGCTGGAACTGGGGCAAGGTCTACGACACCCTGGAAACCATCCCCGGAGTGTGCGGATCTAATTGGGGATCTAAGGTCAGGCAACAATATCCGATGGAAATTTGTTGATTTCAGCGAACATGGGCCGGAAATAATCACGGCGTGGCGCGCAGCATCAGAATTGAATACGCAGGACGATGTGGCCGGTAACCGCACCGGCAGAACACTGGAAAACGGGACTTCAACCGCATACGGGTACGACAGCGCCAATCGCTTGATCTCAGTGGAACATGGCAAGGCCGCGGGAGTTTTTGCGAAATTTGGTTACACGCTCGATAGCGTCGGAAATCGCACTGCGAAAGTTGTCACGGGATCGGGAATCCCCAGCCGGACGGAAACGTATGGGTATGACGCCATCGACCAAATCACGCAGGCCGTTTATGGGACCGCGCGCAATGTCAATTACGCTTATGACGCCGCCGGCAATCGCACCGCTGTCGCAGATAACGGCTTTACAACGCCCTATTCAGCCAACAGCCTCAACCAATACACGGCAGTCGTTCCTCACCGGCGCCCGTGTATGACGGCAAAGGCAACCTGACCGCCTTCAACGGCTCGAGTTACACCTATGACGCGCAGAACCGGCTGACCGCTGCATCCGGTGCCAGCGGATCCGCGACATTCGCCTACGACAGCCGCAACCGACAGGCGAGCCGGACGGTCAACGGCGTGACGACATGGTTTGTTTACGACGGCTGGGACCTCATCGCCGAGTACGCCGCCAACGGGAATCTGCTGCGCAAATACATCCACGGCGCGATAATCGATGAAATCCTTGCCCGCATCGATGCGAATGGAACGCTCTACTACCACCAGGACGGCCTGGGCTCGACGGTGACTTTGACCGATTCGAACGGCAACGTCGTCGAAAGCTACCACTACGACGCCTTCGGCCGGCCGGCATTTTCCAATGGCTCCGGGCAGGCCATTGCCGCCTCGGCCACGGGCAACCGTTTCCTGTTCACAGGGCGCGAATGGCTAACCGAGCTCGGCCTCTACGACTAGCGCAACCGGGTTTGCAGTCCGGACCTGGGCCGCTTCCTGCAAACCGACCCCATCGGATTCGCTGCCGATGATGCCAACCTTTACCGGTATGTCGGAAATAGTCCCGTCAACTGGACCGATCCCACGGGAGAGATTTTGCCACTGCTCGCGGGGATCGGGGTGGGTATGTTGGCAGATTGGGGATATGACGCGTTTCTTGACCCTCTAGTTCAAGATTTTATTAACAAGAATTTCGATCCGAAGACGGCCAAGACAATCAGGTCCGCCGGAGACCTGATCGATGCTCTCAGATCTCTGAAGAACCCGATCAAAGCGCTTGGGAAATTGGGGATTAAAAGATTAAGTAAGGGAGAGATAAAGAAACTCAAGCAAGCGGGTTTGGATCCGCACGATCTAAAGCCGAATTCCAAATACGATCTATTTAAAGATGATAACGGTGATCATCATCGTAAAGCCGAAGAGCGGCGTCGGACCTGGTGACCCCACCGGTATCAATGTCAACGATTTATAATGCGATGTCGGACGAGAACATTGTTCGTTTGAGAATTACAAGTCTCGATCGCACCCCTGAAGAAATCACGACACTGGTCGGGCTCATGTGCGATAGGTCTTGGCATATCGGTGATAAGCGGAGCAAGACCGTCATCAGTGAAATCACCAACGGTTGGATTCTAAACTCAGGCTTACCGAAGTCCGCTTCGCTTGAAACACACATTCAAGAGCTGCTCGAACGCTTGACTCCCCACGCAAGCAAAATCCAAACACTTTCGCACCAGGCCAGCGTAGAGCTTTCGATTGTTGTCTACGCCTCAACACCGCCTGCGCTGAACTTCGATAAGACAGTTATTCGTCTACTCAGCCAGCTTGGAGCAAGCTTAGACATCGACCTGTATGTGACAGATAATGAGAGTAGCTGATGTCCAGAAAGATCGCTTCGCACGGCATTACGTGATAGGTTAACGGCGCGAAACGCAGAACTTGTCGGCTCTCAATCCGCAACTGCCTGCGTTTACTATTGGCTACAGTTGCGATGCGGACGGCAATCGCGCGTCAATCATCTATCCGGACGCAAGCACAGCCGCCCTTGGACGCAATGCGCGCGGGCAATTGCGTGAAGTGAACCTGGATAGCCCCCCCGCCGCTGGCTCCCATGACGGCCACTTGTTGAGCATCCCCGGCGTCGGCCCGATACTGGCGGCCGTCATCGCCGCCGAACCGAGCCGCCGGGAGGCGAGCGAGATAGACTTTTGCGAAGTAAAAGGGCAGAGCCCGACCGAGCGGGAGCGAGGGAGTCAAATCGATGACATCCATCGTTTCAGTGACGCCAGCCACCTTTGCGCCTATGCCGGTCTGGTTCCCACCACCCACGCAAGGGTATGAACCGGGAACAAGGGTTACAAACTGACCGGACACATCGGTTACACGATAGAATGGGCGAAAGGCGAAATGGGGTCGGTGTGTGGGTCGGTGTGCAAAAAGCGACAAATTATTATCGACATTTTCACGTCATTTCAAACAAGGACCGGCGCGCGAGGAAGAAGCCGGAGTACGATGCGGGATGCCGCTGCAGCCGGAGGAAGTCGACGCCCGATTCAGCCATCTGCGGCGTGGGTGGTATTGAAGAAGCCAGAGGAATTCCGGGAAAAATTGCAGGAATGGCTGGGCAAGACTCCCCCAAACGGCGATCGCATGATCTGGCGAGGGCGGAAAAGCTCCTGACCACTGGCCTGGCGAGCGCAGGGCTGAGAGAGGAAGAAATTGCCGAAGGAACTGATCCGCTCTATCAAAAGCAACTGGTAAAATTTGACGCTTTTTGCACACCGACCCCACACCGACCCTTGATCTCAGTGGAACACGGCAGGGCCGCGGGAGTTTTTGCGAAATTCGGTTTGCTCAGGGCAATCCGGCGAGGGAGGCCGATACGGAGTGCCTCGTAGCGTTTCGTTCGTTTTAAAAGAAATCCCATCGGTTCAGTTGGAAAATAAAATTTTCCGCTTGCGGGTCTGAAAACATTGGGCATAGTGAGCCTTGTTCTGGGGGGAACAAGCAGGCGGTTGCGACTTCGTCGTAGCCGCCTGCACTCAGTTTAAGGGTATGGCGTAGGCGGTATGTTTGGGACGCCACGCCCTAATAGGCGCCAAATTCTCAGTGTGTCAGCGCGTAAACACAGATATTGAGCGCGATTTTCTTGGATTCGTCTGGCGGAACCCCGTGACCTGCGTTGCAGCTGCCGTCCATTGCGAACGAACAGCACAAGCCGTCCTCGCCCATTGCCGCGACCAGTTCTCCATCATGGAACAATCCTTCGAGTTGGATTGGGCCTTTTTCCACCGAAGTCAGGCGCTCCATTTTGTAAAAAGACCGGTAAATGAGGTGGTTGTATGGGATTTTTCGGACCTGCTCGCCTGGGAAGACGCGACT
Organism: Chthoniobacterales bacterium; assembly: GCA_036525185.1. Taxonomy (GTDB): domain Bacteria; phylum Verrucomicrobiota; class Verrucomicrobiia; order Chthoniobacterales; family DASVRZ01; genus DATDAW01. Next base: position 8,094 of record DATDAW010000048.1, on the reverse strand, counting down.
CAATTCCCGGCGCCACGCCCGCGGGAAAGCCGGATTTGTGCAGCAGCCGGAGGCAAAGCAGAAGCCGCCATTGGCGAAGTAACGGCGCAAATTCTCGAGTTCCGCCTCGGAGAGGACGAAATCGTTGTGGCCATTCATGAATACAAACGGCGTCTGAAAAAGTGCTTCGTCGGACAGATTCAGCAGTTTTTGTTCGCGCACTTCGATCGTTGAAGCCCGGGCGACGAGTTTCACCAAATCCGCGCCGATATCGCCGCAGTCATGACCTTTGTTTGACCCGAAGGCCAGTCGTCCAACGAAGAACGTGCTGAGATTTTCGGTGGATCTATCTGCCGCCCTGGAATTCGACGCTGCCGCCAGCAGAATCAGAATCATCCAGGCCACATACTGCATGGTTGGCGAATGTTTCATAAAGAGATGCCGGTGGCCAGAATGTTCCTAGAATGTTCCGGTGGACAGATTGAATTATCGTCGTTTCTGGGAACGATTTTCATCGTTTCGGGCCTGATTCAGAGTTTATTCGAGCCAGCAGGATGCAACAAGCGGCGAAGAAACAGTTGATTGGGATGATTCATGTGGGCGCGTTGCCAGGCACGCCGGGCGCGAGATTGAGCCCCACAGAAATCGCACGGCACGCAGCGGTCGAGGCGCGGACATTTCGCGAGGCAGGGTTCGACGGAGTTCTCATTGAGAATATGCACGACGCGCCATATCTCGCGCGGACTGCAGGGCCGGAAATTGTCGCGACGATGTCCGTCGCCGCGATGGCAGTGAAGGCGGAGTTCCCTGGACTGACCGGCATTCAAATCCTCGCCGGGGCGAACGAGCAGGCCGTTGCCGTTGCACACGCCTGTGGATTGGATTTTGTTCGCGCTGAAGGATTTGTGTTTGGTCACCTTGCAGACGAAGGCTGGATGGATGCGTGTGCAGGACCGCTCCTGCGCTACCGGAAAAACATCGGGGCGGAAGACGTGGAAATCTGGGCGGATATCAAGAAAAAGCATTCCTCCCATGTTGTCACATCCGATGTGACTCTGGTCGAAACGTCTCACGCAGCTGCGTTTTTTGGAGCGGATGCCGTCATTGTCACCGGGCGTGTGACGGGGGACGCTCCGATTGCTGGCGATTTTGAGGGACTTCGCGACGCTGGACTGCCGGTGGTCATCGGTTCAGGTGTGACGACAGAAAATCTGCATGGGTTCTCACCGCTGGCGGATGTATTTATCGTCGGATCGAGTCTAAAAACGGGGGGCGTTTGGTCGAACGAACTGGATCCCGTTGCTGTGGAGGCGATGGCGAAGGTCGCAAAGGGATTATTTTCGTGATTTCCCATTGAGAAAACGTGAAAGCTTGTGACACAGTCCACGACGTTGAAGCCGCACCCGCTGCTCTCCTGCTTTTAAGCTTTTAGAAGAGCCTGAAGGCTCTCCCACGTTCCCCTTCATGATGAAAAATATCGAATCCCACCTCGACGAAAACCGGATTTTCAAGCCGGCCAAGGAATTTTCCAAGACCGCCCGCATCGGGTCTTTCGCCGAATACAAGAGGCTTTACGATCTATCGATTAAAAGCCCGGAGAAATTCTGGGCTACCGAAGCCGCCGATCTCACGTGGGACCAAAAATGGCGGAAGGTGCTTGATTGGAAATTACCGTTCGCCAAGTGGTTTGTGGGCGCGAAACTGAACGCCTCAACCAATTGCCTTGACCGGCATCTCCTTAACGGACGCAAGAATAAAGCAGCAATCCTGTGGGAAGGCGAACCCGGAGAGAAACGGACACTCACCTATCAACAGCTGCATCGCGAAGTTAGCAAGTTCGCCAACGTCCTCAAACGCAACAACATTCGTAAAGGCGATCGCGTTATCATTTATATGCCGCAGGTTCCGGAGGCGGTCATTGCCATGCTCGCCTGCGCGCGAATTGGTGCGGTGCATTCCGTGATTTTTGGCGGGTTCAGCGCCGAGAGCATTCGGGACCGTGTCGCGGATTGCGGCGCCACGGCGGTCATTACTGCGGACGGCGGCTACCGCCGAGGCGCCATTGTACCGCTCAAAAAAAACATCGATGATGCGCTTCAGGGGGAAACCACGATCAAACGCGTTATCGTTTTCAGACGGGCCGGCAACCCCATCTATATCGAGGAAGGCCGCGATGTCTGGTGGCATCGGGAGATGGACTATGTCGAAGCCGAATGCTCTCCCGTGGCGCTCGATAGCGAGCATCCACTTTTCATCCTTTACACGAGCGGTTCGACCGGAAAACCGAAAGGAATCCTGCACACGACCGGCGGCTATCTGCTCGGCACTTCAGTGACCGTGAAATACGCCTTCGACTTGCGCGACGATGACATTTATTGGTGCACCGCCGATGTCGGATGGATCACGGGGCATAGCTACGCGGTTTACGGGCCGCTCTCTCGTGGGGCGACCGTGCTGCTTTACGAGGGCGCGCCAAACTGGCCGGAGCCGGATCGTTTTTGGAGAATTATCGCGGATTACGGTGTCACGATTTTCTATACGGCGCCGACGGCGATTCGCTCCTTCATCAAATGGGGCGATGAATGGGTAAAGAAGCATGATCTCTCGTCGCTGCGCCTGCTCGGAACGGTCGGCGAGCCGATCAATCCAGAAGCCTGGATGTGGTACCATAAACTCATTGGCGGCGAGCGTTGTCCCATCGTGGACACGTGGTGGCAAACCGAGACCGGGATGCACATGATCGCACCCATGCCGGGCGCCACGCCTACCAAACCGGGCACGGCGACGCTGCCGTTCTTCGGCGTGGACGCCGCGGTGGTTGATGATAACGGAAACGAAGTCGGCCCGAACGAAGGCGGCAAACTCGTCATTCGCAAGCCATGGCCGTCGATGTTGCGGACGATTTATGGCGACAATGCCCGGTTCAAGAAACAATACTGGAGCGAAGTCAAAGGCGCATATTTCACGGGTGACGGCGCGCGCCGGGACAAGAATGGGTATTTCTGGATCGTGGGTCGCATCGACGATGTGCTCAATGTCGCGGGACATCGCTTGGGAACCGCCGAAGTCGAGAGTGCGCTTGTGAGCCATGAGTCCGTCGCCGAAGCCGCTGTCGTGGGTCGACCAGATGAAATCAAGGGGCAGGGAATCGTTGCATTTGTCACCCTCAAAACCGGGTTCGAACCTTCTCAGGCACTTAAGGAATCTCTCCGCAAGCATGTCGCTGAAGTCATCGGTCCGATCGCAAAACCGGATGACGTGCGGTTTGCCGATGCGCTGCCGAAGACCCGAAGCGGGAAGATCATCCGCCGTCTGCTCAAGCAAATCGCGGGTGGTGTCACACTCACAGGCGACACGACGACGCTAGAAGATTTCAGCGTATTAGCGAAATTAAGCAAGTCGGACGATTAACTGGCCCGCATTGGTAAAAACGCCTTCGTGTCCAGCATGATTTGTGCTGCACGCGAACGCGTGCCCCGTTTGCGACGTTACTCTCCCGTTATCTGGACGGTTTTGACCGGTGTGGTGGCCTCTGCCGTGCTCTTCTGGGGTGTCCGCCGCTGGGAATCCGAGATGTTGCGCGAGGAATTGCGCAAACAAGCCGTTGATCGTGTCGAAATTCTCCGAACGCAGATTCTCCGTTCGATGGAGGTGCTGCATTCCATCAAATCGCTGTATGCGTCGCGCCCGACGCTGAGCGTGACGCGGGAGGAGTTCCGACGCTTTGTCGCGGATGCGCTAAATCGTCAGCCTGAACTTCAAGCGCTCGCATGGGATGCCTATGTGCCCGCCGCGGAGCGCGTCGAATGGGAAAAACGCGCTCAACGCGAGGGATTTGCTGAATTCCATTTTACGGAGGAGGTCGACAGCGACGTCAATCGCCTTGTTCCTGCGGGGGTGCGCGCGGAGTATTTTCCGGTCTTTTTTTTGGAGGCGCTTGCAAAAAACGAGCGCGCGTTGGGGTTCGATGTTGGGTCGGAGGAACGCCGCCGGGTGGCCTTGCAAGAAGCGCGCGCGAAAGATATGCCGATCGCCACAGCGCCCATCCAGCTGACCCAGGGCGATCTGGGTTTCCTTGTTTTCTTGCCGGTTTACCCGGGGGGCGAGGGCGGCGGTCCGGCGCATTTTTCGGGATTCGCGGTGGCGGTCTTCCGGATCAATGATCTGGTCAAACAGGCGCTTTTAGCCCTGCGTGAATCGCATGTCGCCGTGTCAATTTTCGACACCGAAAGCGGCGGATCGGCGATTTACTCGCAGTGGACCGATGCCGGGGATGGAAAACTGCAGGATGGTCTTGCGTGCGGCGAGACACTCGACGTTGCTGGGCGAAAGTGGAGCGTCGTCTTTTCACCATCTTCGGCGTTTGTGCGCGAACGTTCTACGCATTGGTCGTGGGCTGCTTTTGGCGCGGGACTCGTTTGTACCGGGCTGGTAGGGATGCTCGTTCATGGCTCGCGGCGCAAGCGCAAGCAAATCGAGCGATCCGTTCGAGAGAAGACTGCAGCGCTTTCCACCGAAATCGCCGAACGTACCAGGGCCGAGCAGGCGCTCAAAGCCGCGCTCGACGGGCTTGAAATCCGCGTCCGCGAACGAACCGCCGAGCTCGCGCAGTCGAACACCGCTCTCCTGGCAGAAATCATCGAACGAAAGCAGGCTGAAGACATCGCTGCGGCGGCGAATAAAGCCAAGTCCGTCTTCCTTGCCAACATGAGCCACGAGATCCGCACACCGCTCAATGCGATCCTCGGTTATTCGCAGATTTTGCAGCGCGACGCGGCCTTGGCGCCCTTCCAACGTGATGCCGTGGCGACCATCGCCAGCAGCGGCCAGCATTTACTCCATTTGGTTAACGAAATCCTCGATTTGTCGAAGATCGAGGCCGACCGGATGGAGTTGCAGCCGGATAAATTTGACTTGCTGTCTCTGACCCGCGAGCTGGCTGCAATGTTTCAGCAGCGCTGTGAGGAAAAAGGCCTTGGGCTGCGAATCGAATGGCTCGGAAATGAGGAAAGGCGAATGGTCGAAGGGGATGAAGGAAAACTCCGGCAGGTGTTGATTAATCTGTTGGGAAATGCCGTCAAATTTACCGACGAAGGGCACGTCTCATTACGCGTGACGCCCGAACCGGAAAATCGATGCCGGTTTGAAGTCGAGGACACCGGGATAGGCGTGCCTCCGGGGATGGCGATGGCGATTTTTGAACCCTTCCAGCAAGGCGCAATCAAGGGACAAAGCCAACGCGGCGGTACGGGTCTCGGATTGGCGATTGCAAGCCGTCAGGTTGAGTTGATGGGAGGTAAAGTCGAGCTCCGATCTGAATCGGGAAAGGGTTCTACATTCTTCTTCACGATTCCGCTATCGCCTGTGACCGACCAGGACCGGCCGCTTCGAACCCAGCGCGTCGTCAAGTCGCTGGCCCCGGGCTCTACCGTTCGAGCGCTCGTTGTCGATGATATTGAGGAAAACCGGGACGTTATTTCCCGTTTGCTTGAAGCGATGGGCTGTACCGTGGACACGGCTTCCGACGGCCTCGCTGCGATCGAAGCCGTGGCCGCGACACGTCCGGATATCGTATTCATGGACATGAGGCTGCCCGGCATGAGCGGAATCGACGCTACGCGCCAGCTGGTTCAAAAATTTGGACGGGAAGCGCCTTGCATTGTCTCGATGTCGGCTTCCGTTCTGCAACACGAGCGCGACGAATGTCTCCGGGCCGGTTGCGATGATTTTATCGGCAAACCCGTCCAGGAGGAGCAGTTGTACGAATGCCTCCATAACCTGCTCCATGTCGAATTGGTGGATGAAACATCGTCCGCTGTCGCCGGACCCGGCGCTCAGGTCGATCTCACGCAAATCGCTTTGCCTGAGGATCTCGCGCTACGCTTGATGATGGCCGCCGAACTCCACAGCGCAACGGTTTTAAAAAATTGCCTCCGCGAGCTCGCAGGTTTCGGCCCCGAGGAGGAACGGCTGGCGGAACATCTGCGCGGATTCCTCGCCAGCTATGATATGGAAACCATTCTAAAAATCGTCGCGCAATTGCCCGTGCAAAGCGCTAATACATGACCGGCAGATCCTGATGACCACCCCGGAAAAAATCCTCCTCGTCGACGACACGCCAAAAAATCTGGCCGTGCTCACCGACACGCTCGAGCCGCTCGGCTTCGAAATCCTCGCGGCGCCCGGTGGCGAACTCGCTCTCAAGATTGCTCAAAAAGCGTCGCCGGACTTGATCCTTCTCGATGTGATGATGCCCGGACGTGATGGATTCGCAATCTGCCGCGAATTGAAAGCCAATCCGACGACACAGGGGATACCGGTCATTTTTATTACCGGCCGGACGGAGTCGGCGTCCGCAGTCGAAGGCTTTCGCGCGGGTGGCGTGGATTATATCTCGAAGCCGTTCGATGCGGATGAAGTCCGCATTCGCGTCGAAACCCATCTTAAGATTGCCCGGCTTACACGCGACCTAGTCCAAAAGAACCGCGAGCTTGTGGACGAAATCGCCCGCCGCGAACAGGCTGATGCCCGGCTTTCCGCCATCACGGACCGCGAGGCCGAGCATTGGGGCATGGGCGGATTTGTTGGTAAGAGCAAGACGTTGCAGCGCATTCTGGACGAAATCGCCCGTTTGCAACCTTTCGCCAACACGAGTGTTCTCATTACCGGTGAAAGCGGTACGGGCAAGGAGCTCGTCGCGCGCGCCATCCATTACAGCAGCGCCCGTGGAAAGGGGCCGTTCGTTCCCGTCAATTGCGTGGCCATTCCGGCGGAGCTCGCCGAGTCCAGTCTCTTTGGTCACGTCCGTGGTGGCTTCACGGGAGCTACCACTGATCGCAAAGGATTTTTTGAGCAGGCCGATGGTGGCACACTTTTCCTGGACGAAATCGGCGATATGCCTGCTGCCCTCCAGGCAAAGCTCCTGCGTGTGCTCGAGGACGGATGTGTCACGCCCGTGGGAGCATCCGCCCCCCGCAAAGTCGATGTCCGTATCCTCGCCGCGACCAATGCCGATCTCGATCACCAGATTGAGGCAGGAAATTTCCGTCGCGACCTGTTTTTCCGTCTTGCCCGCTACACAGTCGAAACACCGCCGTTGCGGGAGCGGCGCGAGGATATCCCTCTGCTCGCCGCGCATTTTCTTAGAGTGTTTGCGACGGAAATGGGGCTCCGCCAGCTTGTGCTGAAACCCGACGCCGTAACCGCGTTGCAATCGCACGACTTCCCGGGAAACGTTCGCGAACTCAAAAACCTCATTGAAGGGGCCCTGATCGACAGCGGGGGGCGCGATATCTCCTCGGCGCATCTACGTCTCGGCCCCCGGCCCAAATCCCGGACGCCGACACCTGTAGCGCCGCCGCACGCGCTTCCGGAGGCTTTTGAGATCCCGCTCAATCTGGAGCAGGCCGAAGAAACCCTCATCCAGCGCGCGTTGGCCCAGACCGGAGGCAATGTCACGGAGGCCGCCCGTCTATTGGGAGTCAACCGCACCCGGATCTACCGCCGGATGCATTAAGCCGTTTGGTCTCTGCGAGAATTTAAGATCCGCGTTAAAGGAGCGGCGTGATTTCTGTCTCGAAAGTCTCCTTGGGAATGAAGCCGGCATAACCCGTGATGACGTTTCCGTTTCGGTCGATGATGAAAGTGGTTGGCAGGATCTCGATGCCTCCGAAATCCTGCACGATTTTTGCGTCGGCCATGACGACAGGATAGTTCATCCTGAGCTGTTTGATGAAAGGCTTAAGGACGGCAGGTCCTTCCTCGTCGACGGATACGCCGACTACCACGAGCCCCCGTTCACCGTATTTCTTCTGTAACTCGACAAAGCCGGCAATCTCAACCTTGCAAGGCGGGCACCAGGTCGCCCAAAAATTGAGGAGAACTACCTTGCCGTCGAATTCCGATGACTTCACCATTTTGCCGTCCGCGTCCCTGAGTTCCCATACCGGGGCTTTTGTCGCTGTCGCTGGGGTAGCTTCGGCCGCGACTGCGGAAGAGACGAGTGACGGCAGGCTGGTGGTCAGAGAGATCCCCGGCCGAGGAGAACTGGGTTGAGTTAATCCCGAAACGATCACGTAACCGCTCACTCCGCCAAAAACCAGCCATCCGAAATGG
>DATDAW010000047.1:0-59362 GCA_036525185.1 Chthoniobacterales bacterium | reverse complement strand
AGCGCTGTGTGATGACGTATTGCCAGGGGGAAACGCCAAATGCCTTGCGAAAGGCGATCAGCAGATGATGCATGCTCATCCCCGCGACGGCAGCAAGGTCATCAAGGGTGATCCGCTCCGAAAGATTCGCTAAAACATACTGCCGAAGTTGGCGACTGGTCCGAGCATCGAACGTCGGCCCCTCTTCCGGACCAGGCGTTCCGAGGCGCCCCAAACCGTGGGTCCTATACAGATACGCACACATCGCCTGGCTGAGTGTTTGGGCAAATAGCTGCGCTATATCTCCCGGTTCACGGAGTGCCGCTACGAGCTCTTTTACCGATTGATGGAGAAATTCATCGCGCACGCCAGCGAGCGGCGCAATTTCGCGAGGACCGAGCGACGTTGCATAGATCAAATCCAGCGCGGCGGGTTCCACACATAGCAATGCATACTGAATCACATCGCCACAGAGCCGGCTGGCATAACGTCTCTGTGCGGGAACAGACCATACTTCACCCGGAATCGCTGGACCGGAACTTCCACCATGCCCGTCAAGTTCGGTCTCCAGCTTGTCGATGCGGCCGCCTAAATGAACGATAAACACATGGCGCGACTCGTGAATCCGATATGTCTCAGGCTGCCGAACATCGTCTGTCGAGACCACAAGTTCGATACCAGGCCAGCCCGCACGAAACGATCCGACGGCCCCTTCCGGATTTCGGATTTTGGCGGATCTGCTGTCTGATCCGTCTCTGAATTGGTTAGTAGGCGGCATCTGAATTTCGCCCGGGAATATGAAAGTCGTCCGGGGAATATGAAAGCGGGATTCTAAAAGGTCGTGCTAAGTCTTCAAAAAACGGGCTCAAACATCCCAATCGACTCCAACACACGCCATAAATTTACCAATAACCCAAGTCACTATGAGCAATCACACTCTCAATGGAAAAGTCGCCCTTATCGGCGGAGGCGCAAAAAATCTCGGTGGTCTTCTCAGCCGCACATTTGCTGCAGACGGCGCAAAAATCGCCGTTCACTACAACAGCGAAGCCACGAAAGCCGATGCGGACAAAACCATCGCAGATATCACAGTCGCTGGTGGCGAAGCCTTCGCGATCCAGGGCGATTTCACGAAAGTGGCGGATATCGTCAATGTTTTCGACGCCGCAAAGAAGCGCTTCGGAGGTATCGACATTGCCATCAATACGGTGGGCAAAGTGCTCAAAAAACCATTCCTCGAGACCACTGAAGAAGATTACGACAGCATGGCGGCAGTTAACGCAAAGGCTGCATATTTCTTTATCCAGGAAGCCGGCAAAACACTTAACGATAATGGAAAAATTCTCACAGTGGTCACGTCGCTGTTAGCTGCTTACACCGGCCTCTATTCGACCTACGCAGGCGGCAAGGCGCCTGTAGAACATTTCAGCCGCGCAGCCTCGAAAGAATTTGGTCCTCGCGGTATTTCGGTCACCGCCGTCGGCCCTGGCCCGATGGATACACCGTTCTTTTATGGTCAGGAAACACCGGAAGCTGTTGCCTACCACAAATCCGCATCAGCCCTCGGCGGCCTTACGGACATCAAGGACATCGCGCCGCTCATCAAATTCCTCGTCACCGATGGCTGGTGGATCACTGGCCAGACGATTTTCGCGAACGGCGGTTACACAACGCGCTGACAACCGGCATTCCAGGTCGCAGCAACGCCTTGTTTTTCCAGGAAATGGGCCGCTCTCAACAGGAGCGGCTCGCTGTTTGGCGCGCCGATGAGCATGACGCCCATGGGCATTTTGCTAATATTAGCGACGGGCACGGTGACGACCGGCAGGCCAATGAAGGAGATGGGCTGCGTATAAAGCCCAATGTTTTGCCGCGCATTCAGGCGTTCGCCGTTGAAATCCGCGAATTTTTGTCCGATCTCAGGCGCTGTGATCGGCGTCGCGGCTGCCAGTAAAATATCCGTCTCCAGGAATACTTTTTTCGCCTCGCGTCGGAACCAGCTTCGGAAGCGTTGGGCCTGCACATAAACCGCCCCCGGCATCAACGCCCCGGCTAAAAACCGGTCCCGTGTCGCTGGATCAAAATCCATCGGCCGCGTCCGCAAATGAGGCAAATGCAAATTCGCTCCTTCGGTCGCCGTGATCAAATAAGCAGCTGTCCGGGCCAAAGCGACCCGAGGCAGTTCCACTTCATCCACTGCTCCAAGAGCCTCCGCGACCACGGCAACCGCGCGCCGCGCCTCGGGCGAAGACCATTTTTGAAAATAACCGCCCAAAACATCGGCCCGCACGCCATCCCACGGCTTGTCCAGCTCTGGCAGCACCGGGTCAAAAATCTCAGTCGTGCACGCCGGATCGAGCGGGTCGGGTCCGCTCAACACATCCAGCAACAGCGCCAGGTCCCGCGTTGATCGCGCAAACGGCCCTACGTGATCCAGACTGTGGCAGAACGGCGTCGATCCCCCTCGCGATAACCGGCCGTAAGTAGGTTTTAACCCGAAAATTCCGCAAAAGGATGATGGCACCCGAATCGATCCATTCGTGTCCGATCCAAGCGACACCGGCACGATATCCGCCGCAACGACCGCCCCCGACCCTCCCGACGATCCGCCGGCGACATGCTCCAGCCCATGCGGATTCCGCGTCGGGCCATAGTGGCTGTTCTCCGTCGAAAACCCATAGGCATATTCATCCATGTTCGTCGCGCCGATAAGGCACGCCCCCGCCAGCCACATCCTCTCCACCAGGGTTCCGTCCCGCGCCGCAACCGGTTTGTCACGGTCGATCTTTGACCCCGCCAGTGTCGTGATACCCTCCACATCGAACAAATCCTTGACCGCAAACGGCACACCCGCCAGCGGTCCCGGATCGCGTCCGTTTGCCACCAGCGCATCCACGCTTTCCGCCTCCCGCATCGCGCGTTTTTCCGTAATGGACGTAAAACCATTCAATGTCGGATTCAACGCCTTTGCGGATTCCAGCGCACTCCTGGCGAAAACAACCGCCGAACCCCGACCGCTCCGCACTTCCTTCGCAATCGCTATCGCGTCCATTTGTTTCTCCTTCATGGTACAAAAAAGGCCGCTTGCTCCTCGTCCTCCTCCAAGGGAAACGCCAGCAATTCTCTCGCCATCGCAAAATTCTTGGCCAGATGCTCCAGCACACCCGCTTCACACTCCTCGGGAATCTCAAGGCCAATCACCGCGCTGGCAGCCTTCATGAAACCGCGCAATTCCATCTCACTCATGGCCGTGCCTCCTCCAGGTAGGACACGTGCGCGGAGACCACCCGCCATCCCTCTTCGAAGCGAATCCAGAACTGACTCTGCCGCCCCGCCTTCACCTGACCGTTAACATTTCTCCGGAACTCCACCGTCGTCGCCCCCGCGTCGCGTCCGAACGCGTGCACCTCCACACGCGTTACCTCACGCGCCAGACCGGATATTGGGCGATTCTTCCGAAATTCCCTCATCGCCTCCGAGCCATACAGATTCTCTGTCGCGCCAAATCGGATCACCTTCGGCGAATCCCAAAAGAGTGCATCGAGCACGGGCACGTTATTGTTCACCAGTGCGTCCTCATATTGCTCGTGAGCAGCCTGCAACTCCTGCATAACATTGCGGTCATCCACTGTCATTTGACCCTGTTATCGTCGGCTTGCTCTTCAAAATCCAGCCTAACGCATTAAAAAATTTCAGCTGTACAATTTGTGATGTTCGTATTTTGCCAGCCTGAATAGAACTGTTCAATTCAGAAATTGAACCGTTCACTTCCCATTTCCCACCTGTTCGCCCCCGCCACCGCGCCCGCGGGCCGGCATCGCCTTTAACCGTCCTGACGCCCGCGCGGAGAGAGTCAGCCTTTTCGGCTCTTGGGATCCAATCAGCAGCACCGCTGGCAAGGATCTATCGCCGGGACGGACGAAACGCCCCCATTACTAACCCTACTATCAACGGCCCACCTCCGCCGGATAACAACGAAAGCTGCCAGAACCCCAGCAAGAAATCCTGGACCGTTCGCATGATTAGCCGACGGCAACCAACTGCACTTCCGTGGCTGGCACGCGCCGTGCTACATGCGCTGCAATCTCCGGAACGGGTTCCGGGAATGTGCCAAAACCAAAAGGGAATCTTTTAATGATCAAACTGCCTCGCTACGTCGCGTTGAGTCTTCTCCTGGTCTGTTGCAACAAGGCTGCCGCCCAGGACGCCGCAGCCGATTCGACCAACACTCTCGATGAGATGCTCGTCGAAGGTCTTCCCGCCGACGAGACGGTCCTGCCTACCGTCCGTCCAGTCAGTTCGGTGCTCGGAACGGATGCCAATGTGCTCAACACACCACGCTCGGTTAGCACCATTACAAAAGCCCAGCTTGAAGCCCGCCAAATCGATGACGTGAACACTCTTGGCCAATATTCTTCCGGCACATACACGCCGTCGATTTTCGGCGCTCAGGGCGTGCCGACCATTCGCGGCACCCTTGCCGAACTCTACCAGAACGGTCAGCGTCTCAAGTTTTATCGCAACAGCTTGCCGCCAAGCTTCAACAGCGTTGAAGCTCTCGACATCGTCAAAGGTCCAGGGTCTCCCGTTTTCGGTCCCGCCAACATTGGCGTCGGTGGATATGTTAACTTCGTCACCAAACAACCTTACTTCGATAAAATTCATCTCACCGTCGATCTCAAACTCGGCACCTATGTTCCCGGAGGCCAATCCTACTTCAGCCCCGATTGGACGGTTGACCTCAGCGTCCCGATTATCAAGGACAAACTTGCCGTTCGTCTCAGCTACCAGGGTCGCGAAGCGGACGGATACTACCGGAACACCGTCGATGATCTTCAGGATGTTTTCGCGGCTGTTACGTTCATCGCGAATGACAAGCTGACATTCGATTATACGGCTCAATTTTACGAAACGCGCTTTAATGAAAACGTCGGGTGGAACCGGGTCACACAGGAACTCATTGACAGCGGCACGTATGTCTCCGGGCCAATAACGCCGCTCTTCTTTGGAGGTACCGGCGTCCCGTGGGCCGGCTATGTCGGACCAGGCACAGACGGCTCCTTCGAGGACCAAAAAGTGCATCTCTATCCGTTTCAGACCCTGACGGGATCCGGAGACTCGGCCTACGGAAAACGGTTCACGACACAGCTCACCACGACTTACGCCATCAACGACGACTGGAAGGTCGTCAATCGGATGCTCTACGACGACGTCGAAAGCCGTAAATTCTCCACCTACGGCTACTCCGAATACAGTCCCACCAACCAGGCGTTCGACACGCGCTTGGAGCTTCAGGGGAGCTTCGGGCTATTCGGCTCGTCGACGTCCGTCAGCCATTCCGACGGCAAAAAGGTCGTGCTCGAGGAGGAAAAAACGCCCGGAATCATCAACAACATCATCACAGGCATGAGCTTCCGTTGGGAAAACAACGAAAGCTATCAGGATTTCAACAACGAACCGTTTGCTGTTTACGACCTGTACAACGGGCAGCAGCCGCAATTTCCGAAATCGGTGGTCATGGGCGGCGGCACCATTCCCGGCAGTGGCGGTTATACAGCCGGCACCTTTGCCGGACAGGCGACCAAATCCAATTACTGGGATCTCGGCCTGTTTTTTCAAGACGAAATTAAAATAACCGATTGGCTCTCGCTGATCGGAGGTGTTCGCGTGGATTTTATTGAAGCCGAGGCACGGCAGCCCGAATTAGGACCGTCGCTCGACGGCGGAATCTCCTATCCTGGAAATCCCGAAGGACCGGAAAACAGGAAGAGCGCGACGAATCCGGCATATTTCGGCAGTTTAATGATAAAACCAAAGGAGTGGCTGACCTTGTACGCCACATACAACAAGGTTTCATCCATCCAGGGCAACAACAACTTTGGGAGCCTGCCGCCCGATTTAACCAAAAATCAGCTTCAGAACGAATCCGAGCTCTATGAAACAGGCGTAAAGGTGAGCCTCTTCGACAACACACTCTATGCCTCCGTCGCAGGATATTATCAGACGCGCGTCTCCCGTAATCAACTGAATGAGGCCAGCGCCGTCCAGTCCCGAGGCATTGAAATTGAAGCGACTTATCAGCCAAACCGGAACTTCAACGCAAGCATGAATATGACGTTCGTGAACAGCAATTATTCCGGTGAAAGCTTCATTTATTCGCAAACGGGCAACTATCTCGACACAATTGGTCCGGAATTCACGGATTCAAACGGCGGCAAAGGCAAGGGTGGCGTCGATCCCTTTTCCGGCTTCAGCCCGAACTATGCCGGCTATAACACGCCTTCCAAAAGCCCGGACCTTCCGGGTCAGCCGGACTTCCTTTTCAACGCTTACGCGACCTATATGTTCGACTTTGGACTGGGCTTCAGTGTCGGTCCCCAGGTCACCGGCGAAATCAAACAGAATGCCCAGGGCACTCTCAAAATTCCCGCTCAAGTCACCTGGAACGCCGCAGTCTTCTACAAACAACCCGCATGGGAGGTCCAGCTGAATGTTTTTAACTTCACCGATGAGCGCAATTATACACCGACTGCGGAATTTGCTTCGAACGACCTCGTCTTCCCAAACGAACCGTTAAACGCCGACATTACATTCAAGTTTAGATTCTAACGGAACACATTGACTGGCACGGAAACCGCGTCCTCTCCTTGGGGCCGCGGCCTTTCTTTCTAGTCCGTCTCACCAAGAATCACCCGCCGATAGAGAGCAAGAAGACGGGGTGAATCCACATCGGTGCAAATGGCATGAGAGGGCCTGCCGTCCCAGCCCGCATGGGGCAGGTTGAGCGAGTCCGCTTTCTGAATCGTCTGGCCCGCGGCAATTCCTTCCATCACCACGCGGATGGGCCCTGTCCGTGTGACAAAAAGCGATGGATCGAGCAGGAACGCGACGGCGGACGAATCGTGCACATAGATTCCGTCGAGAACACCCCGGCTGATATGAAATTTTTCGTAGAAACGCGTGATTTCCCAGATGAACGGGCCGATTTTCGGGTTCTCGTCCGCCAATGAACGGAGATACGCGTTGCTCATGCGGGTCTGTTTCGTGACGTCCAGTCCAACAACGGTTAGAGGCCATGCCGCCGCAAAAACTTCATCGGCTGCAAGCGGATCGCCATGAATGTTGGCTTCGGAGACCGGCGATACATTGCCACTATGCCCGTGGTAACCAAATGCGCCGCCCATGATCACAACCTGCTCGACCAAGCCGACAATTTCTGGATCTTCACGCAAGGCCAGCGCCAGATTCGTCATGCGACCGACAGCAACAATTGAGATTTCTCCCGGATTGCGTCGAACGGTTTCAACGATGAATCGAAATGCGGGCAGCTCATGAGGCGGGGTCGTCACGCGTTCCGGCAGAGGAATGTCGCCCAGCGCATTTTGCCCATGGACAAACGCCGCCGGCGGCGGGGCTTCGCCGGCCAAAGGTCCGGCGGCCCCTCGCGCAACCGGAGCCGAAATGCCAAACCGTTCCTTCAGATAAAGAGCGTTGCGCGTCGTGACGTCGATCGTCCCGTTGCCAGGGCCGGTGGTGATTCCCACCAACTCGACCTGGGGCGATTTGTGAAGAAACAACAACGCCATAGCGTCATCAATTCCAGGATCCGTATCGAAAATAACTTTTTTGCGATTCATCATTCAGCAGTCCTTACGGATAAATCGCCTTTAGAAACCGAAAGTCGACCACTTCATCGATTGAGTCCGGAACCTGACCGATGCGATAACGCCGGAACATTGCCCCCGCTGCCTCCCAGGTTTCCCGGCGCATCTGTCCGATCTGCGGGTTTTCCCTCCTCATTAGCGTCCCAATCTGCCGCAGCGACTCAGTTTGATACTTCAGATTCCCCTCAGGATAATACTTTTCGATCACCAATCTGGCGGTCGTGCCGGGATCCTCGAGGGCCGCCTTCCATCCACGAAACGACACCCTCAAGAACTTTCGGATTATCTCCGGATGCTTCGCAATGAATGCTTCCGACACGAAAAAGACCTGAGAATAGGCTGCGTAACCGTTGTCCGCAGCCTGGATCAGCTCGATTTCCCGTCCCTCCAATCGCAACAGGACAGCTTCGTCAATAACATATCCCTGCGCGGCGTCGACCGTCCCGTCTTTGAGCTCTTTCATGGCATAACCGGTTTCAACAGGAAACGCCTTGAAATCGGAGATCCTGTTATACGCAGCGATGACGTCCAGTGCCTTCTGCGCGTCGCTATGCACCCCGATACGCTTCCCGTTCAAAGCGGCCACGTCAACGATGCCTCTGCTTTTCAAGCTGATGAACGAAAGCGGACTACCTTGAAACATCGTTGCCACTGCCTTCACCCTTAAACCCTTTGCGCGCGCTTGAAGAAGCGCGCCGCTCTCGGAGCTGCCTACGGAATGATCGCTGGCGGCAACGGCTGCAACGACATCCTTTTTGAAGTCGAACGCCGCCACACTAACATCAAGCCCGGCCTCGGCATACCATCCTTTTTCCTTTGCCAACAGAATTCCTGCAAATTGCACATTGGGTTTCCAGTCCAGCTCCATGGTCACGGCCCCCCTTTCCGCATACAGCGGGGCGGCTACCAGCAGCAGAAAACAGGCGATCCACTTCACTCGTTCACCCTTTCGACAATCGAATAGAAAGAGGTTGCGGTTCCGCAGCGTGAAAGGCTTTCCGCAACGCCTCATGAGATTCAAACGTCTCTCCCGCCACCCAACGCGCGGAAATTTGAAACACCAGTTCGTCCACCTTGAATGGCCATGGCTCCAGCACAAAATGACGCGGCCCTGCCGACCGCACTGCAACTTCCCGGTCCCCGCCGACGGCCGGCAGCGGATGCAGCAAGGAATTGGGCGATTGATGATTCACGCAGGACAGCAAGGACAAATTGTCACACGCTTGCAGAAGCCGGAAATGCTTTTCAAATGTCTCCCACCTCAGATCTCCAGGCGAATGCTTCCCGGCCTCCACCAATTGCTCCCTCAGCTTCTGTTGCTGTGCGAGCTGACTTTCCAAAAACGCATCTAGCTTCGGCAGGTCATCCGGGGCAATTGTCGAGCGATCCGCGTGGGATCCCAGTAAGTTATACGTGTGCTTTGAGATGAGGATGGCTGCGTAGGGATTCACCCCCGCAATCACTTCCAGGGCGCGCTGACGGACAGCCAGATACGCTTCCAGATCAATCTCTTCAAACGCGGAGTATTTTCCCACCAACTCCGTCGAAAAAGCGCTCGGTCTTCCTTCCCGTGTAATCTCCGGCGCCGCATCGCGTTTTGCCCAGCCGTCATCGTGGGAGGAAATCCCTTGCAGCACGTCCCTCCGCGGCTCCGGGGAAATGAAAAGAGCGTTCCCCCATGCGGTCGCAAACTCGCCCGCCAGCTGTGCATGATCGGGATGCGTGATCAGCCACCAACCGGGCTTTGATTCCGTGTATTGTCGCAGCATAATTTTTTACTCTCTGTCTTTGTTCCGGGCCGACTCATGCCAGTTGTGCAGCAAAAGCCATTCAAAAAATGTCACGACGAACACCAGGCCAAGGCCGAGCGCGATGGATGTTACCACGAGTGCGAACATAAAACCGGTCTGCAACTGAGTATTTGCATAGTTAATGGTATAGCCGAGTCCCCCTTCACCGATTCGGTTCGCGCCGGTAAACAACTCGCCCACAATCGCCCCCATGGAAGAGATTCCCGCCGAGATCCGTGCGCCGACAAACATCGACGGCAACGCATGCGGAATGCGCAATTTCCAAAGAACCTGCGCACGGCTGGCATTGTTCATCAAAAACAAATCGACGAGGTTTCTCTCAACACTGATCAATCCCTGTGTGGTGTTAGCAATAATGGGCGACACACACATGATAAATGTTACCACCACCATCGACAGGGTCCCCGTTCCGATCCACATGATGATTAGCGGTGCCGTGGCCACAATCGGGACGGATTGAAGGACCACCGTGTAAGGAAAGAACATTTTCCGAACCCAGCCAAACTCGCCGAACACGATGGCAACAGCTACTCCAACGACAAGACTGGACAAAAAACCAAGAACGGCTGTCGTCGCCGTTGTTCGCAGCGCCATCAAAAGGCTGGCATGTTTCTTCACGGTTGCATCCAGCACATCGGTCGGCGGCGGCAGCATGAACGGCTCGACTTTTCCCAACCAGATAATGGCATACCAAACAGCGACGGCACCGGCGAACACTGCCAGAACACTGACCATATTGGAAACATGTCTGCTCATAGCTTTTGCACCGCACGCAGGGCCCGAGAGACCTCTGTAACCGTGCTTTCGAACTCGGGTGACAGACGGAGTTCCTCCCCACGCGGATAGGGAAAACGAATCGGGATATCATGCGCGATTCGACCGGGATTGGCTGCGAGCACAATGATCCGCGTCGACAAAAACACGGCCTCTGAGACGGAATGGGTCACAAACAGAGCAGTCCAACGAGCCTCGTCGCGCAATCGGAGCAATTCCTCGTTGAGCCGGTCGCGGGTCATCTCGTCCAGCGCCGCGAACGGCTCATCCAAAAGGAGAACCTTGGGCGTAGTTGCCAGCGCGCGCGCGATGGAAACACGCATTTTCATTCCCCCGGAAAGTTCGCGCGGATATTTGCGTCCCACTTTCGCCAGTCCCACCAATGCCAGCAAACTCTCCACCTTTGCATGACGTTTTGCGTTTGGAAAACCTTCCAGTTCAAGCCCGAGACCAATGTTCCCCTCGACCGTCCGCCACGGCAGAAGTGTCGGGTCCTGAAAGATAAACGACATGATCTCCCGGGCATTTGCCGGAGTCATTCCATCGACAGTGATCGAACCGGATGTAACAGGACTTAGCGATGAGACGAGCTTTAACAGAGTCGATTTGCCGCAGCCGGATGGACCGATGATGCTCACGAATTCTCCCTTATCAATGCCCATGTCAATGTTATCCAGGCAAAGATTGCCCCTGGCGTACGCCTTGCTAACATTGTTGAATGTGATGTAGCTCATGGCACGGGAACTATCAGACACGAAGGATGCTTCGCGTCGTGAAGAATCATTTGAGTCGAGCGAATCCACGTCCAATGATCCGCGTCAGCTGGGTGCGTGTCGTTGCCGGGATTCCGATCGAAGAGCGGAAATGCCGAGCTGGCAATCTCCAGCCGGACGCGGTCGCCTGCGGGGAAATGGACCGATATAGGTTCGAATTCGAACTCCCAGCAATGAATACGATCCGCTTTGTATTCCGGAAACAGATATTGGGATCGCGCAACTCCGACGGAAACAAGGGTCGCGCGATTGTTTTTGGAAACATGGATCAACTTGCCAACGAAATCCGTCTGCAGGGCGGAACTCGACGCATGGAGACACAATTTCGGACGCCCCAACACGTCAATAGCGTTTTCCAGCGGCGCGGTCGTATACACCAGGAGATTGTTCCCCTGCTCCAGGATCGATTGATCCGATCCTGCAGGCGCAAGGACGGGAACCTCGGGATCATAAACGAAAATATCCCGGCCCTGGTCACTTTCGGGCAGTTCTCCAGTTAGCACACCCGCGCCTTTGCTGGAATTCGCGTTTCCGTCGCTCTGAAGGTAAAAAATCAGCTCTCCGCTTCCCCACCGGCTGGCAGAACGCCATTCATTCCTGCCAATTACGAAATGGCGGATGGGAGGTTCGCCGGAAAACTCGCCACTGCCCTTGAGCCAGTGATTGAACCACCGGAGCAGAATCGCGTCCGTGTCGAGTTCGGCCTCGGGCCCAAAGTCCTGGTCGCCGACTCTTCGGCCCCAGGGAATGTGAATCCACGGCCCGGCAATCAGATACTGGTCGGGAGCAATCGCCCGAAGCGCGTCGAAACCGTCCACGCTGCCTTTGAGATAGGTGTCGTTCCATCCGGAAACATGCAAGGCGGGAATGGTAATTTGCGAAAGCTTTTCGCTAACATCCTGACTGCTCCAGTATTCTCCTGGACTGTTATGCCGGATCCAGTCCACCACATAGTTGGAAATAACCGGGCACTCGCCGTAAGGAGCATGAAGGCTCTCGTTGCGAACATTGACCCATGCGCGTTCCAATGCCCTGCTCGCGTCCCGCAGACCGAGCCTCCGGGCGTCCTCGCGAAGCATCTGGATTCCCCACGACAAGGTACTCGACAGGCGGAGCGCACCGTTGAAATAAAACCAGCCATTGAACAAATCCACGGCAGTCATCGCGGGCGCCATCACTTTCAACGAGGGCGGCCGCTCTGCGGCAGCCAGCAACTGCGTCAGCCCTTGGTAGGAAAAGCCATACATCCCGACCTGGCCGTTGCATTCAGGCCGCCTGGCAAGCCATTCGATCGTATCAAAACCGTCCCGGCCTTCATTTCGGAAAGGATAGAACTCCCCTGCCGAGCCGCCCCGTCCGCGGACATCCTGGATGACTACGTTGTATCCATGTCGGGCGAACCAGACAGGATGCGCGTAGACAACCGTGGTCGCTATTTCCTTTCCATACGGCTGGCGAACGAGCAGCGTCGGATGTGTGCCTTCCCCGGACGGATAGTAATGATCCGAGACCAGCACCGTGCCGTCACGCATTGCGCACCGCACGTTGCGCTCCAAACGGACACCGCTGCCGCAATCGACCCCCTGCGTCATAGAACCAGATGATCCTCGTAAAGAGCCATTTCTTTGAGAAGAAACGCGACCTTCGCGGCGCTCGCCTCCATCCACTTTTTTCCGTTTTCT
Organism: Chthoniobacterales bacterium; assembly: GCA_036525185.1. Taxonomy (GTDB): domain Bacteria; phylum Verrucomicrobiota; class Verrucomicrobiia; order Chthoniobacterales; family DASVRZ01; genus DATDAW01. The sequence goes on along the minus strand of DATDAW010000047.1, from coordinate 46,679 downwards.
TCGGTGGCGGGTGTGGGATCGCCCATGACACCGCTGGGAGCGATGTCGCGGGTCAGCCATGCAAACGTCGCCGGGGCAAATTCCGGCGCGATCGGTGCAGGATTGTCAACATCCGCGATGTAGTTGGTCGTATAACGATCCGTGTGAACGAGATCCGGCGTGCCCGCAAGCAGAAGCGCCGTTTCCACTTCGCCCGCGTGAAAACCGTATTTGGCTTCCTGCCGATTGAGGCCTTCGGGTCTGGCTCCGCCCCCGCCCAACATAAGAAAGATGCGCATGCCGAATTCCGCTCGAATATCGCGAGCCATGACATCCAGCAGCGAGGTGTTTCCGCCGTGAGAGTTATAAATAACCAATTTTCGAAAACCGGCCGCGTGAACACTGGCCGCCAGATCACGGATCACTGCCATGAGTGTCGTTGCGGAAAGTGACAAGGTACCGGGAAAACCGATATGCTCGTTGCTTTTGCCGTAACAAACCGGAGCCAGCGCATAGACAGAAAGTGCAGGATCGACCTGCTCCAACGCTTTGCCTAGAATCAAATTGTTTAGCAACGTGTCCGTCGCAAGTGGCAGATGATGGCCGTGCTGTTCAATAGCCGCTACGGGCAAGATGATGAGCGTCTCCTTTTTTGGCAACGCCTCGACCTCTTTCCAGGTCAGATACGGAAAAAATCGGGAGTCGGGAACCCAGGTTCTCATACCGAGGTGGTCTCCGGCTTGAAGCTGCTCATTTTTCCGGGATTGAGGAGGCCCAACTTGTCGTAGCGGTACTTGGTTTGAAGCTGAATGTTATCCTTGTGATAACGACCGCCGCCTTCGACGAAGTTGACATGCGGATTGGAAACGGACACGCCGATCTCCTCGCAGTAGCGGATCATTTCCCAGAGATCTTCCTTCGTCGTGAATCTGACGACAGGCAGAGCAGCGGGAACAATCGCTCCGCGGGATCTAACATATTCGATGTGCATGAGAAAATCGGCGCCGTAACGTTTCTTGAGCCGACCGATTTGTTCGGCCAACCGCTCATCACTGAAGCCGCACTGAAGGTACGTCCACGATGGGTCACCTTTCAGCGCCCAAAGCGTCGTGTGATTCCACGTGTAATCGGAAAGAAATGGTCCACGCCGCGGCTCCTGATGCGGCCCATAAAAAGTGATGGTCCCGCCTGCGGCAATGGCGCCTTGCTTGAGCGTTTCCGCCTGGCTGTCGTCAACTTCGAAAAACGCGGCAGCCTGACCTTCGGGAAGAAATTTCCGGATCGGCGTAAAATAGGAAGGTAGAGGCCATTCGAATGCCGTGACCAGCCTTTTGTGCAGAGAATCATCCCTCGCAACGTTCCGGGCGAACTCCCGACATTGATCGAGCGTCGGAAACGTGGCGCAGACCTGCGCCCAATCGCGGCGAACGCCCAGCGCGAGCCAGAGTCTGACGATGAGCCCGTTGGTCCCCCAGGAGTGCAGCACTTCGTGCACGGATTCGCCTTGGTGTCGAATAATGCGCGGTTCGGCTTCCATGGTCATGACGTCGATGGCGGGCACAGTACCATTTTCGCGGAGCCCGCCGTAAGTGATCGAGCCAATACCGCCCGAGCCGCCGCCCAGGAATCCGCCGACGGTCGCCTTGACCCAGGTGCTGGGGTAACACCTTAGTTCCCAGCCTGCTTTGCGAGCCGACTGTTCCAGCGCTCCGAGCCGGACCCCGGGATCGCATTCCGCGACGCCGTTCTCGATGCCATGAATCGTGTTCATCCGCGAAAAATCCAGCACAATGCCTCTCTGGAGAGGAATGGCCTGCCCGTAGTTGCCGGTGCCGGCGCCGCGGAGTGTCAGCGGGATGCGTTCGCGAAAGGAAAATTTGACGATCCTGGTGACGGTTTCCACCGTTTCCGGCTGGACGATGACATCGGCAACCTTGTCGTCCAATTCCGCCTTCAGAACGGGCGAATACCAGTAAAAATCCTTCGACAGACGCTCGACCTGCGCCAGATCCATCAGCATTAGTCCGGAGCCTGCGATGAGGTTTCCCAACTCAGTGATTTGCTCGTTAGTCATTATTCTTTGTCCCGCGCATGATGCCATAGCTGAAACGCGTCCAGCATTTTCGGATGGGTGAAAAGTGTATAGGCGAGTTCGCGGCTGACAGGCCCCTCGACGACGCACTTCATGTCGCTGCGGGACTGTACCTCGCGACTCGGTATGTAGATTTGCCAGCAATGTTTCGCGGCGTCCTCAATGGTGGCGCCATAGACCACACGGTCGAGGCCGGACCAGAGAGCTGTGGACATGCACATCGGGCAGGGCTCGCAGGTGGTGTAAAGGGTGAAACCAGCGAGACGGGGCGCTTTGAGGCGTTTGCACGCGAGCCGGATGGCACGGACTTCGGCGTGGGAGCTGGGATCATTTTCGCGTGCCACGGCGTTAAGGGCACGCACAAGGGGCTTGCCAGTTCTGGAATCGACAACTTCGGAACCGAAAGGTGTCGGGCGTTCGGAATCCATGGACTTCATCGTGTATCGAACCAGCCCGGACATGATGGCGGCGTCATCAAGCGGCGGTTGACCGAGGATTATGTTAGGCGTTTTGGCGTTCGGCTTGTTCACGGAACGCACCCGAAGAGCACATGGCGTGCCTGCGATTTTTCCGTGAGAACCACCCGGCTCATTGGCGCACAAACATGGGCGGACAGGTTGTTTTTGAACAGTTCAATGGTCATTTTCCGCCATTTGTCTCCGGTTTGATCCCGTGTGCAGGCCTGGTACAGGCATTGCTCGGACCGTTCACCAACATTCATGGCTTATCCCGGATTATTCACTCGATTGCTCCTCGTCCTCACCCTGGCCGGCTCAGCCGCGTGCAAGAAGGACACCGCCAAAAACACACCCGACGGGCTCACGGCCGTTACCCTGCTGACAGATTGGTATCCGCAGCCGGAACATGGCGGTTTCTACAACGCGCTGGTCAAAGGTTATTACAAGGAAGCCGGGCTGGATGTAACGATTCTGCCGGGCGGACCGAATGTGTTTGGCATTCAGCGTGTCGCCGTGGGCAACGCGGATTTCGGCATGTCCACCGGGGACGACATCATGGTGGCCAACGAACGGAAGCTGCCACTCATCGCCGTCGGTCCTACCATGCAGCATGACCCGCAGGGAGTGATGGTGCATCCGGAAACCGGAATCACCGATTTTCCCCAACTCGAAGGGAAAAATATCGCGATGATTCCCGGCTCGCTATGGTTTCTTTATCTCACGAAAAAATACGGGTGGAAGAATGTAACGACATCGCCGGCGACCTTTAACGTGGCGAATTTCCTGAGCGACCCACACTACATCCAGCAAGTCTTCGTAACTTCCGAGCCATTTTTTGTACAGAAAACGGGACAGACCTTGCGCGTGCTTCTGCTCCGGGACGCCGGTTTTGATCCGTATCGCGTATTTTTTACCCGACGCGATTTTCTGGAGAAAAAACCGGAAGTTGTAAGAGCATTCGTTGGCGCCTCGCTCCGTGGATGGAAGGATTACATGGCTGATCCCACCGCAGCCAACGAGGAAATCCACAAGCGAAATCCAGAGATGGACACTGAGAAAATGACGTATTCCTGGAAGGCGTTACAGGATGGGAAATTCATCGATGGCAGGGCTCCCGGACAGTTCGGCAAATTCGATCCGGCGCGCTGGAGGAAACAATATGAGAACCTGCGCAGCATCGGTGTGCTAACCGAGGATGCCGATCCGGCGCGATCTTACACGATGGAGTTTTTGCCAAAATAGTCAGTCAATCGGGTCCGCTTCGCGCTGTGTGACGAAGAGCAGGATGATTCCGAGACACGCAAACATCCTGAAGGCCGCATCCTGGCCATTCCAATGCTCAGATTGCCACATCGCGAACCATTCCCCGCCTATGGTGATGAATGCAAAAAACCACTGGAGCAGACTCAAAGTTAGTCCGCCGATTATCCATTCTTTACAACTTGCAAATTCCGTCGCGGACGCCTTCAAGGCCAGCAGACATCGGATCGCCCCAATCCACAGCAGCGCGGCGCTGACCGTTTCCCACGTAATAATGGAAATGTAAAAAGCATGATGCACTGCCGGATTCGTGATTGCGCGCCACATGAGTTTGTTTCCCGGAAACGTGGAATCCATCGCCAGCACGTGAAGCACAAAGTTCAAATTCGAATCATAATCCGTTAGGTTATTGAGGACGACGATCGAGAGATTGACAGCAACGGCAAGAACCAGCGCGATTTTGGCAAGGCGAAGAAGCATGTGCGCGCATTCAGCACTTCCGATGCCAGACTTTCGAGAGGAGTTTTCAGGGTTCAGGGTTAAGCGGATGCGTCTGGAGTAATGAGGCACTCGCGGTTGGTGGCGGGGGGGCTCTTTCTGAAAACTGAATCCGGAATCCTGAAAACTTTTCATCGTAACTTCCTTCCACGCACCAGCCTGTGTCGTTGCGCATCAGTCGATAAAGACTGCCATCCTCCATTTCCACGTCCCATTCCTCCGTGGTCCAGCGGTTGGTTTCCCACCAATCGCCCGAGGCACGATACGGGCCCAGCGACTCCCGAATCGCTCCGTGCGCTTTCTCCGAAACCACAAACACCGGACGATGACGCACGATACGCACCTGCGCAGGCAAGGCAGGACGATATCGGCGCAACGGCAGTCCCACAGTCAGATCTTCCCTGGAAGTCCCCTCCCCAACCTCCTCAAAACGGGGCGCAACCAGCCGGAAACTGTCAGGCCGATGCGTGTCGAGCACTTCGGCGACCCCCACATTCTCCGTCCCGACGAGCGCCGCCAACCGCCCCAGCGTTTCGCCGAAACGATTTGGATCGCGCAACGGGCTTTCAAAAAGCTGAAATTGCTGACGCTCCGCAAGCGCCGGTTCGATACGCAGACGCACGCCAACCAGGCCGTGATCCAGTTGCAACCCGTCGAAATGCGTCTGCAAAATCCGGAAAAGCACATCCCCATCCCCAGTCGGCGACGGCACCGTGAAGTCGCGTTCGTGTGCGCTGCCATTGGTGAGCAGCATTGTCAGCGTCATTCGGCCAGCGACGCGATAGGCGTTTGTGAGCCGGAGAATGAGCTGATCCAAAAATCGTCGGAGCAAAAACAACGCCGGCTCAGCCGTCTCCACCTCGTATTCGAACTCGAACGCCTCGACAAATTCCTCCACGGGTCGCATCAGCCGCAACGGGCGCGTGAATTGACCCGCGGCGCGTTCCCACAGCCGTGACGCTTGCGGCCCGAGCCGGTCCATCAAATTGCCACGCGGCAAACTCGTAAGCTGAGCCAGATTGTGAATGCCCCAATCCCTCAACACGGAGAATAATTCCGGGGGCGGATCGAGCTCGTGAATCGCCAGATTCGCCAGAAACGCGGCCGGCGTCTGCACCACGAGCACCGGCCGGGCGTGACGCGCTGCGAGAAAAGCCAGATCGGGATTTGGTCCCGCCCCGAATTGCGCCCGGAGATTCAGTTTTTCCAAAGCCTCCACTACACGCCTGCCGATCGTCGCCCAGTCCCGGTCCCGCGACGCCTGTAAATCCACCGTGCAAATGCCCTCCGCAGTGGCCTCGATCTCCGGAGAAAGTGAGCCGGCCATCTCCCACAAAACTGCTTGCGCCGCCTGCTCCTGCACGAGAGAGCGCGAGAGAATCGTGAGCGCTGGACACCGCGCAAGCGCCTGGGGAGATGTTTGCCCCGGAGCCACACCCGCGCGCGCCGCGGCTTCATTGATCTCCAGCAATCCAGCTTTCTTTCCAGAATCCGTCCCGCCGTTGCGAGACATTCCACCATCCGCAATCCGTGTTCCGCAACTGAGAAGTCCCACAGGTTTGCCGCGTAACTCCTCGCGAAAACGCAGGACGGTTTGCAGGTGAAAATTGGGCAAAAAAATGACTCCAAACATGGTCTGCTCCTCATGCCACCGCGCGCAACACGGTTCGTTTCGGAAAAATCCGCACCGCCATTTCCTGAATCGACTCCCCGCGCCACCGCCGTTGAGTCGCAAGCGTCCAATTTCCTTCCGCCGCAATCCGCACCTGGGCACCTTCGACAATCGGTTGCGGGGTTAGGATCACCAGCGCCATCGTCGTTTGCTCCAACAGCCGCTGAAATCGATGCCATGTGCTCGTCGGAATTTTCCGAAGTGTCCCCGGTGCCACCATTTGCAGATCAAGTATCACCAGGGACAAATTGCCGTCGCGCAACAGCAAATCCGTCGATTTGATCGCCTGCATCGCCTCCCCGCAGAACACCACCAGTAATCGTTTCAGCGTCGAAGGCGGGCTCCCCACAGGCTCAAACGAACGTCCCGCATCCACCAGCGCTGCGAAACATTTCTCCCGCACGCACATCCGCAACATCGCCTGCAAAAACAACGCTCCCGAGCCGGACGACCCGTACCATTCCGTCAAAGCAGCACGCCGCAACCCGCCTTCCGCGGCATCGACCGCCGCCAAACCCGTCGGCAAAATGCCACCCGGTCTGAGTTCCGCCGCCGGAAATTTCTCCCCCAACAACCGCCGCAGTTCAGAAATCGAGGCCGGCATGGTTCACTCACCTCCTTTCAGAAACCTGGCAAAGCGAACGCCCGGTTCATTCGCCGAACGCCGCTGAACAGCAGTGAAACCATGAAAAATTGCCCAGATCATTCTATCGTGAACTATCGCGACACAATGATCTGAATTCAAGCAACAGCTGCCTGACGACGTCGGTGGACTTCGCGACGACCTGCTCAATCACTTGGCGCGTTCTGCGAGCAGTTTGGCGTGCGTTGCGAATGCAATCATTGTCCGCCGGTTTAGCGTTGACCCATGTCATCGACCAAGCTTCCCACACGCAAACTCGGCCCACTTACAGTCTCCAGCATCGGCCTCGGTTGCATGGGCATGTCATACGCCTACGGCCCAACCGACGAAGCGGAATCGCTCCGCGTGCTGCATCGCTACATCGAACTCGGCGGTAATTTTCTTGATACCGCCGAGATTTATGGTCCCTACGAAAACGAAAAGCTCCTCGGCAGGTTTCTTAAACAGGCCAACCGCGACGAAATCGTCGTCGCAACGAAATTTGGTTTCCGGATTGATCCCGTCTCCAAGACCCGGGTGGATGATCTCGACAGTTCGCCGGAAAATATCCGGAAAGTCGCTGACGAGAGTCTGCAACGGCTCGGCATCGACGTAATCGACCTGTTTTACCAGCATCGTGTTGACCCGCAAATTCCCATTCAGGAAGTCGCAGGCATCCTGGGCGAACTTGTAAAAGCAGGCAAAATTCGCGCCATCGGTCTGTCTGAAGCCGGTCCACAAACCATCCGTGCGGCGCACGCCATCTACCCCGTCGCCGCTGTGCAAAGCGAATACTCGCTCTGGTCACGCGATCCCGAGCAAAACGGCGTTTTCGCCACCATCCGCGAACTCGGCATCGGCTTCGTGCCCTACAGTCCGCTCGGACGCGGTTTTCTCACAGGCACAATTCAGAAACCCACGGATCTCGACGCCTCAGACTGGCGCCTGACAAATCCGCGCTTCCAGGGCGAAGCTTTTTACAAGAACATGGCCCTTGCCAGGCATATCTCTGCGCTCGCGGCGACGAAGGGCGTCACACCCGCTCAGCTTGCTCTCGCGTGGGTACTTGCACAGGGAAACGACATCGTACCTATTCCGGGCACAAAACGCGTGAAATATTTGGAGGACAATCTCGGAGCTGCAAACGTTGTATTGAGCAAAGCTGAGCTCGCCGAAATCGATCGCCTCTTCCCTCCTGGCGCCGCCGAAGGCGAACGATACCCCGAACCGATGATGGCGATTCTCAACCGATGAGACCGTCTTGCGTTTTTAAGTTTGTAAGTCTTAAGAACTGCCCGGTTGATCTCGCCTTGCAAAACTGAAAACTGAAACCCCCCAATGCCTCGTTATCTCATCCTTACTGTCCGCAAACCGACCTTTAACGAATCTGTTTTGCCTGATCACTTCACTTTTCTCGATGGCCTTCGCGGCCGGGGGAAAGTCGAGCTTTCAGGCGGTTTCACGGACAAGACGGGCGGCGCCTATGTTTTACTCGCCGAAAACCAGGAGGAAGCGGAAGCGATCGCCTTCGCTGATCCGATACATGTTACCAATTCGTCCAGTGTCTCCGTCCATGAATGGAACGCCAGATAGAAGGTGGGTGATTTACCTCCCGCAAAGTGTTGGAAAAAATCCGTGACAGTTGCCGTCTTCACCAGAATGATGATCTAACTTCGAACACGAGGTCATTTTCGTCATGAGCGAGCCTTTTGATGCCATCATCCTCGGAGCAGGAGCTGCGGGGCTGGCAGCCGGTCGCGAACTGCACCACGGCGGCCGCAGGGTTCTCATCGTCGAGGCGCGCGACCGGATCGGCGGACGAATTTTTACGAGACGCGAAGCCGGTCTCCAAACACCCATCGAGCTGGGAGCCGAATTCGTCCACGGGAAGCCCAAGGCAACGCTCGATCTGATCGAAAAAGCCGGCCTCTCCCTTAATGAAAGCCGTGACGTCCGGCTCCTTTCCCAGAATGGCAAGCTTATGCCGCTCAAGGATTTTTGGTCGCTGGTTGAATCGGTCAATAGCAGGATCGATCCCGACGAAGATATTACCTATCAGGAGTTTCTCGACAAAACGGACGCGTCGGACTTCGCGAAACGCTTGGCCAAGTCTTATGCCCAGGGCCTCAACGCGGCGCGCGCGGAAATCATCAGCGCTCACGCAATCGCCTTTTCGGAACGCGCCGCCGCTTCCACCGACGGTAGGCGGAATTTTCGCGTGACCGCCGGATATGACGCCGTAATTCATCAATTGGCTCGCCAAATCCCAGAGGAATCCATTCGACTTTCCGACCCCGTTCTCGAAGTGAAATGGAAACCTGGCTCAGTCGAAATCCGGACGACGCGAACCACTTACTCGGCGAAGAAAGCGATCATCACCGTTCCATTGGGAGTGTTGCGCGCGGGCACAATCATCTTCGATCCGCCCCTCACCACAAAGGCCTACGCATTCTCGCGCCTTGAAATGGGTCACGTCGTGAAAGCAATTGTGTATTTCCGCAAGCGCTGGTGGGAGAAAACGGCAGGAACATTTGGTTACGCCATTTCGTACGACGCGCCAATTCCAACCTGGTGGACACAATTACCCGCGAGGACCGGCCTGCTTACTGGTTGGGCGTCGGGACCTGCTGGAGAGGATCTCGCAAAGTGCCAACGGACGGAAATCCTTTCCCAAGCCGTGACGTCGCTTTTGCGGATCTTCGGCGTTGCTGAAGAAACCATCGATAACGAATTGGTTGCGTGCCATTTCCATAACTGGAGCGAAGATCCTTTTTCGCTTGGAGCCTATAGTTACCCTGCCGTCGGCGGTATTGAAGCCGCGCGACAACTGGCGCAACCCGTTGAAAACACGCTCTTTTTCGCAGGGGAAGCGACTGATTTTTCTGGTCATCATGGCACCGTTCACGCAGCCATTGCCAGCGGCTACCGCGCGGCGGATGAGATCATCGCGCAGACAGTCCTGTCTGCTGTTCCGTAGGTTCGCCCGCCGCAACGTCTGAGCTTGTTTGCGACCGAGCGGATTGAGTTTCGGACAGACGCTGTAGCCCGTAGCGTGCGATCTTGTATTGTAATCCTCGTCGGCTGATGCCGAGCCGTTCGGCGGCTTCAGTCCGGTTGGAGGTAATCTTCAACAGTGTCTGGCGAATCAATTCAGCCTCGACCTGAGCGAGTGACATGCCCGGCTGAATGGTGAAGGCTTGATGTCCTTTCGTGGACTGCACGAGAGGCGCGGGCAAATCGAATAGGTTGATCGTATCGCGAGGGATCGTGACGACCAATCGCTCGATCACATTTCGCAATTGCCGCACGTTTCCCGGCCAGCGAAGCGTCTGAAAAAGCGCGACCACTTCCCGGCTGAATTTTTTCTGCCGTCGACGGTGATGCTTGGCGCAGAAATGTTCAGCGAAAGAAGTTACCAAAGTTGGGATGTCCTCTGCGCGCTCCCGCAAAGGAGGGATGTGAATAGTAACGATGTTTAGTCGATAAAACAGATCCTCCCGAAATCTGCCGCTCATCCCTTCGGCTTCGAGATTTTTATTGGAAGCAACGACAATCCGAGCATCGGCGCGTTCGACCTTGTGACTGCCCACGGGGCGGAAAATGCCGTCCTCGAGGACGCGAAGCAAATCTCCCTGGCCCTTGGGCGAAAGATCGCCGATTTCATCGAGAAACAGAGTGCCGCCATGAGCGAGTTGGAACCGGCCGTGTCGGTCACTGATCGCGCCCGTAAATGCACCGCGCACATGGCCGAATAGCTCCGCCTCGATGAGGTTATCCGGCAGAGCCGCGCAGTTCACAGCGATGAACGCTCGTCCACGGCGGCGGCTTTTCTCGTGGATGGCCCGGGCGACGATCTCTTTCCCGGTACCGCTTTCTCCCTCGATCAATACCGTTACATCCGTGGGAGCGATTTGTTGAATCAACGCATTAATTTCCTGCATTAAGGTACTCTTGCCGGCGAAAATGTCTGGCTCCGAGCGCTTGCGGAGTCTGAACTTCAATCGCTGGTCTTCGGCCACGAGCGCCTGGTGGTCTAACGCCTTCGCGATGGATTCGATCAATTGATTCGAGTCGATTGGCTTCGAAAGGTAGTCGAAGGCGCCATTGCGAATTGCATCGACCGCCGTCCGGATGCTTCCTTTTTCGCTGACAAAAATGAACTGCGTATCCGGCGTCACTCTGCGAATCTTGTCCATAAGCGCGACGGCATCGATCCGGTGGGCATCGAAGGATTTAACCACCAGATTAAAGAGCTTTTCCTCGGCGAGCGCAATCGCCTCCCGCTCGCTCGACACGAGCCAGACCTGATAACCCGCGAACTTCAAGGAATCATAGATGGCGTTCCCCGCTTCAAGATCACGATCCAGAACGAGAATGTGAATCTTGGCGGGATCCATGCTTTCCAAGCTACTGCACACCTCGGAGGCTGCCAGTGCAAAAATTGCACTTTGGCGATAATTGATCTGAGGTGCCGCCATCGGACCCGTGAAGGGTCTCGCGTAAGACCCATCGAAAGATGTTGCTATACAATCTCGAATGACGGGCACGTCTCACTGCCTGACATTCTCAAAATTTTGGGAGAAAGTCGGGCACGTCTCGCAGCAATCCGATTCCCCGAACGGCAAACATCCATCCGTCGATCCGGTATTTTTAGCGAGTGGAGCGACCAGGCGAAGACTGGTCAGAGCCGTGCAATGGGATTGATATTGATTGCACTGAGATTCTTTTGCGGGCGCATATTTTGCGCGCTAATACCCGGTTATGATCAAAGGAAAGACAGGCTGCAAAGAGACTAAGATACTGTAACACACTGTCGTGCAGTGTGTTACAGTGTCATGACTAAACTCTGGCACGGGTATTGCAATAGAGAGGTTCAGATGAACCATGCGCAGCAAATTATCCCGCGTCTCCGACAGCCGAATGACCTCGAAGGGACCCAATCGCTACTAAAGAAGAAAAATGCCCCCAGAGCGACCCTCGCGACTGAAATCGACTCGCTGCGGGCCTTGCTGCCAACGTCGATTCTCCACCATCACGATTCGCGGAAAGCGAGGGGAAAGACCAGCCTGGCTCCCGCATCGGGTGGGGTTTGCGGCGCATGTCATTTGGCGATACCTCGAGGTCGTTTGGCCGATCTTCAGCGCATCACCGATGCTTTGAATGTCTGCGACCATTGCGGAGTTTTCATTTATCTGGCGAAAGAAACTCAACCGAACCTCGCAGACTTGCTGACAAGCGCTGCCGGCGAGCCAAAAAAGGTCGCACGAACCAAAAGCCTTACGCGCAGTCGGAAGACCCGGCACAGCGAGGCGTCTCCTGCACGGTGATGCAAAAGGCAATCCGTGAATTCAAGGCAGCCACGGCAGGACAGGGATTACTATGATCCTGCGCCTCGAATATGCCAATCGCGTGGGGATGCTTGCGCGAATTACGGCAGCCATCGCGCGTGCCAAAGGAGATTTCCGGGCGGTTGAAATGGTAGAATCGGATGGCACTCGCATGGTGCGAGATTTTACCCTGGCCAGCGGAGACGAAAGCCAGCAGCGGCGCATCGTTCAAGCATTGAAGCGCTTACGGGGCGTAACCGTGGTCCGCATCTTCGACCGAATTCTCCAACTGCACCGTGGCGGAAAGATCGAGGTTCAAAACAAATTCCCGCTCGATAACGGCGAGGTGCTTTCAATGGCTTACACCCCCGGCGTGGCGCGGATGTGCAGCGAAATCGTGGCCCATCCGGAAAGCGTTTATGACTACACGATCAAAGGCAAAACCGTGGCTGTCATTTCCGATGGAACCTCTGTGCTCGGGCTTGGCGATATCGGCCCGGACGCAGCGATGCCGGTCATGGAGGGCAAAGCGATGCTTTTCAAAGGGCTGGCCGATCTCGACGCCTACCCGATCTGTCTGCGCACAAAAGACCCGCAGCAAATCATCGAAACGATCTGCAACCTTTCGACGGGATTCGCCGGGATCAATCTTGAGGACATCTCCGCGCCTCGCTGTTTTCAGATCGAGGAGGAGTTGCAAAAGCGGCTCGATATTCCGGTCTTTCACGACGATCAGCATGGTTGCGCCATCGTGGTCCTCGCTGGCCTGATGAATGCGCTGAAGCTGAAACGCCAGACACTCAAGCGAGTAAACATTGTCATCAACGGCGCAGGCGCGGCGGGCGTCGCGACTACCAAGTTCCTCCTCTCCGCAGGCGCAGCCAATTTGATCGTGTGCGACCGCGACGGGATTCTGTCCCGCCGAAAACTAGACGACTTGCATGACACGCATCGCTGGGTGGCGATGCACACAAACCAGCAGGGCACCACCGGAACGCTTGGCGACGCTTTGAAGGGTGCGGATGTCTTCATCGGCGTTTCGAAGCCTGCAGTGCTTGATCGCGCGATGCTCCAGCAAATGGCGTCAAAGCCGGTCATCTTTGCGCTGGCCAATCCGGTTCCTGAGATTATGCCGGACGAAGCAGCCAGCTACGCGTATATCATGGCCACCGGCCGTAGTGATTTTCCCAACCAGATCAACAACGCGCTGGTCTTCCCGGCGATGTTCCGCGGAGCCATCGATGTCCGCGCACGTTGCGTCAACGCAGAGATGAAGTTAGCCGCGGCCAGGGCCATCGCCGAATGCGTTTCGCCCACCGATCTCGCACCAGAATACATCGTGCCGCGCGTCTTTCACCCCGGCGGCGTTAGAAAAGTCGCCGACGCAGTCAAGATGGCCGCGATTCAGTCGGGAGTTGCCCGAGTCACAGCCACGACGGGTCTCCGTCCTCCCGATCTTTCCGAATCATGAGCGCAAATTCGCTTAACAAAAATCCCTTGTTTCGTCCGAAACTCCTTGCGTGCCTCCGGGGCTACACGTCCGCGCAATTTTTCGCGGATCTGGCCGCGGGGCTCACCGTCGGCGTGGTCGCGCTTCCGCTGTCCATGGCCTTCGCAATTGCGTCGGGAGTTAAACCCGAAGCGGGCATCGTCACCGCCGTCATCGCCGGCTTCATCATCTCCGCTTTCGGAGGTTCGCGCGTGCAAATTGGCGGCCCGACCGGTGCTTTCGTCATTATCGTTTACGGCATCCTCGCAAAATATGGAGCAGCCAATTTAGCCCTCTGCACGATGATGGCTGGCTGCATGCTGCTCGTGATGGGCCTGACCGGCCTCGGCGCAGCGATCAAGTTCATCCCGTATCCCGTGACGATGGGATTTACGAGCGGCATCGCGGTGCTGATTTTCAGCACGCAGATCAAAGACTTCTTCGGGCTGGCAGTGGACAAGGTGCCCGCCGACTTCGTCGAGAAGCTCAAGGTGCTCGGCGAGCATTTCCCAACCCTGCAATGGCCTACGCTGGCTCTCGCGGCCGCCTCGCTGCTGGTCATCGTGCTCTGGCCGGAAAAGTGGGCGCGACGGGTTCCCGGCTCAATTGTCGCCCTACTCTTTGGCACGCTACTTGTCATGATTTTCCAGATTCCTGTCGAGACGATCGGCTCGCGGTTCGGCGGAATTCCGCAAGGTCTGCCGAAGCTGCTTATTCCCGATTTGTCGTGGACGAACATCCAGAATCTTTTTCCGCCAGCTTTGACCATCGCGCTGCTGGCAGCCATCGAATCGTTGCTCTCCGCAGTCGTCGCCGACGGCATGATTGATGACCGCCACGATTCGAATCAGGAGTTGATGGCACAGGGACTCGCCAACATGGCCAGTCCGCTTTTTGGTGGCATTGCGGCGACCGGCGCCATCGCTCGCACGGCGACTAACGTCAAGAACGGCGGCCAGACGCCCATCGCCGGGATCATCCACGCTCTTACGCTGCTGGTGATCCTGCTCGTCGCCGCGCCGTTGGCGAAGTTCATTCCCCTCGCCACGCTCAGCGCCGTGTTGGTGCTCGTTGCTTACAATATGGGGGAATGGCACCACTTCGCCCGGCTAAGGCAATGGCCTAAAAGCGATAGCGCAATATTCTTGGCGACATTTGGTCTGACTGTGCTGATCGATCTCACCGTTGCCGTCGAAGTCGGCATGGTGCTCGCCGCCGTGCTCTTCATCAAACGAATCTCCGAAACCACGCAGATCATGGCTGTGGACGAGAGCACCGATACGGAGGGCGCGCATCATTCGCTAATCGGCAAGGACGTGCCGGATGGCGTGCTAATTTTCCGGGTCTTCGGCGCTTTCTTTTTCGGCGCAGCGGACAAATTGGAAACTGCCCTTAAGGAGGCAAAGCAGGAGCCGAAGATCCTCATCCTGCGCATGCGCAAAGTGCTGGCGATGGATGCGACCGGTCTCAATGCGCTCGAAGATCTCTATGAAAAACTCCACAGGAATGGGAAGTATCTCATCCTCAGCGGCCCGCACACCCAGCCATATATTACGATGGAAAACGGGGGCTTCCTCGCGCAACTCGGCCACGAAAACGTGTGCCCGCACATCGACGCCTCCCTGAATCGCGCTCGTGAAATCCTCGGTCTTCCGCTCACTCCCCCGAGTGAGCCCTTCAATTCGAAAAAGAAGAAACTGGAAGCCGCCACGTAGAGATTACCGCAGCACTGGAGCACGCAAATAACGTCTTAAGTCGCCTGTGAACCCCGAGTGATGGTCCGCGCGATTGCGTACGCGCCTGGAAAAAGGCGCTCGAATTCCGGCCGTTGCGCGGCTGTTGGAAACTCTCGCAGACAAAGTGAAATGAGCGTTCTAGAGTCGCGGCTTCCAAGATGAACAAACTGACTGCATTTCGTGTTTCGGCGGCTGTGGCATTTTTAGGCGTAGCCTTGGGAGCGTTCGGCGCACATGGCCTGGAGCCGCAGATGAAGGCGCTTGGGACAGTGGAAATCTGGAAAACGGCTTCGCTGTATCACCTCATTCATGCCGTCGCGATGCTGGCAATCAGCGGGCAAACTGACGCAGGTTCCCGGAAGCTTGCCTGGTGGTTTTTTCTGATGGGCATTCTCGTTTTTGGCGGCACGCTTTACGTGCTGGCAGCGACAGGAACGAGATGGCTTGGGGCCATTACGCCGATTGGCGGACTATTTTTTCTCGCTGGCTGGTCCGTTTTAACGCTGGCGAAAGGATCAAGAAGTCCGGACGCCGCCTGATTTTTGCCTCACACAAAACGCAGCAATACGATTTCGGGTTTCGTGCCGACGCGCAGCGGCGGACCCCACGTGCCAACGCCACTGCTGGTGTAAACCATCAGTTTTCCGAACCGATTCAATCCGTAGGCAAATTGCCCGTAAACGCGTAAAGCGATCAGGGTCCAGGGCCAGAATTGTCCGCGGTGCGTGTGCCCGGAGAGCTGGAGCGAGATTCCGGCTTTCTCTGCAATGGGCAGATTTGCGGGCTTGTGCGCAAGCAGAATGCTGGGACGTTCAGGATCCAGTTCCGCACGTTCCAGGATCCGGCGGAAAAAGTCGGGCTCACCGGTTTCCCCGTCATGCACGCCAATGACTTGCACGTCTTCGATGGTGACTTTTTCGTTATTGAGCACCCGAATTCCCAACTGTTCGACGATTTGCGTGTATCGCTGCCGATCGGTGAATTCTTCATGGTTGCCCGTGACGAAATACACACCGAACGGCGCGCGAAGGCGTTTCAGAGGCGCGGCAAGCCGGCCGACATCGGATTGCGTGCCGTCGAATAAGTCGCCGACGATGAAAACCACGTCAGCTCCGAGCCGTTGAAGCCGAGAAGCGACATGACCCGCGAAGCCCGCGCCGTTGAGATTTCCCAGATGCAGATCGGTAACCAGGGCCGCGCGCCGTTCACGCCATCTCTCGGGCAAGTTCGGAAGCTCGACGTCAATCCGGCTGATCCGGATCCGGGAAGCGTTCAGGATGCCGTAAATGCTCACCGCCGCTGCGATCGCGAAAAGCGGCGCGGCAATGGCACGCGGAGAAATACCCAAACCAGCCAGTCTTACGATCCCTAGCAGGGGCCAGCACGCCCCTGCCGCGACAACACAGAAGCTCAAAACGCCCAGCCATACCGAGGAAATCCGATAAAGAAACCGCACCACAGGGTCTGATTGGCGCATTCCGATAATTGTTGCCGGCACAAAAAGCGCCGAAAGCGAAAACGGCACGATCTGCCATTTTCGCACGGCGGCTCCTTCCCAAAAAAAGCCCCACGTCGCGCACACAAACGCGGTCGCCACCAGCAAGATTGCAAGAATGATGCTTGCAACGATGGCGATCTGCCTGCCGCTGAAGTGGTGTCCCTTCCCGCCAGGCGCGAGCGGCGGTGGCGCGGATTGGATTTCGGCTGGCGACGTTTCGGGGTTCATTGGCGCGGATGCGGATACGGATAGGGCAATTGCTTCTCGGTCTTACTCTTACTCCTGGCCTGCCTGAGGCAGGACGGCGTTCGACTTCAGATCAAGAGTACGAGTACGAATTAAAGATGATTGTTGGACCAATAGCCCAACTTTTCTCTTTGACGAACCCGCGAGCATGTTTATGATCCAGCCACTCTTATCCAGAGTGACTGAGGGACTGGCCCGATGAAGTCACGGCAACCGCTGAGTTCGCGAGAACAAAGGACCGGGTGCCAAATCCAGCCTGAGGCAAATCGCGAGAGCGGCTTGTCCCAGGAGAAGATGAGAGACGAACCTGGCCGTGATGCATCTTTGACCGTTGCAGTCGCATAAGTTTCGTCGTCTCCACTTCACGGATTGCCAGCCCGCGGACTTCTGGTTTGAGACCGAATGACCGCCATGGACAAACCTGCCAAACCTTTCTTTTCGAATCTGAAATGTCGCGAATGCGGACGCCTTTATCCGAAGGAAGCCATTCACATTTGCGAATTCGACTTCGGCCCGCTCGAGGCTGCTTACGATTACGAATCCATCGCTCGCGTCATTAGCCGCGAGGGGATCGAAGCGCGTCCGCAAACGATGTGGCGTTACCGCGAATTGCTGCCCATTGACGGGTTGCCGACCGTGGGTTTGCAGGTGGGTTTCACGCCGCTTGTCAAGGCTAACCGGCTTGCCAAGCGACTGGGCATCAAGGAGTTGTACATCAAGAATGACACGGTCAATTATCCTACATTGTCGTTTAAGGACCGTGTCGTGTCCGTCGCGCTGAGCCGGGCACGGGAACTGGGTTTCAAAACCGTCGCCTGCGCTTCCACGGGAAATCTGGCTAATTCGGTCGCAGCGAACGCCGCGTCGGCAGGATTGGAAAGCTATGTTTTGATCCCGGCGGACCTCGAGCAGAGCAAGGTGCTCGGATCGCTGGTTTACGGCACGAACGTCATCGGCATTCACGGCGCTTACGATCATGTCAATCGTCTCTGTTCGGAGATCGCCGGCAAATACGGATGGGGCTTTGTGAACGTGAATCTGCGCCCTTATTACGCCGAAGGCTCAAAAACGATGGGGTTCGAAATCCAGGAACAACTGGGCTGGAACATCCCACGCCACACCGTTGTGCCGATGGCGAGCGGCTCGCTGCTCACGAAAATCCACAAGTCCTACAAGGAATTTTCCCAGTTGGGCCTGGTGCCACAAACCCCTTACAGCATTCACGGCGCTCAAGCCGCCGGCTGCGGGCCCATTTCCGCCGCAATGAAACGCGGAACGGACATCGTGAAGCCGGTTTCCAATCCGCAGACCATCGTGAAATCGCTGGCCATTGGAACACCAGCAGATGGTTATTATGCGATTCACGCAATGCGTGAAACCGGCGGCTTTGCCGAAGACGTCACGGATGACGAAGTCATCGAAGGCATTCGGCTGCTCGCTGAGACGGAAGGCATTTTTGCCGAGACCGCAGGCGGAACGACGGTTGCCTGCGCGAAAAAACTGATCGCTTCCGGAAAAATTCCTGCGGGCGACAGCGCCGTGCTCTGCATCACCGGTCACGGACTGAAAACACAGGAAGCCATCGTCGGAAAATGCGGAGAACCGACATTTATCAAGCCGAGTTTACGGGAGTTTGACGACGTGATCGGCAAACATCTGGTCGCCCGTTAAGCCCTTCTTACTCATATTCTTACTCCTAATCGTAATCCTTCTTTTTCTCCCCTCGTGCCTCTTTCCTCGACGGGTTTGACGGAGGATAAGAGGATGGACTGAGTAACGATGGATTAAGATGATGAGTAAGAGTAAGGTTACTATTTTTATGCCCACCAACATCCGAATCCCCACCCCTTTACGCAAACTGACCAACGAACAGGAAGTCGTCCAAGCCGACGGTGCAACCGTTCAGGACATCCTCAACCACCTCGACACGACCTACCCCGGTTTAAAGGAGCGCATCTGCGATGAGTCCGGCAAAATCCGGCGGTTCGTGAACGTTTATCTCAACGACGAAGATATTCGTTTTCTCGAAGAGAACGCCACGGCGGTAAAGGAAGGTGACGAAATCAGCATTGTTCCCGCGATCGCCGGGGGTTAGGCTATGGTCACAACACCTATGGCGATCGAAAAACAACGGCTCTGGCTCGATTTCCCGGCCCACCTGGTAACAAAACCGATCGTTTACCAGTTGGTGAAACGCTTCGATCTCGTGCCGAACATCCGGCAGGCGTCCGTCGCGAGCGATTCCGGAGTCATGTCCCTGGAAGTTGAAGGCGAACGAAAAGCGATCCAGGAAGCCATTGCCTGGCTGGAAGAAACCGGCGTCAAAGTCGAGCCCGTGGAGATCAACGTGATCGAAGGGTAAGGCAAGGAAGTTGTGGAAGCGACCCCGACTGAGAAGAAAAAATCGAGGTTGGGTCGATGAGGCCGGAGTAAACTTCGCGAGCAAAACCGGCGTTCGTATAATAAAAACGGAGTTGATTGGGCAACCGGAGGTGCACTTTTGTGTCTCTTTTTGCCTCCCAAACGCGCGTGGAGTGAGGCGAACATTGGTTGCTATTTCGTTATGCAAGTTCCGCGCTGCGGCCATGGCATACACGACGCCGGAGAGATAATCGTGCTTTGGTCTCGCGCAGCACTCAAAGCTTGCGGCGCGCAGATCATGGGATGATCATACCTAGTGCCGCGGTTGATTGTAGTCTCCAATCGTTTGTCGTTTTCGCTCAAGCACAGCGAGAACGGGTACAAATTTACGCCTTCGTGCGGCGGACTGGCCACTGCCCTGTCGGGCTACATCCAACGGCAACGCGAAGAGGATCCCCATTTCGATTGTATCTGGGTCGGTTGGCCCGGGGGCGCCGTGGCATCCGAAGACGAAGCCCGGCTCAAGACACAGGCGCTGCGCGATCACCGCGCTTATCCGGTATTCCTTTCCGCGGAAGATATGGAGCGCTTCTACAACGGTTTCTGCAACGCCACACTCTGGCCTCTCTTTCACTATTTCCCGAACTACGCACGATACGAGGAGGACCATTGGCAAACGTACGTGCGCGTCAATCGCCTGTTTTGTGAAGCGGTGTCGGGGATCGCAGAACCCGGCGACGTGTTCTGGATCCATGATTATCATTTGCTTTTGCTGCCGCGCATGTTGCGCGAACGTCTCCAGGATGCGAGCATCGGTTTCTTTTTACATATTCCGTTCCCATCCTTCGAAGTGTTCCGGCAGCTGCCCACACGGTGGCGCCGGCAGATCCTGGAAGGGATGTTGGGGGCCGATTTGATAGGTTTTCACACCCAGGACTACACGCAGTACTTTCTGCACTCCGTGTTTCGGACGCTAGGGCACGAGCATCACCTTGGCCAAATCACTATGGCTGGGGAAGTACGTCGCGCCGAAGCATTTCCAATTGGCATCGACTTCGACAAGTTCATGACTGCTGCGAACAGCAAACAAGTGGCGGCAGATCGTGCCGAGATCGAGCAGGGGTTGCGTTGGCGCCGGGTCATCCTTTCGGTAGACCGCCTTGACTATTCGAAGGGCATTTTGCACAGACTGCGTGGCTACGAAGCGTTGCTCGAATCCTCACCTGAGTGGCGCGGTCGTGTCGCGTTCATTCTTGCGGTCGTTCCCTCTCGCGTCGAGGTCGAGCGCTACCAACGCATGAAGCACGACCTTGATGAACTCGTGGGTCAGATCAACGGCGCGTACGGCACGGTGGACTGGGTTCCGATCATCTATCAGTATCGGCAACTGGGGTTCACTGAACTGGTAACGCTCTACAATCTTGCACCTGTCGCGTTAATCACGCCGCTCAGGGACGGAATGAATTTGGTGGCCAAAGAATATCTGGCCAGCAAGCCAGACGGCACTGGCGTCTTGATCCTGAGTGAGATGGCCGGAGTAGCGCGTGAACTCGGCGAGGCACTACAGATCAATCCCAATCATCGCGGTGAAATTGCCGAAGCCCTCAAAGAAGCACTCTGCATGAGTGTCGACGAACAAGTGCGGCGTAATCGGCCCATGCAGGAGCGACTCAAAGCGTACGACGACAAGCGGTGGGTCAGCAATTTCCTGTCGGCCCTAGACCGAATCAAGGCGCGCCAAGGGAAGCTTGCGACCGGTCACTTGTCTCGGGCGTTGCGACAGGAAGCGCTCGCGCAGTATCGAGCCGCCAACAAACGATTCATCCTACTGGACTACGACGGCACGCTCGTTCCGTTCGCGTCGCAGCCACATCTCGCAGCGCCGGACGCTTCGTTGCTCGAGCTCATGCGCGCTCTGTGCGCCGAGCCGCGCAACGAGGTGTTTATCATCAGTGGCCGCGATCGCCCCCTGCTCGAAGACTGGTTCAAAGGCATTCCGGTGCGTATCATCGCCGAGCACGGAGCCTGGATTCGAAGTCCCGAGGGTAAGTGGAGGCTTTTGAAACCGCTAGCGAGCGAGTGGAAACGTCGGCTACGACCGCTTCTGCAAGCATACGTCGATCGGGTTCCAGGATCGCTGCTCGAGGAAAAGGATTACTCGCTGGCATGGCACTATCGCAGAGCCGATCCCGAGCACGGCGAGCAGCGTGCAAAAGAATTGATTGACGACATCGTCTCCTTTACCGCGAATTTTGACGTCCAAGTGGTCGAGGGCAAGAAGGTGGTCGAAGTTCGCAACGCCGGGGTCAACAAAGGTGCGGCCGCCCTACAATGTCTCGAGGCAGCCAACCCAGACTTCATCGTGGCACTCGGCGACGACCAGACGGACGAAGATCTATTCAAGGCGCTACCGGGCAAAGCGGTTTCGGTGCGTGTCGGCAGTCCCCATTCTCACGCCAAGTATCACGTCGTCGACTACGTCGAAGCGCGAGATCTGCTGGAGAGCTTATGTGAACACCGAGACTAGAGCGGCGCTCCGAATCGCGAAACGATTCGGCGTCACGTCACTTTGGATGCGGGCCGTGGCGGAAGCGCATACCCGTGACTTTGCCGTCGATCTGGGCCATGGGTCGGTAGATGTAATACAACGACTGCGGCGACGCGGGGAAAATCACGTAATTTTGCCCGTCTCTCTCCCACTTCTCGACCGAGGTTGCCCGGATGACCAGATAGCCGAGGACGTATACGGTTAACATCAGGCTCCAAAACGTCAGAGTTCGTCGTGCAAACGAGCGCTGCATGAGGGGCTTCAGCTGGTTCTAATGTCTTTTGCCTGGAGCTCCCGTCTGTTACACGTCCAGGCGCGCGTTGAGGGCATTGTCTTCGATGAATTGTTTTCGCGGCTCGACGATGTCGCCCATCAAAATCGTAAACATGCGATCGGCTTCCAGCGCGTTGTCCTCATTGAGATCCACCTTCATGAGTTTGCGCTTTTCCGGGTTCATCGTGGTTTCGAAAAGTTGTTTCGGATTCATTTCGCCGAGACCCTTGAATCGTTGAATCGACAGACCTTTTTTGCCGATTTCCAGGACCTTCTCAAGGATTTCCGGAATCGTGAAAAGTGGATGGATTGCCGCCTTCTCCCCTTCCCCTTCAATGAGTTCGAAAATCGGTTGGTCGCTGTTGGCGTAGTGCTCGACTTTGAGACCTTTGCGCGCCAGCTCATTGATCAGCTTTTGCACCGTCGTCGATTCGTGCAATTCAACCAGTTTCGCGCGGCGACGACTCAGCGCATCCCGCCTGCTCACGGGCCGGCTCTCCGGGCTTTCGCCGTCGGCCGATTCGTCTTCAAAAATACTCAGGTCGCGGTTTTCTTCGTGGAAGGCGCGAAGCTCGACTTCGCCTGGGAAAAAAGTCACCCATTCCTGGTTTCCTTCGCGGACGCGGACCAGATAATTCGGCAGCAACCCAGTCCTGGGATCGCGTTCCGCGAGGTATTGCTCGAATTCGCCGCCATGACGGCGCATGGCATCGCTGAATTTGGCGAGACGCTCCAGCAATTCGAGGACTTCTTTGAGCTGATTTGCCGTGAACATTTTGCCGTCGGCAAGATTCTTCAGCTTCACTTCATCCGCGCCGAGCCCGATGAGGATTTTGTTGAGCTGCGCGTCGTCATCGACGTATTCCTCGCGTTTCTTGCGCTTGATCAAATAGAGCGGCGGGCACGCAATATAGATTTTTCCCTGCCGGACGAGTTCGGGCATTTGGCGGTAGAAAAACGTGAGCAGCAGCGTGCGAATATGTGAACCGTCCACGTCGGCGTCGGTCATAATGATAATCCGTCCGTAACGGAGGCGTTCTATGTTGAACGAGCCTTCCTGATCTTTCTCGCTGACGGCGCCACCGATGCCAGTGCCGATGGCAGTGATCATCGTCTGGATCTCGTTGTTCTGGAGCACTTTATCGAGGCGCGCCTTTTCCACATTTATGAGCTTGCCGCGAATGGGAAGAATGGCCTGAAAACGCCGGTCGCGCCCCTGTTTGGCGGAGCCGCCTGCGGAATCCCCTTCGACGATGTAAAGCTCAGTCAGCGACGGATCCCGTTCGGAGCAGTCGGCGAGTTTGCCGGGCAAGCCGCCACCAGTGAGGGCGCCCTTGCGGATGGTCTCGCGGGCTTTGCGCGCGGCTTCGCGGGCGCGCGCGGCCATGAGGCACTTGTCGATGATCTTTTTGCCAACCTGCGGATTCTGGTCGAAATGCAGCATCAAATTTTCGTAGGCGATCGTGCCTACGATGCCCTCGACCTCCGGCGAAATGAGCTTCACCTTGGTTTGCGACTCAAACCGTGGATCGGGATGCTTGACGCTGATGATGGCGGCGAGGCCTTCGAGAACATCATTGCCGGTGATTGCCGGCTCCTTGTCTTTGATAAGGCTGTTGTTTTTGGCGTATTGGTTGATGGCCCGGGTGAGTGATCCGCGGAAACCGCTGCTGTGCGTGCCACCGTCCGGGTTCGGGACAGCATTGGTGTAGCAGTGAAGCTGTTCGTTGTAGGTATCGGTATAGTGGAGGCCGATTTCGACGATCACTCGATCGCGAGAACCTTTGATCATCACCGGTTTCGGATGAACAATGGTTTTGTTTTCGACAAGCCGCGCGACGAAATCCTCAACGCCTTTCGGGTGTTGGATTTCGACCGGTTTTGCCCCTTCGACGCGTTCATCCAGGAAGGTAAAACTCAGAGGCGCGTTGATGTAGGCGATATCATTGAGACGCGTCAGGATGCGCTCGGCTTTGAATTCGGTTATCTCTTGAAAAATTTCCGGGTCCGGCTGGAATGTGATGAGCGTCCCCGTATTTTTCTTAGTCTTCAGTTCGGCGATGACGTGAAGCTTCGTCTTCGTCTGGCCACGCTCAAACGACATCGCATGGACCTTTCCGTCGCGAGTGACTTCCACTTTGAACCACTCGGATACGGCGTTCACACATTTCGCGCCGACGCCGTGGGTTCCCCCGGAGTATTCGTAGTTCCCCTGCCCGTATTTGCCGCCGGAATGCAGTCGCGTGAGCACGAGTTCGACGCCGGGAATGCCTTCCTCCTTGTTGATATCCACGGGAATACCACGGCCGTTGTCCCGGATGGAAATCGAACCATCGCTGTGAATGGTCACATCGATGTGCGTGCAGTAACCGGCGAGAAACTCGTCCACCGAGTTGTCGAGGACCTCGGAAACACAGTGGTGAAGCGCCCGCTCGTCCGTGCCACCGATGTACATGCCAGGCTTCTTGCGGACCGCCTCAAGTCCTTTGAGCGAGCTCAGGTCATCGGCATTGTAACCGGTCTTTTTCGACGCAGTTTCGAGGCGCGATTCAGTTGAGATACCAAGCGGAAGTTCGGACGTGTCAGACGGGCTTTGGGCCATAGAAGATGGGAAAAAATGTAAAGATTTTGGTTACCGCGAAATGAGGCCAGAAACAACCGTTTTGTTTCCAGAAAACCGGCACGCATAAGGGCACACCACCATATAAAGTGGTGTTCTGGCGCCAGTAGCGCAAGTGCTGGGATTGGACAAACAAAGCAAAAAAAGAGTCAGCTTCGATCGCTCACCGGCCCCGCGAGCCACAATCCCGGAGGCGTTTCGCCAGAAATTTTTGTTCGGATTTTAGTCCGGTGAGCTCCAATGCTTTCTGGAAATATCCGACGGCAGCCGAGAAATGGTTCAGTTGCATTTCGAATTCGCCCAAAACGGCATGGAACAAATAATACGAATCCAGCTGTTCCCGGTTGGGAATAGCCTTAACGGCCTGGATGCCGGCTGCAGGTCCGTCCACATTCGCGACCGCCACCGCGCGATTAAGGGCAACAACCGGAGAATCGTTCATCGTCATCCATAGATCGTAGTGCGCCAGAATGCGCGGCCAGTCGGTGGACGAATAGTTCGGGGCCATGCAATGACAGGCCGCAATGCCGGCCTGAAGATGATACTCGCTGAGCACGTCTCCGGCGGCGGACTGTCCCAGGTGAAAAATGCCGCGCTCGATCATCGACCGGTCCCATATCGAGCGATCCTGCTCCTCCAGACGCAGAATATTGCCTTCCGCATCTGCGCGTGCGGCAAGTCGCGCTCCATCCAAAAGCATCAGAGCCAGCAGCGCATGCGTTCGTGGCTGATCAGTCGCTGGATGCCCGGCAAGCGACATGACGAGACGAATGGCTTCATGGCACAGATCTTTGCGCACGAGGTTCTCGCCACTCGAGGCTTTATACCCTTCGTTAAAGAGCAGGTAGAGGATTTGCAGAACGCCGTCGAGGCGGGCGGAAAGCACTTCGCCAGACGGGATCTCGAAGGGAATATTTTGCTCTTGGATACGCTGCCGGGCGCGCGTAAGCCGCTTGGCAATCGCCACTTCCGTTGTCAGGAAAGCGTTGGCAATTTCTGAGGCGCTAAATCCGCAAAGCGTCTTGAGCGCCAGCGCCGTTTGCGCGTCTTGCGGAATTAATGGATGACAGCAGGCAAACATCAGACGCAAATGGCGATCCTTGATTTCGTCCTCGAACATCGGCGAATCGCGATCGGCTCCATCGGCAGACCAATTCTCCAGGCTCGCTTCAATCTCCGTTTGTTTGTCGTGAAAACGTTTCTCCCGCCGGACCGTGTCCAGCGCGAGATTTTTCGCCGTTTGCATCAGCCACGCAGCAGGCTTTTGAGGAATGCCATGGTAAGGCCACGTCTGCAGCGCGCGAACCAATGCTTCTTGCACGACATCTTCAGCCAGTTGCAGACGGTTGATTCCAAAAATGCCCGTTAACACAGACACCAGCTTTCCCGTTTCATGACGAAAAAGATGACCCGCCAGCCGGGAAACTTCCGGCTGTGGCGCAACTACCGATTCGTATTCCGGACGCCCCCTCACGCCTTCACGTTACAGCCTCAACCACATGGTGTCCGGCAACTTTCCCCGGCCCACAAACGGACGCCACAGGCCGGACTTCGACGCTTATCCCATGCTCCAAAGCCGGGCACTGCTGCGCGATCGCAAGGGCCTCCTCAAAACTGCTTACCCGCAACAGAAAATAGCCGCCGATCGCCTCTTTCGATTCGGTAAACGGACCGTCCGCCACCGTTTGTCCCTTTTTGCCCGAGACGATCTTGCCTTCATTCGTCAATGGCTGGCCAGCTTTGACTTTTCCTTCCTTCACCAGGCGATCAAACCAGGCGTACCACTGGCTCATGGTCGTTTGAATTTCGTCCGGCGAAAGGTCGCGATACCAATCCGTGCCACGGAATAACAGCAAGTGCTCGGACGTCGTCGGTGCAGTGCTCAAATCGTCTTTTTCGTTCATGATGGTGGTCTGGGTTTCATCCTATAACGAATGGACAGTCGGGTTCAGGACATCGAGTCTCCCCATTTAATCTAGCAGAGTCTGCCTCGCAGCGGACACAAAGAATGTCACACGGAGCCGCGAGGTCACGGAGATCCAAATTTCCGAGAAATTTCACATTCCTCTTCTTCAACGTAAATGATCTCTCTCCGCGTCCTCCGTGCCTCCGGGTGACAAACCCGAAAACTTGGGCGCTCCCCGAGAAAAGCGCATCGACCTATCCTACCTGGCGTGGCGACCTGCCAAGAGAGCAGCGGTTTGCAACTGCCGTCGTTAGGGACGCGCGATTGCAAATTGCCCCTCCTTGAATACTTGGCGTCCGACCACGCCTGACGCGGGGTCGGACGTAATTGTCTGGCGGCCCAGCCCCTCGCTCACGAAAAAGACCCGCTTTGACTTGCCGAAGGTCAAACATTCCATCTTGAATCCGTGCGAACGATGACACCAGCAGACACAACGATGCATCGACGCGGTTTCCTGACCATGGCGTCTCTCGGTGTGACACGTGCCGTTCTCTCCGACGTGGCCTCGAACGCTTCCGCAGAGACCGCCTCCAGTCCCGAACCCCGTGGAACCATGGCAAACAAGCGCCCAAAGCTTTCTCGTTTTCGATGTGAACGAAACCTTGCTCGCCCCCGGTGATCGTGGCATCGGATTTACGGCTTGCAGCCGAGCGCCTGATCGCCATGGGGGAATGACCCTGTGGAAAGCTCCAAATCAGAACTATCCGCCGTTTTCACAGATCTCCGCAGACTGTTTTTGAAAAAATCTGCGGGCGAATTCAGCGCCTTTTTGACTTCGCCACACGTTTTAAGGGTCACTCGTCGAGCGTGAAGCCTACCATTATTGTGACCTGCCAGTGAGCGATTTTTCCGTCCTCAATGTGGCCGCGTGTCTCGATCACCTCGAACCATCGCATGTTACGCAGGGTTTTTGATGCCCGGGAAAGGGCATTCTTCACGGCGTCTTCAATGCTGTCGGGGGACGAGCCCACCAATTCGATCTTTTTGTAAACGTGGTTGCTCATGGCGGAACGCTAATCTGTCCCACGTAGCAAGAAAACCGGAATCTTGCGCCTCACTGTTTCGACCGCGCGAAATTGTTAGCGGGCATTGCCGGGAAAGGTCCCTCAATGTCTAGTTCGCAAAAAATACCCCGGTGCTTCGGTTATCAGCCTGCAGCGTGTCTAAACCTTGCGCGCGGCGAAGATGCCATAACGCATTGCCCCAACCGCATACGCGCACCAAATCCGGGCGATGGTAATGAGAAAGATACGGTTACGCGCTCGGGAGTTGAGAAGGAAACGCAAGTATTCGGGGCGCCGAATCAGCGCCGGAAGGATCCGCGCGAGACAAATCGACCACGTCCTTCGCACGTTTGCGCTCACGTCCTCGAAGCTTTCAACTTGCAGCATGGCATCGGAAAACCATTCGCGGTACTCAGACTCCGTTCCCATACTAGGAAGCCGGCCCTCACGGCAAATGGGCTCGAGCACGTGCCGCCTCTGCCAGCGAGTCGGATTTTCCGCAGCTAGCCATGCGCAAACAACCATGCGTCCGTCTGTCTTTAAGACTCGGTGCGCCTGGGCAAAGAAAGTCGGTTTGTCCGGCATGTGCTCGGAGCTTTCGACCGAGATCACGGCATCGAAAGCTCCGGACGGAAGGTCGTTGTTCAGCCAATCGCCAAGGAGATACTCCGGATGGCGGGCGTCGCCGCGCAGGGTTATCGCGTGCAGGTATTGTGCCAGCGAAACCGTTATCGCCGTGACGGCTGCGCCGAACTCCGCATCGAGAATTCGAGCGGTTCCTCCATACCCGCATCCTACATCACAGACACGCATGCCTTTGGTGATGCGTCCGCGCCGGGCAACAGCTCTGACCAAATTGACGACCGCTTCCGCGACACTCTCATTGCCGCGTTCCCAAAGACCGTGATGCACATGCTCCCCCCAGATTTCCCGATAATAGCGGTCCAGTTCGTCGTAATGTTCCGCCACTTCATGGGCCGTTGCGGGGCAGGAGGAATTGATCACGGAGCACCTTTTTTATCTTATTAATGATCGGCCGGCTTCGGCGCAACACTTCGCGCCAGTAAGACTCGTGCCCGGGTTACGGTTCCCGGATGAAGGCGGCTTGAGAGGTCTCCGGATCGAATGGCACGGAGACATGTTCATGCACCACTCTCCAAGCCCCTTGCCGCCTCTGGAAACAAACGGTCACGCGCACCCAGCCGCACGTCGCTGCTTCGTTGGTCTCCTGGTTGATAATCCGTTGCAGGCAATGGGCAAAGGCAACATCGCCGCTGGTCGTGATGCTCAGATCCCGGATTTCCGAGCCGATGGAAGGCGGCAGAAAAGGAAGCATCGTTTCCCAGGTGCGGCGGTAGGCGTCAGCGCCCCGGTGCTGATACGGTGGTACGGCATCGAAGAACATTACGTCTTCCGCGTAGGAGGTTAACAACCGGTCGAGATCTTTGGCGCTTAGCGCGTTCCTCCATTGATCGATAAGCTGACGAATTTCCATCTCATTCTGAGAGTGACCGGCTCCAGTGTTCTGTTTGGGCCATAGAAAATTCCGCTGGGAGTGTTGATGGATTAAGAACCCCGCTTTTCGAGTCTAGCCCAAGAGTCCGGCGAAAGCTTTCCGACCGGACCAAAGGAGGAAAAGTGCGAGAACCACGATGAGGATGAGCATGGGATTCAGAAGATCCACGCCTTGCGTGATGAACGCGTGAAAAGCGAGGATGTTCACAATGATGGGCCCGAGCACAAGGAGTCCGAAATTTCGGACGCGCGGGATCGCCACTGCAACGCCGCCAACGATCTCGAAGGCTTTTACAAAATCGAGATAACCGGTGGGATAGAACGCTCCCATGAACAACGCGGGAGCTGATCCTTCCGGCGGCGGCGGCGGCATGGGTATGAGCTTCAGGAAGTACATGAGCGCGAAGACGACGAAGAGCAGCCCGAGCAATGCTCCAGCAATATTAGGTAGAATTTTCATGACGGTTGATGGTTAACTATTAACGGCAAAAACAGCGCCCGGACTTTTTCAGGAGTTCCGGGAACGCCCGCGGGTGGGTCGAGTATGGGAGAAAGAAGCTAAACGTGTCGATCTTTTGCGCGATGTCTCGCGGCGTTCGGGATTCCTCATTTCGGCTCGAAGGGCGACGCCCAACAGATCAAGGAGTATCGTTACCTCGGTGTTGAAGGCTTCGCGGAGTGCGTGACTGGGATGCTCGTTTGGTGGGATCATGCTTTTGCGTTTGGCGATTTCTTGTTGGCAATACGACGAATGAACAGTCGCTATTCGGACCGACTTGAAAAAAAAATTTGCCTCAGGAGCGGATCAAACCGCCTCACCGGCATTCGACAGATGGAGCGCCACCGTAAGAAAAGCGGCTGCAGCAAGTGCTGCGATCGTCCGCACGTGGTTCCAGGCTGTCCAACTGCGCACGTAGTCAGCCCAAACGTTTGCGGCATTTGCGCTCGCCGGATCGACAACAGCGAGGGCATCGTTGCGCGGAACATTAAATACCGTCGTCACCGCAACGGTACCGAACACATAGAGCGCGCTGCCGACCAGCAGGCAGGCGGCGCCAGGTTTGTGCCAGGTAACCAGAGAAGCGATTGCCAAGGCGACGCAGATGACGGCCGTGCCCAGAAACGTCCCCAGGAACCAGGGGTTGATTACGACGACATTGATGGATTGCATGGCGGCGATGCCCTGCGATGGCGGAAGCGCGGCAAGGGCTTTCATGACGAAAACTGAGAAGGCGAAGAGTACGCCTGCAATCAGTCCACAGCCGAGTGCGGTCACCAGAGTGGAAACGACGAGCAGACTGTTCATGGGAGATTGGGATCGTTGGTTATTTTACCGTAGGATTGCGCGAGGCGATGGTTCCAGGGCCTGTAGGGCGCAGCCCCGTTCGTCCACAAAATCTTCGCACCGCGTGGCCGTTGGCTCCCCGCACGGCGGTCATCATCTTGCCTCCGGAGTTTGTTAGTCGGCTGGATCGTTTTCATGGCTGCACGGTCGTCCTGGCGCTGAAGACTGTCTATGATCGAAAGTCGCTGGTTCATGCTCGCTCGTCCAACCGGACTGGACACCAGGACCATTCGTGAGGCATGTTTGTCGCTATGAAACTCGAGTTGGCCTTGCCTTCCGTGGACCCGCTCGGCGAAGCGCTTCATTTCCTCCGGATGAGCGGCATTTTTTACTCCCGGCCCGAGTTCAGTGCGCCGTGGGGACTCGAAATCCCGCCAATGAAAGACTCGCTAATGTTCCATTTCGTGACGTCGGGCCGGTGCTGGATTGAGGTCGAGCGAAATGAACGCCGCCAGGTGCAACGAGGCGATCTCGTACTCGTGCCGCATGGCGAGGGACATCGGTTGTCGAGCGCACCCGGCATCGTCGGGGCGAAGCTGTTTGATATTCCCCGCGATGTGATGACGGAGCGTTATGAAACGTTCCGTCACGGTGGAGGAGGCGCCGTCACGACGATGGTTTGCGGCGCTGTTCGCTTCGATCATCCGGCCGCGCATCAACTGATCAGTCTTCTGCCTGGGCTCATCTGCGTCGAGGCGTCGACTTCGCCGCACATGGAGTGGATTAATGGTGCGCTTCGCTTCATGGAGGACGAAGCCCAGGAGCTGCGCCCTGGCGGCGAAGCGGTCATCACACGCATCGCCGACATTCTCGTGATCCAGGCCATCCGTGTGTGGATCGAACGCGATCCCGCGGCGCAAACCGGGTGGCTTGGCGCACTGAAACACAAACAGATTGGGCGCGCGATTTCGCTCATCCATCGCGATCCCGCCCGTGAATGGACGCTGGAATCGCTGGCCGCTGGCGCCGGAATGTCGCGCTCGGCGTTTGCGGCGCGTTTCACGGAACGCGTCGGCGAACCGGCGATGCGCTACGTTGCTCGCTGGCGAATGCATCTCGCTTTGACATGGCTCCAGCAAGACGATTCTCCCCTCGGCGATCTCGCGAGCCGGCTCGGCTATAAATCCGAAGCCGCGTTCAGCCGGGCTTTCAAGCGGTTCATCGGTGTCTCGCCTGGCGCCGTTCGGCGAAACGGCCGGCCGGAAAATGACTTGATCCCGGCAGTCGGAAAATGATGTCGATTCTCATTTTCGAATCTCGATTTTCGATTGGAGATCTTAATTCCTAACTCACTTCATCCGCCTGCCATGGCGCCGATGATGAGCAGGGGTTCTTCGCCGGTGACGACGGCGTTAGGCAACGCGGCATCCGACGGGTCGTGGGACAGGTCTTCCTTGCAGGCGAAAAATCGGACGAAGGGCCGGCGCCGCAGGGTGATGTGGTCGCGAATCGTTCCGCGCAGCGCCGGATGCCGTGCCTCGAGCGCGTCGAGCACGGCCCCCAGCGTAACTGGGCTCTTCACGTCAAGCAGCACCTCACTGTCCACACGCGCCAGCGTGCGCAGGTGATACGGTAGCACGACGCGTATCATGGCAATGCCTGCACCTCGACCGACATCACACTCGGAAGATCCCGAACGATGGGATTCCACGTGTCGCCGCTGTCGGTAGATGCGTAAACCTGTCCGCCGGTCGTGCCGAAATACACGCCACACGGGTCAAGTGAGTCTACGGCCATGGCGTCGCGCAACACATTGACGTAGCAATCCTTCTGCGGCAGGCCGTTTGTGAGTGCTTCCCATTCGTTTCCACCCGTCCGGCTGCGATACACGCGCAGCTTTCCTTCGGGCGGGAAATGCTCGGAATCGCTTTTTATCGGGACGACGTAAATCGTGTCCGGCTCATGAGCGTGAACATCGATCGGAAAACCGAAATCACACGGCAGATTGCCGCTGATCTCGTACCATATTTCGCCGGCGTTGTCCGTGCGCATGACATCCCAGTGTTTCTGCATGAACAACACATCCGGGCGAGACGGATGCATGGCGATGCGGTGGACACAATGCCCGATATCAGCATCCGGATCAGGAAGTTCCCACTGCGACTTTAACCCGCGATTGATGGGCCGCCACGTCTCTCCGGCATCATCGCTTCGAAAGACGCCGGCGGCCGAGATCGCGACAAAGATTCGTTTGGGCCGGCTTGGGTCCAGGATGATCGTGTGCAGACACATGCCGCCTGCCCCGGGCTGCCAAAGGTTCCCCTTGGCGCCGCGCAATCCTGGAAGCTCCTTCCACGAACGGCCGCCGTCCGTCGTCTTAAACAGCGCAGCGTCCTCAGCCCCGGCGTAGACCGTATCCGGGTCCGACAGCGACGGTTCAAGATGCCAGACGCGTTTGAATTCCCAGGGATGCTGCGTGCCATCGTACCACTGATGAGTCCCAGGGACGCCGTCGTACTTGAAGTCATTGCCAACGACCTCCCATGTCTGCCCACCATCATCGGAACGCTGGATGGTCTGACCGAACCAGTCGCTTGTCTGCGACGCATACAGTCGGCCCGGTTCGACAGGCGAGCCCTTGAGATGATAGATCTCCCAACCGGCAAAATGCGGGCCGCTCACGTCCCACTGCTCGCGTTTGCCGTCGGATGTCAGGATAAACGCACCTTTCTTTGTTCCGACCAATACTTTGACTCTGCTCATTTCCTTCTCCTGCTTGTGCTTTCGCCAGTTGGATGGTTTCGATTCGTTGCCGCGGCCATCCGCGAGAGACGCTTCAAGGTGCGCCGTTGATCATCCAGCGGGCGCTGGAGGGGTTGAGCGAAAGCGAGAAGCCTTAGAAGCCAGTCTTCGGCCTGGCATTGGCCGTTGGAGGCCATGAACGTAGTTTCGCCGACGCTGCCGTCGAAAGACAGGCAAGATTGGACTATCTGAGTCGGATTATTTTTTGGTGTAGTCATGATTTTCTGGTCAGACATTCTTGTCGCCGCACATCTTAATGACGAACAAGGCAGGACGTTTAGGACACGTTCGTCACGACTTTTTGCGTCGCGGAATAGCGTGCGTTCCGCGAGGAAGGACGACAGGCCAACGCACAGGAGGATCATCAGCGGGTGCAGGGAATCGGAGAATAGCGTCGTAATAAGCATCTAAAATCAATGCCCATTTGCTTTTTTCTTTAGTTTCGCGACTTGGAGGAGATTTCGTGCGAGTATGATGCTGCTTGCGGTCGCGTGATAGTTTGCCTCCAACCCGGGGACGATGAAGTTCGATTGCTTGTTAATCGATGACCGCAGTCAACATCACACGCGTCGCTTTTCTCGGCGACTATATGCCGAGGCAATGCGGGATTGCGACATTCACGACGGACATTTGCGAGGCGATCGCGGCGGAGTTTCCGCAGTGCGACTGTCTGGTGGGAGCGGTGAATGACCGGCCTGAGGGCTACGATTATCCGGCACGCATCCGCTTCGAGATCGACGAGAAGGAATTCGACTCGTATCGGCGGGCGGCTGATTTCTTGAACATCAACAACGTCGAGGTCGTCTCGGTGCAACATGAGTTTGGGATTTACGGCGGCCCTGCGGGAAGCCATCTGCTGGGGTTTTTGCGCGATGTGCACATGCCTGTGGTGACAACACTGCACACGGTGCTGAGCGAACCGGACAACGATCAGCG
The DNA here is from genome assembly GCA_036525185.1 of Chthoniobacterales bacterium. Taxonomy (GTDB): domain Bacteria; phylum Verrucomicrobiota; class Verrucomicrobiia; order Chthoniobacterales; family DASVRZ01; genus DATDAW01. Next base: position 12,492 of record DATDAW010000047.1, on the reverse strand, counting down.
GGCGGTGATGAAGCAGCTCGATGAGTTCTCGAATCGCTTCATCGTGATGGCAGAGCGCGGCCGGGAACTGCTCGAAAAATGCTACGGCGTCTCACCCGATAAAATCGACCTGATCCCGCATGGCGTGCCCGATGTGCAGTTCATCGATCCGATTTTTCACAAGGATCAGTTTGGCGTGGAGGGAAAGACGGTGCTGCTGACCTTCGGCCTGCTCTCACCGAACAAAGGCATCGAGCATGTCATCGAGGCGCTGCCGGCGATTCTCGCAAAGCACCCGAACGTCGTTTACATCGTGCTCGGCGCGACGCATCCGAATCTGATCGCCCATCAGGGCGAGTCTTACCGGCTGAAACTGGAGCGTCTCGCGAAAGATCGCGGCGTGTCGGGCAATGTGATTTTTTACAATCGTTTCGTCACGCTGGCGGAGTTGATGGATTTTATCGGTGCGGCGGATATTTACATCACTCCCTACCTCAACGAAGCGCAGATTACTTCTGGCACGCTCGCTTACGCCTTCGGCGCGGGAAAAGCGGTGATCTCCACGCCCTATTGGCATGCCAGAGAGTTGCTTGCGGACGATCGTGGCGTCCTCGTACCCTTTGCAAACCCGCCGGCGATTGCCGAAGCCGTAAATCGCTTTCTGTTCGATCCCACGCTCATGACCGCAGTACGGAAACGGGCCTGGAAACTAGGGCGCGGGATGATCTGGTCGGTGACGGCGCAGCGTTATATGGAAAGCTTCCAGCGCGCGCGTGCCAGCCTGAGCGTGCCGGCGCGCAAAGCCTTCGCGGTTCGGACGCTGGAAAACCGGCCCTATGAACTTCCGCCGCTGAAACTGGACCACCTTTTTCGGATGACCGATAACACAGGCATTTTTCAGCACGCCATCTTCAACGTGCCCAATTATGCGGAAGGTTACTGTGCCGATGACAATGCGCGCGCCTTTATCCTTACCCTGTTGCTGTCGGAAATGACGAGTCGCGTCGCCCGGCAGGATCTGGAACGTCTGGCCAGCACTTACCTCGCCTTCCTGTGGGATGCTTTTGACAAAAAGACCTGTCGGTTTCGGAATTTCATGAGCCACGGGAGACAATGGTTGGAAGACAAGGGTTCTGAAGACAGTCACGCGCGGGCGCTTTGGGCCGCGGGCATGGCGCTGGGCCGGTCGAAAAACGATGGCCACCGCAATCTTTGCGCGCTTCTTTTTCAACAAGGGTTGCCAGTGGTCGAACAATTCACGTCGCCGCGGGCATGGGCGTTTGTGCTGCTCGCGATGCACGAATATCTGCGCACCTTTTCGGGCGATCGGACTGTGAACCAGTTGCGCGATGTACTCACCAAGCGGTTGCTGGATCACTTTCGCACCAATGCCTCGAAGGAATGGCAATGGTTCGAACCTGTGGCCACCTACGACAACGCAAAACTTTCCCATGCGATGATTCTCAGCGGTTACTGGACTTCGCACGGGGACGTCCTTGATGTCGGATTGAAATCCCTGCGCTGGCTGGTGGAAACGCAGAAGGCGGATGCCGGACATTTTGCGCCGATTGGCTGCAACGGTTTTTGGTCGCGCCGCAGCGAGCGGGCGCGCTTCGATCAGCAGCCGCTGGAAGCTCATGCCATGATTTCCGCCTGCCTCGAAGCGTATGCGCGCACCCGGGATGAATACTGGCGTCGGGCCGCGCGCCGCTGTTTTGAGTGGTTCCTCGGCCGCAACGACCTTGGGCAGCCGCTTTACGATTCCAGCACCGGAGGATGCCGTGATGCGCTGCATCAGGATCGCTTGAGCCAGAACATGGGCGCTGAATCCAGCCTCGCATTTTATTTGTCGCTCGCCGAAATGACGCAGGCGGAAATGCTCCCCGCCCCGGGAACGGAGATGTTGTGACGCCCGTCAAAACGTGTCCCACAGGCATCCACCTCCGGCCGGATAGCAAACGTGTTGTAGTGCGTCCATTCATCTCCATCGATCCAGCGCGGGTTCAGAATATCATCGGTCGTGCGCTCTCTCTAAGCGAGGCGGAAACTGAAGACCAACTCGCGCTCGTCCGCCTGGATTTTGGCGGAAGACATATTGATCTCGACAAAAGCTGGCTGCGTCATTTTGAAAAAGTGCGCTCGCATATTTCCAGCGCAGCGCCGCTTTCGGAGGCGCGCAGGCTGTTCATCGGCGCACTCTTCTCCGGCGAGTATGCGCTCGAATCGGCAGCCTTATTTAATCCAGCCATCGTGCCGCACCCCGACCAGAGCGGTCTCGGCGATGGTGATCTACGCTTTATTCTGAGTCTGCGAGCCACGGGCGAAGGACATATTTCCTCCGTTGAATTTCGTGCCGGCGTTATTCACAGCGATCACACGATCCAAATGGAAAACGCGACGCCATTCGCCACGCTGCCCGACCTCAATCCGAATCCCACTTTTAATAAAGCGACTTTCCTCCACAAGTTGAACGAGATGGGCCTCAAAAACGAGTGGGCTGATTCGGTGATGGGACGGCTGAAAAAAACTTTTACTCTTCAAGAGTTGGACAAATCGAGACAGCAAGCGGCGGTCAATAAAGCGTCGCTGCATTCGCACGAGATTCAGCGCACGATGGAATGCATGCACTGGCTGGCGGAATCCAACTACGAAATCTATTTCAACTCCCTAACCGCCGTGTCCGAACGGATCATCTTTCCCGCCTCACCCAATGAGAGCAACGGCATCGAGGATGCCCGGTTTGTGCGCTTGGTCGATGACGACGGCAGTGTGACTTACTACGCAACCTATACTGCCTACAACGGACGCGTGATCCTGCCGCAGCTCATCGAGACAACGGACTTTCTGCATTTCCGCGTGCTGACTCTCAACGGGCAAGCTGTGCAAAACAAGGGCATGGCCTTCTTTCCACGCCGGATCGACGGACGCTACGCGATGCTTTCGCGCCAGGACGACGAGAACCTTTTCCTAATGCTTTCCGATCACCCACATTTCTGGAGTGATCCACAGCCACTGCAAAGGCCCTCCCAACCCTGGGAGTTTGTGAAAATAGGCAACTGCGGTTCGCCCATCGAAACCGAAGCCGGCTGGCTGGTGCTTACCCACGGCGTCGGTCCCATGAGAAAATACTGTATCGGCGCCATGCTGCTTGATTTGCATGATCCGTCAAAGGTCATCGGGCGGCTCGGCGAGCCGCTCTTGAAACCGGAAGGGAACGAAAGAGATGGCTACGTTCCGAATGTCGTCTATTCCTGCGGCTCGCTCGTCCACGGAGGGCGCCTCATTCTCCCCTACGGCCTTAGCGACAGCGCTTCGTCCATCGTCACCTGCGCGTTGTGCGACCTCTTGGCAGCTTTCGTGACATAAGCACTCGCAAATCTTCCCCCCCGTGAAAGGTGCCGGCGCAAGCTAGGCGTGCCGTCTTTAAATGTTGCCTTGAATTCGTCGTCCTTATTCCTCCTCATACGCCTGCTTCAAAGTTGCGATATCAAGCTTTTCCATTTTGAGCATGGCTTGCATGACACGTTGCGATTTCGCGTCGTCGTCATCATTTAACATCTCGCCCAAAATGGGAGGAATGATCTGCCACGATACGCCAAACTGGTCGTCAAGCCATCCGCATCGGTTTGTAATGCCGCCTTCCGACAGCCGTTCCCAAAAGTAATCTATTTCCTCCTGCGTCTCGCATCTCACGAAAAACGAGATCGCGGGCGAAAATTTGAACATTGGTCCACCGTTTAATGCAATGAATTCCTGTCCATCGAGATGAAATGTTGCGGACATGACCGTTCCCTCGGGCCCGGCCATGGTGCTATCAATCTTCGAATTTTTGAAGATGGACGTATAGAATCTGGCAGCCTCCTCAGCCCTGCCGTCGAACCATAAGAAGGGAGTGATTTTTTGCATGGTTTTATTAATCGATGTTCTGGGTTTGCATTTAGGATCTTAGGAATGGGTTTTCCAGGCAGCAGAGTATGCAGACGGTCGTCACGCAGGGCAAAGGCCATCCCAAACCAACAGGGCGACATAGGGAAAGAGTATGCTAACCACACATGTTCTGCGCCCCTTTTTGAATCTCCTCCGGGCTCAGATCCTGGATATGCGTGGCCATCGACCAATGATGGCCAAACGGATCTTCGAGAACGCCATAACGATCGCCCCAGAACGTGTCCGCGAGGGGCATCGTGATTTTTGCTCCCGCACTCACGGCTTGGTCGAAGGCCGCGTCGACATCCTCGACGTATAGGTGGATGGTAACAGGCGAGCCTTTAAGGGCTTTCGGTCCAAGAGCACCCCAGTCGGGGAATTCATCGTTTAGCATCAGCACGGAATCGCCGATCCGGACGGAGGCATGCATGATTTTGCCGTCGGGACCAGCCAGGCGTCCCAGTTCCACGGCGTTGAACGCTTTTTTGTAAAACTCGATGGCATCCGCGGCGCCGGCGCAAACCAGGTGCGGCGTTATGGAGGGCATGCCGTCAGGAATGGGCTTTACTTTTGTGCGGGTGGCTGAGGCGGCCCCTGTCGCTGTCTTTTCTGCAATCGTTGTCGAGCTCATGATTTTTGATGGTTTGGGTAGGGTTATAAGCCGGGTTGGCGGCGGACTTTTGTGATTGTTCAAACACTCAACGAACGGGCCCGTCCATTTCGGACACGTTTGAAAAGAAAATTCTTCATGAAATCGCGCCAGGATGTCCTGCCGGCCCCCTCTTGTTCGTCGTGAATAATGAAGGTCCAAATCCAACCGTAAGAAGCGAGGACTCACTATGGAACCCGAATCCGCTCCTTTTTTGTTAATCTTCCGCGAGGAATCAGCTTCCGCGGTTTACAAGGCGATGTCTCCCGAACAACGGCAGCAACTCCTGCAACAGTGGAACGACTGGTGTAATATCCTCACAGCACAGGGCAAATTACAGCAAGGGAGGCCTCTGGCGCCGGGAGGCTGGATCGTTTCGAGCGCAGCCGGGCACGTGGTGGACGGCCCCTTCGTAGAGACCAAGGAAGCGATTGGCGGCTTCTTCCTGCTAACCGTCGCCGGCCTGGATGAGGCTGTTGAAATCGCAAAGCAGTGTCCGAGTTTGCGTTTCGGTTTGACGATTGAAGTGCGCGGCGTAGCGGGAACGTGTCCGAGTTTGCACGCCCAGGAACAGGTCGAACCGTTATTAGTCAATGCCTAGCATCCGCGAGTGACGCCTTTTGGTTCAGATCAACCGTCCAGCCGCGTCGCGCGCGCCGATTCGGAACCGTCCCCGCCGGCCTCGCAGGTGGTGGAGCATTTCTTCCGCCATGAAACCGGACGGCTGCACGGAGCGCTGACGCGGCTGTTGGGGCCAGAAAATCTCACGCTCGTCGAAGACGTGGCGCAAGGAGCCTTGCTGCAGGCGATGCGCACATGGTCTATCGGTGGCGTGCCGCCCAATCCTTCGGCATGGATCACGCGCGTCGCGATGAACCTGGCACGCGACACGTTGCGTCACCGGCGCATGGCGCTTGCCAAGGAACCGGGCATCATCAAGCATTTCGACCAGACGTTTTCGAAACCAGTGTTGGCTGGAGACGGCATACATGAGATTCAAGACAACGCGTTGCGTTTGATGTTTGTGTGTTGTCATCCGGTGCTTGCCCCGGACGCCCAAGTCGTCCTCGCGCTTAAGGTGCTCTGCGGATTCAGCACGGCTGAAATTGCACGGGCCTTCCTGAACACCGAGGCGGCAATCGAGAAACAGCTCACACGCACGAAGCGGCGCATCGGGGAAGCCAAAATCGGTTTCGAAATTCCCGAGGGTCGGGAATTGTCCGCCCGGCTCGATGGCGTGCTCGCGGCGTTGTATCTGTTGTTTAACGAAGGTTACAAAGCTTCGGCTGGCGAGCGGCTGTTACGCGAGGAACTGTGTCAGGAAGCGGTCCGGTTGATGTTACTCGTCATTGCCCACCCGGCTGGGCGAACGCCTCGCAGCCACGCGTTGCTTGCACTGATGCTGTTGACGGCCGCACGTTTCCCATCCCGCCTGGATATGGACGGAGAATTATTACGCCTGGACAACCAGGATCGTTCCAAATGGGATCAGTCGCTGATCGATCGCGGGCTGGTTCATTTGGCTGAAGCGGCTCACGGCGAGGAACTCACCGAGTATCATCTTCAGGCAGGCATCGCCGCGTGCCATTGCCTTGCGCCGGATTATGGGTCCACGGATTGGCCGCGCATTCTCCGGCACTACGATGAATTGAACCGGATCAAACCGTCTCCCGTCGTCGCGTTAAATCGTGCAGTGGCGGTGGCAAACGTCGAAGGCGCCCAGGCCGGCCTGGACGCCATCGCCGAAATCCCACAGCGTGACCGCCTTGAGTCCAGTTACCTGCTCCATGCGGTCATTGGCGAATTGCACCGGCGCTTGAAGGATCACCGAGCGGCGGCTGAAAGCTTCCGTCGTGCGCTTCGTCTGGCACACGTCGGGCCTGAACAAATCCACCTCACGCGTATGTTGGAACGTTCATCAGAGTCTTCCAAAAAGTGTTAGAGACGATTTAGCCAGAATCCGCCGTTTCAGAGGAGCGTTTCGCGCGAAGCGCCCCGGAGTGCTGCGCTGGGGCGCAGCTTTCCTCGGAAGCGCATCCTGGAACCGCTTTGCCAAGCTTTTTCTCAAACCCGCTTCACCGTAAAAGCTGCGCAACAGCGCAGCACTCCAGGGCACTTCGCGCAGAAATCTTTCTCCAAAGTGCTTCAGGGAGGATATTGACCAAACATGGGTCGTTTCAAATCGAGATGATCCCACGTCTGCGCGTCTGAAACCCACATATCCAACTCCGCTCGAAACCAGCTCGGGTCATCCAGACTCGAAGCCGTCACGCCGATTCCATTGGGCCCCTCGCCTCCGGAAATCCGGGAACCGCAATCCGGACAAAAGCCGCGGATGTTGTAGCCGCCTGCCTCGCTGGGGGTCGCGTAGTAACGCAACGAACCGCCCGTCAGCCGGAATGCGTGGGCAGGCACATACACGACTGGGGTGAACGCTCCACCGGAGACTCGCTGACAATCCCGGCAATGGCAGTTGAACATCAGGATCGGTTCCGCGGTGCATTCATAGCGAATCGTGCCGCACACGCATCCGCCGGTGAAGTGTATCTGCATAAAGAATAGGGCTGGTTTGCTAGCAGGGAGGGCAGCCCAGCCTCGGTTATTTTGTCAGGCGCGTCAGGCCGTTACGAGGGCCGCCAGCTGGTCGGTGCACTGCCCCCAGCCTTCGTGGAAGCCCATCTTCTCGTGTGCCTCCCGATCGGCAACAGTCCAGTGGCGCACACGAGCGGTGTATCTGGTTTTCCCGCCTTCGTCTTCAAAAGTGAGGATCGCCGTCATGAACGGCTTTTCTGACGGCTCCCATGCCTTGGTATAGGCATCGGTTAAGACGAGCCGCTCGTTTTTCACCACCTCGAGATAAACGCCCCGGTTCGGAAACTCATCGCCATCGGGGCTCCGCATAACGATCAGGTTGGCACCGCCCGGCCTGACGTCGAGTTCCGCGACCGGCGTCGTCCAGGGCAGAGGCGAAAACCACTGCTTGAGAAGCTCCGGATCGGTCCACGCTTTAAAGACTTTGTCGCGGGGCGCATCGATGATCCGTGTGAGAACGAGTTCTCGATCGCTGGCGTTTTCAATGGGAGAGTCGTCTGGTGTGCTCATGGTTGGTGGTTGATTTATCCCTACAACGAACGAACGCACCCGCTCCGGACGCTGGAAACCAGAATTTTTTGCCGTCGGCGCAAAAACACACAAACCCGTCGGGAGCCGGAAATCGACTCAACGGGACACCGTTGACGGCAAGGCGGCGAGACAGCGCCTGATGCCTTCATCGTAGAACGTTTTCGGCACGGCGCCGAGCAGCTCGTGAAGCGCGCTGTCATCGACAGTCAGCGGATGGCTGAAAAGGTAGTGCATTTCCACCAGTTCACGTAAGAAAGGATTGAAGACGCCCATCAGGCGCAGCATCCATTTTTCGGCGACCACTAATCGTGGCTTCTGGCCTGCGGCTGCGAAGGCCTGGCGGGCGAATTCGCGTTGTGTGATTGTGCCGGCGCCGCCCAGATTCCACGCACGGCCGTAGGCGTCTGGTTTTTGGGCCAGTTTCAGAACGACGGGCCCCACATCCGGCACGAAGACGAACTCATGCGGTTGATCGATCGGCCCGACCATCTGGGCGCGCTTGCCAGTGGCGATCGCCGAGAACACGCTGTGAAGGAAACTTCGCTCGACGTTCGGCCCGTAAAAATCCGGCAACCGCAGGATGGCGCCGCGGATGCGGCCACTCGCGTGGGCGGCAAGGAGAACGTCTTCCTGTTCTTTCCTCATGCGACCTTTGAACGTATGCGGCTCGCGCGGGTGATCCTCATTTACAGTCGCGGCTTGAGAGCGGCCGAAGGGGTAGAGGGTGCCGATCAAAATGATCTGCCGGACGCCAGCGTCGACTGCGCCACCGAGGGTCTTTTGGAGCAGGACGGGGTGAAGATGGAAATCCGTATAAGGCACTCCGACCAAATAGATGATCGTTTCGACGTCTTGCGCTGCGGCTTGAATCGACGCGGGATCGTCAGGATTCCAGGTGACGATTTCTGCGAGTGGATCGTCGCCGAAAGACTGTTCCAAGGCGGGACTGGACCGGCCGACGACTCGATATGGGATGGCGGCGGCACGCAAGGCTGCTGCGATACTGGCGCCGATAGCGCCGGCGGCTCCAAAAAGTGCAAAAGGTATCATAATGTGAAGCTTGTTTGTAAACTGAACGTTGTTTATTGAACGCCGTTCATATTCCGCTTGTTATTCAGTTCGTCAAGCGACAAATTGTGGCCATGGGTATCGCCGAGCGAAAACAACGGCACAAAACCGACCTCCGGGACAAAGTCCTGAAGGTCTCGCAAAAGATCATGCTCAATGAGGGGCTGTCAGCATTGACGATCCGCCGTGTGGCGGACGAAATCGAATACTCGCCCGGGGCCATTTACCTCTATTTTCGCAATCGCGAGGAAATCGTCCGGGAACTGGGACGCCTCGGGATGGAAACGCTTCTCGAGTATCTCCAGCGTGGTGATGTTGCTACGGATCCAGCGGAGCGACTCGGGGTGATGGCGTTAAATTACGCGCGCTTTGCCTCGGAACACACGGAGACCTACCGGCTGGTCTTCATGTCGGATTCAGAGACCGCCCGCGCGGTTTTTGGAAATGGCGATGGCAAAAACGCAAAAGCGGGCCCCGGCGAACGCGCCTTCCACATGTTGGTTCACGAATTCACCAGGCTTCGCGGCTCGCACGCCGATTTCGCAGAGTTGGATCCAATCCGTGTGGCGGAGATTTACTGGGCGCATTTGCATGGAATCGCTTCATTGAAGATTTCATGCTCGGAGTTTTTGAACACCCCTGTGGAGGTGTTGGTGGAGACAAGCGTCAAGGTCTTATTGGCAGGAATCAAAAGCTAATCCTTCCCCTACAAAGGATGCGGCCGGAGTATTGGCAGACCGGCGTCGCACTCAATTTTTTCGGAGCACTATGCGGCCTGTGGCGAAGGCTTTCTCCGCTAGATCGGCCGCGCGCGACAAGCCATTCACCTGGAGGATCTCCTCCTGCCGGCGGCGCGCCACTTCGCGATAACGCGGATCGCCGAGCACTTTCTCCAACGCTGCGCGCAAACGGGAGGCGGAGAGCTTGCGCGGCTGAACCACTTCCGCGATTCCGAGCCATTCCAGTCGGCTCGCCACTCCGGGCTGGTCATTCGTGATCGGTATCGCGACCATCGGCAGCCCGTTGCTGAGCGATTCGAGTGCGGTGTTCAAGCCGGCGTGCGTGATACTCAGCGCCGCGCGCCGGAGCAGCGCCAGTTGCGGTGCGAAGGGAACGACAATCGGCGCTCCGGCGAACTTTTTCGCCAACGCGTCCGCATCTTGATCGCGGCTGCCGAGGGAGATGACGAGCTGCACGCCGAGCCCGACGCACGCCGCGGCGATCGTTTGAAACGTGAACTCAAGCCGGTTCTGCAGCGTCCCCATTGACGCATAGATGAGTGGACGGCCATCGAGCTTCTCCCACGGAAACGCCATTTCATCGCCGCTCCCTTCGTCGTGCCAGGGGCCGGTGTAGTGAAAGGAGTCCGGCAGCGCACGGCGCGGAAAATCGAAAAACGCCGGTTGCTGGGCGATCTGCGCGAGCCCTGAACTGGCGGTGATCCCTCCTCTCAACCGTGGCAGTCCGTGGTGCTTGCGATGACGATCAATTTCATTGAGCACGGGGCGCGCCAGCCACCGCAGCAGTGTGTCGCCAATGGCATTTCGCACGCGGCCCATCGGTCCCGGCATGAAACCCCACGGCAGCACGCCCGGAGGAACATCCGGATCCCTGTTCATCGCCAGCGCATTGCAGACCGTCACATGCGGGATCCCGAGCCGGTCCCCGACCGTGCCGCCAGCCGGCGCCACTTGATCCACCACCAGCGCGTCAATTTGTTCTCGCGCGATGATCTCAGGCGCGTCCCGCAAAATCGTCACCACCCCGCGCCGCAGCAGCTCCGCCGTGAACTGGATCGCCTGCAATCCGCTCAGCCGCCCCAATTCCGCCGAAGTCGCCCCCATCGCCCCTTCCGGAAATTCCTGTTCCCCGATCGCCGCAAAGCCCAACCCCGCCGCTTCCGCCTTCCGCCGTGCATCCGGCCGCGCCACCACCGTCACTCGATGCCCGCGCCGTTTCAGCTCGCGGCCGAGCGTCGTCATCGGATTCAAGTGCCCGCTCAACTCCGGACAAATCAGGCCGATATGAGACATGCATCAAACTAATACAAATCTCCGCGCAGAATCCAGCGTGCAGGATGAAGCGCACTGATGTTCCGCCTATCGCGAGACCTTCGAGGATTAGGTCCGGCGAGCAACTCGGGCGGCATTGTGGATTTCGGCCCACAGAACCTGCCTTCCAATGATGTCGGTGAGATAGCGAAGGACGGACAGCTGAGTGGTCGCCCACGAACGGAAGCCGACGCACACCCGTTGCGAAGTCACTCAATTCGCGCACCCTAGGCCGTCGCCTGGCTGAACGCTCCAGCGTCCAGAACGGACAGACCCGGCACTCGATTGAAATCGGCGGCGTTCAGCGTAGCGACACGGTAGCCGTGCCGAGGGGCGATGGCGGCGATGAGTTGGTCGTGTGTGCCAATAAGTAGGCCTCGCGTCGCGAGTTCAGCCCAAAGGCGCGCATATTCCAGCGCTTCCTCACGCTCAAACGGAAGCAGCGGATAGCGGGCCTCGACCTGGCCAACGAAGCGGGCACGCGTCTCGCGTCGTTCCGGCGTGTTGGCGCGTTCAACGCCATGCGCAAGTTCGGCAGCGTGATGACGTTCAAAAAGATTGGCTCGGACCCGATTCGCGAGTGAAAGCCAATCCAGTCGAAAAGCCCGCGTTCCGCGGCGATGAAGATGGATGAATCGATGACTATTCCCATCGCGGCGCGGTTGGCGGCCGATTCATTTCCGCACGGGCCGCGTCCACGTCACGGGCAAATGCCTCCGCCTCGTCTGCCGACAAATGCTTCATCTCGCGCCACCAACGCACTGCATCGTTACCCGTAAAGACCCGCTTCCTGCCCCGACGGACCGCCCTGATTTCGTCCAACTTCCGCGCGAGCGCGTCCATCTCCTCCGCGGTCAATTCGGGGATGGCGGCTTCGATTTCAGCGAGCGTGCTCATTCGGGGAGAATCAACCACTCCGGCGGGCTAATAGCCAAGTTTCGATCATCGGCCCTGAACCGGGGCGCTACGTCGATGCTCCGCCGGAACAATTCAAGCAAAGTCTGCTCGGCGCCGGGCCCGCCCGATTGGCAAATCGACGCGTTGTTGGAAATCTCTGAGCGCGTCGTGAAACCGCTCGGAGCGAATAAGGCGCCGATCACGTTCAACCAATTCGCGCGTCACTACGTTGCAGCGTTTCACGGAACTCAGTAACCGCAGCGCACAACCAGGCGACAGTACAAACCGCTTCGATTCGGGGTTATGCGCAGGCGCTGCTCCACGTCACGTGGAGCTCGAAAGGATGAATCGCAACATCCATGAAGAAGCTTTTGTTCCAGCCGCAGGCTCGTTCGCTCGCAAATCAGCCGGCATGGTCAGGCGTAAGTTCTCAGAACGTCGTGCACGCCCTCAACGGCCGTGCCGCCCTCGCCCACCGCGGCGGCGCAGCGTTTCACGGAGCCAGAGCGCACGTCGCCCGCGGCGAAGATGCCGGGCCGGCTCGTTTCCAGCGGGCCGGGCGGGCGGGCGGCATCTTTCCACGCGGGAGCGCCGGCTACCGCGTGGCCGGTTTTGATGAAGCCCTTTTCATCGCGCTCGATCTCGGGTGGCAGCCATTCGGTGCACGGCTTTGCGCCGATCATGGAAAAGACGGCCGGCGTCTGCACGGTCCGCCGTTCATGGGTCTGCATGTTCTCCAACTCAACGGCTTCGAGAACTTTCCTGCCTATCATTTTGCGAATCTCGGTGTGCGGTAGA
>DATDAW010000046.1:0-17009 GCA_036525185.1 Chthoniobacterales bacterium | reverse complement strand
TCCGGCGTGTTCAGTCCCATGATTTCGAGCTCGCGAAGCACAAAACCGAGAGGCGTAGCCGAGTCGACGGCTGCGGTCTTAGTTTCCGTTGCAACCGCCTTTGCTAGGTTGTCCGGGCCAATAGTGAAGGGTTGCTCATTTTCGAAATCTCTATTCTGAGCTCCGGTTACAAAATAGTTCGGAATTTGATCAGTGGGCATCCTGGCGACAATCGCGTCGCGGAAGTGTTTGTAGTTACCCTGAAACGTGCCGTCCTTCCAAACGTCTTTGAGCGTTCCCGTGAATTGGCCGTTGAGGTCGCCATCGCGCGAAAGTTGATTGTCCTGGCAGCCTGAAATTAGCAATACCGTGGCCTTGATCCTCTGCTGCTCCCCAGCAGTTACGCCGCGTTGGATGGCCTCATAGAGGGCCTGGTTTTTCCGATACACTTCAGCCGCTTTTGCAGGTGGAAGGAGACGCACCCGGGCTTTGGGAAGCCCCTCGACCGCCCGAACGACCGTTCCGCTATGACAACTGTCGGATAGGACTACAATCCTCACCCCGGTCTTGAAGCGGGCATAGAGCGCGGCGAGCTCGTCATCGACCAATTCCCGGTCAAAAAGGCACCAGGTCTCGTCCATCGCGTCCTTGGTATCGCCGAATCTGCCTTCGTCGCCATTGGTGTCGGGCACTTGTCCCCCGTGGCCGGAATAGGTGAGCAAAAAGACGTCGCCTCTTTTCAAAGTCTTCGCCGCGTTTAGAATGGCCGTCTTCACCGCTTTGGCAGTGACTTTTTCGCGCAGAAGAATTCGCGGCTCGAATCCGCGGGATGCGGCGAGGGCAGCCATATCATTTGCGTCGGCTTCGCAAGCGAACAGTTCGCCGTCCCAGCCACTGTAGTGTTTGGGATCGACGTTGTTGAGACCGAGATGGAGTGAGATGCCCTTTTTCATGCGACGAGTGGGTTACAATGGTTCTAAAAATCGACGGAAATTGATCCCCTGAGGTCATCCGTTTCGGCTCGAAGTGAGATTACCGGTGCCGTGTGGCTCCCGTTATTGCCATCCCCCAACCTGTTACCCCTGCCCTGTTCCAGCTTGACCGTCATCTTCAAACTTCTGCCGCCAGCAGACCTCAGCACAACTTTAGTCAATAGCTAAAAGGGGAGGCCCCCAAAAAGCAAGCACAGGCACAACCATTTGCGACACAAACGCCCATCCTGCTAACAAATCATAGCCGGAGGGGTCAACCGGTGACCTGCACCGGCTCCGTTTCAGCAGCTGGTCGGCACTTGCGATGCCACTGCGACAGCGTGCGGGACGGAGGCCGCAACGAAACCGAGGCATTCGACGGCGCCCGACGGTTTTCCAGGAAGTGCGATAACGAGTGATTTACCGACGACAGCTGCAAGGGCACGCGAAAGAATGGCGTTAGGCGTTATTTTCATCGAGCCCGCGCGCATCACTTCGCCAAAACCAGGCAGTTCCACGCGCATGATGCCGCGAATCGCTTCCGGTGTGACGTCCCGAACGCCCACGCCTGTTCCGCCTGTGGTCAGAATCAGTGAACACCCTTGAGATTCCAGCGAACGGATCGACTCCTGAATGCGATCGATTTCATCCGGGACGAGAATTTCCGCGCCGATTTCCCAATTATATTCCCGGCTCGCCTTGGCCAGCGCTGGTCCACCAAGGTCGTCGTACTGACCAGCCGAAGCGCGGTCGGAAATGGTGATGATGCCTGTTCGAATCGGATTGGTCATGCGACAGCGATTGGTTTCTTGGTCTTGGAAACAAGGCGGATTCCGTCGATCTGCATTTCCTTATCCACGGCCTTGCACATGTCGTAAATGGTTAATGCAGCAACACTCACGCCAGTGAGAGCCTCCATTTCGACGCCGGTTTTGGCAGTCGTCTTAACCCGTGAACGAATTTCGAGGCCCGTCTCGATCCAGGCAAAATCGATCGCCGCTTCGTCAATGGGAAGCGTATGACACAGCGGGATAAGAGCTGCTGTCGATTTCATTGCCTGGATTCCCGCGACACGAGCCACGGAAAAAACATTCCCTTTCGCAATCCCATCCGTTTTTACCAAGGCGATGGTCTCCGGCTTCAGAAGGATGCTGCCGATGGCGATTGCCTCCCGCACGAGCGGAGTCTTGGCCGAAACATCGACCATCCGAGCCGTTCCATCGGCTGCCAGGTGGCTGAGAGTTTGCGTGGACATTGCTCCTGTTCTTTAGCCCGAAATCAGAGAATCGTCACCGACGATCCTGCGGAAACGAGTGTCCGAAAAACTGCGGCGTCCCAATTAGCCAACCGGATGCAGCCGTGGCTCCCTGCCCGCCCGATGGTGTCCGGATTCGACGTGCCATGAATGCCGATGCCCGGCTTGTTCAGGCCCGCCCACAGAATGCCGACGGGACTGTTCGGTCCGGGAGGCAGATTGTAAAAGGTGTCTGTTCGCTCGCCGCGTTCCAGAACGCCGTCGTCCCAACGAAACCATGGAAACGTCGCAATGCCCACGATGCGCCATTCGCCTGGGGGCGCCGGATGCTCCGTCGAGCCAGGTGTGATCGGAAACGCCGCGATAAGAGTGCCATTGTTTTCGCGGACTTCGAGCATGCGCGCGCCAAGGTTAATCGTCACCCGACGCGCCGCGAGTGGAGTTTTGCGCGTAATCGTTTTCGAGCCCGGCAAATCCTCGATTTGGAATGGGTGCTCGACATTCGGCACAATGACGCTGTCACCCGGCTGCAACGTGTTGATGTTCAATCCGGGATTGATCTTCGCTAGAAAATTCTGGGTCGTGTGAAAACGCTCGGCAACGAGTTCCGACATCGATGTATAGGGCTGATTCTTTTGCTTTTCGATGGCGGCAAGTTCGTCCGCTTGGGAGCCGATTCGGCGCACGTCATCTGCGGAGATCTTGTAAATTTGCAGCGGCTCGATCGCACTCACGTCCGGTTGGGTGCCGGGAGGCAAACCACGTGAAGCATTGTACCGGGCGAGTGCTTTCGCGGTGAACTCGCCGGGACGCCCGTCGATGACTCCGGGGCCGAAGTGGTTGGCGTCGAGAAAGATCTGTAATTTTACCGTCTGCGTCCGCTGCGCCGCTGCATCGACCTGAGCGGATGGTGGCGATTCCGTCGTCGCGCAGCCTGCGGCAAAGAGTGAGATCAGTGCCCCTGCTGCTGGCAGGATGATGGTTTGTTTTCGCAAGCCGGCAAGCCAGCGTAAAATTGGGTGAAAAATCATCGGGCGATAGTTTTAAGAGACAAAACGCGCACCTCATATCACGGATTGATCGCCGCGACCAGCGTTGACACGTCGTGAGCGCTATTTCGTAAGTCTTGCCGGAAACACGGCTCTTGCCGGAAACACTGCTGGTGACTTAGAAGCGGAAGATCCCGCCTCAACCAAACATGTTCGGACCCCGCGACTCACGTTCCGATTTCACGCTCGCGATCATTGCCCTTTTTGCCATGGCAACGGTCGGAGTCGCGCTGATTTTTCTGTTTCCCGGCAGTCCGGAACAGGATTCGGGATATCACTTTCTCATGGCGCGAGCGTCGTGGGAGGACCCGGTTTTTCTGGTGAAAGTGTGGGCACGCCCTTTTTTCACGGCCCTTTTTGCGGGCCCGGTGCTCCTCGGGTGGACTTTTGCGAGATTTTTTGCGGTTGCGATCGGTCTGGCAGTTGCCTGGCAGACGTGGCTCCTCGCCAAGGACTTGAAAATAGAACGCCCGTGGCTCGTGATTCCGCTGCTGCTGGGACAACCGGTCTTTTTCGAGCTGTATTCCGATTTGCTGACCGAGCCACTATTTGCTTTGATTTTCGTCGTCGCACTCCGCTGGCATCTGCGCGGGTGGTTGATATGCGGGATGCTCGCCGCGTCGCTACTGCCGCTGGCGCGTCCGGAAGGTTTCTTCATGGGCATTCTGTGGGGAATCTGGATTCTCGCGGGCGCGTGGCGGAAGGCTCGACCGGGCAAATCGCCTCTGCGTTCCACTTTGAGAGCCATCCCTGCGACATCGTTGCTTGCAACCGGGGTTGGTGTCTGGTGGGCAACTGCGTGGGCGATTACGGGAGATCCACTTTTCATCAGGAACGACTGGCCGAAGCAATGGGTCCAGGGCACTTACGGAAATGGAACGCTTTTCAGCTACGCTGGGCGATCGCTGGAATTCGCCGGTCCCCTCCTGCTCATCCCGCTCCTGATTGGGCTTGCGGCACGCTTTCGCAATCTCCTGGACCGGAATTGGTTCTGCGTGATTTCACCAGTATTACTGATTTTTTGTCTGCACACCGTTTTCTGGAAATACGGACTGTTTGGTAGCGCCGGATATCCCCGGTACATGGTCTGCGTTGCACCGAGCCTGGCGGTGGTCACGCTCTGCGGCTGGAACACCTTGCTGACCCTGGCAACGCGCAGTTCGCGCTGGCTGGGCACCACGGCGCAGGTCCTCGGCGCGCCGGTGCTGGCTATGTCAATCGCGTTGAGTTTTGTTTATCTGGATGGCTTGATTTGGTCGCGGGACGCCGTGGCAATTGCCGAGATGGATCGATGGCTGGAAACGAATCCGCTCCCGGTGAAGCGATTTATCTGGAGTCACGCCCAGATGTGCGTGCTCACGGACCGAAGCATTCAGGAGAAACCGATGTTTACAGAGGATAAGAGGCTGAACCTGAGCCTCTTGCGCGACTCGCCACCCGGAACGTTGGTGGTTTGGGACAACCATCTCGGCCCAGACTGGGTTGGCTTGACGGCAGGCGATATTGAAAAAGCGGGATATCAACTCCTCCGCACACGGAATTACGCCCTCCCCGGCGTGTTGCTCAACGGCAAAATGGAAGGCAGGAATTTCACCCGTCGGATTGAAATCAGTGCTCTTTACAAGCCGTAGTGCCCCTATTGCCCTCATCGTACGGGCTATGGCGGCGGTGGTTGCTTTGGAAGTGACGGCTCGATGATGATTTCAACGTCGTTGCCGAGAATGGTCCTCAGGCGAGATTGGAGATTTGCTTCGGCCTCAGCGTTGAGTCGGCTGTTTCGTTGACGCGCGAGATCTCTCAAAGCCTTTGTTTCAGTTTGGATGTCCTGTGCGGAAATCGCGTTCCAGAAGCCATTTTCGAAGGCTTCGACGGTGAGATCGGTTTGTTCGACGGAAAGAATCTCGGCGGATGGAAGGAGAATCCTCGTTTTCGCTTCGTCGACCACAATCTCGAATCTTTTCCGCAGATCGAAACCGCTTCGGACCTGGAAGGTGCCGCGGAGACGGAGTTTTTTCGTGCTGCCGGCCCATGTGTGGACGAATTCGCGCGTAACTTCCGTGGGACGGGAAATGATGGCCAATTCAGCGATCTCGACGGTTTTTTCGAACACAATGTGGTTTTTGACCCGGACCACTGGCTGGAAATTGGTGACTGCGAAAAACTGGTCACGCAACGTTTTCGCCTGCAGCTGAAGACGGCGTTGGGATTCGTCGATTACCCGGGACGGAAGCGTTTGGAGGAAGTGGTATGCGAGCCAAATCGCAACGGCGAGGAGAAGCAGGATGAAAAGGAGAACGGGGAGGCGTTTACTGGCTCTCATGCTGTTGCTCGCGGATCCTGGCACGGCGTACTCTGAGTAAGAGTAAGAGCAAGATTAAGAAGTAAGAGATACTACTTGGTGGAAAAGGATACGGCCCCCCTCGACGAAGCCGAGAAGGGCCGCTGTTCCCCCCAGAACAATCCTTAAAATTTTCCACCCTTTAAGCTCGTCTTCGGAGATTGCACTTTGCTTTCCGATGTTGTCCAACGAGCTCTTGTGATGTGCCACCAAAGTAGCGGGTAATCCGGTATGCGCGAATAAAAACTTTATCCAAATGAGGAAGCAATGTCAGGAACGGTTGTTGACAGATGTTTCTTTTTGGCCGGTTTGCTCGGTTCCTTGCTTCTCTGACGCGTTTACCTCCTGATTGATGCTTCGCATCCGGCGTTGGAAACGGACGTGAAAAATTCCGTAAACGACGCCGTACGTGGCGGCGGCGGCAACGGTGGCAATAATCACCGAGCCAATCATGATCGGCCAGCCGATGTGCACCATTCGATGCCAATCTCTAAACCACGCGAACGTGAGGTGGAAATGCTCGTGTTCATGGAATTCGATGGGTGGCGCCAAATGATGCGGGTGGGATGTAAGCCAATATCCGATTTGGTATTCGAGGCGCAGGAACACGGGCATCAACGGCAGCAGGACGTCGTGCAGCGTTACAGCGAGGATGGCGGCGGCAGTGTTTGCGCGCAAAATCAGGCTGCTGAAGTAGCTCAAAAGGGTTTTGAAGCCAAAGACAGGCATAAACCCGAAAAAAACTCCGATCGCTGCGCCCATGGCAATGGAGTGCGGAGTGGCATTGAGGGTCAACAGATGGCGAACTTTCGCGCGAATATCCATGGGTGAGGAGTCCAGACAGGGAGATTAGTCCACGCCGATCGAAGTTTTCGGGAAAAAAATTGAATCCAAAGCGTTTCCTGTCTGCATCGTATGGATATGGGAAAATTCTTGAAATCCGCCGCCAGCCTTTTATTCGGCGTTGTTTTCGTTCTGACTTCGACTGGATGCAAAGTTCGCACGGCTTCGGAGAATCTCTCGGGAACATATCCCGTGGAGCCCGGAGGGAAACTGGTGATGCGTCTCAGCCAGGGTGCCGTTGATGTGCAGACCGCTGACATCGCGGGGGTTACGATTCACGTGACACGTAAAATGACGAGCCTGCGAGGCGATCCCAAGGAAGCTTTGACCCGGCAGAAAATCGAAGTGCAGAGCATGAGTAACGAACTTCGCATCGGTAATCGGCGGGATTCATCTGGCCTTCCGCGGCTGCAACTTGGGGACGTGACCGACTATTATGAAATCAAGGTGCCGAAGAAATTCTCCGTGGATATCGAAAGCGGTGTCGGTGGAATTCGGGTCGGCTCAATTGAGGGAAATGTTTCGGTCAAATCGGCGGCCGACGGTATCGCGGTGGATCGCGTGGACGGCAGGGCAAATCTGGTTTGCTCCGGTGGCGATATTCATGTGCAGGAAGTGACCGGGGAACTTGAAGTGCGAAACTCGGGAGGCACGATTGAAGTCGGCTCCGCGCTTGGCGGCATCACGGCCAAATCTTCCGGCGGCGATATCACCGTTACTTACACGGGAGAAAACGCCGAATTGAAGACGGCCGGCGGGGACATTGAAGTCGCAGCGGTCGGCGGCGGGCTTGAAGCAACGACCGCCGGTGGTGACATCAATGTCGAATATAAGGAATCCCCCAAAGGGGATGGTGAATTGAAAACGGCTGGCGGGAACGTAGAAGTCGTGTTGCCTGCAAATGCGTCCTTTGACATTGATGCAAAAAGCGCCGCAGGCGATATCGAAACGGACTTTAATTTCAAGGCGGATAACAAGAGCGGAAGTTCATCCGGAAACGGCTCCGTCAACGGAGGAGGCAAAAAACTACGCTTAAGATCCAGTGGTGGAAATATTTACCTCAGAACGAAGACGTGACACCAACGCATTTGAAGGTCATTCGTTGGTGCTCAAAAGCCCATCTTCGTGCCGGCTAGCTGCGGTTCTTCCCGCCGGCGATGCGAACGATCAGTTGTGTGAGAATGAGAGCCGGATCGAGCTGAGTGGTGACCATTTTCTGATTCGCTTCGAGGCAGGCTTTGAGGGCGTCTTCAAGCTCCGGAAGCTGATACTTCGCGGCCCCTTGCGCCGCAAAACCCAGCGAGAATGTGTTTACGGAGCCGTCTTTTTTTCTGGGGAGATGACGGATGGCATCCTGGGGCAATCTTTCGAGGGTTCGAGCAAAATTGAACGGATTGTCCGGGGGCCGCAGTTTATGACGAACCATCAAGTCCTTGGCGACGAGCAGGTTGCGGACGGTTGGGATGATGGCGGCGAAGAGAATTCCGATGGCGGTTTCCCCTTGCCGCAGGAGTTGATCGACGAGGAGGAGGGATTCGCGCAAGTCACGCCGGGCGAGCACATTCCCGAGTTCGAAGACGACTCCTTCGCGGGTTTGCGCGACGAGGAGGCGAACCGTGTCGTGATCGACAACGCGTTTTTTCCCGAGAAAAAGGTCGAGTTTTTCGAGTTCATTCGAGATTTGGCGCGTATCGGCGCCCGTGAGCTGAACAAACAATTCGAGAGCGTCGCGCTCGAAACGAAGCCCGGTTTTGCGGCTTTCCGCCACGATCACTCCTTCGACCAACTCCTCCCAATTGCCACGGCTGGTGTCGATCTTATCGAGGACCTGAAGATTGGCGATCTTGCCCAGAATTTTATAAAAAGAACGCCGCTTATCGATGTCTGGGGCGCTGAGTAGGAACGTAACGTCCGGCGCAAGACCGGCCTGGAGTTTTTGGGCAAGCGCTTCGACCGCTTCGATGACGGATTCAGCACGCCCAGCAACGTTGTCCGCCAGAAAGCTGGCATTCTTGAGCCAGACCAGTTTCCCACCACCGAAAAAGGGGAAGGTCAGCAAGGCATCGATGGTTTGCGCAATCCGCTGACGTGCCTGATCCGCATTCTCCGCCGCGCCGTCGATGATTTCGATGCCGAATTCCCCAGCGTCCTTGGGCGCGAGCTTCAGCGAAAGATCGCGCGCCACGCGTTTGACTTCGGATTCGTCGTTCCCGACGACGGCGTAAATGGCTGAAGCGGTAGCGGTTGCGGTTGTGGATTTTCCCTTGGGCGGCATGCTATCGGTGGTTGGTTATCTTGTTGTAAGCCTTTTTGAAGTCGTCGTAATTTTTGAATTTGTCTCCATAAAGCGCCGCGACCGCTTCGGCCAGCGTTTTGCCGGTGAGGAGCATATCCACGAGTTGCACAAAACGATCCGACGGGCCGCTGACCATGAGCAAACGCACGGCGGCCTGCCCTGATTCATAAAGGCGGGAGACACCGGATTGGGGATAAGTCTTCGTTTGTTCGAGCTCGTCGAGACTCATGGGAGTCGTGTTGTCATTGGCAAAGAGCGGCTCGAAATGGCGTTTCAGCGTTTGATTTTTTCGCGCGGCAATGGCTGCGCCTCCCATGTATTCGGCAAAGCCCTCGTTAACCCAAAGCGGCCAGGCTTTTTGTCGTCCATAGATGCGCGCGACAACGGCGTGGGTCGTCTCATGCGCCAGCGTTCGCGAGTCAAATGGCGTCGAGCCGCGGGTTTCACGGACGTTCAGAAATAACTCATCGCCGTGGGCGAAACTGGAAATCCAATCGGCCATGCCGGCGTCGGCGATGAATTCGTGCCATTCGCTTTCGTCTTCAAAAACATAGACGTGCGATTTTTTCGAGTAACTGGAAGGTTGCACACCGAGCGTTTGGGTGATGACGAACAGGTCGAATTCGATTTCACGGGCAACTTTCCTGGCCTCGGTCTGCCGGCGGTAATGGATGTAAAAGTTGGGAGTCTCTGCTGTTTTCCACTTCTCAGGTTTAATCGCCAGCGCCATTTGCCCTTTGTCTGAAATGCCGGCCGTCGGCACGGATTCGGATGGAATCTCTTTTAACGGCGTCTGGCGGGGAGGCGTTGGGAGAGGAGTCTGTGCTCCGGCTGAGACGAGGAGCAGAAAGCTCAACACGACAAACAAAGAGAACCACTTCATAATCGGGAGAGAACGCGGCCCTTTCACTAACAGGTCCCCTGCCCTATTTGCGAACTTTCTTTCCTTTTCCGCCCCGTCCGGCGTAGCTCACGGGCCTCCGCGAGGGCTCGATTTTGGAGATACCCGCGCCGTTCTTGAGCTCCATGATCTGATCGCGAAGCAGCGCCGCTTTTTCGTATTCCAGATTCGCTGCGGCAGCTTGCATCTCCTCTTGCAATTCCCGGAGCACTTCGGTGACGTCGAGACTGGCGCCAGTTTCGCGGACGACAGATTCCTCCACCTGGCGCCCTTTCAACATCACATGCAGGCTTTCCTGCACAGCACGCTGGACGCTCACCGGAGTAATGCCATTGGCTTCGTTGTATTCGATCTGACGGCGACGGCGGTATTCCGTGACGTTAACCAATTGCTGCATTGAGCCCGTCATCTGATCGGCAAAAAGCACCACTTCGCCATTGACGTGACGTGCGGCCCGTCCAGCGGTCTGGATCAGTGACGTCTGGC
Source organism: Chthoniobacterales bacterium (assembly GCA_036525185.1). GTDB lineage: Bacteria > Verrucomicrobiota > Verrucomicrobiia > Chthoniobacterales > DASVRZ01 > DATDAW01. Next base: position 6,891 of record DATDAW010000046.1, on the reverse strand, counting down.
TGCGGAGATACCCCTCTTTGTCGGCATCGAGGATGCATACGAGTGAGACTTCGGGCAGGTCGAGACCTTCACGAAGGAGGTTGATGCCGACCAGAACATCGAACTCTGCGGCCCGCAGCGCGCGCAGGATTTCGACGCGTTCGATGGTGTCAATGTCGCTGTGCAAGTAGCGAACCTTCAGCCCGACATCCCGGAGGTAATCCGACAAATCCTCTGCAGTTCGCTTCGTAAGCGTCGTAATAAGAACGCGTTCCTGTTTTTCGATACGGGCGCGGCAGAGTTCGAGAGTCTCGTCGATCTGGCCTCTAAGCGGCCGGATCGTGATTTTCGGATCCAGCAAGCCGGTTGGGCGGATAATTTGCTCGACAATGAGCGGTTTCCCCGGCGTGTGCGCATCAAATTTTTCCGGAGGTTCGTCACTTGCGCCTTGATTGGATGTCTGTAACGCCAATGCCGGCGTGCTGCCATTTTTCCCGGGCAGATACTCACTGTTTCCTACGACGCTGTTGCGAATCTCAAAGCCCGACGGCGTGGCGCTTATATACAAGATCTGGCGCGTCATTTGCATGAACTCCGGGAAATTCAGGGGCCGGTTATCCAGAGCGCTGGGCAGACGGAAACCGTATTCGACCAGCACCGTCTTGCGCGACCGATCGCCTTCGTACATCCCCCCGATTTGCGGAACAGACGCGTGTGACTCATCGATCACCAGCAGGTAATCGTCCGGAAAAAAATCCAACAGCGTAAACGGCCGTGAGCCCGGTTCGCGCCCGCTCAAATGCCGCGAATAGTTTTCGATGCCGGAACAAAACCCCATTTCCTGCATCATCTCGAGGTCGTATTCCGTGCGCATTTTGAGGCGTTGCGCCTCGAGAAGTTTACCCTGTGCCTCGAACCAGACGATGCGCTCGTCGAGTTCCGCGCGGATGGAGCGCATGGCGCGCTGGAGTTTGTCGTAAGGCGTTACGAACTGTTTTGCCGGAAAAATCGTCAACTTTTTGATATCCTCCTCGACATGTCCTGTGAGAGGGTCGAAGCGGCTCATCCGGTCAATTTCGTCGCCGAAAAACTCGATCCGATACGCTGTTTCATCGAGGTTTGCGGGATGGACTTCGACGACGTCGCCGCGGACGCGAAACCTGCCTCGGGTGAATGCGACGTCGTTGCGCTCGTAGAGCATATCGACGAGCTTTGCGAGCAATTGTTCCCTCGTTGTTTGCTGCCCGACGTATACCGACAGCAACATGTTCAGATAATCTTCCGGCGACCCCAAACCGTAGATACACGACACGCTCGCCACAACAATGACGTCCCGGCGGCTCAACAATGAGCTCGTCGCCGACAGGCGGAGCCGTTCGATTTCCTCATTAATCGACGAATCCTTTTCGATGTACGTATCCGACCTCGGGATATAGGCTTCCGGTTGATAGTAGTCGAAATAGCTCACAAAATACTCGACCGCATTCTCCGGAAAGAACTGCTTAAACTCCGAGTAAAGCTGGGCGGCAAGGGTTTTATTGTGAGAAATGACCAGCGTTGGGCGGTCCAAGTTGCGGATCACATTGGCCGCCGTAAACGTTTTTCCTGAGCCGGTGACACCGAGCAGCGTTTGATGCCGGTTCCCTGCCTCCAGGGAGGCCGTGAGCTTCGCGATTGCCTGAGCCTGATCGCCCTGTGGATGATAGTTTGAAGCGAGGTGAAACGGCATAAGTCTTCAAGGTAGCATCGGGCTTTCACTGGGCAAAGGTGGGAAAAACGGAAAAGGTCGGGGATCCGGCATGCTGGTTGTAAATGCCATTGGATTGCATTAGCCTGCGGCTCAGCTTTGCCTCATGATGCTTATTAGGTTGGTTCAGGTTCTTGTTTTTCTGCTTGCAGGCTCCGGATTTGTCCGGGCGGAAGAAAAAATTCGCGTCGTTTCGCTTTCCACGGTGTTGACTGAAATCGCGCAGAAGGTCGGCGGTGATCGCGTCGATGTTGTGAATTTGATTCCGCCGGGTATCGACCCCCATGAATTCCAGCCAGCACCCAGCGATATGGTGGCAATTTCGAAAGCCAGGTTGATCCTGGCTTCGGGCCGCCACATGGAAGGGTATCTGGCGAAATTGCCGGAAAGCTCGGGCACGCGGGCAACCGTGGTGGCGGTGGGCGATCGAATTTCGAACGATGATCTTTCGGACGACCCACACTGGTGGCACAGCATCAAGAATATGCGGGAGGCCATCGAGATCGTCCGAAGCGAATTGAGTCGAATCTCACCGGTCGACGCCCCGGTTTTCACTGAAAATGCCGCCACTTATCGCGCGTCGATCGATGCGCTTGCGAAATGGGCTCGGGTCAAATTGGCGGAATTGCCGCGCGACCGGCGCAAGCTCGTTACCTCGCACACGGCGTTCCAATATTTTGGGCCGGAGTTCGGGTTCACGCTATTCGGCGTGGAGGGAGTCCGTCCGGAGGATGAACCGTCGAATCAAACGATAGCGAAGCTGATTGAGACGATTCGAAAAGAGCGCGTCCGGGCTGTTTTCGTGGAACTGGGGACAAATCCGAAAGTGATGAACGAGATCACGCGGGAGACGGGCGTAAAGATCGGTGGGACGTTATACGCCGACGGTCTTGCGGCGAGCGGGGCCGCATCGACGTACGACGGCATGATGAAACACAATCTAACGGTGATTGTGGACAGTTTAAAATAAGCAACAGTTGTATTTTTCGTTTCCGTATTGACCCGCTTTCCGCACTTCCTACTATGGGAATGACGCGGCACACGATCGTGAGAGCACTCAAACGACTATCCTAGAATTTTATGGCACTCCAGGTTGGCGATAAAGCCCCCGATTTCACCCTCCCGACGAAGACAGCCGACGGCCCGAAACTTGTTTCGCTGACTGATTTCATCGGGAAGAAGAACACGCTCATCCTGTTTTTCCCCATGGCGTTTACGGGAGTTTGTACAACCGAAATGTGCAGCGTCACCCAGGGACTCGATGCCTATGCATCCGTGAATGCCGAAGTACTCGGAATCAGCGGCGACAGTCCATTCGCGCAGGAAGCCTGGGCGCAGAAGGAAAAAATCGCCGTGACATTACTGAGCGATTACGAACACAATGTCGCAAGGGCGTTCGGCGTGGCTTACGACTCCTTTCTCCCTGAGAAGAACCTCCCCATGGGAGGCGTCTCGAAACGGTCTGCTTTCATCGTAGATAAACTGGGCGTCATCCAATACGCGCAGGTCTCGGAAAGCCCAAAGGACCTGCCGGATTTCGAAGCGATCAGCGCCAAACTTGCCCAGTTGAAATAACCTCAGCCAATTTCTTCGTTTCAGACATTTTAATCCATCAAGAACATGCCGACCCAACTCGATACTCTAAAGACTTTTGACACCGGAAATGGAACTGAAGGCTCTTATTTCTCGCTTCCAGCCCTGGAGGAACTCGGCGTGGGACCCATTTCGAAGTTGCCGGCGAGCATCCGTATTGTTCTGGAATCCGTTCTCCGCAACGTCGACGATAAGAAAGTCGCATGGAAGGACGTCGTTACGCTGTCGAATTGGAACGCCAAGAAACCGGTTGAAGAGGAGATACCCTTCGTGGTTGCGCGCGTGGTTTTGCAAGATTTTACGGGTGTCCCGCTTTTGGTCGATCTCGCTGCGATGCGTAGCGCTGTGGCACGGATGAATGGCAATCCGAAAATCGTCGAGCCGCTTGTGCCGGTTGATCTCGTTGTGGATCACTCGGTGCAGGTAGATTTCGCTGGTTCGCAGGAAGCGCTCAATCTGAATCTAGCCATCGAATTTCAACGGAACCGCGAGCGGTATCAGCTGCTCAAATGGGGTCAGCAAGCGTTTAAAACGTTCGGCGTCGTCCCGCCAGGCATTGGCATCGTGCACCAGGTCAATCTGGAATACCTCGCCAAGGGTGTCCTCACGGCACCGCTGAATGGCAAGACAGTTTATTATCCGGACACGCTGGTCGGCACCGACTCGCACACCACGATGATCAATGGGATCGGCATCGTCGGCTGGGGCGTCGGCGGCATCGAAGCCGAAGCCGGTATGTTAGGGCAGCCTGTTTATTTCCTGACACCGGAAGTCGTCGGCGTGCACATGACCGGCCGCCTGGGTGAAGGCGTCACGGCGACCGACCTGGCGCTGCACGTAACGCAGCTCCTTCGCGCCAAAAAAGTGGTGGGCAAATTCGTGGAATTTTATGGCGAAGGCGCCGAATCGCTCCCAGTCGTGGATCGGGCCACTATCGCGAACATGGCCCCTGAATACGGCGCGACCATGGGCTTTTTCGGAGTGGACGCCGAGTCCGTCAAATATCTCCGGGCCACCGCCCGGTCCGAGGAGGCAATCTCCGCTTTCGAGAATTACTACAAGGCACAAGGCCTTTTCGGGATCCCGAAAAAGGGTCAAATCGAATACAGCGTCGATGTCGATTTGGATCTTGCAACCGTCCAGCCCGGCGTCGCCGGTCCCAAACGCCCGCAGGACCGCATCAATCTGCCCGCTTTGGGCGAAACGTTCTCGACGTTGCTGCATAAACCGGTGCCGGAAGGCGGCTACGGCAAACCTGATGCCGACCTCAACGCACGGATTGCCGTTCACCTCAACGGGTCAGGTACTACGATCCCAAATGATCCGGGCAGCACCGATGACGCGAACAGCCCTTTTGAGCCAGGCGAAGAACGTGACAAAGCCGAGATGATCCTGAATCGGCCCACCAGCGATCCGGGAGCGGACGCCGGCCACGGCAAACACGGCGTGGACACGGCCGTCGGTCACGGCAGCGTGCTGATTGCCGCAATCACGAGTTGCACCAACACGAGCAATCCTAGTGTCATGGTTGGAGCGGGTCTTCTGGCGAAAAAAGCCGTCGAGCGCGGTCTGACGGTCAATCCGTCCGTCAAGAGCTCGCTCGCTCCCGGCTCCCGGGTGGTAAGCGATTATCTAGCCAAATCCGGACTTCAACCGTATCTCGATCAACTCGGATTCCAGGTTGTTGGCTACGGCTGCACGACCTGCATCGGCAACTCGGGCCCGCTGCATCCAGCCATTGAGGAAGCGATCACCAAAAATGATCTCGTCACCGCCAGCGTCCTCTCGGGCAACCGGAACTTCGAGGCGCGCGTGCATCAGAACATCAAAGCGAATTTCCTCATGTCGCCGCCGCTCGTCATTGCCTTCGCAATTGCCGGACGCGTCGATCTCGATCTCAGCAAAGACCCGCTCGGCACCGATAAGGATGGCAAGCCCGTTTACCTCAAGGAAATCTGGCCCTCGCTCGACGAAATCCGCAGCACGATGGAAGGCGCGTTAAAGCCAGAGGTCTTCAAGCGCCTCTATACGGGATTTTCCGAGCAGAATCCGAAATGGAACGAGATCCCCTCCTCCACGGGAGAAGTTTACGTCTGGGACGAAAAATCGACCTACATTCAGGAGCCGCCGTTCTTTAAGAATTTCTCACTGACACCGCGTGGCATCAAAGAAATCAAAGGCGCACGGCCGCTGGCCATCCTCGGCGATTCCGTCACAACGGATCACATTTCTCCGGCTGGCGCGATCAAAGCGACTTCGGCAGCGGGTAAATTCCTTGTTCAAAACGGCGTGCAACCCGTCGATTTCAATAGCTACGGCAGCCGCCGTGGTAACGATCGGGTGATGACTCGTGGCACGTTTGCCAATGTCCGGATCAAGAACCTCATGGTTCCCGGTGTCGAAGGCAGCATGACAAAACATTATCCGGATGGAGAACAGCTCTCCATCTACGATGCATCGATCAAATATCAAAACGCCGGGACGCCGCTGGTTGTCATTGCCGGGCAGGAATACGGCACCGGCTCGAGCCGCGACTGGGCAGCCAAAGGCACCGCGCTTCTCGGTGTCAAAGCGGTCGTGGCCCAGAGCTACGAACGCATTCATCGCTCGAATCTGGTCGGTATGGGCGTCCTGCCGCTGCAATTTTTGGAGGGCACCAACGCTCAGACACTTGGCTTGACTGGCTCCGAGGTATTCGACGTCATCGGTCTCAGCGACGACATCAAGCCGCTTCAGCAACTCGCTTTGGGCATCACGTATGCCGACGGGAAAACGGTCGAGATACCGGTCAAACTTCGGATCGATACGCCGATCGAGATCGATTATTACCGGCATGGCGGGATTCTGCCGTTCGTTTTGAGACAGCTGGTAGGCGCGTAGTCGGCGCTTCAACGCGCAATTCGAGAAACCATGTGAATGGTGCTCGATGACTGGTGAATGGCCGCAAGCATAATGTTTGCGGCTATTGCCGGAAACCATTCACCATTCACCGTGCACTATTCACGTCTCGTGATCTCGACCGGCTGGCAGCTCTTTCGCGCTCATTTCGGAGTCATTCTTGGATTGGTGCTTGCTATTGAGCTGCCATGCCAATTGTTGCTGGCTTATCTGAGTTACCACGTTTTCCCCAGGGAGGATGTGGCCTATACCGTTTACAACCTTCAATCGGCATTCGTCTTGCAAGCGGTATTCGGAGTTGTTGTGACCGGTGGAATTCTGCACGCCCTGTTCGTGGACCGCCTCGAGCGGCGCGCCGGCTTTCCGGAATGCCTATCGACGGGTGTGACCCACTGGCTCCAACTTTTCTGGACAAATCTCCTGTTCATGGTGCTGTTTTTTCTAGGGACGCTGATGTTTGTGATCCCTGGACTCATCGTCGCCGTCCGGCTTTCCCTGGCGCGCACCGTAGTGATGACCGAAGGAAAATGGGGTTTTGAGGCGTTAAAACGTAGCGTAGAGCTCACCGCCAATCGGAGTTTGAAAGTAATCACCCTCGGCCTGACGCTTCTCATTCCTCTCCACACAGCCGGCCTGGGGGCCAGGATGCTGCTTACCAATCCGGCGCTCGATCA
>DATDAW010000045.1:0-14416 GCA_036525185.1 Chthoniobacterales bacterium | reverse complement strand
GGCAAACGCTGTAACAGCAGCCCCCAGCCATGCCCATCGAATACCTTCCAGATATCAGCACCTTCTTCGTCCACACGGAATCCGCGACCTATGCGATGAAGGTATTGCCGCAAGGATACCTGCTGCATTTGTATTGGGGCGCCAGGGTTGCGTCTCAGGATTTGGATTTTGTCCTCCAGTTCCGTCATCGCTCGTTCAGCCCCAATCCAAACGGCTTGGGCCTGGATTTCAGTCTCGATACGCTTCCTCACGAATATCCGCTCTATGGAACCGGCGATTTCCGTTCACCGGCGATGGAAGTGTTCCAACCCGAGGACGGATCACGCATCGTGGATCTGCGCTTTAAGGATCACCAGATCCTGCCTGGCAAACCGGCGCTCCCAGGACTTCCGGCGACCTGGGTTGCTGCCCCGGCAGAAGCGGAGACGCTCATCATCGGGCTCGAAGACGCCAAGCTCGGTCTGCGTGTGGAGCTCACCTATACCGCGTTCGCGAATCATTCCGCGATCACGCGATCCACAAAAATCATTCACCGTGGCACGTCGCCTGTCTCCATTCGGCGGATTTTGTCCTGTTCCGTGGATTTTCCCTCAAACGACACTGATGGAGAATTCCTGCATCTTTCCGGGGCACACGTGCGTGAACGGGAACTTTTCCGCGCTCCGCTACACCCGGGCGTGCAATCGATCGAGAGCCGGCGCGGTTCGAGCAGTCATCAACACCACCCGTTTATCGCCCTAACCCGCCCCGAAACGACGGAAGATCAGGGCGAAGTCTATGGGTTCAGCCTCGTGTACAGCGGCAATTTCATCGGGTTGGTAGAGCGGGATGCCGATTACGGCTGCCGGCTTCAGTTGGGAATCAATCCATTTGATTTTTCCTGGAAGTTGGAGCCCGGGGCGGAGTTCCAGACGCCGGAGGCCGTCCTGGTTTTCTCCGACGAGGGGCTCGGCGGCATGTCGCGCATCTATCACCGTCTCTATCGGACGCGTCTGTGCCGCGGTGAGTGGCAGGACAAGCCGCGTCCAATTCTCGTCAACAACTGGGAGGCGACGTATTTCGACTTTGACGCGACGAAATTGGAGAAAATCGCGGACGCCGCCGCTGGCCTGGGCATCGAGCTATTTGTTTTGGACGACGGCTGGTTCGGCCGTCGCGATGATGACACCACTTCCCTTGGCGACTGGTTCGTCGACAAACGGAAACTTCCGGGCGGATTGGAGGACCTGGCCGCTCGTATTATTGCGAAAGGCCTAACCTTCGGCCTTTGGTTCGAGCCGGAAATGATTTCCGTCAAAAGCGAACTGTATCGCGAACACCCGGATTGGTGTCTCCACGTCCCCGCCCGGCCCCGAACGGAAGGCCGCAACCAATTGATATTGGACTTTTCGCGCCAGGACGTGCGCGACGAAATTTATCGGCAAATGGCGACGATTCTCAGGACTGTGCCCATCAGCTACGTCAAATGGGACATGAACCGGCACATGACCGAAGTGGGTTCCGCAGTCACGTCCGCAGAAGGTCAGCAGGAAACTGTTCACCGCTACATCCTGGGCCTCTATGATTTCATGGAGAAACTCACATCGGAATTCCCGCATATCCTCTTCGAAGGCTGCGCAGGCGGCGGCGGGCGATTCGATCCCGGCATTCTCTATTACATGCCGCAGATTTGGACGAGCGATAACACCGATGCCATTTCGCGACTCCGCATCCAATACGGCACTAGCGTCGTTTACCCGTGGAGCACGATCTCGGCCCACGTATCGGTGGTTCCCAATCATCAGGTGGGGCGCGTGACGCCGTTTAAGACGCGGGGCGACGTGGCATTCACGGGCGCGTTTGGATACGAACTCGATCTCTCCCTGCTGAGCGACGACGATCGCGAGGAGGTCAAACGCCAGACCGCGTTATACAAGCAGCTACGGCCCTTGTTGCTGCGCGGCGATCTGTATCGCCTGTGCAACCCATTTGAATCGAACGAAGCAGCCTGGATCGTTGTTTCGCCTTCCAAAGACGAGGCGCTAGTTACTCATGTTAACACGCTGGCTTTACCGAACGCATCGCAGCGATTCCTACGATTGAAAGGGCTGGACCCAGCTGCAAAGTATCAGGTCGGAGATCTAACTTGCAGTGGAGATGTGCTAATGAATGTCGGACTGCCGATTCCCTACCCGCCAGGCGATTTCTTTAGTTGCCAATGGCACCTCACAAAATTGCCCTAGAAACGAAATCGGCCCTAGCTGCTCTTCGCTGATCGACCACTTAATGTTTTGAGACCGCCCGCGTAAGCGACAGTCGAAATATTTCAAACCGGCACACAGCCCAGCGAACGAATTGAATTGAGTTGGGGGGCGCCTTCAAGCAGGCTCGACCTCCATGGAGGAAGTCTCTCCTGCCCCCAACAGCACGCCCCGCGAATTCGTCCGCCAACGTTTCGATCGCAGGTCTCACGGCGATGACCCTGCGCCTTGACGAGGCCGGTAGCGTAACCTATCTGAACGCCGCCTTCGCCCGTTGCCTCGAACTGAACCGCGAGGAAATCCTCGGCCGCCCGTTGCGAGAGCTGCGCCCGGTTTTCCCAGCGGAAATTTTCGCCCTCTTGGCTCAAGGAGAACCGGGCAAGCAATTTGGCATCACGACTCTACGGCATAGCCCGCGCCGGAGAAATTCTTCTCAACGAATGCACGCTCCGCTCGGCAATCAAATCAATTACCGCCGGGTTGGGCCGCCAACGAGGCGATCGAGGAGGCGCCGGAGCTGCCGGGTCTGCCGCCCGGCGCAAAGAGCGAAGGACACGAGGCTTTGCCGGCAGATCTTTCCGGCAAATGCGTGGCGGATCGGCGCTTCCGGAGGAAATCCCGCCTATGTTTTCAGATATCTTTACCAGACCAGGGTCAAAGGCATCGAAGCAGTACTGCCAGTAATCGCTGTCTCGAAATATCGCGCGGCTGTGGCAATGGACTTAAACGACACACCCTGTCCTCTAACCCATTGATCTGTCCGCACTTAAAAAAACCACTCTCACTAGCGTCAGGCTGGGCCCGACACACTTTCCAGACTTTCCCGGCTGCCGTACGTTTCCTTCGATGCTTATAGTATTTTCAGCCAAAAGCCAATTGGCATCAACGGCTAAAAGCTATACCTATTAGTCTTGACAACAAGGGAAGGGAAGGCGGCGAAAACATAGAAATGGCTCAATGGATGGATAGAAAATTCCTGTCTGGTTGTATCTTTCTGTTTGGATGTTGTGCTTACGTAATTCCGTTTGCATCCGTCGACCCTTCCCGCGTTGTCGAAGAAACAAAACAGGTTCAGCCTGATGTTGGCGGCCCGTCGTTCATTTCGACCGTTACGGTCACTTTCGATAGCGACAAAGAGACGAAAATGCATATCCACCACGACACTCAAACATCCGGTTCCATTTCACTGCCAAAAACAATCCCAATAGCTAATTTTTGTTTCAGACGGATGTGATCACCCGTTGCTACGGATCGATTCAAGGTGAAGGCCGGTCGTGACCCTCCTCACTTTCAGGATCTTTCAAAAACGTGTTCCATTTGAAAATTGTCTTCCCAGAGAGTTCCACAATTTACGGTTGTTAGTTCCTTTCGGGACGATTGAGTGCTGTCAAATATGCGGGTGCCCAAACATGGAAATCGCCTCCTCCCTCTCCGGCATTGCCCGAACTTTGTCCGCGGGACATCCCTCTTTCGGTTGCTGACAGATCCGTCTCTTTCGCCTTGTCAAGAACCAGCAGGACGAATGACCGACGTTCTTAAACAGAATCAAACACCTGGCCTTTTAAACCACATCTCCCCATGAAACAGAGCAACCGGTCGTTGGCTTGTTGTGCCAAGCTGGTCTATCTCAGCCGGAGCAAAGTCTTCGCCATCGTTACGGCTATTGGGTTGTTCTTACACAATCCTTTGTGCGCCCAAGTATTTACTGTTGAAGACGTAATTTGGGAGGATCTTGTCGGGACAACGGCGAACTATGACTCTCCGGGATCTGGAAGCATACTCCAAAAGACGGCCGTGGGCAACAAGGCGGACGCCGATGCGGTCAGCCAAAAGCGAATCGAGGGTGATGGTTTTGTCGAGTTTCGTTTCGGTCAGACGAACAAAAGTTGTGCGGTCGGACTTGGCTACTTCAATCGAGACCGCAGGCCTGGGTCCATTCATTTCGCCTTGCAAGGAGATCAGTTTCAAAAGTTGCATGTACTCAGTAATGGATCAGACAGCATTGTCGGAAACTATCAGACATCCGACATTTTCCGCATTGAACGCACCGGCGCGATGATCCGCTTCTGGAAGAACGGTTCAACCCTCCTGGCAACTTCGACAAGGGCAAGCGCCGGCGCCCTTGTGGTGGACACCTCTTTTTCCCATACAGGTGCGTTCATCCAGGGCTGTCGCTATAGCCGTTCCGTCGGAATCGATGACGTGATCTGGAAAGACTTGATATCCACCGCAGCCAGCTACGCCGATCCGGGAGGAGGCAGCACCCTGACATCAACGGCTGACAGCAATTTTAATGCAGACGCGGTTAGCAGCGGCGAGATTCCTGCAGATGGCTTCGTGCAGTTTCGTTTCGGAAAGACGAACACAGCCATCGCAGTCGGACTGGCATTGGCCAACAAAAACAGATCCAATCTTAGTCTGGACCATGCATTCGAAGGCGGCGCGGACGGACGCCTTTATATTCGGGAGTCGGGCGTGTCGCGAATCGATCCCAACAATCCAAATCCGTCAACCAACTCATGGTTCGGGAGTTATACGACAAACGATATTTTTCGCATCGAACGCTTAAGGACGACAATTAGATATTATCGCAATGACGTTCTTCTTTATACTTCCCCCTTCGCGAGTACCGGTGCCCTAATCGTCGATACTTCGTTCAAGCAACGAAATGCCTATGTCGCGAATGTGCAATACGGCGGTGCATCGACGGCTGAAAGCATTGTATGGCAGGACTTCTACGGCACTTCAGCGACAACTTTAAACGGAGAAAATCAACTCAGTAAAAAGACTGCAACCGATGCTTGGGACTCGGACGCCATTGCCCACAAATCCATTCCCGGCAATGGCTATGTCCAATGGCGGTTTGGGGTATCCGGAAAGCAAATGGCAGTCGGTCTGACGCGTGCGAATACCGATCATACTCTCAACGGCTTGGAATACGCGATCTGCACGAATGGAACCAGCTCAATTCAAATCTACGAAAACGGCATCCCAAAAGGCAGCGCATCGGCCTGGAATATCTCGGATACCCTGCGCATTCAACGCCTAGGGAGCACAATTGTTTATTTAAAAAACGACCAGAAAATCGGCATGACAAACCTCAGCCCTTCTGCGGCGACGGAAAGCCTTCTGGTGGACACGGCATTTCGCACTTCTGGAGGCGTGGTTGCCTCTGCCCGGTTCGACGGGGTCAAAAGCGACGTAGTTTGGCGCGATCTTACCAACACGTCTGCCACGTTTCCGACTCCTGGAAGCGGAAGTTCTCTTACCAAGTCGACGGGTGACGCGTCCTGGAACGCGGGTGGCGTCGGGGAAGCACAAATTACAGGGAATGGCTTCGTGGAATTCAAGATGGGCCTGACCAACAAATCCGGCGGCCTTGGGCTCGGCGCGACCGACTCGGGCAACACACCTTTCCAAATCGCGGTCGGATTCTTCGGGCAGTATACGGGAAGCAATATCCAGCTGTACATCACCGAGTATGGCACAGCCAGGTACAGCGTGGGGATATACGCGACTTCGGATGTCTTGAAAATCGAACGCGTCGGCGATCAATTTTATTTCTATAGAAACGGCTTCCTTTTACCGTATGCCTCAGCGGTGCGCAGCACCGACCCGCTTTGGATCGACACTTCTTTTTACGATAAGCATGCGTCAGTGAACTCCGTTGAATACTACGCTCCCTCCCCCCTCGAGGACATTATCTGGATTGATGAAACCAACGCCGAGGGCACGTATCCCACGCCCAATCAAGGATCGCGGCTTCAACCGTCTAATATTCCACCTTCAGCGGCTTGCGGAGCCAACAGCAGCAAAGTCATGGCCGGGGACGGTTTTGTGCAATGGCGCCTCGAACAAGCCAACGCAGATGTCACCGTGGGCTTATCGAAAAACCGCACCGGGTTTTCGCTGACGGACCTGACACATGCCATCCGTTATCGCGCCAGCGACGGAGTCTTAGAAGTGCGGGAGGGCGGCAATATTGCCTATGAACATGCCACCTCCCCGGCGCATCCCTTCAGCCCTTCAGATACTCTAAAGATTGTCCGGACCGCAGGAGCCATCCGCTACCTGCTCAACGGGGTTGAAATCTACGCAAGCGCCAGCACAGTTGCCGGTCCCGTAGTCGTCAAGGGATGTTTTAACGGGATCAGCGGTGACATCAATCACGCACAATACTATCAATTCGACGGCGACCGCGATGGATTGGATGACGCTTGGGAATACTATTATTTTGGCGATCTACAACAGCAGGGCACTGATGACTTTGACGGCGACAGCCACGAAAACATTCTTGAACACCAAACGCAGAGTGATCCCGCGGATTACTACAACGGCGTGACGCCGGAAATATCTATTACTGAAGGCAACAACCAGATTGGACCGCAGGAGAGAGCTCTTCCCCTCGCATTAAAAGTTCGTGTCCTCCATGAGGGCATTAGTCTTTCGAACGCGCCAGTCACTTTCGGTCCCATCCAGGGAGGAGGTCAAGTTCTGGATTTGTCCGGCACGTCGATTGGCGAACTGTTAACTGTACGCACTGATAGCGAAGGAGTCGCTCAAGTCTGGTTCAAAACCCCCGGCAACGCCCCCGCCACGAGTACGATCGTCGCGACTGCAGGGGCCGCGACGTCCGTCTTGTTCACCGAGTTCACTCTGCTGGCGGCGCCCACGGGAGTGTCGGCCGTTCCGGGCGACCGTAGCGTGACGCTTTCGTGGTCAGGGATTACCGAGGCGAGCAGTTACAAAGTCTTGCGTAGGGTGAACGGAGGCGATTTTCAAGACTTTGAGGGCAACGAAACGGTCGCAACAAGTCTCACCGACACCGGATTAACCAACGGCACCAAGTATTACTATGTTGTTCAAGCGTTGAATGCCGGCGGAATCAGCGGCTATTCCAACGAAGTTTCCACAGTGCCAGTTCTGGATGTTGACGGAGATTCTTTACCCGATGATTGGGAAATGAGCTTCTTCGGCACGCTTGATCAGTTACCTGAAGGTGATTTTGATAGTGATGCCGTCACGAATAGCGACGAATTTTGGAACCATCTGAATCCAGCCGCGAAAGATACCGACAGCGATGGGCGGGAAGACGGCGTCGCGATGGACGGATTTATTAAGTGGGAACAATGGTCGAACGTGCCAGGCGCCTTCCTTACAGCGTTAAATGCCATTCAATCATTTCCCTACAGACCGGATAACGCGCGCTATGTCCATTCCCTTGAAATGCCGATCTATCAAGGCGCAAACTACGGCGCGCGCATGGCAGGCTATGTCAAGCCCGCCGTTTCCGGAAACTATCGCTTTTGGGTTTCGGGCGACGATCAGGTGGCTTTCGGCATCAGTTCGAATGCAGATCCCGGGCGCCTTACGTATCTGATAGAAACGTCCGCTCCCACGGAACCCCTGGCCTTTGATACCTTTCCGGAACAGAATTCGAACGTTGTGCCGCTGGAAGCTGGAGAGTTGTACTATTTTGAAGTGGTCTCCAAACAGGAATACGGCTTCGATCATGCAGAAGTCGCATGGCAATTGGAGGGCGGCGCACGGGAAGTTGTTCCTGTGGATTGTTTAAGTTCCCTGCGAAGAGTGCCGGTCGGAAACTACCGCTTTGACGAAGTAGACGGCTCAACCGCATACAACAGTTCGCCCGCGTTGGTCCACGCCACCATCATCGGGAGCGCGACGCGTGGCGCGGGCTGGATTTCGCGAGGATTGACCCTCGACGGCAGCTCCGGGTATCTCGAAGCTCTAACCTCCAGCGTATTTGATATCACTGGAGAGATCACACTAGCAGCCTGGGTAAGCCCCATCAGCACAGGTAATCCTGGTGCCTACATGCGCGTCATTTCCAAGCGGGCATTCGGCAACGCAGGAGGCTACGAACTCGAATACAATCCAGCCATCAAAAGGCTGACGTTTTGTGGTCAAGCCGGTGAACAGTTGATTGCCCAGAACGTTGACCTAACGAAGGGTTACCATCACGTCGCTGCAACGCTCGCGCGAACGACGGATCCCCAGCAATTTTTACCACGGCTCTACGTCGACGGGAATCTGGTGGAGGCTCAAATCTACGTAAATAGAGGAAGGGTTCTTAAGGATCCACAGGTATTCAGCCCCCTTTCCTCAAACGCCTATCCTTTAACCATTGGACGTCATGCCGTGCAAATTCCCAATGATCCGGGGACGGTAGCCGCACCTCAATATTTCAAAGGCGCCATCGATGATGTCAGGATTTACGACCGGGCCTGGCCGCAAGCGGAAATCGCGGAATACATTCATTCCTATACCCGAGGGGTAACTGATCGCGATCACGATGGATTGAATGATCAATGGGAAATCGAACATTTTGGCAGCCTCAACTATTCAGGCCTCGACGACCCTGACGGGGATCATCTCACGAACATTTACGAGTTTACACACGGATTGCAGCCAAATGATCCGGACTCGAACGATGACGGCATCCCGGACGGATGGATCAATCCCGTCGTTACGAATTCCATCACCGTTTTAGCGGGTGTAAAGGATGGCGGCGATATCGAAGATGACAGTTGGTTGCTTCGGTACAATGGAGAGGGGTTGGTATTCAATAGGATGTCGGGCGGCACGCCGGAGTTTGCAGAAGCACCCGTTGTTTTGCAGCGGGGCGCCACCGCAACCTTTAAACTCCGTGCAATCGCCGGTGTGGGAAAACGAGAATACGCGGTTCAATTTCGGCCTTCCGAGGGTGCTGCATTGTTGGATTGGACCTCATTTGCTGGAAACTCCCCGTTGCAGGGTGAGTTCGAAGAAAATCATCTGGATGAAGCCGGAGATTTGATTTGGCAATTTACGGTCAACGGCCACGTGGATTCTGACCTTGATGGACTGGACGATCCGACCGAAGCCAGTCTCGGCACCAGTCCTGATAAAAGGGATACCGATGGCGATACGCTTTCCGATTGGGCGGAAGTTACTGTTTTACGTTCCAACCCTTTGTCGCAGGATTCGGACGGAGATGGGATGGATGATTTGTGGGAGTTTCAATACGGGTTCGATCTAAACGACCGAGGTGACGCCGACGACGATCCCGACGGAGAAGGATTGCTCAATCTGGGCGAATACCAGATGGGCACCAGCCCTTTTAACCCCGATACCGACGCGGACGTACTCAATGATCTTTATGAGGCCAACGAAGGTTTGAACCCGATCAGCAGCGACGACGCGGCGGAATTCAGCACCCATCGTAACGGCCTAATCAACGTGGAGCAGGCTCGTGATTCTGGTTCGAATGATGACGGTGATCGTCTAACCAATTTGGCGGAAAGCCGCTTGGGGACCAGCCTGACTTCCATCGACAGTGACCAGGATACGGTGAACGACGGAGAGGAAGCAGGTACTGGCATTTTTCCGACGAGCCCGGATGCCAATGGCGACCGAGATGGCGAAGGCTTGAAGAATAGAGCCGAGGTCCTCCTCGGAACACGTATTAACGACTTCGACAGCGACGACGACGGATTGAGCGATGAATGGGAGCGACTCTACGGGACCGATCCCCGCAGTCTGTTGAATGGAATTTTAGGCTGGTGGCGCTTCGACGACGGCTCCAGTCGTTACGTTTACGACGCGGCACAGGGCATGAATGACGGTCTGCTCCGAGGGTCTGTCGCTGAAGAGAATGCCGCGGTACGTTTTTCTGGAATCCGTTTCGACCCGCAGCCTGCCTTTCAACCGGAACCCCGCTATTTCCGTGTACGCGCCTGGCCGGGGCTCGTTGCCACCAACGGCCTGAGCATCTCGTTTAATGTGAAAGTCGCCGATAACCCGCAGGAGATCGTAACTGCCGACCTGGTGCAAAAATTGGGCGTCTACTATGTGAGCCTACGGCCGGATCGAAAACTGGTGTTCGGCATCAAAGTGAATGGAAATTGGCGCACGCTTGTTTCTTCGTCTCCTTTGGCCATCGACCGTTGGGTCCATGTTGCGGCTACTTTCAACCCTGCTACGGGCGATTCCCGGATTTTCCTCGACGGCGATCCTTCCAATTCGGAGGCCTTTCCTGCGGGAAATCTGGATGACGTGCCAGCCATTCTGCAAGTAGGCGCCGTCCGAAGTAACCCGAGCCGGAGCGCGGCCTTTAGCATAGACGACCTGCGACTCTACGGGCTCCCGTTGACGGAAAGCGAAGTAAGCCTTCTCGCGAATCCGTCGAGCCCTACTTGGGAAGCCAACCAGGATTGGGATGCCGACGGGCTCAACAACCTTGAGGAATACCTTTCCGGCAGTGATCCGAGAGCGGTGGATTCCGATGGAGATCATCTCAGTGATTTGGACGAGGTTTCTGTCCATCACACTTCACCGCGGCTTAAAGATGCCGACGGCGACGATCTAGATGACGACAGAGAGATTCATTTTGGGACCAATCCGACCAACGCCGATACGGATAACGACGGCCTATGGGACGGCGAGGAAGTCGATGTCTTTGGCACGGATCCAAAGGAACCCGACACCGATGGAGATGGTCTTCCTGATGGCTGGGAAGTGGAACACGGATTTGACCCGAACGACGATTCAGACGCGCTGGCGAACGCAGACGACGATCTGTACACCAATCTCGAGGAATACGAAAACGGCACCAATCCCAATTTTGACGAGCGCACCGATTTGGATTTGGACACCGACGGAGATGGCTTGAGCGATTACCTGGAAACCATTTACTACGGCACAGACCCGAACAATGCTCACACCTACGATCCAAATCTCAATGATTTCGATTGGGTAATGAGGGGCACACCTCCAACAGCCATGACGCAAAGGCTCTATCGGCTCGATCTCAATGCACCAGGTGGGTCGGTTGACCGGGTGGTCCGGGCATTGGGGCCGTCACCGATTGCGAAAAAACCGGAAAGAGACGCGGACGGCGGATCCTGCACGGCGAATGAGTTCGGTTTTGGGTCGAACACCGTCGAGGTAAAATATGAGTCAGGAGCGGAGGCATGGCTGGCGTCTTGGGAAAGCGGTTCGAAAGTTTTGGTGCAAGATCAGGTCGAACTAAGTGGCACTTCGCCGGAAGGCGAACAGATCAAGGAAACGTATTCAGCCACCGGGGCGCCGCTTCCCGGAGTGCGCGTAAGCACGCACATTGGGCAATTGCCCGAGACGGTTTTTGCGCCCGCTCCCCCGATTTCCATCGGAGGATTTCTGAACCGACTGGAGCGCACGGAAGAGGGGTTGGTAACCGTAACGGTCCGTCGAATCTATAAAGAGATCGTGACAAATTGCGGAGATGACAGTGGCGGGGGAAACGGAGGAGGAGGAGGAGGTAGCGGTACTGGTGGTGGCGGTGGTTGGGGCGGTTGGGGTGGTTGGGGTTGGGGTAGCGGCTCACTACGGGTCTACAATCGTCCGGGTTCACCACCGCCTGAATCTGATGATGACGATCCCCCGCCGAAGCCGGGAGAAAATGATCCAGCGACATATTACTCGAGTTCCTTGGCAATCTACACCTGCGCCCGGCCAACACTGAAAGTGCACCGCATAGGTACCCGGAGCGCTCCTGGAACCGAGATCAAACGCCCTGAAGACGTGGAAACGCCTTACTTCGCTGTGCTCAACCCCAACGTGGACATGGAAGAAGAGCGGGAGGAAGTGGATAGTGCCGACGATCAAATTGGCCCGAACGACAATGACGTGATGAAAGTGGAGATCGAATTGCCGAAGGAAGTGCGTTTCGAGGGAACCGTGACCATCACACTGCCCTCCGACGTCCAGGCCCACGACGAAAGCGGCCAAATTCTGGAATCTGAGGACCTGATCGTAGATCTGAAAGACAGCAGCGCGCGGCTTCACGACCTGAGCAAGGGCCAAGCCACCATCTACGTCGAAGCCACCGAGTCCTTCACCGGCGGCCAGTTGACCGTTTCCACTTCAGGCTGCGCGGACAGCGTCGAACTATTTCCAGCTGAAATAATTCCCAACTTCGACCGTAACGAATCCATTGACCTGACTGGCACCAAAGACCGCGGAAAGGTCACTGAACGGACCCCTTGGAGATGGTGGATCAACGACGATGAGGATGATGGCGACATCGCTCGCGGCGATAGCGATGTTCCTGGTGCCTTATCAGGAAACGTTGGGCCCTTCGGGCGCGGTAGAAACTACAGCGATCCCGTGGTCAATGGACGCTGTGATCTTGTGGACTTCTTCCCACTATTCCTCGACCTCAAACCGCTGCTTAAAGCGCTTCCACCAGGCTCGTCGACACAATACAAATTGAAACACGAGGATAATGGCTTCGGGTTTGTTTATACCGACCTCACGCCGCAACAGGCGGACGACTTCTGTGTGGACGATGCGGTCGCCGGATATGGTCCTAATTTCTCGCAGCCGGCAAAAGACGCCACCATAACCAAGGTCAATAGCGCTGGAGTCGTGCTAGATCCGTCGTTTCTTGGAAAGATCAGTGACGGCGGCAAAGGGATCCTGCTGTTCGAAGCCAGCAAAGAAACAGACAAGCCTCTTGTACTGGAAGTCACTAAAAACGGCGAGAAGTTGATCGAACTAAAGTTCTTCATCAGAGTCCGCGGCGTCGAGAAAATGTATCGTTGGGTAAATCTGCGGGGCGTGCAGGGCGTGGGAGGAAACGTGTGGCGAGCAACCAGTCTATCAGAACCGGAAAACTATCCTGACGAATTGACCAACGGCAAAAACTTCGTTTTTTTGCATGGTTACAGTGTACGCGAGCAGCAGGTTCGCGGCTGGAACGCCGAGATATTCAAGCGGCTGCATCAGTTGGGATCCAAAGCCAAATACGTCGCTGTCGCCTGGCGCGGCGATGAGGGTAAATTGTCGGATTGGATACCCATCGCTGGAGGATCCACACTGGACTATTACGAAAATGTCATCAATGCCTTCCTAACCGCCCCACATCTCGCAACAATGGTCAATGGCTTATCTGGAGAAAAGTATGTCGCCGCCCACAGCTTGGGAAACATGGTCGCTAGCAGTGCAATCAAGGATCACTCGATGAGCACCAATAAATACCTTATGATCGATGCGGCCGTGGCTCTGGAAGCATACGATGCAAGCCTGGAAAACGACGAATTTATGCGGAGTCACATGCGAAATCCCGCCTGGCATGCGTACAGCACGCGATTATGGAGCACCGAATGGTACAGGCTGTTTGAGTCGACTGACGGGCGCAACACGCTTACATGGCGAGGCCGATTCGGAGGGATTGCTAACGCCATCAATTTTTACTCAAGCACCGAAGACGTATTGCAGAACAATCAGAACGGACAAATGCCTTCAATCGACTCAAATCAAGGCACTTTAGCTTGGTCGAAGCAGGAAATGGAAAAGGGGAGCGCCTTGATTGCGCTCGCCACTTGGGACAGTTACGGCGGATGGGGATTCAACATGGGCTGGGATGTCAATGGTTATGACAAACGGACCGGCACGCCCACCAAAACTCGGCGAACCCCAACCCAAGCCGATGAGCTAACCGACACCCAATTGCGTGTCGCATCTTTTTTCAAGCGATTCTCCGAAAGCCGGCTATACGACGACATCCAGGGTAGCGCGGTAGCCAGTGACCACTTCATCCGTTCCCAGTTGCTAGCTGAAGGCTTGCCAGCCCTATCATTCGCAACTGGGGCGAATGCTCTAGACCTGTTCCAAGATCGCAATGTTGACATGATGACCTTGAAAACCAGATGGCCTCAACAACGATTGGCTCAGCAAGACGAAAGCTGGCGTCATAGCGACTTTCGTGAAGTCGCTTTCTATTTTACTCAGAAAGTCTACGAACGCTTCATAAGTGAAGCCGATCTCCGACAATGAAACCAAACCATTCGATATGCGTGCTGATTCTTCTCGCCTGTTATTTGGATGTAACCGCTCAAGGCCAGCAACGCAATGCGCTGCTACCGCATTCCGCTGGCCCTGCAAAGCTGACAATCAAGGCGATTCATGAAGACCGTTCTCCGGTACCGGATGCGCAAGTTGGCGTGGGATTTAATCAAACGCAGAATTATTGGAAGGAGGGCCATAAGTTTGATACAAAGGAGTTCATTACGGACACCACCGGCACCGTGATCGCCTCCGGCGAGACGACGACAGGGTGGATCACTTATGGTGCCACTAAGAATGGATATTACCGAACTTCCGGCGAACGGTTGATCTTGGACCGTAAAGGA
>DATDAW010000044.1:0-49402 GCA_036525185.1 Chthoniobacterales bacterium | reverse complement strand
GCCGTTCTGATCGCGACAACCTGAGGGACCGAGTCGGAATTGACCTGAACCGGCGAGCCGCATTCAGGGCAAAAGCCGCGATGGGTCTTGCCACCCATCTCACTGGGCGAGTCGTGGAAGCGTAGTGAGCCTTGCAAGAGCTTGAAAGCTTCCGTCGGCACGATAACGAAAGACGAAAACGGACCTCCGCTGGATCGCTGGCAATCTCGACAGTGACAGTGAAGCATCATCACCGGTTCTGCTGTGGATTCGTAGCGAATCGCGCCGCAAGCGCATCCGCCTGAGAAGGGTATGGTTATTGTGGTCATATATTATTTGGGTATGGGTTGATGGTTTTCGTTCGTTCAAGGATGCGGCAAATGAACGAGTGACGTCAGGACAGTCATTTTTCGCTTTTCGCGGTGTTGGCAGTGAAAGTGTCTCAGTGGCCTAACTCTTCAATAACGTCTTTTTTTATATTGTGAGCGCTAGTCAACGATCATTCCGCCGGTAAGATTCGCGACGGTTCCAGTTATTCCGCTCGCCCTGTCGGAGGCAAGGAACATCGCCGTATCTGCCACTTCTGCGAGGGTGCTTAAATGTTTCGAATGGGACATGCCTTCGATGAATTTCTGAAACTGCTCCTGAGTGATACCCATCGCTTTTGCGTGCAGGCCAAAGACGACCTCAATAGTTTGGGTTTCGGGAAGACCGGTCGAGCGAATGCAAACCGCGCGGATGCCGTGGGCTCCGAATTCTGCCGACAAGTTGCGGTTGAACGCTTCCATCGCTGCCCACGCGGAACTCATGCCTCCCATGAGCGGTATGGCCATACGAGCTGGACTGGGCGTGTGCATCAGGATCACGTCAGACCGCTTCTCGACCATGCGCCGTGCGGCGGCACGCGCTGTCAAGAAATGGGAACGCATGTAGTCCGTGATCCTCATTGACACGCTCATCCTTTTGCTGTCTGAGCCGCCATATACTTCTTGATACGAGCTTCCTCTTCTGAGCGGTATTCAGCGATCCGACTCCGAACCGCTTTGGAGAGCGCGCGCCGGAGAGCAGCAGCTTCAAGATCCTGACAGTAAGCTGGCGTTCCGGCCTGTTGTCGCCAGGAGTTGTCCAGATCACCACCGTCGACAGGGTCGAAGCCAAGATCGTCGATAAGGCGAAGCACTGCGGCCTTGGCCTCCGACGAATCGCCAGCGACCGAAAGACCTATTCGACCCGTCGTTCCCTTAGGAACGCCCTTTTCATGAAGGCTCTTGGCGAGGATGTTGTTGAAGGCCTTGATCACCGGACGCCCGATCTGCTGCGCGACCCACTGGCTGTCAAGCAAGCCTCGGTCGATCGCATCGATGCGGCCATCACGAAGCTCCGGATGGTAGTTGCCGGTATCGATCACGACGACCTTACTCGGTACGTTCGCAAATAGCTCCCGCGGAAGATCGGCGACGGCCTTCGATGGGATCGAGATGATAACGATTTCTCCGGCTTTGGCAGCATCGACAACAGAAACGGCCGTTGCGCCGATCTCAGCCGCAAGCGCGGTCAGGCTCTCCGGTCCTCTCGAATTCGCAATCGAGACCTGATGTCCAAGCTTGGCGAGATGTCGCGCAAGTGTTCCTCCAATATTTCCAGCACCGATGATTCCTATCCGCATATACATTTCTCCTTTAATTCAGTTTTTGTTCCAAAATTCTAACTCATCCTTATACAAATCCAGCCCGTCGCCGTTTCCGTAACGGGACTTATCGATGGTCAGCCCATCGCCTCCAGGCCACTGTTGCCGGTGATGGCAATGGCGGGTCCGGCAGGTCCGACCTCAATGGTGTGGGTTTCGAGAAGATCGGTTGAGCGAATGCAAACCGCGCGGAAAGTCCGCAGTGCGAATGCCCATTCGAGGAGTTTCCCGTCGCCTTCGCCAAGTGGATGCTCGACGTCCTAATTCGGCCCGGCGACATAGCCGTCAAGCGACATCGTGATGTTGAGCTTGAACGTCGTCACTAATCACCTTTCGTCAGCGTTGTCATGCTGACACGAATGATCAATGCTGGCTGACTCCCCGCGCCATTAAACTCCGGAGTCGTCTTGCAGTAATGAAAACCAATGACGCCACGCACAATACCGCTAACACCGCCCGCAGGTATGTGGCGGTCGGCAAAGAGACCCCGATACCGGTCGCGAGGGCCACATACACCGCCACACATGCGGGACACTTGGGAAGCAGTGCCAGCGTAACGCTCGGAACGATCCAGCCAGCGATCTCCCCGCCACGGCGCAACCGCGACGCGGGCCGACGAGCCTTGTCGCCGGCTCGCGTCTGGATCTGGCAGCAGTGGCGGGCGTTCACGCGTGCGCCTCCGCCGGTTCACAGCCGCAGGTTGGGGACGCGGGGGACGACGGCGACGCTGTCTCTGGCCAATAGGGTTTGTCCGCGTCGGCGAACTCGTTGGTTCCATAGCGATCATGGTACCGGACCCATTCCATGTCGAAAGCCAGGTGATCTTCGTCGCGGCCCTTGGGCACCAGGTCAAGGATCCGGTAGGCGCCCATGAGTACCTCGACGCCGCGCCCGTAGGTGGAGTAGGTATGGAAGACGTCGCCGTTTGCGTCCTTGGTGAAGACGCTGAGCCCTGGCGCCTCCGCGCTGGGGAACTCCTGCATCGTGTAGTTGTAGTTTACTTTGCCCCGCGCCAACTCCTCCTCGGTGAACGACACGTGGAAGTCCGCGTTGAAATCGCCGCCGTAGGACGACACCCACTTGAACTGCCAGCCCATGCGTTTCTTGAACGCCTCTATTTTGGCCAGCGGCGCCCGTGAGACTGCCACCAGCGTGACGTCGCGGGCTGCCAGGTGCGGGAGCGCGCCGTCGATATGGTCGGCCATAAACGAGCAGCTGGGGCAGCCCTCCTGCCAATCCGGTCCGAACATGAAGTGCTGGATAACCAGCTGGTTGCGCCCGGCGAATAGATCCGCAAGCGTTAGCTTGCCGCCGGGCGCGTCGAAAACGTAATTCTTCTCGACCTTTACCCAGGGTAGTTTGCGCCGTTCGGCGCTCAATTGATCGCGCAGCCGGGTGGATTCTTTCTCTTTTTTCAGCAGCTCCTTGCGGGCCGCAATCCATTCCTCTTGCGATACGATGCTGTGTTCCCTGGTCAATGGGTTGGTTTGCATGTTAGTCATAACATTTTCCTTTCTTTGCTGGTTATTGTTTTCGGACAGATTCAACGGAACTTTTGAGATCAAGGGAGTCAGAGACGATTCTTCCAAAGCATCCGCAGGTTCACTGGGGCCTGTGACACTCCTTCCGCGGTGGTTAGGGCTTGGGCTTGCGCACGGCGCGCACTTTGCCGCTGGTGGCACCGCCGCAGTAGAAGACACCGGCGCCGTCAGCCTCGAGTCCGGATACAGCAACACCAGGAGGCATCTCGAGGCGCTCGAGAACCTCGCCAGTCTCGGGATCGATGTGGCGGAGTTCGCTCTGGTCGGCCTCCAGGGTGCCGTGCCAGAGCTCGCCGTTCATCCAGGAGACGCCCGTGACAAAGCGATCCGATTCAATCGTGCGAAGGATGGCGCCGGTCTCGGCATCGATCTGGCGGATCTTGCGGGCGCGATACTCTCCGACCCAAAGCGTCCCCTCGGCCCAGGTCAGGCCTGAGTCGCGGCCGGTGGGTGCCGGGATGGTGGCCACAACTTGGCCCGAGCGCGGGTCGACCTTCTGGATCCGGTCGTCGGCGAGCTGCCACAGGTACTCGCCGTCGAAGGCAGTGCCGGCGTCTGCGACGACGGCGAGCTCGCGGACTAGCGCGCCGCTCTCGGGATCGAGCTCGACGATGCTCTCACCGCGGGCGAACCAGACGTGCGCGCCGTCGAAGGTTACGCCATGGATGTGGTCCATGCCGGGATAGGGGCCGTATTCGCGGAGGATCTCCGCCTGCCGGGGTTTACTTTTGCTTGTTGTCGTCATGACCCAAGACTAGCCCGCCGACAGCGCGCCCGGGAGTAACAATGTTGTCGCGAATCCACCGAATGCCGGCGCGAGCCAGCGGCGGGAGCGACCGCGTCCGACGGCACGCACCGCCGCCGCCTCTTCGAGCTGACGCAACGCGCGCTGGACGGTTCGCTGGCTGGAGCCGAGCGCACGCGAGAGCGCCGACGTCGACCACGACTCGCCGCCCTCAAGCAGGGCGAGGATCGCGCCTGCGGGTCCGCCGATCGGCGGAGCCAGCACGACGACGGCGGGGGCGTCGATTGGGGCGAGCGCGAAGCCCCGCCGGGTCGCCTCGATGCGGGCGAGCGGGCGCAGAGCGGCGCGCAAGCGGCTAAGCTCGACGCGGAGCCGGGCCCGGTGCGACTCGTTGGCGGTGCGCGCCTGGAAAACGCGCTCGACGAGGCGATCGCGGGAGACGTCATCCGGCCAGGCCTCTGCGAGGGCGCCGACCAGAGCAAACAGGATCGGGCGTCCGGCGAGCGGGACCGAGCGAGCCGGACCGCGAACCGAGCGCCGGCAGGCATCGACGATGAGGTCGCCGGAAGTGAACAGGGCCTCGACCTCATCGAGGCGAACCAGGCGAACCACGCCGGCTCTGATGAGGCGGGCCGACGGCGCAGATAGGGCGCGTCGGGCCCGGCCGACCTCGGCGACCAGGGCTGGGATGCCGGCGGCGACTGCGGCCGCGTGAGCGCGGTCGAACGCGACCGCGGCATCCGCGACCCGGACGCGGCGGAGCGCGAGCTCGGCGCGAGTGAGCTCGGCCCGGGCCGCGAGCGGCGGCGGCACGGTGGCGGCGGCCACGTCGACCGCGGCCAGTGTCTTCTCGGCGGCCTCGAGCTCGCCGACGAGGAGCTGGCGGCGCGCCCGAACCAAGCGGGCGTGGAGCGCGTTGGCGCGATCGCCGAGCGCGTCGAGCGCCTGTGCGGCGGCTTCAAGCGTGTGCACTGGCCGTGTCAGATCGCGCGCGGCGAGCGCGACCTCGGCCTCGGCGACCTGGCAGCGGGCCTGGGCGAGGCGTTCCCGAACACCGAAGCCGCGCGCGGCGCGTCGCAGGAGCTTGCGCGCCCGCTCGTAGTCGCCTAGCTGGGCCATCGCAATGCCGCGCAGGGCGAGCGCCGGCGGGTCGTCGCGCAGCGCGACGCGATTGAGCGCACCGAGCGGATCACCGGCCGCCAGCAAGCGCGCGGCCGAAGCGACGAGGGAGTCCATGGCGGTAGGATAATATGGGCGCGTTCGGCGCAAGGCGGCGCGGCGGAGTTCCCTGCAAGGCCGTCGAAATCGGTCCTTTGATTTCTCTCAGCGCGAATCCGCTAACACGGGCGCTCAGGATAAACGCCGGCCTCTGTTCTTCCGCCGTGTCATATTCCCGCCTGCCTGAAACCCGCTCAGCGGGGAAGAGAATCCCGATGCGCCCGTAAAAACGCAAGGTCGAGGGTCGCGCGGCGAACGCTCTGGCAAGTTCCCTGTTGATCATTCCCAAAAGTCCATTGACTTAAACTGCACTTCAACGGGCAACGTGATCCAGATATGAAAATGATGTCTTTTTTCCAGTCGCGGCAGCGTCTGCCGCAGGATTGATCGCGTGGCTGCCGGCGATCGGGTGACGATGAGGCGTTCGGTTCATTCGTAGTGAGTCCAAATACGGATGACTTTGATCATGCGTTCCGCGTCATAGATCCCTATCGGCCTCAAGTTAGCCGTATCCATGCAGTTGCTCATGCCGGCAATTTGTATCCGAGGAATTTCCCGATAAAGCCAGCACGCGCATCACGGCGTGAGGCGGCTTGGCAGACTGAATCTCGTTTTCATGCTCGACGAAGAGCATCGCGATCCGGACCAGCGAGCCAAAGTTCCTGGGCGGGAGCGTCAGCTTGCCGTCTGCCACCCAGGCATGCGTTGAGTTCGTCCGCCCAGAGGAGTGCCTGGTGCTCGATCGAAAACTTGACAGAGTCGGCTCAAAAACGCTCGAATCCGGCCGAAACTCAGCGGATAAATGCCACCGGACGCCTTTCCTTTCCCTGAACCCGCTCCGACGCCGCAACCTCGCCCGGTGTGGATGCTGAGTCCAAAAAAGCAATTTCCTAGCAGTAACGCAGTCCTTCCGTATTCTCTCATGGTACGTCGATTGACTGCCGCTGCCCGCATGGCGGGAGGGCAGGGGTGATGGAGGGCAACACCGCCCCGCGAGTCGCCGTCATGGGACCCTCGTCGCGGAACACGCTGGTGCGTCTTGAGCGACTGCCCCTGCCGCAGCCTCACACGGTCATCGCCCCGAGTCATCTCGAAACCCTCGGAGGCACCTCTGCAGGCAAGGCTCTCCATTTGGCTGACTTGGGCATCGACGTTGCGCTCGTGACCGTGGTGGGGCGCGACGATCTCGCGGGCCGCATCCGCGCGGCGCTCGGCCACCTGGGCATCCATACGACGTTCCTTGAGGGCGATGGCGCTTCCGAGAGTCACCTCAATCTCATGACGCCGCGAGGCGAGCGCGTGTCGATCTACCTCGACGGCACGCCGGATGCATCGGACTTCCACGAGGCGGTCGACGCTGCCATCAGCGGAGCCAGCGTCGTTGTGTGCGACCTGTCCGCTATCGGGTTGGCGGCGCTCGGCCGCCTCGCGGTCACAGGCTCTCCCGTCTGGGTCGACATCCACGACTACGACGGTGTCGCCGAGTTCCACCGGCCCTTCATCTCCGCAGCGGATGTTATCATCATGAACGGCGACGGCATGAGCGCCCCGGTGACATACCTGAGTGCTCTCGTTCGAGGCGGCCTGTCTGCCGGGGTATGCACCCTGGGGAGCGCGGGCGCCGTGGGAGTTGTGGGACCGGATGCCGCCGTGGTTCGCGTTCCCGCCGTCACGACGACCGTGGTTGACACAAACGGCGCGGGCGACGCCTTCATGGCGGGCATGATCGCGCAGACGATCCGCGCGGGCCATCCCGGTTTATTGCGCGATGCGGGCGAGTTGCGCGCTGCGATGGCTGCGGGTGCCGCTCAGGCGGTGCGAGCAATCGGCTCGGCTCACCTGTCGCCGCTTCTCGACGGAGGTGGGCCCGCGCGCAGATCTTGACCATCTGTGACGTGCCGAGTTGCGTCCGTGCAAGAGCCGTGCTCGGCCCGCCGGAGTCAGGGAGATAGAGTCACTTGGAATAATCGGTGTCTATGCACGGGCGCCGCAGACACTCAAGGCAAATGGACTGTGATCTGACAACCGTGTGGCACGCAACCGCGTCACGGGTAGGCAAGGCGCGACAAAGCGAAGGACGACCGGCTTTGAACTATGTGCTATTTACGGCAAAGGCCTTATCAGGCGCTCTGTGAGTGGCGTGGGGCCGGTTGCTTGTTTCTGTTCCGGAGCAACGTGGCGATCACGCGCGCTGTTTCCAGCGCAAGAAGTGTAAAAAGAAGCCACCGCGCGATGTGCCAGTGGCCTTTGCCGGCGATGGCCTGATGGTAGATCAGCAGAGCGACGGCGACGTAGGCGAGGCGATGGAGACGCTTCCAGTTCTTTCCGCCAAGCTTGCGGACCGACCAGTTGTTGCTCGTCAATGCGAGGGTGATCAGGATCGTCAACCCTGATAGTCCAAACCAGATGAATGGCTTGGTTAGACTGCGCTGGATGCTGGCCCAGTCGCCTTCGTAGAGGACGTGGCAGGCAAGATGCAGGACGCCGTAGATACAGGCCGTCACTCCGATGGCCCGGCGGTGCCGGTTCAAGGCGTTGACCAGTCGCAACTGGGGAAACAACGCGCGCAACGGCGAGAGCGTTAGCACTGCGAAGAGTGTCCAGATGGCGATTTCACCGGTCTGATGCAGCAGCTGTTCAACCGGATTCGCTCCCAAGCCGCCGGTGAATCCCGGAAGAACGAGAAACCAGAGGCCTACACCGATCAAAACGGTGAGCGCAAAAAGCTTGTGGGAGATAACCTTGATTAACACCGGTCAAAAGTTCTTCCGCAAATCCATCCCGGCATATAGCGCGGCAACTTCTTTCTCATATCCGTTAAATTTCAGTGTCGGTTGTTTTGCGGAAAAGAAACCGCCGCCGATGATACGCTCACTTTTCTGGCTCCAACGCGGGTGATCGACCTCCGGGTTGACATTGGCGTAGAATCCATACTCGTCGGGCGCGGCAAGGTTCCAAAGCGTTTTCGGCTGGTCCGCGACAAACTCAATTTTTGCGAGTGATTTCGCCCCTTTGAACCCGTATTTCCACGGGACGACGAGACGGATGGGCGCTCCGTTTTGATTGAGGAGCGGTTTGCCGTAAATGCCGGTCGCGAGAAAGGCGAGTTCATTGGTCGCTTCGGCGATGGTCAATCCTTCGGTATAGGGCCACGGAAAATCGTTCGTCCGTTGTCCCGGGCAATTCTGCGGATCGTAAAACGACGTAAACCGGACGTATTTTGCCTCGGGTTTCGGTTCTGCCAGGTCAACGAGTTTTGCCAGGGGAAACCCGTCCCACGGGATGACCATTGACCATGCCTCGACGCAGCGATGCCGGTAATTGCGTTGCTCGATGCCGCCGATGGTTTTCACGAGATCATTGACGTCAAACTTGCCGGGCTTCGCGCAGAGACCGCCGATTTCAACAGTCCAAGGCTCGGTTTTCCAGCCCCTGTTCGCCTCATCCTTTGGGTCCTCTTTTCCGAGGCCCCACTCGTAAAAATTGTTGTAGCCCGTGACCAAATCATACGGAGTCAATTTCACGCCGTTGAGCTTGAATCCCGGGTTCAGCGCATCAGGAAATCCAGCTGTCGCCGCCCGAAGCGCGGGAGGAAAAACGGCGCTGGCGGCGAGGCCGAGCCCGAAAACACGGAGAAAATCGCGCCGGCGAAGATAATCGGCTTCGGAAGTGACGGCAGAATCGGGAAGTTCCCAGGAGCGTGGCTTGCGAATATGCATGTGATGGATGTGAGAGAGGCAGGAAGCTGGGATTATTCCCGCGTGCGGAATCCTACGCTCTTACTCTTACTCCTGCTCTTAATCGTAATCTTCTCTATCTCTGCGCTCGACCTCAAGAGTGAGGTGGAAGGATTATCGAGGTGGTATGATTACGATTAAGAGTGGAGTAAGTAAGATTCTGTGGGTGCGATTTCGTCCCACCGGAACGTTTTTCGGGGTCTCATTTCTTCTCCATGCCGCAATCCAGCATCGCTTTGCCCATGTAGGGGTTTTCGATCGTGGTGCTCTTTTGCACCCAATCGGCATTGACCATTGGACAGGTCATCACGCGAAAACCTTCCGTGCCGGCGGCCAGTTTCACGGCCTCAGCGCTCACGGTTTTCAACGCTTTCCGGGCAGCCCCGATAGACGTCGCGGCCGCTACTTTCGCTGCCTCAGTCGCGATGACGTCCTGTTTCTCGGTTTTGGAAACCTCCGCCAAGCCAGCGGCTGCTGATTTGGCCTCAGCGAGGTCATCTTTTGCAAGCGCATCGGAAACTTTGAGGTAGCTGTCGAGAACGGCGGATGATTCTCCAGCCAGTGACATATTTGTGGCCAAACCAAAAACGATGGTGGCGATGACAAAAGCGATGATTCGTTGCATGCGGGACGATAAACCATTCCGGTAGCCGCAAAACGGTTTTCGAAAACGCAGCGTGTTCGCTCGTTCGCTGGCTCTTGTTGAACAGATGGCGGGGACCTGCTCGCGTCATACGGCTGCCGTGGATTCGTTCCTAAGAATGGAGTTGATGACTTCCTCGACGGACGTGTTGGAATTGTCGATCCAGAGGCCGATACCTGTAAGTTGGTCGATCATGGCCCCTTCCAGGTGAGTCCAAAAATGGGCAACGGTTTTTTCCGGGCGTTTTGCATCTCGTTCGAGGGCGACGTGTTTGCCGGGTGACAATGTAACCAGCCGGAGATCGATGCCTTCGAGGTGAGCCTTGTATTCAGCGAGGCGGTCGCGGCTGGTGACGACATAATCGACCACGGTGTCAAAACCCGCTTCCGTGAAAGATCGGGCGAGCAGGCATTGATTCTTCACATTGAGATGGATCTGGCGATTTTCTTCGTCTTCGGGTTGGCTGCCCGGATTAACCGCCCCGGAAACGATGAGGCCCTGAATTTCGTCGCCTTCGATGTGCGCGGCACGCTGGAAACGTGCCGCGAGAGAGCGCGCAGTGGTCGTCTTGCCGACGCCGGGGATGCCATTAATCAGCCAAACGCTTGCCATGGTGGCGGCATCATGGCTCAGCCGGCAACGGTGCGCATCTTTTTTGAGCGGGAGACAGGACTAAAACAGATCCATCTGCTCGCCCGGCATTGAGGCTGCAATTCCTGGCGTTTTACTGGAAATCCCAAGCCGCTGAGCGAGGCGGATGGCGGAGAGGGGAGCGGAGCCTTCGAAATGATTGGCGCAAAACACGTAGACATCTGCGCCTGCCTGGACGTTACGGTGGATTTTGAGCGCCCAATTTTTGAGCCCTTCATCACGCGGCCACATCAGGCTCCCGTAGCGGAGGGTGGTCGTGCCATCCGCGCGATATTTGGTGCTCAAATCCCCGAGCAACCGGATGTAGCGCAGGTCGCTTGTCTCAGGCAGAAAACCGAACGCCGCGCCGGCTTGCTCCTCGAGCGGCGTGATGTCGTTCCATGCGTGGCTCATGGAATGGCGCGCCAGCATTTGATCGATGCGTGGCGCGTGCCAGGCGTCGTCGCGGAACTCCACGGCAAATCGAGGCCATTCAGGTAGTTGCGCAATAAAGGCACGGAGCGCCTCTTCGTCACGCCCCGGTTTGAACGTCGGCGACAATTGCACAAGGACCGGGCCGAGTTTTTCGCCGAGCCTTTCCACACGCTTGAGAAATTCCCGAAGGAGATCGCCTGAATCCCGCAATCGTCGTTCGTGGGTGATCGCACGCGGCAGTTTGCAGCAAAAGCGAAAGCCATCCGGTGTCCGCTCGCGCCATTGCTCCACAGTCTGGTGGGTCGGCACGGCGTAAAAGCTCGAATCGACTTCTACGGCGTTGAAATGCTGCGCATAAAACTCCAGCCGGCGCTCTTGCGGCAGTTGGTCGGGATAAAAGCTGCCGCGCCAGTCATCGCAGCTCCACCCGCAGGTCCCGAGATGAATCTTTTCGCTCATAAATTTGGCGCGATTGTTCGCGTCGCATTTGGCGCTTCTAAAATAGGCGCGACCGGGATGTCACACAAACGGTGCAATGCGGCCGTCGCATGTACCGCATACCCAAGTTGTCGTCCACGGCAGGCGTCTGGATTCAGGGAAGCGGACTGCTAGGAAGGAGACGCTGCGATCAAGATTGCCGAGCTGAAGCCGTGGCGGCGTCATTGCGACGGCTCGCTCCACGTTTCCTGTGGCGCTGAGCGGCTACCATTGAGTTGGGGTGTATTAGGAGATTTTTTTCCGCTCATTCAAGAGCCAGCTGACTCTTGTTAAAACAGCGGTGTCACGAGCGGCTCACCTGCGAAATGGGCGGCCAAATTGCCCAGGACGAGGTTGCCCATTGCTTCACGAGTCTCGACTGTTCCACTTGCTGCGTGGGGGGCGAGGACGACGTTGTTCAGCGTAAAAAACTTCGGCGAAATCTTCGATTCATCATCGAACACATCCAGCCCAGCGCCTGCGATCCGGCGATTCTCCAACGCGGAAATGAGTGCCTCTTCGTCCACGACGGAGCCGCGCGCGACATTGACCAGCATGCCGTTTGGTCCGAGTGCATCCAGAACTCGAGCGTTGACGAGGTGCCGCGATGATCCGCCGCCGCTTGCTGTGATGATTAGGAAATCTGAATCCGCTGCCAATTTTTCGAGGTTTGGCTCAAATCGGTAAGGCACGTTCGCCGGCTTCCGGTTGGTATAGGAAATTGCCATGTCCAATGCCAAGAGCCTGCGGGCCAAGGCCTTACCGATACCGCCGAGGCCGAGGATGCCCGCTTTTTTGCCACTGACCCGGCGGGTGAGGGGAAACGTTGACCAGGCAGAATTGCCGGTACGCACAAACTGATCGCCGGCAACAATCTGCCGCGATAACGCTATCAGCAGCGCCAAAGCCTGGTCCGCGACGTCGTCGGTCAGGACCCCCGGCGTCGTTGTCACGGCTATCCCCCGACGCTTGGCCTCAGCAAGGTCAATTGCATCCACGCCGACGCCGAAGACGCTAATGATTTCCACCGCAGGCAGTTTTTCGAAAACCGTCGTGCTCACTCCTGTCGGACCATTGGTCGCAATGGCACGGATGTTCGCACCATATTTCTCCACATCGGGATTTTCCCAGAACCGATGCACAACGTATTGATCTTCAAGGGCTTTGATGATGGTTTTTAAAGGCGTCATCGCCAGGATTTCGGTTTTGTTCATAGCTGGATTTTCGTTGTGCCGCGCTCAATCAATCGGAATCCGAGGTCAATGCTGCGCTGGACGGACGCCGCGTTTCCTTCGAAATGCGCGATGAGAAGTTCCCCGGCGAGGCGGCCTATTTCACGGCGCGGTGTGGCGATGGAGCTGATCGTCGGCGTGACTTCACTGGCAATCTCGAGATCGTTGAAGCCAAGAAGAGCGATCTGTGCGGGCACTTTGATCGTGCGTCGCTGGCATTCGAAAAGCGCGCCTGCGGCGAGGTCGTCGTTTCCGAAAAAGATCGCATCGGTTGCGGGTTGACGCTCGAGAAGCTGGATCAGAAGTCGGCGTCCGAGGCCGATGGACGACGGTTCGCTTGAGCTTTGGATCAGTCCTTCCGGGAGGCCCTGCTCTTTTAGCGTGCTCTGAAATCCTCGGATGCGCCGGATGCTGCGGCTGTCGATTTCGGCGAGCGTCCCGATGTAAGCGATGTTTTGGCGCCCAAGACCGGCCAGGTAGTTGGCGGCGGTGATCCCGACGGCTTCGTGGGAAAATCCGACGCTACGGTCCACGGGAATGCCGCCCGTATCCATCACCTCGATAACTGGAATTTTTGCTTGTTTGAGCCGAGCGATGGTTGCCGAGGTGTGATCGGTGCCGGAAAGAACGATCCCGCGCGGGTTCCAGCCCAGGAGATTGGCGACGAGCGTTTCCTCGGTTCCGGCGAGGTATTCCGTGCAGGAAACGAGGATTTCGAAGCCGGCTGCCGGCAACACGGAATAGAGGCCATCCAGCATTGGCACGTAGACGGAGTGATGCAGGGTGGGCAGAATGACGGGAATGAGCGGCACGCCGCCGGAAGCCAGGCCGCTTGCGGCACGGTTCTGCACGTAACCCGTTCGGGCGACGGCGTCGAGGATGCGGGTGCGGAGGGGTTCGGCGACGAGATGCGGTTTGTTGAGGGCCCTGGAGACAGTCATCATTCCGACGCCGAGATCATCGGCAACATCTTTCAGGGTGACTCTATGAGAGAGTCTGGGAGAAGATTTAAGGATTTTTTCCGGGGGCATCATCGAAGAATCATTTGATAGCGCTATCATTTCATGATCTGCTGGGAGAAGCAACCCGTCATTTTCCATGAACCCGTCCCTTTTCGATCTGTCCGCTAAACGCATCCTTGTAACCGGTTCCAATGGCGGCCTCGGTTTCGAACTCGCCCGCGGTCTCGCCCAAAACGGTGCCCGGGTGATTCTCAATGGGCGCAACCCGGAGAAACTCGGGCAGGCAGTCGAAAAATTGTGCACGGAAGACCTTCTGGTGGAGGGCTCGGCGTTCGACGTCACCGATGAAGCGTCAATCATCGCCGCCGTCGCCGAGCTCGAATCCACCCGTCCCATTGATTGTCTGGTAAACAACGCCGGCATCCAGCGCCGCGTCCGGCTCGATGAAGTGGAAATGGCAACGTGGAACGAAGTTATCAGCACGAATCTCACGAGCGCCATGCTGGTCTCGCGCGAAGTCGTCAAAGGCATGATCCGGCGTGAAGCTGGAAAGATCGTCAACATTTGTTCCTTGATGTCCGATGCGGGGCGAAAGACCACGGGGCCCTACACGGCTGCCAAAGGTGGATTGAAAATGCTCACAAAGGCGATGTGTGCCGACTGGGCGCCGTTCAACATCCAGATCAATGGGGTTGGCCCCGGCTATTTCATCACCGAAATGACGCAAGCGCTCGCCAACAACCCGGAGTTCGACAGTTGGGTAAAAGATCGCACCCCCGCGCGGCGCTGGGGCACTCCCGCCGAACTTGCCGGCGCGACGGTTTTTTTCTGCAGCGAAGCCTCGTCGTTCGTCAATGGACAGATCCTCTACGTCGATGGCGGAATGATTTCCGTGCTGTAACAAACACGAACCGGTGTCACTCCGTTCCAAATGAGAGACCGAGCTTTCGCAGGTATTGCCGGTAGGCAATTGCCAACCGATCGGAGCGGAGATGGAGTTCTGCAGAGAGATCCAGCGGGACGCGCTCGGGGCGCTGGGATTCCACGATGGGTTTGTCTTGGGAAATGATTGTGTCCTGGAATGCCGCGATCTCCGACTCCGGGACGTCGTGCGCGTAGTTCATCATCGTCACGAACCAACCAATGCTTGATGTCTCGTGGACGGGTGTGATCGCGTAAACGAGGGTCATGATGTTAGCGCCCTGCTTTTTCCGGAGATAGACGCAAAACGGATTGAGCACGCCGTAATCGTAAAAAACTTTTCCGCTTTTTCCCGAGCCGTCGGGGTTCGGCTGGAAGATGCCGATGTTAGGAGCAAAAAGGCCTTCGCCCAGCGGCTGGACGTTGTAATCGTCGATGACTGCCTGGTCAGGCGTGCCGAGATAACCTTCATGGACAAAGGGCAGATGGGCGACGTCGAGGAAATTTTCGATCATGCGTGTGACACCGGCGGCGACGAAATAAGGACCGCTCCGAACCTGGCGAAATGTCGGATCGTCGAATTCGGGCAGGTAGGGCAGGGGGCCAGGTTCGTCGCTGAGCGAGACCCAGATCAATCCTGCAGCTTCTGCGCACGTGTAAGTGCGGACACGGGCCTTGGCCGGCGGTTTCAGGGCTGGATGCGCGGGAATGTGCGTGCATGCGCCGGTCGCGTCGTACGTCCAGCCATGATACGCGCACTGAACGTTGCAGCCGTCGACGATTTTACCCAGCGAAAGGCGGACGCCTCGGTGAATGCACAGATCCTGCCAGGCGAGCACGGCGTCATTATTTCGCCACACGATCAAATCCTCGCCGAGGAGATTGCGTTTCACCAGTTCGCCGGCTGGGATGTCGGCGGATGCAGCGACGACGTGCCAGCCCCGGCGCACAATCGGATCCGCGGCGGGGCCGGTTTTTGAAAGTGGAATCATGCCGTCCGGCAAAGCGATTTTCGTGCCGGATTCGTTGGTGCATGCCCTTTTCCCACGTCCTCAAACGGCGATTTCGGGCTGGCGGTGATCCGGGCATTCCCTAAAACAGAGGAATGAGCACCATTACCGGATTCCATCACATCGCACTTCGGGCCGCTGATTATGAAGGAGCCTGCAGCTTCTACTCGGATATTTTAGGGTTTAAGAAGAAAATTTCGTGGGGTGAAGGCGACCGTCGCGGAGTGATGCTGGATACCGGCGATGGAAATTACGTGGAAATTTTCGCCGGTGGCTCCCCTGCGCCGCAACCGGACGGCGCGATCCTGCACGTCGCTTTCCGCACGGACGATACAGCGGCTTTACTGGAGCGGGTGCGGGCGGCGGGCTACGAAGTGACCGAAGAGACGAGGGTCGTCGATATTCCGTCCGCTGAAATTGGAGTGGTCCCGGTGAAGATCGCTTTCTTCAAGGGTCCGACGGGCGAAATTATCGAGCTGTTCGAAAACCAGCTTACGTAAATTCAGTCCTCGTGCGCGCGGTGGCGGACGCTGAAATGCTCCGTCAAATGTTAAACTCTCTTGAGATCGTAGGTGAGGCACCAAAAGTAGTCGAACTCGACCAGGTCGACGGTATCAGAGTACGGGCGCACGGCGTCAAACAGTGGTCCTGCGGTCGGAAAGTTCTTAAGGACTTCGTATGAGCTTCCGTCTTGGAGATGGCGCAGTTGGTACGTGTTGCCGGTTTCATCCGTGCGATAAATAGGGGTGCTGCTACCTGCCACAAAACGGTTGTCGGCAAACGTAACCCGCGCGCCTGGAAGCAAGACGGAGTGGAATCCCTCAAGGAACGGCGCAAGCTTCGCCACGGGGACATGTGACCACCAAAACGCCGCAAATCCGGCAGTGAAGGTGCCCTCGAGTCCAGTCAGGTTGAGCGCGTCGCCGCGCGCGAAGGAAACTCTCGCTGAATCCAGATTTTTCGAGCGCGCGATATCGAGAACTTCTTTACTGACATCGATCGCCAGGATCGACTCCACGCCGTCTGCGATGGCCGCCGTCCAGAAGCCAGTGCCACATGCCAATTCGAAAACGTCACGCCCCTTTAAGAGGCATCGAAGATGCGCTTTCAAGCGAAGGAGATCAGCTTGGCGTTCTGGCTTGTGGTAGACGTGCTCATACTCGTGTGCGCGCCTGGAGTAGTAATCAATCAGCGTTTGCTGTTTCACGGCGTGTTGAGTTCTCCCGTACCCGACAGCGCTCGTAAGATGCGGGACCTGGTCGGTTTTTTTGCCCTGAGATCGTTACGACACGGGCGGAGCACCGTTTATCCCTCCAGCCGTTACCCCAGCAGTTCTGCGTAACGGCTCCGGGCCACGGCTTCGGTGGCTTCCAGGATGGCGTCTGGTTGGTCCATCTGAAGAATCTTGCGTACGAGTTCCTCACATTCGGATTGTTCCAACCGCTGGACGGCACGTTTCACACGTGGAACCAGCGGGGCGGACGCGCTCAGTTCATCGACGCCAAGCCCAAGAAGCAGGGGAGTCAGCAGGATTTCTCCAGCCATTTCGCCACAAACGCCCACCCAAATGGCTGCGGAATGTGCGGCATCGACGACGGTCTTAATCAGCCGGATCACGGCCGGATGCGTGGGCTGGTAGAGGTGGGCGATGCGTTCGTTCACGCGATCGACGGCGACTGTGTATTGGATGAGGTCATTCGTGCCGATGCTGAAAAATTTCACTTCCCGCGCAAGCTGGTCGGCGACGATGGCCGCGCTCGGGATTTCGATCATGATGCCGACATCGACCGATTCTCCGAAGGGCGTGCCTTCGACGCGGAGTTCGTTTTTGCATTCCTGCAAAATCTCGTTGGCCCTACGAACTTCCTGCAGCGAGGAGATCATGGGATACATGATCTTGATGTTACCGCAGGCAGACGCGGCACGGAGGATGGCCCGGAGTTGAGTCTTGAAGACATCGATGTTTTCCAGACTCCAACGGATGGCTCGGCAACCCAGGAATGGATTTGGCTCTTTTTCTTCGTCTTCGGTGAGCAGCTTGTCGCCGCCGAGGTCCATTGTGCGAATGACGACGTCGTTGGGGGCCGTCGCTCGGGCCACTTGCTCGTAGACGACATATTGCTCTTCTTCGCTCGGAAACTCGACGCGGTTTAAATAGAGAAACTCGGTGCGATAAAGACCGATGCCTTCGGCGCCGTGTTCGTCCACGCTCGGTAAATCCTCGAGCAGTTCGATGTTTGCGGCGAGGACCACGTGGCGCCCGTCCCGCGTCGTGGAGAGCGTTTCCCGCAGGGTCTCGAGTTCTTCCTCGACATGTTCCTTGTCCTCTTCGATCTGGGCAAACCGGGCGAGCGTTTCCGGAGTCGGGTTCAGGACGACCCGGCCACT
This sequence comes from Chthoniobacterales bacterium, assembly GCA_036525185.1. Classification (GTDB taxonomy): domain Bacteria; phylum Verrucomicrobiota; class Verrucomicrobiia; order Chthoniobacterales; family DASVRZ01; genus DATDAW01. The sequence goes on along the minus strand of DATDAW010000044.1, from coordinate 31,797 downwards.
GTAGCCGTCAACGATGATGAGCTGCCCGTCCTTGACGTGTTCGTTGAGGTTGTGCAGACCTGCGACTGCCGGAATGCCCAGGGATCGGGCCATGATGGCCGTATGCGAGGTTTTGCTTCCGACATCCGTGGCGAAGCCGAGCACAAATTCGCGGTTCAGCATGGCCGTGTCCGACGGCGTGAGATTGTGCGCCACCAGCACATGCGGATGACGCACATCGGCGAGTCCTCGATGGCCCTTGCCGAGGAGATTGCGAATGACGCGCCGGGTCACGTCGTGGATATCTGCGGCACGTTCGCGCAAATACGGATCGTCGATGCGATTGAGCGTTTCAGAGTAACGATCGGCGACTTTCTGGAAGATAATCTCGACGTTTTTGCGGTCTTTTTCGAGCAGCTTGAGGACTTCGTCGATCAAGGTCCGGTCTTCAACTACCAGCAGATGAGCGTCAAAAATGCTGGCATCAGTCGCGCCAATGGCTTCGGCGATCTGCTGCTGCATTTCAATGATCTGGGCGCGCGTGGCAATGAGTGCAGCTTCAAAACGGGCGATTTCGCCGGGAATTTCGTGTGGCTCAAGGGTGTAATCGGGGAGTTCCTCGTCTTCGGTGTGGTAGGTATAAACGACACCCTGGGCGATGCCGGGAGCGACGGCGAGCCCTTCGAAGATCTTTTCGCCACTTTCAACTCCATTCGTCATCGAAACCTCCTGATAACGAAGTGCTTAAGAAAAAGCAATGAAAACCCATTCTCATCGTATCCAACGAACAAGAACAATGCACTTTTTGTCCGATCAATACAGACAAAAACCGCAGACTTTCGAACAGCCTTTTTCCCTAACCTTGACACCACTCAGATAACGACAGCAAATGGCTTTATGCCCGCCCGATTTCTCCTCCCTGTGACACTCTTTCTCTTGCTGGTTTCCAGCGCCATGGCGCAAATCCGTGTTGTGGATGCCTGGTACGGCGCCGGGAACAAAGGCAAAGACGTCACGGAACGTGTTCAGCGATATGCGGACCGTGGGCGTCTCAAGTTTAAAGTCAGCAACGATAATTTGGGTGGGGACCCAGCCAGGAACCGGGAAAAAACATTGACCGTGACCTATGTAACGGCGCGGCGGAAACATACCGACATAGTAAAGGAAGGCGACACGTTTCATTTCCGCACTGACGGCGGGCGGCCGCCCGTCGCCGTCGATGATCCTTTTGCGCCTTGGTGGTATCTCTCGCGGCCGCCCGTGACCGGGGACTCGCACTTGCGGTTCAGAAACGAAACACGACGGACAGTGAATATCTATACTGTGGATCGCTTTGGGCGTTGGTATTGGGTGGCCGGTATTTCCGGCGGCGCACGCGCTTCGTTCTACTCCCGCGTCGGGCAAGCCTGGGTTGTCACGGATCGCTCGGGTCATATTCTCCAACGCGTCCGCGCCCGACCAGGGAGCAGCAACGTTACGCTGGACTAGTTGGTTCGTATTCTTACGCACGCACGATCACGGGAGTGCCGATCTTTGCGGCATCAAAGAACTTCTTTGCTGCCGGTGCCGGGAGCCGGATGCAGCCATGCGAGGCGGGATAACGCGGAACATTTCCCTGGTGCAGGCCGTGGCCCCCGTGAAACCGCAGAAAATACGGCATAGGCGCTCCAACGTATACCGAGCCTGGCGGCCGGCGATCTTTGCGCACATCGACGTTCCATTTCACCACGTCGCCAGTGTCCCTGGAAACATAAGCGCCGTAGAGGCTCGAAGTGTGGTCGATATCCTTCTCGGTGACTTTGAAACGGCCCGTCGGCGTATCGTAACCTTCGCGTCCGCTGGAAATGCGCGTGGTGGCAGCGAGCTGGCCACCGCGATACAGGTAGGCCCGTTGTTCACTCAGGTAGATAACAATGCGGGCAGGGCCTGTTGGCTGAAAGAACGGGTTGCTGCTGCTGACAACGTCCCGGATATCCTGAACTGCCGTGCAGCCGCTTCCGGTTAGAATGGCGACGAGCGCGAGAAAGAAATACTGACAATGCTTCAGCATCGTGGCGGACACTAGGGACGGGGCAGGGATTTCCATGGGTAGTGAGCCACTAATATTTTCAGCGCTTCAAGAATTCTTAAAGCTCAAAAACTGCATCTAAAAACGTCCGACAAGGCTTGGTCAGCGGACCTTTCAGTGAGACTCCAGGGTGGCTATCTTGAACGCAGCACGGATTCGTAAAGTGCGAAGAGCCGGGAAAAAACCGTCGTCCAGTCGTATCTTGCACGAACACGCTCACTCGCTGCGAGACCGATTGCCTGGAGATCCGATCGCGACGACGCGTCCAGGATCGCGCCAGCAAGGGCCTCCGGAGAATTTTCCGCCGCCCACTGGCTTTGATCACTAAAAATAATGCGGTCCATATAGCTGCCGCGGATACCGACTACAGGCGTTCCGCAGGCCTGACTCTCCAGGGCAACAAGGCCGAACGTCTCCTGGACACCCGGGTGAACGAACAAATCTGCCGCCCGGTAGATCGCAGCCAGTTCACCCGAGTCCGCACAAAATTTCTGCCACGTGACGGCACGTGTCGCTTCCTGGAGGTGTTCAAGGCTGTCTCGCGTTGTGCCATCGCCGACGATATGCAGGTGAAAACGGCCCGGCATTTTCTTGTGAAGCTGATCGAAGGCCGCGAAGAGCGTTTTAACATTTTTCTCGGGAGCGAGGCGGCCCACGTAAAGCAGCAGGAAAATGCCGTCCGGGACACCGAGCGTTTGATGGATGCCGGACTGCAGAGAGCGGTCGGGACGAAAAACAGCAGTGTCGACGCCCAGCTCGATGACGGTGGTGTTACGCACGCCCCATTCGTTGAGGACTTTTTCCAAGCCTGCGGAAGGCACGAATGTTCGGGAAAAACGTCCATAAAGCTTTCCGACGTAACGTTTTGCGAGATCCATCATGGCATCGCTCGCCGTGGACCCCAGGAATTTCGCAATGGTCCGGACGTATGCTTCCGGGAAATGCGAGTGATAAAAGCCGACAACCGGAATGCGTAACGCTTCGCCCGTGGCCTGAGCTTTCCAGGCGAGTTGATAGGGGTCACCGGACTCGATTACATCCGGTTTTTCCCGCTCGATGATCGTTTCGACAGCGCCAAGATTGAACAGCATCCGGTAACGCGACGTCCGCGAAACCAACGGCGATTTGATGGTGTAAACCGCTGTACGTTCGCCTCGTTCGCAGGTCGTTTGATGGCCTGGAATGATCAGAATATGCTCGCAATCCGGCCGTTGCGCCCGCAGATAGGCGATCTTTTCCTGCAAGTACCGTCGGACTCCGCCTCCCACCGGGGAGTAAAACTGGGTGAGATCGCAAATTTTCAAGGGAGAACGCGCCCGGAACTAAGCTACAAATCGGAAAATAGCCACACCGAACAGGGGGAACTCAAATAAACAGCGTGTTCCGTCCTGTGCTTTGTGCGTTCCGCGGATCGGATTTTTTTACTCAGTTGAAATGCAGATCAGCGAGGTAACGCTCCGCTTCGATCGCGGCGGCGCAGCCTTGACCGGCTGCTGTAATCGCCTGCCGATAAACATGATCCGCAACGTCGCCTGCTGCGTAAATCCCGGGGATCTCGGTTGCAGTTCCCTTGGACTGGAGCAAATAACCGTTAGAATCGGTGGGCAATTTGCCGATAAACGGCCCGGTATTTGGCGTGTGACCAATGGCGACGAAAACGCAGGCGACTTCCAGTTCGCGTTCTGCGCCGCCTTTTGCGTCGCGAATTCGAAGACCTTTCATTTCGCCTTTCTCGTCGGTGACATAGGCCAGAGGTACGCTGTTCCAGACCATCTCGATCTTCGGATGCGCCAGGACACGGTTGGCCATGATTTTCGACGCGCGCAGGGTGTCTCGCCGGTGTATCAAATACACTTTCGAGGCGAACCGCGTAAGGAAAAGAGCTTCTTCGCAGGCCGAATCGCCGCCGCCAATGACCGCGACCGGCACATTCCGGTAAAACGCGCCATCGCACGTGGCACAGGAGGTTAATCCATGACCGACCAGTTTCCCTTCACCCTCGAGTCCGAGCCATTTCGCCGAGGCTCCGCTGGCGATAATGAGCGTCCGCGTTTCGATCCATTCATCTTCGATTTTGATGCGGTGCGCCTTGCCGTTACCATTTCCGGATTCAAAATCGGAGACGATCGAGTAGCTGAATCGAGCGCCGAATTTGGCCGCCTGATCTTTCATGTTCATAATGAGCATCGGGCCGTCGATACCCTCGGGAAAACCGGGAAAATTCTCGACCAATGTCGTCGTGGTGAGCTGTCCGCCGGGCTCTTTTCCTTCGAGAACAAGGGGATTCAGATTGGCGCGGGCGGTATAGATCGCAGCCGTAAGGCCGGCGCAACCTGTCCCGACGATGATAACGTTTTCCATAGGGACGGGCAATTAAGCCTCGCCGCGCAGAATCGGCAAGTGGAAGCGAGAAACGTCTTTTCCGGACCTTGGGCACGAGTCTGTGACTGAGGTCTCCACCTGAATCGCGTTAATTTGGTTTCCTCATCTCCGCCGCATTGACACGATTTTGCCCCTTTGTAGGATGCGCCGGATGAACAGAAAGCGTCATCTGCCAGGATGTAAAACGCGTCGAAAATTCAAGGGCCTCCGAAAGAGGGATTTTTAGATTCCAGACCATCATCCTCATCGCGCAAATGCCTGATTTTGATCTTATTATCCACGGCGCATCGCCTTTTCCTTTCGTTGGAATCGCGGACGGTAAATTTTCCCTGGTCAGCAAGGAGGGGACTGGTTCTGCCGCTGAAGAAATCGATGCGACGGGTCTGGAAATCCTGCCTGGTATCATCGATGCGCACATCCACTTTAACGAGCCGGGCCGGGCGGATTGGGAAGGAATCGAAACCGGCTCACGTGCGGCTGCGGCAGGCGGCATCACGACGTACTTCGACATGCCGCTCAACTCGCTACCCCCAACGCTCAATGCCCAGGCGTTGCAGGAAAAGAGAAAGCTCGCCGAGTTGAAATCAATCGTCGATTTTGCCCTCTGGGGAGCACTTCTCCCGGGAAATCTGGACGAGCTCGCCGGTCTCAAGGAAAACGGTGCCATCGGATTGAAGGCTTTCATGTCCTACAGTGGGCTGGCAGATTTTCCGAATGTCGATCTGCCGGCGTTACGCGAAGGCATGCGTCGCGCCGCAGAACTGGACATGCTCGTTGCCGTGCATGCGGAGATCGACCAGCCTCAGCTTAAACATGGGACATCCATTCGTGATTACTTGAACTCGCGCCCGGTGTGGGCCGAACTCGAGGCAATCCGCGCCGCGATCGAGATTTCCTTTGAAACCGGCTGCCGTCTTCACATCGTCCACGTAAGCTGCGGCGAAGGTGTAGCTGCCATCGCTGAGGCCCGCGCGAGGGGCGCGGATGTTTCGTGCGAAACCTGTCCGCACTATCTCGTTTTTACGGAGGAAGATGTCGAACGCATCGGCGCCGCCGCGAAATGCGCGCCACCCATCCGCAAACGCGCCGAACGTGATGATCTTTGGGGGCGGCTGGTCGCCGGCGAAGTGCAAACGATCGGCTCCGATCACTCTCCGGCGCCGCCTTCCATGAAACAGAATACGGATTTTTTCAAAGTTTGGGGCGGGATTATGGGATGCCAGCACATGCTGCCGTTGATGATGGATCTGGGACTATCGGTCGCGCAGTTGTCCGAGTTGATGTCAAAGAATGTGGCGGAGCGCTTTCGCATTGCTGATCGAAAGGGAAGCATCACGGCCGGATTGGATGCGGACTGCGTGCTGGTGGATCGGGAAAAAGCACTAACCATTGCGAGCGATTCACTCTTCTACCGGCACCGACACAGCCCGTATGTGGGCAAAACGGTTCGTGGGACGGTGGAACGAACGATCGTCCGGGGCCAGGCCGTTTTGTCTGACCGCAGATTTTCGCCATCGCATCGCGGCAAACTAATTACACCTACTTTATGACGACTCATCCGCTCGGATTGACCCGCACTGTTGTAAAATCCAACTACGCCATCATCGCACGGGACGGATATGTCGCCAGTGCCCTGCCCGGTTGGACGGATTGCACGCCTTACGTCAATCTCTCCGCAGGGATGGGGGCAAGACTTGTCCAGACAATCGTTGACCTTCACAAAGGCGGCCGCGGCGTTGGGGAAACGTTCGGATACGAAATCTTTCTTTATGTCATCTCTGGATCAGTAACCGTTAACAAGATTCCGCTCACCAAAGGGGGTTATTCCTACATCCCGCCGGGCACGGCCTACGACATCGCTGCAAAGGGAGCGAGAGGCGCCAGGCTGCTCATGTTTCGGAAGCGCTATGAACCGCTGGCAGGTGTCGAACAGCCGGCATTTCTCACGGCAAACGAGGACGATGTTCCGGCGGTCGATTATCTGGGAGATCCGCGTGCGCGGCTGAAGACATTGCTTCCGGATTCGTTAAGCGCTGACATGGCGGTTAACATTTTTACCTATGATCCGGGCGCCGCGCTGCCGTTTGTGGAAACACACGTCATGGAGCATGGCATGCTTTTCCTCGCGGGCAGCGGGATCTATCGTCTGGGTGACGACTGGTATCCGGTAACGGAAGGTGACGCGTTGTGGATAGCCCCTTATTGCCCGCAATGGTTTGTCGCAATGGGAACGGGACCAGCGACCTATATTTACTACAAAGACGTTAACCGGACCCCGCTTTAGAACGTAGCGCAGGTGCCTGCGCCAAAGAAGCGCCAGGCACCGTTACTTCCTGTAGGATCGTCAGATTCCCAGCGAACGCAGCACACCGCGGGTAATCGTGCCCGTCACTCGCAATCCGTTTTGGGCCTGATAGCGTGCAATCGCGCGGCGCGACCCAGGGCCAATGTCGCCGTCGATTGGACCATAATAGTATCCGCGACGGGATAGCGCGCGCTGGACGCGGGCCTCGACGGACCAGCGCCCGCCGCGGTCCTCGTCATAGTAGTAGTCGCCCCAATAGCCTCTTGGAACTGCGCTGCGAGTGCGATAGTAGACGACGCCTGGAGCATCATAATAATAGGCTGCGCCAGGAGGGCCGTAGTAGTATCCGCGCCCGCGGTAACCGGTGCCAAAAGTAACCGTGAAGCTCGACCGCGGATAACGATAGTACTCTCCGTAATAATGGCCATGCTTCTTCTTTCGTTTCCAGTCAGAGTCCGCATGCGCCGCGGAGGGCATGGCGAGGAGAGCGACCGAAGCGGCAAGGATGCCGGCGATGAGCCGGGACGTAGAGCTGAACCAGAGTGCTTTCATGGATGTGTTCACAAAAGACGCGGTTGTTTGCCAAACTATTCAATTCCGAACCGATGCCAACCAACAGTGGGAGAACCCAGCCTGTCTCGGTTTCCGGCACAACGTTGAGGCGCAAGACCGCTGGTTGTGAAAGAACAGAACTCACCAGAAGAGACAAACTTCCGGCGTTCCGGCGGTCTTATAACGTAACCACTTTTGCGCTCAGGATATCCGTCGCATTGGTCAACGATGCGAGGACATCATCAGGCGGAACACTGTCCAGGTTCAGCACCGTCAGCGCCCTTCCACCGATCTCGTTTCGGCTGAGCGACATGCCTGCAATGTTCACTCCGTGCGCGCCAAGTGTTGTGCCAACTTTGCCGACGATGCCTGGAACGTCCTGATTTTCCAGGATGAGCAGTGTACCTTGAGGCTTCGCTTCCAGGTGGCGGCCATTCACGGTCACAATGCGCGGTGTCGTCCCGAAAAACGTTCCTGCAACCGACACGTTCTGGTCGCCGGCAGATGCACTTACTTCGAGCAGTTCGGTGAAGTCTCCAGGAACACTCTGGCGCGTTTCCGCCACTTTCAATCCCAGTGACTCTGCCAGGGCTGCCGCATTGACCGAATTCACTTCGTTACCGCCGACCTTTAGGAGAAACCCTTTGAGAATCGTTCGCGTGATCGGCGTCGTATTGGTTTCATTGACTTTACCACTGTAATTCACGCTGAGCCGGTCGCACCGATTGGGAGCGATCTGTGCCAAAAAGTTGCCAAGCGCCTCACCGAGAGCCAGGTAAGGGCCGACTACTGCGAGCGTCTTGGCGTCGATATTCGGCATGTTGACCGCGTTCCGGATGGTCCCTTCGAGAATCGTTGCGCGGATGGCTTCCGCGATTTCAATGCCGACATTTTCCTGAGCCTCCGTCGTCGAAGCGGCCAGGTGAGGGGTCAACACGACGTTTGGTGTCGACCTTAACGGCGCTTCGGAGGGAAACGGCTCCACTTCAAACACGTCCAGCGCAGCCCCTGCGACATGACCACTTTTCAACGCTTCACAGAGTGCCTGTTCATTGATCAAACCGCCGCGGGCGCAATTCACAATGCGAATGCCGGGTTTGCAAAGCGCGAGTTGCCGCGCGTCGATCATGTTTTTTGTTTCCGGCGTCAATGGCATGTGAACCGTCAGAAAATCAGCTCTTGGGAGGATTTCATCGAGATCATCCATCAATTCCACCTGAAGCGAGCGGGCACGGCTCGCCGACAAGTAGGGATCATAGGCCAGAACACGCATCCCGAATGCCATCGAACGTCGCGCCAGCTCCGTTCCAATGCGGCCCATGCCCAAGATCGCGATGGTTTTGCCCAGAATCTCGACGCCTTCAAATTTTTTGCGGTCCCATTTGCCGGCTCGCATGCTGGCATGAGCGTCAGGGATGTTGCGTGCCATAGCCAGGAGCAACGAAAACGTGTGTTCGGCGGTCGAGATGGTGTTGCCGCCGGGCGTATTCATTACAATCACGCCACGCTTCGTGGCCGCTTCGACATCGACATTGTCAACGCCCACGCCGGCGCGGCCAATCGCGCGCAGACTCGTGGCCGCTTCCAGAACTTTTGCCGTGACCTTGGTCTGGCTGCGAATCACCAGCGCGGAGACACCTTGGATTTCCTGGATCAGTTGGTCTTCAGTGAGTCCTGTCTTGACGGTCACATCGAGAAAGCCGCCTGCGGCAAGTTCGTCGACGCCGCGCTGCGAAATGGGGTCTGCGACAAGAACGCGTAATTTTGACATTGGGATGTAAAGTGGGGCGAGGAACCTAGGGGTGCCGGCGCGGGGGTGTCAAACCCAAAGCTTTTTTGGCGGATTCAATGAGCGCTCCATCAGCGCGTGGAACATTGCTCCACCACGGATTGCGCGAGAACCAAGTTTAAGGTGGGTCCCTAAAATCGCGCGCTGATCCGGAAACGGCGGACGAAATGGTCTCGAAAACGTCTGGCCGGATAAAGCGGTTTTTCGGAAATCGCTGTGGATAACTCAGCAAGGACTTAAGTGCGACGCAAGGACGGCAAGACTCTTCAACAACTTATTCACAAGCCCGCAAATACCTCAGAGCGATCCTCATATCTATAACATCAGACAATGTATGTAATATAAAATCGCGAAGCCAGCGCTGACTTCCTGCCCTGCACGAAAGTTTCTGGTTCCGCCAGAAAATGGATGTCGTTATTGTGCGAAAGCGCCCAATGTGGAAGCCGGACGCATCCGGCGTAACATTCGACCGATCGATTCACGACGACTGCTTGAGACCATGAATACTTTCCATCACCGTGGTTTCCTCTTTCTGGCTGTGGCGTCCCTGGTCCCCATGGCGGTAGTTCTGGCCCTCACGAAACTGAATCTTTCCTGGCAAACCATCTTCATCGCGGCCTGTGTCCTCGCCGTCCTTTCCCTCATTGGCGCGTGGAGGGCCGCAAGCGCTTTGACGCGCCCCGTGCGACAGCTTGTCGCGCAATTCGAGCAATTGCTTCGCGAACAACCCATTACCCCCACTCCTTTGCCTGAGCCGCTCGACCGCGTATGGCTGGGAGTCGAAACTCTCCTCATCAGCCAGCGCACTGCCCGGGAACACCTCACCCAGCTCGTCCGCGAACGCACCGCTGCCCTCGAATCCTCTCGCGAACAGCTTCGCGAAGCCAACAGCCTCCTCGAAGCCGTTTTTGAGGACAACCCCAACGGTCTGCTCGTGACTGCGCCGGATGGACACACTTTGCGAGCCAGCCGGGCCTGCCGCGAAATCCTCGGCGCCCCAGCCGGAACGCCCCTCCCACACCTCGAACAGTTCCGCTCCTTTGATCCCAAAGCCGTCAATCGACTCCTGTCGGAGCCGGGCGCCCAGGTCGAAGTCGAAACGCCCGCTGGTCAGATCCTCATTTGCGAATGCATTCCCCTTGGTGTGACCACTGGCGACACAGCAGACACGATTTTTGCGCGGCTATGGCTGATGCGCGATGTGAGCCGGCAGAAACGCCTCGAAAAGCAGCTCATCCAATCCCAAAAAATGGAGGCCATCGGTTCCCTTGCCGGAGGCATCGCCCACGATTTCAATAATTTGCTGACCGTGATTAACGGCCACCTCGAACTCATCGAAACGGAATCCGAAAACTTTCCCCCGGAACTCAACCATCACCTCGCTCTGGCCTCGGATGCCGGCCAAATGGCGGCCAGGCTCGTCCGGCAGCTCCTCGGTTTTGCCCGCAACAGCGTCGTCACGATTCGCCCGGTGTCAGCCAACGCGGTCATCAAGGACACAATCACCATGCTCGGCGCAACGATTCCGCCGCAGATCGAGGTCGAGCTTTCTCTCGACAACAACCTCTGGCTGGTGTCCGCCGACGACGTGCAATTGACCCAGGTACTCATGAACCTGCTCCTCAACGCCCGGGATGCCATATCCGGCCGTGGCACTATCACCGTCCGCACCTACAACGCTCCGCCTGGAACGCTTCACGCCCGCGTTGCCGAACAGCCGCGCGAAGCTGAACCGCCGCACGAATCCGGTAGCGTCATCATCGAAGTCGCCGATAACGGCGCTGGCATTCCTGAACACCTGCGCAAACACGTCTTCGAGCCGTTCTTCTCTACAAAGAATCGGGAGCGCGGTTCCGGCATGGGCCTCGCCATGTGCTACGGGATCGCCCGCCAGCTCAATGGCTGGATCGATTTCCATACCGAAGTCGATGTGGGGACCCGCTTCATGGTCTGTCTGCCACGCGCGACCGTGACTCAAATGCCTGCAACCGAGGTTGCCGTCCGTCGAAAGATCTCGCCCATCGCCGCGATTCCATCCGCGGAATCAAAAACGATTATGATCGTCGAAGACGAAACAGACGTGCGCGCTGTCGCCGCCAGCATTCTGCGCCGGTCGGGATATCAGATCGTCGAAATGTCCAATGGCACCGAAGCGCTCGATTATCTGAGAGAACACGAGGCGGAGGTGGAACTCGTCCTTCTCGACATGAACATGCCAAAGCTCAATGGGATCGACACTCTTCGCGGCTTGGCACGGCAGGGCTGCACATTGCCAGTGATCGTTTGCAGCGGCTACATCACAGATACCGCCGCATTGACCGCTGAATACAACGGTCAGACCGTTGACACTCTCCAGAAACCGTTCCTGTTGAAAAACCTTGTTGCCGCGGTGAACAAGCGGCTCAACCCGGAAAACGTCGCTTTGGGAACGTAGCGCAAGCAGTCTTACGTCTCTATTCACTACAACGCGGCCTTCATCTTCTTCAGCAAATTCAGGTGAAAATTCCCCAGCGGAAATTCATCCGGGTGCACCAGATCAATCCACTTTTTCAATTGCTCTTCGTCGGACACTTCACGGGTGTCCTTCCTCCACTTGGACGCCACATTAGGTGTCACATATTTCGAGATGAGGTCATGGGCTGCGAGCCAGAACGTCATTTTCGAACAATCCGCTCCACGCCGGTACAGGGCTCCCAGCTCCTCGCGTAATTCGCGGACACCGTCCGACAGCAAGTCCCATCGAATGGCCAGCTGATTGTCGCGCCACAGAAGAATGTCGCGCTGGTGCAAAAACGAGGACAACAGTTGTCCTCCCAGCGCATCGTAATTGCGCACCCGGTCCCCGCTGATCGCAAACCGGAAAATCCGGTCGAACAGCACGGCATACGTCACGTAATGGGCAAATGGGAATCCCTCGAATGCAAGTTTCTCCCCTTCGCCAAACGCCCTTAAATCGACGCGCAGCTCTTCCAGCGAATACATCCAGAACGGCGCCCGTTGCCGGATCATGAACGGATCAAAAGGCAACTCGCCAAGGCTGTGTGATTTGTCGTGGATCAAATCCCAGAGTGCCGTTGTATCCCGGATGACGGCCAGGGACTTGAGGAAGCAATCCAGCTGCGGATGGACGGGAAATTGTGTGAATCGCTGCGCTTTCAGCGCATATCGCTGGAGGCGGGCAGCTTCTCGATCGCAAAAAATGATCGCAAAATTGTTTGTTGCCCGGGCCTTCAACGAAATGGTCTCGGGAAACAAGACCGCGCATTCGCTGTCGTAACCGTCCGTAAAGTCGACCAGATGCCCTGGCACGAATTTGTTGTTGCGATACCCCGTCCGCTCCAGCCTCGCCAGCCATTCCGGCCAGGGCGTCCGAACCATAAGTGCCTCAAATTTGGTGTCTTTGGAAGCATTCGGTGTGTAAAGCGGAAAAACAATCAGGTGCTCACGGTCGTTTGTCCGGTCGATCTGCGGCGAGAAAGCCGCCAGCGAGGCTCCGAAATCCGGCTTTCCAAAACCCGCATCCGCCCACGTCCGCAAATCGGTCCGCACTTGCTCCAGATAAATCGTTTGATGTGGAAAACGCGGTAACAGTTGACCGATCGATTCGTTGATGGCTGGCAGCAGCGCGGCAGCCGCCTCCCGGGTTTCCAGCGGAACCGACCCATCCGCGGCCTCCAACAACCGCAGCTGATTTACCGTCTCCTTCAACTGTCTCCATGCCGGCAGCCTTACATTCGGACTTTCAGAAACCAGCACCTGCATCCGCTCAAAAGCCGGCGTCGCAAGCCAGTAAAAAATGTTCCGCCACAATTGACGATGATCGTTTTTCTCAAAGTGCCGGTCCCCAAAGAGGCTTGAGTCTGCCACCGCAATCACCCTGCCCCTGCCGTATTCCGCCCGGACAATTAGTGGTGCCGCAGCGGGCCGTGCCTCCAACGATGTCACAAACGCCGCCGTCGCCCTGCCTTCCTCGATCCGACAACTCCCGGCCCGATAAAAGTGTGCGCTCTCAATGGCATGGCCAAGCACCCCTTTGTCTACTGAAAAACCCGGAATCCAGGAAGGATTCCCGCGGACGGCATTTGTGTCATCCCGGACCGTGTCGTTTTGGAAAGCAATTCCGAACGGCGTGAGCACTGTATTTAAATTGCTGCCGTATTTTTCATGTTCGTATTCGGAAATCACCAGTAGCGCCCCGCCTTCGGCCACCCATTTCACGACGTCCCCGATTTCGCGTTCCGTGAACTGCGGCAAACCAGCTCCCGGCACGACCGGCTCCCATCGCGCTTCGCAGGGGTGAAGGATTGCTAGAATATCCGTCTTTTGCAAAAAATCCGAGTGCAGCTGTTCTGAATCATTTCGTTTGATGGCAAAATCACGTTCGCCAAGGAACGCAGCCGCTCGCGCGTAGGACGAAGCTGCCGGCTCATGAGCAGTCATCCCGGCGGCAATTTCCAGAGAGACCGACCAGCTCTCCGAATGCATTTCATCAAACAAAACTCGAACCCGCCTGGGATAATCCATGGCTCTCATCGCCAATCCTAATTCGCCCGCCTTCCGTCGTCAAAAGCGGCTCTAAGGGTTTCAACGTGGCGCGCATGGCCGTCAACAACGCTCGTCCCCAGCCAAAGCCAGAAATTGTAGAATATGAAAAAAACCTTTGTTTTTGCCTTGCCGGCCTTCCCAGAATTTTGATAGGCAATCTCAGCGTAGTTGGCTTGCTTGCGCAAGAAGGGGGCCCATGGGCCTCGTTCGAGGCAATTAAGGGAATCATCACACAACCAAACAGCACATTCGACCAGTCCCCTGCCGTCCGGTCCCCGGTCACAAAGAGCGTCTGGTCATTTCGTTATCAGCTCATGAAGAATAGAACAAATCGGCGAAGGAGGTCTCTCTTCGCTACCATTGGAACCTGCGTTGCATGGTCTTTGCTAGCCAGTTATTTTGCTCCCGTTCAGAATGCGGCCGCGCAGACAGTAACTAGTACTAACATGGATAGCGCCGCCTATGATGAAAGCGCCGGCCTTCACGACTTCGATTTCTCAAATTACTCGGCGTACGATGGATTGAGTATCACGAATGTCGCCGTATCGATAACGTTTTCCAAGGAGCCGGATGATTCATTCTCGGCGCCGTTCTACAATGAAATTAACATCGGACTGGTCAAATTGGATTCCGGCGGCACCCTCGGCGTCGCGCTGATTTCGCAGGGATCGTTCGATTGGGGCTTGGACGGCGACACCTTCACGGGGACCATTGAGTTCAGCGATCTCGCCGCCGACCCTGTCAATATCAATCCCGACATGCCCCAATCGGGAACGTTCCTGCCCGTCGAAAGCTTGAGTTTGTTCACAGGAACGCTATTTGATTCATCCGCGTCATCTCCTTGGTCGCTTCTCATTGAGGACATCGCCCCGGGGGCACCTTTGATCTTCGAGTCGGCGACACTGTCTCTTACGGTTATTCCGGAACCCGGCACTTGGGCACTCGCCGGAGTTGGACTTTTGGCCTTGTTTCTTGTCCGTCCGCGCCGGAAACGGGCTCACCACCACACGATTTCAAGCCTGATCTTGGCGGGAGCTGTGGTCACTTCCTCGGCTGCAGCTGTCCATGCACAGTCTGCGTCCGGCCCTTCGCGAAGTGTCCGTGCCCGTCCGGTTTCACTGGTGAGACCGCCCGCTGTCAAAGGCTCTGCCAAAAACCGCGTTCCTGCGCCGATGACATTTCAGCAGCCGTTGAACGTCCGGACGGGTGAAGTGAATGTGGTTGTCCAGTTGTCCAACGACGACTCAAGCGCCGTCGCACGGACCAAAGCGGGTTCTGCCGGCCTTTCGACCAGAGCGCAGAAATCCCTCGCGCAGAGGCTGCAGGTCGCGCAATCCGCCCTCAGTCCAAAACTGAAGGCACTCGGCGCTCGCGAACTGGGTCGGATGAAACACAGTTTGAACGCCCTCATCGTAGCCGTGGACGCGTCAAAACTCCCCACGATTCGGAAGATAGCGGGGGTGAAATCCGCCAGAATCGTGAACGATTATCAACTCCACCTCTCGGAGACAGTGCCGTACGTCGGTGCGACAGCCCTTCAGGATATCGGCGTGACGGGTGCAGGCATAACGGTGGCCGTTTTGGACTCTGGTATCGATTACACCCATAAAAACCTGGGCGGCCCAGGCACTCTCGCCGCTTATGACAAAGCGTATGCAAATCCCGCCGTGATCGCTCCAGGAACTTTTCCCACGGCCAAAGTGATCGGCGGGTATGACTTCGTGGGTGAATCCTGGCCGAATACTCCGCTTTCGAGTGACTCGAACCCCATCGATTTCAACGGCCACGGCACTCATGTCGCCGATATCATCGGCGGCAAAAGTGCGGACGGCACGCACCAAGGCGTGGCGCCGGACGTCAGCCTGTACGCCATCAAAGTTTGCAGTGCCGTAGCGACCTCATGCAGCGGCGTCGCACAGCTGCTAGCCGTTGAATACGCCCTCGATCCGAATGGAGACGGCGACACTTCGGATCATGTAGATGTTATCAATCTCTCTCTAGGCGCCAGCTACGGCCAGATCGAGGACGATGGCAGCACGTCGCTGGGAAATGCGGTCAAGCTGGGCGTCGTCGTAGTCGCTTCCGCTGGCAATTCTGCCGATCGTCCCTATATCGTCGGCTCCCCCTCAACAACGCCGGAAGTCATCAGCGTCGCTCAAACAACCGTCCCGAGCGCGAAGGCTTATCCGCTGGTTGTTCAACCGGGAAGTCCTGCATCTGGAACCTATCCCAACACGAACACCGTTGATTGGGCTCCGGTCACCGGAACGGTCACAGCTCCGCTCATTTACGGCGGCCTTGGCGGTGGTCCCGCCACCCTGCCTCCGGGGAGGACCGAGGCGGATTTTGCGGGCAAAATCGTCCTGGTGGATCGTGGCAGCTACAACATCAGCGCGAAGGTTGACTATTTTGCTGATTTGGGAGCAGCCGGCGTCGTCCTGGCTAACAATGCGGCGGGCGATCCCCCGTCGTTTAGTTTTGGTGGCAGCTACAATGGTACCCCGTTCAATCCCATTCCGACGCTCGTCATCACCAACACTCTTGGCTACGGCTCAACGAGCCCGTTGCGTCTCGCTCTCGCAGCCGGTCCTGTGACCGCAACGATCTCGGACGCCAACCCGGTCAGCCTGGCAGGTGCGATGGCTAGCACTTCGTCCCGCGGACCGAGTGTCAGCTATAACGAAATCAAGCCCGACATCGGTGCTCCAGGCGCGTCGGTCTCCGCACTCGCTGGAACCGGCACGGAAGAGGAAGCTTTCGGCGGAACGTCCGGCGCGGCTCCAATGGTGGCCGGCGCATCCGCTTTGCTCCTCCAAAAATTCCCCACAGCGACACCTCTCGACATCAAGGCGCGCCTGATGAATTCCGCCTATCGCAACATTGTCACCAATCCGCAGACCGCTCCGGGAGTCCTGGCTCCGATTACGCGGATAGGTGCCGGCGAAGTCCGGGTCGACAAAGCGGCAAATCTCATGACCACGGCAGTGGTCCTCGGCGAAAGAAGCGCTCCGAGCCTATCCTTCGGCTTCCACCGGGTCGTGGGTCCCAAGTCCATCACCAAGACGGTTCAGGTGACAAACTACGCGGCCTCTACACGCTCGTACGCCATCGAATCGAATTTTCGTTATTCGAACGATGCCGCGAGCGGAGCAGTAGAAATCACGCCGTCGACGTCTTCGTTGACGGTCCCAGCGCATGGCTCTGCGACATTTGATGTAACCGCATTGATTTCACCGTCGCTGCTGCCCGACTGGACATTGAACGGCGGAAGTGCGGGTGGCACGGGTTCGCTGTTACAAACGGTCGAATTTGACGGCTATGTCACGATCAAAGACGCAACCGATACGGTGGCGCTGCCATTTCAGATTCTGCCGCACAAAGCGGCTGGAACGCGCGCACCTAGCAACCGGCTCGTGATTGGGGGGACGTCTGGAAGCACTGTCATTGCCAACGCACCAAGTGCCACGGCGGGATATGCAGACGTGTTTTCGCTCATCGGAACAAGCCCGCGCGTGCCGACGGTTTGGTTGCCAACACCGGGTTCAAATTATGCACTTCCCGACATCCAGAACGTTGGCGTCCGTCTGGTTGATTTTGGCTCCAGCGGTTATGGGGTCGAGTTTGGCATCTCCTCCTGGGATGCCGATGCGCATCCGAACTATCCCAAAGGCTATGTCATCGACATCGACACGACGGGAGATAGCGAGCCGGACTACACCGTATTTAATGCGGAACTCACCGGATTCGGCGCCACCGGTCAAAATATTGTCGCAGTCGGCCCTTATGGAAGTCCAACGGGAACCGTCCGATTCTACAACAATGCCGATCTGAATTCGACGAATACGTTTATGAACGTCTTGTTCTCCGATCTGGGCGGTATCAGTTACACAACGCCGCTTACTATCTCCGTCTACGCGTGGGACAACTACTTTACTGGCTATTTTACCGATGGAATCGAGAATATGCGTTACACCCCAATCTACCCGAAATTCCTGCCCACCAGCTGGAGCTTCACGGTTGCGCAAGATGCGAGCACAACGCTCGGAGTTGTCTACGACTCGTTGTCTGAGGTCGATTCGCCAAGTCAGTCAGGGCTGCTCTTATTGTTCGACGACGCCAAAGCCAAGGTGGAAGCGCAAGCGATCACCGTAAAGGTCCCCGGTTCGTTGCCGTAACGTCCAATCTCATCCAAGCGCCGCAGCCGGTTTCGTTGGTTGCGGCGTTTGCTTTTTTGCCGGCATCGCGGGTTCGCCTCATGAAAATCCTCAAGATCTACTTTCCTCTCTTATTCTGCACCGCCTGGGCTGCGCACGCTCAGCTAACATGGACCACCAAATCCGCGTCTACGACGGTTTTTTCGGATGCCGGAACTGCAACCACCGAATTTTCTTTTAAAAATACGGGAAAACACACCATCCGGTTGCTCGAGATTCAGCCGGATTGCTATTGCACGGCTGCCGCCAGTTCCACGTCCGTCATCGAACCGGGCAAAACCGGCTCAGTTAAAGTGGTTTTTTCCGTAGGGGACCGGATCGGCAAGCAGATCCAAACGGTCAGAGTAGTCACCGATGACCGTCACTCGGAATCGAGCGTGCTGATCTTTGAAGTCCAAATCGAGCCACTGGCCAGCGTTGCGTCGCGTTTTGTGTACTGGAATCGCGGGGAAGCCCCTGAACCGAAATCGACAAACATCGTCCTTCGCAAGGATCGCGGCGTTTACCTCGAAGCGGTTGAAACCGAGGGAAACGCTTTTTCCGTGCGTGTCGTCCCCGGAGAAAATGGGAAGGAACCACTGCTCGAGATCACGCCGATCTCCACGGAGCGCAGGGTCTTTCAATCGATCCTTGTTAGAGCGCGAACGCCACGCGGGACCATTGAATTTCCCGTCGTAGCCAGAGTCCTCTAACAAAAGATGCCTAGTGCGGAGCGGCTGCCGGCGCCGGGGCGGATTCCTTTCCGCCAGGAAGAGGTGCTTTTTCGGGAATGGCACGAATGTCGGATTCGGTCCAGGACTCCGTCCGACTGGCAAGTTCGGCGCGGAGAGCGGCCACTCCTTCCGGGCTGATTTCGGAAGCTTTATTTCCCCATTCATTGCGGACGTACGTCAGAATGGCGGCAACTTTTTTATCGTTTAGCGACGACTCCCAGCCCGGCATCTGACCGTTGTAACTCTGACCGTGAATGGTGAGCGGACCCTGCAGGCCCTTAAGGACGATCGAGACCAGACGGCGTTCTCCGCCAACGACAAATTCGGAACCGACGAGCGGCGGATACTGTCCGGGCACTCCTTGACCAGAGGCTTGGTGACAGGCCTGGCAGGTGCCGGTAAAAAGAGATTTGCCAAGCTCAAAAGGTGTTTTTTCTGTTTCCGGCGCGGCACCGGCGGGGGCCGACGATCGGGGGAAATACATCGTGGCGACGGTTTCGCGTTCGCTAAAAACATCGTTCCGGAAGCCGCCGCCAAACAGGAAAAGGTAACCGCCTGACCAGAAAAGCAGGACGCAAAAAAAGACAGTCAGCCAGTTCGGTAGGCGTTTGTTCTGTCCCTCGTAGGCGGGCTCGCTTTTTTCACGGGCGATGGCGCCATGTAACGAAGCGACGTTGCCGGCCTCGTCGTAATCCATCCGGCCCTCCATTTCGTGCTTCGGATATTTTTGTGGAATGAGGAATTCCGGAATTTTGTGTTCGCTCATTTGGCAGCCGCCCCTCCGGCTTGAGGTGAAGCAGCCGGCGCGGCCGCTTTGGCTTCTGGAAGGCTGTGATTCTTATTCAGGGAAAGCAGGTAGCCGACGAGCTTTTCGGCGTCGGGTTTGGGCACGATCTCATAGCCGGGTTTCGGAGCAAATGCCGGGGGAAGATTCAATGCATTCACAGACGGCTGGCCTTTGATTTCACGCTCTTCAAACAGCCATTTGTAAGCGGGCATGTTGGAATCCGGAGACAGAATTCGCGGATTGTACAGATGGATGTAGTGCCATCTCGCGAGCTTTTCCTGAGCGACCATCGTCGAGAGGTCGGCTTCGCCTGTACCAGCGAGATCGCGCGCACCGACGCTTGCGAGATCCGGTCCGACACGCAGGGTGCCGAGTAGAACCGGGGCCTCGTACATGTAATCCCGAGCGACCGTTCGCCGTGCCCCCCATTGCCGTTCGAGATCGCCGCCCATGTAATCGGCGCGAACCTGTTGTGTGTGGCAGCTAATACAGCCGCTGGCGATGTAAACATCCCGTCCCTGATTCGCGATACCCGCAACGTTGACGGGATAAATTTCATTCGTATCGGCATCGACAAATGGGTCAATTCTGCTCAACGCGTTGTAAGGCAGCAGAACTTGTCCAAGCCAGCCAATGAGAAATGCAGCCAGGATACCTGGAAAAAAATGTTTCATGCTGCCCCCTTCCCGTGCGTTTCTTGTTCCTCTTCCTCGTAGTAGCCGTAGCTCGCAGTCGGTGAAGCCAGATACGTCGGTTCGGAACTGACCTGCCCCATCCGGAGAACCATGAGGATGAAATGGACAGCAAAAACGGCGTGCCCCGCGAGTAACAAAAACGCGGCGAGAATCGTTCCTCGCAATGGCGCTTCGGCCATTTGAGCAACCATCACCGGCCGAATGACGGCACTGTTCCAGCCTGAGCCCTGGAACAGCCCGGCGACAGTCAGAAACAGGATCGTCAGACCGATTCCGTAGGCTGCACCCCAGAAATGGAATTTAATCAGCTGCGCCGACACCCACTCGCGCCGGACCAGCCGGGGCATGATGAAATAAATCGCCCCGAACATCACGAAGCTGAAAAATGTGTACAGGACGAAATAATCCTGTGCGACCCCTGCAAACGACATCCCAGCGATGTGGCTCACCGAACGTTGCGCGAGAAGGATTCCCGTGACTGCCGACGCCGTGTAACACATCGCTCCGGCAACCGTGAAGCGCAGCGTCGGACTGTAATGCATCATGAAATGGGAGCCGACCATTGTTACATGATGATTCACCGCAACGGTCGCCACAGGGACAATCGTCAGCGTCGTAGCGACAATACTCAATGTCATGAGCCAGGCAGGTATCGGCCCACCATTGTATTGGTGCAATCCCGTCCACGGATAGAGAAAGGCCAAGGTCCAGAATCCGAGGTGGGCGAGGTAATAGCTGTGGATCGCTTTGCCGGTAACCTTCGGAATCAGGTAATACACCGCCGCCAGTCCGAGCGCCGTAAACCATAAACCCTGAAAATTCCCCGCGAACCACGCACCATTGACGGCAGTGATCACTCCCCTCACCCATGGCAAACTGGCAAAAATATTCGCGGCAAGCAGCGACCAACCGAGCCAGAGGAAGGCGGCGACGATGTAAAATTGCGAGATAAAACCTGGACCCGGCGGCCGATGGACAAAAAGACCGATGACGTAGATGGCAATCAGAGCAAACCCCAGGAACATGATCAGTTGCGACCAGACGGGTAGTTCCAGATATTTTAAAGCACGCCCCGCACCGGCCTGGGTGGCGATAATGCCGATGAGCAGTCCTGTGTTCCAAAAAGCCGTGCCGATGAGGACTGAGAAGGGTGTCCCGACCCGCACGCGGCAGAGGCGCGCCATCACCCACAGAGCCGTGCCCATTCCAGCGCAGGAAGCCCAGCCGTAGGTAAAAATATTCGTGGCCACCGGTTGGAGGCGTCCGTAAGTGAAGAAACTGCCGTCACCAAGGAATCCTGGCGAGACGAGTTTGATGGCGAGAATGAAATTGAGAACGCTCCAGCCGACGAGCCAGATGATGGCGGAGGCGAACAACAGCAGCACTGGTAGCGCGATGGCGGCGTCACGCTCGGCCAGCGCGAGTTTCTCCACGTAATCCGCTGAGCGGGCAGAGCTTACGCTGGGCGGTTTCCCGGAAATTACGGTTTCAGAAGAGGCGCTCATGGGGTCGGTGAAGCGGACGGCGAAACGCCGGGAGGCGGAGACGCGGAGCTTTCAGACGGGGTAAAAGCTGCCGCAGGGGTTGGAATGGGAGACGTTTCCGACGAAGCCGTAGGTGCTGAGGTTGCAGCCGTGGGAGTTACGGTCGGTGACGCTCCCGTGGCGGGCGGGGGCGCCGGGCTTGCTGCAGGTGCAGGTGCAGGTGTCGCAATGGGGCTGGCTTGGGCGGGGGCCTTATCTTTCAGGTCGGAGACAGTCACATCGATGGCTCGGTCGATAGGGATCTGGACGGTGCCTTTGGCCTTATCGACCCAGGCATAGGAGTTCATTTTCTTCGCGTTCGCCTCATTCAGCTTGGCGAGATTTTCAAACCGCTTGGACACACGTTCCGCATCCGTCTGGCTCGTGCCGCGAAACAGAACGAATGCAATCCAGGCGATGCAGGCCACAGCTACCAGCGCCAGAAACGCCTTGGCGGAGGTGCTAAATCCGGGTTTGCTGCCTGGTAAAACGGATTCAAACATTTTTCGTCAATTGGTGAGTCGCAGCGATTCCAGTAACCGCGGGTCGCGCGCTGGAAAAAGCGAACGTTTTCCGATCTGCGAGAGGAAGCCGAGAGCCAGCACAGAGCCTATTGCCACCGGACACACGAAATCCAGCCAGCTCAGTGCGACACCTTCACGGTGAATGTTGGGCAGAACGATGATGTAAAGATCGAGCAAATGCATGCAGAGAATCCAGATCGCTGCGATGCTCAGCACGGCAGGTTTCTTCTTGATCCAGCGGTTCAGCAGCAACGCGAACGGAATGAAGAAATGCCCCACGACCAGGAACGTGCTGAGGATGTTCCAGCTTTCCGTGTTTCGCAGCAGAAAATACGATGTCTCCTCCGGGATGTTCGAATACCAGATAAGCATGTACTGGCTGAACCCGATGTAGGCCCAGAAAATCGTGAACACGAGCAGCCATTTTCCCATGATGTGATAGTGCTCGAGGTTCACCGTCTCGAGGTAGCCTTTGCTCTTGAGTAGCGTAACGACCAGTACGAGCACCGCCATCGAACTGCCCGCGGATCCCGCAAAAATATAAACACCCCACATCGTCGAATACCATTTGTAGTCCAGCGCCATCACCCAATCGATGGCGGCAAATGTGAGGCTCAACGCGAAGAGCGGCAAAAACCAGAACGATTTACCGCGCAGCCGAATCGTCGTTTCCGGGTCACCGGTTTTGTCCTGACGCGTCGAATTGTCACGGAACGTCCATGCGGCCCCAATGAAAAACACGCCATACAGCACGAGCCGGATCCAATAGATGGGGACCGTCACACCCCCAACGGTCGGATAAAAATACCAAATCTTGGAATCAAACAGATGATCGGTCCCGGGGACGATGGACATCCATTGCCAGAGGCTCTCGCGGAACAGGATGAGTGGCACGAAAAGCAATGCCAGGAAGGGGAAGAGAGCGGCTACATTCTCCAACTGGCGTCGCACGACAACCGACCAGCATGCATCCGTTGCGTAGTGGACAATGATCCAAAACAGTGAGCCAGCGCAGATCGTGAAGAAAAACAAGAAGCCGAACAGCCAAGAATACGCAAATTGCTGAATCAGCGCCGGGTTTTTCCAACCCAGGATTATCGCAATCGCCAGAATCACGAACGCGACCAGTGCGACGCCGGCAATGATCCTAAACAACCCGCTCGATTTGCTGGGATCGAACCACTCCGGTTCCGGAAGCGTAACCGCGCGGTGGCTGTGTTGTGCGTGGGAATCGTCGCTCATTTTAGTAAAGGCCGAACGCAGAAGGAAGGAGGCAGAACAGGATGATCGGCGTGCAGTTCTGCATTCTGAACTCGGATGTCCAAATTCCTCATTTGCCCGCCTCCAGTTCTTTTTGTTTATCTGCAGGAACATCCGCAAATGTCGCATTCTGCGACCGTTGCAATGCTCGGATGTAGGTAATGATTGCCCAACGGTCCTGGACGTTGAGCTTGTCGCCATAGGCCATCATCGTGTTCTTGCCATGAACAATGGTGTTGTAGATCTCGCCATCGGCCATGTCGCGGATGCGTTTGTCGTGCAGATTCACCACGCCCACCAACCCGTATTGCGTGGTAATGCCGTTCCCTCCGCCGGTCGCTCCGTGACAGATCGCGCAGTTGATCTGAAATCGCTGCCGCCCGCGCAGGATCAGTTCTTTGGTCACTGGAACCGGGATGCCCGTGCCCCAATGACCCTCATCAAATTTGCCGGTATCCCGATAATCCGTGCCGCCCGTGAAACCTTTGTAAAAACCCTCCGGCGCCGGCTGGCCTGCGACCGGTTTGACAGGAAAGTTGTATCCAATCGGTACCGTGTCCGGGATGGGGGGTCGCGCGGAACGTCCGTCAGCAAAAAAGTCGCTTTCCGTTTGCTTTTTAATCTTCTGCTGGCGGTCCATGTCCGGGAAAATCTCGATCGGTGGCCTGTTCGATTTTGCGCCACGCAGACCTGTCACCGTCACGAGCGCGATGCTGCCAAGAACCAGAATGAGGAAAAAATAACGCATTCTTTTGGCCAGTTAATCGTCGTGGATCAGCGTGATGTCTTTGCCTCCCGCTTCGCGCAGGAACTCCGCGGAACCGTCCTCGCTGAATTTCGGATCGGTGGCTTCGATGATTAGGAAAAAGCCGTCGTCGCTGAATTGGGAAAAGGCGTCCCAGTTGAAAACAGGATGATTCCATCGCGGCAAGCCATTCAAAATCAGCATTCCGAAGATCGACGTGAACGCGGAAAACAGAATCGTCAGCTCAAAGATGATCGGGAAAAATGCAGGAATCGTAAACAGATTGGTCGGCTTACCCTGAACGATAAGCGGATACAGAAACGACGAGGGGATAAACTGCAATCCAACTGCTGTCAGGGTCCCGGTGAGACCGCCGAAAAAAACGATTTTGCCCAGACCGGACATTTTCAGCCCCATTGCGTCATCCATGCCATGGATGGGATATGGCGAATGCACGTCCCAACGGCAAAACCCTTTCTCGCGAGTCTTGATGGCCGCCTGATATAGCTCCGCGGCGCTTCCGAACCGGGCACCGATTCCATGAATGCGTTGGGTCGTGGCTGCGTTCATACCGGCACCTCCGCCTCATGCGCCGGATGTGATTTTTTCTCGGGAGGCTGATAATGGGGATCTGCTTCAGGCAGAACGCCTTTCACCTCGGCAATCGCGATCATCGGCAGGAACCGGATAAACAGCAAAAACAGCGAAACAAAAATGCCGTGCGTGCCGGCAAACGTCCAGATGTCGACCCAGGTCGGGTGAAACATGCCCCACGAGGATGGAAGAAAATCCCGATGCAACGACGTCACGATGATGACAAACCGCTCAAACCACATGCCCGCGTTGACGCACATGCACACGGCGTAGACGACGTAAATGTTGTGCCTCGCCCACCGCATCCAGAAGATCTGCGGTGAAATGACGTTGAGCGACATCATCGCCCAATACGCCCACCAGTATGGCGCGACGGGAACGTCAAAAATTTTGCTGAAAATGAATGGATCCGCCATGCGGTTGCGGAGGAAAACCCATTGCTCATAAGGGTTTCCGCTGTAGGCGGCCGTGAAAAACTCCATGCAGTACGCGTAGCCCACGATGGAACCCGTGAGCAGGATGATCTTGCACATCACATCGATGTGCCGGTCCGTGATCAGGTCATGCAGCCCGTATATGGCTCGTGCGGGCAGCATGAGTGTCAGCACCATTGCAAATCCGCCGAAAATGGCGCCAGCGACGAAATACGGTGGGAAAATGGTCGTATGCCAGCCCGGAATGACCGACGTCGCGAAGTCGAAGGACACGACGGAGTGAACGGACAGAACCAGTGGCGTGGAAAGAGCTGCCAGCAGCAGGTAGGCCATTTCGTAGTGGCGCCATTGGCGATTTCCACCACGCCACCCCAACGCAAGAAAACCGTAGGCATACCTGGCCAGCTTGTTTGAAGCCCGGTCGCGTAAGGTCGCAAGATCGGGAATAAGGCCCATGTACCAAAAAATGACGGATACCGTGAAATAGGTGGAAACAGCGAAAACGTCCCAAAGCAGAGGGCTTCGGAAGTTCGGCCAGATGGCATTCGAGTTTGGAATCGGAGCCAGAAACCAGACCATCCACACGCGGCCCACGTGAATCCCCGGAAAAATACCGGCGCAAATTACCGCAAAAAGAGTCATCGCTTCGGATGCGCGGTTGATGGAGGTGCGCCATTTTTGCCGGGTAAGAAATAGGACGGCAGAAATCAACGTTCCCGCATGGCCGATACCGATCCAGAAAACGAAGTTTGTAATGTCCCACGCCCAGCCAACGGGATGATTGAGTCCCCACACGCCGACGCCTGTTGAAATCAAATAGACAATGCACCCTGTGCCGATGAGCGCGATGGAGCCGAAAAAGGCGAGAGCGAGCCACCACCATAACGGGGTCGGCCCTTCGACGATACCGCAGATTCGTTGGGTGACCCAGCCCATGGAGCGGTCGTTATAGACGTGCGGAACGCGTGGCAGCGGTTCTTCGGCAGTCGCGTGCGGCCCGATGGGAATACCAAGAATTTTGGGCTGTTCCATTAGTCGATCCTCCCTGGTGTCGAAATGAGTTGAACCACCGCGTTCATCTTAATGATGCGTCCCTTCCCCTTGGTGTTGGTCTTTGGAGTCGTGGCCCTCCGCGTGTTCATCCGGATAAATATCCGCCACCTTCCCCGCTCCCGGCATTTTCGGATTCGGATTCCGGAGCCGAGCGAGGTAACTCGTTCGCGTCTGAACGTTTAAGTACTCCAATAATCGATACCGCCGCGGGTTGTCCTGTAATTTCGCCACCCGGCTGTCTGGATCCTTCAAATCCCCGAATGTGATGGCTTCGGCCGCGCACGCCTGCTGGCAGGCAGACTGGATGGAATCGGTCGGGATTTTCAGATTATCCGACGCCCCCGCTTTCACACGCGACTGAATGCGCCCCTCCTCGATCCGTTGAATACAATACGTGCACTTTTCCATCACACCACGGATTCGCACCGTAACGTTCGGATTCTTCTGCATCTTGATGAGGTCTTCCGTGCCTTTTTTCGTCAGCGGGCCGAAATACAAACCGCTCGATTCCGGCAACGGGCCGATCTTCATCTTTTCAAGGGGACGCTCGTTGTAGTTGAAAAAGTTGAACCGGCGGACTTTGAACGGGCAGTTGTTCGCGCAATACCGCGTGCCAATGCACCGGTTGTAAACCATCACGTTGAGGCCGTCGTCGCTGTGGACCGTGGCATTGACTGGGCAAACCGTCTCACATGGGGCGTTCTCGCACTGCTGACAGCCAAGCGGTTGCATCACCATCTCCGGCTCGGTCTCATTGTGTTCGTCCTCGGCGCTGGCAAAATAACGGTCGATGCGCAGCCAATGCATTTCGCGGTTATTAATCACCTGCTCTTTGCCGACGATCGGAATGTTATTTTCGGCCTGGCAGGCGATCACGCAGGCATTGCATCCCACGCAGGAATTGAGATCGATAACCATCCCCCATTGCTCGGGGGACTTGCGTTCCGGGCTCGTGTAATCCGGATTCTTGTAGAGCGAAATGTTCGGCGGGCTATGCGAATCCATGAACATCGTTTTCGCGAACTCCGGTTTTTCCTCAAAATGTTCCAGCGTGGCTTCGCGGACGACAGCGCGGCCTTCCATCTGGTTGTGCTCCTGGGTGATGGCGAGCTGGTATGTTTTTCCCGTTTTCTCCACGGTTGCCACGGCGAAGTACGAAGCGGCAGAAGCGACCAATTGGTAAGCATTGAATCCTGATCCACGGCCGATTTTTCCGGTTGCCCCTTCTGCATGACCGTAGCCAAGCGGGAGAGTAATCGAGTCGTCCGCGTGCCCAGGCGCAACCATGGCAGGTACTTCCAAACTTCTGCCCTCAACGGTGATTTTGATCATTTCGCTTTCCAGATGCTGCTCATCCGAATGCGTGGGCCGGCCAATACCCAGTTTGTCGGCCATTTTCCGACTCATCAATGCGGCATTGTCCCACGTGAGTTTCGTGATGGGATCCGGCAATTCCTGAAGCCAGCCGTTGTCGATGTAGCTGCCGTCCTGGATCTTGTAATCGGGCGGAAAAACGACTTCGACGCCTTCCGCTGGAGGCGAGACCGCAGCAGCCAACGGCCCGGAAAAGGTGAGCGCTGCAGGTGAAGGTGCCGAATTTTCGAGATAACCGTTCCGGAGAAAACTGGACCAATCGGCAGTCGACCCGGCTGTTTCTTTAACTTTCGCAAAGGTCTCCTTCACCACCTCCGCGCCTTGGGGAATCTTCAGCCCGGCAACGGCGGCGAGGACGTCGTTTGCGGAAAGCCCGCCAAACAACGGCTGGATCATCGGTTGCACCGGGACATACGTGCCGTCAGGACCAAGCGCGTCGCTCCAGCTTTCCAGATAATGCGTTCCTGGCACATGCCATTTGGAGACCAGCGCCGTTTCGTCCTTTCGCAAACCGAGATGGACCACATCCGTGACGCTTTTCATCGAATCGTCAAATTTTAAATCGACGGGCGCCGTGTAGACTGGGTTCGATTCCAGAATGAAGAGCGTGGAAACCGCCTTTTGCTGAATTGCCTTAACCAGCTCCGGCAATGGTATTTGCTGTGAAACGGCTTGCGTGAAACCGGTAATCGTCTGCCCGATATTTCCGAGAAAAGAATTGATGGCAAATCCCAAAATCTGCGTCGCGACAGGCTGACGTGGACCCACGAAAATGAGGCTTTTTCCTTTCGCGGAGACGAGATCTGCCGCGCATTCGTCGATCCATTGTTGATCCACCGGCAGAGGAATTTCCGCCAAAGTGACCGCAAAATTATTCCCTGTCAGATTTGCAACGGCCTGCGCCAGTTTGACGGTTAGCGCCGGAATCTGGCTCGCTTTCAGCCGCAGCCGATGATCCGCCATCCCGCCCGTGAGCGTGTAGCGATTCTCCACGACGTACAGGCGATTCATGCTGCTGCCTCCTTCCTTCGGCGGTTTGCGGCGCGCGGCAAACTGACGCGTATACCCCGTGCTCTCACTATCCAGCCCGAGAAAATCCGAGTCCAATGCGACGATGACATCCGCTTTTTCAATCTGGGGAGTCAGGGTCACTCCGGGCCCGAAAGCCGTAGCGACCGCCTCGGCCTGTAGGCTTCCTGTCGGATCGTGAACGGCCCATTTCGCTTGGGGATACTTTTTCAGAATCTCTTGCTTCAGCCTTTCGCGCGTCGGCGAATTGTTTACATCGGCCAGAAATGCCAGGCCCGCGCCGGCGCTGGCTGCGAGTTTCGGAAGCAACCCGGCGAGGTACGCGTCGAACTTCTGGCGATCCGATTCCTTTCCGTTCTCCAAAAAAATCTTCGATCGGTCCGGATTGTAAAGATCAAGAATCGACGCCTGCGCGTGCAAAGTCGTCGCGCCGTTGCTCGCGGGATGCAGCGGATTTCCTTCGATCTTGGTCGGGCGCCCGTCGTACGTGGTCACCACCAGCGGCACGGCCCCGGTTCGGGTTGGCATCGCACTGGTATAATAGAGAGCCTTTCCCGGAATGCTCCATTCCACACTTTTGCTCAAGGCCGCGAAATGAATCTCCGGCCTGCGGCATCCCGAAAAACCGAGACCCGCCAGTGCCAGGGACGCACCCATCAATTGCACGAAACTACGGCGCGACAGGCCGTCCATTTCCAGTTCCGCTGCGCCAGCCGGGAATTCACGTGACAGCCATTCGCGGAACTTCGGCGTGTCAGCCAATTCCTCGACGCTGCGCCAGTATTTCTTCCCAGTCTTCGGCTCCGCCGGATGTTGAAAGGTGCGTTTCATTTCAAATTACCGGTGGCAGCCCGAACAATTTTCGGGCGGATGAATTTTCCACTGTTTCACCAGCTGCGAGCCCAACTCGCGTTGCGCTTTAACCGGATTATCGCCACTCGGCTTCCAGTCGAGATTGAAGACTTCTTCAGTGGGACGGACGTGTTTCGCCGGGTCGCGGTGGCAATCGAGGCACCAGCCCATGCTCTGCGGCTGATCCTTATAAACGACCTCCATCTTGTCGACATTGCCGTGACAACTGACGCAACTCACGCCGCGGTTCACATGCACCGAGTGGTTGAAATACGCGTAATCGGGCACGTAATGAATCTTGACCCACGGAAGTGGTTCGCCTGTTTCCCACGCCTTGCGAAGCTGCGCCAGCTTCGGATTGTTTTTCTGAATCTGACTGTGACAATTCATGCACGTCTGCGCCGTTGGGATGTTCGACGCGGCGGACACCTCCACATTGGAATGGCAATACCGGCAATCCATCCCGAGCTGCTTCACATGGAGATCATGTTGGAACGGCACCGGTTGATCCGGCTGATAGCCAACCTGGGTGTACTTCGGAGTGAAAAAATAAGCCACGGCAGCGCTGACCAACGCCCCGAGAACGACAGCAGCTGTCACAACCTTAATGGGAAGCCGGTTGGTCCAGCGGGGGAAAAGATTCGGCATGGGGCAGAGTCAGGTCAGACGCCAAAAGCTCCCGGGCGCGGGTAAAAACTGCAAGGCCGTTTGTGTGAGAAGAGATTCACGTTTTCTAGGGGGGCTTGGTGTGACTTGTCTTCGGACCTTCTCGGCGTCCAGCCTCAGGCGTCAAACCGGCGCCGAGGATACGAATCCGCAGGTCTTAATCAATCATTTTTCCGACGAACTTTTGAGGATCGAACCGACGGGAAAGCGAGTAGCTCTTCCCAATCTGTTTCGCCACTTCGGCCAGTCGGAATGGAACGAAAGTAAAGTATTACACTTTCTTATAAGCAACCCCTTTTTTAGTCGGATTTTGGGAATTTTTCAAAAACAAATGTGGCAGCGGTGGCACGCGGACATTGTCGTTTCCTTAGCCGCAGCCATTCAGTTGGGGCAAATCATTGCGGAGCAGATTTTTTTGAAGAGCGAGGCAGTGTGTAAAGTACACGCATTTCGGATGCAGATACGTAAGTGCTGAACAACGAGGCGCTTCCGAGAAAGGTCAAGCAAGCGCTTTTCCCATTTGAATGGTCGTCACTTAAGGCTTCGACCCGCTGTTGTCCTCCCTTGTCCTGGCGGATTCTGGCGGAATTGCTTCGTCCGATTGGACGCAGCTGCCGCCAAACTCCGCCCTAACCCCAAAAACTGGTTCTGGAGTTTCCCGGATCCGGCTGGGTATTGTGTAAATTCCTTCGTTTTCTAAAGAGACGCGATATTCCTTCTTGCACACATCCATTTCCACATGCGGCGATACTGGCAGATTTTCTGGATCATGCTCCGCAACTCCCTGATCCGGGAGATGAACTTCAAGGCCAATTTCCTCCTGTGGCTGGCCGTTGAGTTTCTGTGGTTCGCCGGACAGATCCTGTTCATCGAGGCGCTGTTCCAATATGTGGACAAAATTGGGGACTGGACCAAATGGCAGGTCGTGCTGCTCGTCGGCACGCACCAGATCATCGGACAAATCTTTCAGCTTTTCTTCTACGCCAACGTCGCCAATCTCCCCGAACTGGTCCGCACCGGCCGCCTCGATTTCCTGCTATTGCAACCGATCGACTCTCAATTCGCCGTTTCCGTCCGCCAATTCGGCCTGGACAGCCTCGTCAACATGACCGCTGGTATGGCCATCGTCGGCTATTCGCTGTTCCGGTTGGGAATCCACCCGTCGGTTGCGCAAGTCGCGGTTTACGTGGTGGCGTGTGGGCTTGGAGTGGCGATCCATTACGCCATTTTCCTCGCGCTGGCGTCGGTCAGTTTCTGGATCGTTCGCGCCCAGGGAATATTGCGCGGCTACTACAGCCTGTCCGAGTTGGCCCGGTATCCCGACGTCGTCTTTCGCGGCATTTTCCGGCTCACATTCAGCTGGCTGATACCCATCATCATCGTCGCAAACACCCCGGCGCGCGTGCTCTTTGGCTTCAGCGAAGTGGGCTGGCGATTGTTGCATCTCGCCCTGGCAGCAGCACTGATCGTGGTGCTAACGCGTCTTTTCTGGTTCTGGGCGCTGCGGCGGTATTCAAGCGCGAGCAGTTGAAAGAAAACCAACATGAGAGTCGGCGCCATTGCGCCCCGCATTTTTCCTTGCCCAGCGGCCGGTCCGCTGCATAGTAGGAGTCCGACTTTTCAGGCGGCTCTGAAAATGGGGGTATAGCTCAGTTGGTAGAGCGTCTCGTTCGCAATGAGAAGGCCAGGGGTTCGAATCCCCTTACCTCCACCA
>DATDAW010000043.1:0-76000 GCA_036525185.1 Chthoniobacterales bacterium | reverse complement strand
TCGTGTAGCGTTGATTGGAGTACCCTGTGGGGGAAACAAAATGGTGATGTGCGCCATCGGAGGATTCGAACGTTATTCCCGGATGCCATCCTTCGCTTCGCTGCTCCCATACTGTCAGCCGACCATTCACCTTATAAGAACTTGAGAAGAGTCGTATTCGACGAATGGCCAAAAGGGAACCAAAACAGAAAATGAGTAGGCCGACGACCAGGAAATAATATTCCATGCTTGCGGGATTTGTGTGGATTTTCGGAATAGGTGAGCGAATCGCCTAGACTTTATGGCTGTCGGTGCCCGGTGATTCGTGCGGCAGCCTGAGTGGGAAGGAGGTTGGAAGAGGGGGTGTGGTTGCCGTTCATTGGATCGCGGGTTGCGCTCGCGAACGAGCGCAGAGCCGCACTTAAAGGGCGGGACGCATGACGTCGTGCCGCCAATCATGAACTCGAACCAGCAGCCACACCATGAAGAAAATTACACTCCATCTCGGACTCGATGTCCACAAGGAAACCATCACCATCGCTACCGCCGAAGGACGCCGCAGCGGCGAAGTGCGCGTCTACGGCACCATCAGCAACGACCTGCACGCCATCGAACCGAAGCCGCGGGAGCGGCGAAGATGGACTGACCGTGTGTCAGCTCGGAGGGTGCCGAAGCGGGATCGGAGGCATCAACCCATCCGCGACCTGCCGCGCCCGCACCGACACTACTCGCACGACGGCCGGCGCGACAACGCCGTGTCAGATTTCGGTCTTTTTATTTCTTGTGGCGTTCGCATGAACTAAGGGGTTTTTGGAGCAAGAGAGGTTAATACCGGACGAGCAGTTTCAGGAATCTCCAATCCGTTCTTTTCATAATATTCTCGGATCGACCACAAAGTGCGAAGACTGCCGGAATCCGAGTAATTAAAAGCTGTAAACCACTGGACGGAAGAAGGAAATGTCCCCTCCAATAAATCCAATACCTTTTTATCCTCACCGTTTCGCAATAGTCTGGCGTGTTGGAGATGTTCTAACGTAATGCCCGGCGACATGTGTTTGAGGACAGCATGCGAGGTTTGACCCAAGAAAATCCATGTGGCACCAATGCCGATGATGAGACCGAAAAAAAGTCCGGACAATGACCAGAGGAGCTTGGAGCGAGTATTCATATTATGACCGAACGAGCAAGCTAACCAACAGAGGCGGGAGAAAATATCGAAAACAGAAAAGCTGTCATTGCCCGCCGAGGTTTGGTGCAGTGTCTTTGTTGAACTAAGTCGCTGCGCGGCGAGGTAGCTTGTGGGTTGCATGAGCAATCCGTGTCCCAGAATCAGGCGCTCAATGCCCTGCTGTTTCTGTATAGTAGTCTCTGCGGCAGCGTATCGCCGCGGGCCGCGCGCAAATTCGAAAACCGGAAATATGCGGGTTAGTTCGTTTTCTTTTCCTCAAAGCGGAAGGGGCGAGATCATCGGCGCAGCCGTCAGCGCCAAGGTATTCAGTCTTGATGGGGGAGGAGGGTGACGGGTTCCGGGGTGGCCGACTGGCGCAGGGTGCCGGAGTGGAGAACTCGCGCACGCAGACCGCCTTTGCCCTTGAGCCATTGCTCGGCTCCGTCAGCGACAACGCGGTTCATCCAATAGCAGGGGGCGGCCTCGGCGGTGCCTTCGAAAAGGATGTCCTGGATCATAAATCTCTTGCCAACGAGCGACGGGAGTTCGAGGCCGGAAACGAGGATGTTGCGGCGAAAAGCTGACGGGGAGAGGTTCGGGAGATGGAAGTGCCGGCGCGCGTCGTCAAAAACGTCCCAATCAAAAAATGTGACCTGGCCTTTGTAATCGTCCTGATAATTGAAGAAACGGTCGCCTTCGATACCGCTGCCGGCGACGACGCGGACATCCGATCTCTCGATCATGTCATGCGCGCCCGGCTCCTGCCCGTGGCGTCCGAAGAAGTTGTGCCCGGACGAGATGAAAATGTGATGGATGAAGACGGCCATTAACGAGGGTAAACCTGAAACCTGGGACCGGAAATCTGAAATCTGAGACCTTCCCGACAGGGCGGGATGAGACCGGAAACTGAGTTGGAGGGTGGGCCGTTTTAGCCGCCGAGGTATGCTTCGCGGACTTGAGGGTTGGAGCGGAGGGCGTCGGATTTATCGTGGAGAATGATTCTGCCGGTCTCGATGACGTAGCCATAATTCGAGGCTTCGAGTGCAAGGTTGGCGTTCTGCTCGACGAGGAGGACCATGATGCCGAGGTTCTTGTTAATTTCCCGAATTTTCTCGAAGATAGTCTTCGTGAGCAGTGGGGCGATGCCGAGGGACGGTTCGTCGAGCATCAGCAATTTTGGGGCGCTCATCAGGGAACGGCCGATGGCCAGCATTTGTTGTTCACCGCCGGAGAGAGTTCCTGCGGGTTGTTTTTCACGTTCCTTGAGCCGGGGGAAAATGCCGAAGATATAGTCAAGATCCTCGGAAAATTTATGTTTGTCTTTCCGCAGATAAGCGCCCATGCGGAGGTTTTCCATGACGGTCAAATTGGGGAAAACCATGCGTCCTTCGGGAGATTGAGCGAGGCCCCGAGCGACGAGTTTATGCGGGGGAAGATTAGTGATGTCTTCCCCATTAAAAAAAATCTTGCCGGATTTGGCCCGGACAATGCCCGAAACGGTGCGTAACGTCGTCGTTTTTCCTGCGCCGTTTGCGCCCACGAGGGTGACGATGCTTCCCGGCTGGACCGTGAGGGAAATGCCGTGCAATGCCGCGATGGAGCCGTAGTGGACGACGAGGTCTTTAATTTCGAGCATTCGCGTAAATTATAGTGTTTAGCGCTACCTGTTGGGATGCGAGTAAGTTAAGAATTAAGAATTAAGAATTAAGAAGGCTGTTTTCGGCGCTTGGACTTAATGATGGTGACCCAAATGGCTGTGAGTTCGTTGATTTCTGTTTCAAGTTCGGCCAGTCGTCGTTTTGGTACGATTCCGGAGTCTCCGATCAAGTCGAGCCAATACGCAGTTTCCTCGATCTCCCGGAGTGAATCGCCCATCTTTGAAATAAACTCCGCATCGGAACGGGCACGATAGGCTTCACGATAGTTGGCACCCACAGAAGTTCCGGAACGAATGATTTGCCGAATAAGAATGTCCGCAGCAATACTTCGTTTACTGGATTCCGACATTTTGATGATCCGTAGGGCCAATTGTTTCGTTCGATTTTTCAGTCCGTCAGCAAACTCGTTCATGACACGACGTGGTTTGTGAGCTTCTTAATCCTTAATTCCTAATTCTTAATTCTTAACTTCCTCGCCAAGGTACGCTGCGATGACTTTCGGGTTGGCCTGGATTTCGGCAGGAGTGCCTTCGGCGATTTTGCGGCCGTATTCGAGGACGTTGATGCGATTGCAAATGCCCATGACGACTTTCATGTCGTGCTCAACGAGCAGGACAGCCAGTTTGAATTTTTCCTGGGTGAAACGGATCAATTTCATGAGATCGACCTTTTCGGTCGGATTCATGCCGGCGGCGGGTTCGTCGAGGAGCAAAAGTTTGGGGCGCGTAGCGAGGGCGCGGACGATTTCGAGACGGCGTTGGTCGCCATAAGGGAGGCTGCGGCAGGGAAGTTCTGAGTGCCGCTCGAGATTGAAAATGGCCAGGAGTTCGCGCACGGATTTTTCGATTTCCGTTTCCTGTTTGAAAAATTTAGGGCCGCGCAGGAGAGAATGAACGATGCCGTGCGCGAGGTGCATGTTTGCGGCACAACGGACGTTGTCGAAGACGCTCATCGAATCGAACAGGCGGATGTTCTGGAACGTGCGGGCGATCCCGCGTGAGGTGATCTGGTAAGCCCGCTGTTTGTGGACGCGTTGTCCGTCAAATTCGATTTCGCCCGAGGTCGGTGCGTATACGCCGGTAATCATATTGAATACCGTCGTTTTCCCTGCGCCGTTGGGACCAATGAGTCCGACGAGCTCGCCTTCATCGATGTGGAAGTCGAAGTCGGAGACCGCCTTCAAGCCGCCGAACTGGATTGAAATCTCTTTGAGCGTGAGCAGGCGTCCCATGGCGTTTTGTCTCTCTCTTCAGGTGGCGATGGTGGGCGCAGCGGGTTTCGGCCTGCGTCTGGGCATGCGCAACCCGCCGAGGAGACCCTGCGGGCGGAGGATCATCATCACGATGAGGAGCAGCGCGAAAACAACCATCCGGTATTGCTCAAATTCGCGGAGAAATTCGTTGAGAATGGTGAGCAGAATGGCTGCAACGGTCACGCCGACAGTGCTCCCCATTCCTCCGAGAATGACCATCACAACGACGTCCACGGATTTCATGAAATTGAAACCTTCAGGAGTGATGTAGGTGATGTAGTGAGCGTAAAGACCGCCGGCGATTCCGGCGAAAAATGCTCCCAGGACAAACGCGAGGACTTTGTATTTGGTCGTGTTGATCCCCATGGCTTCCGCGGCGGTTTCGTCGTCGCGCACGGCGAGAAAGCCGCGGCCGTAGGTGGAATCGACGAGGCTGCCGATGACGTAAATGGTCACCACCGCGAGGCCGAAGGTCCAGAAAAGGTTCGTGTAGGGCGGGATCAGGTTGAGTCCGCGCGGGCCGCCCACGGCATCCGTATTCTGGATAACGACGCGGATGATTTCGCCGAAACCCAAGGTTACGATGGCAAGGTAGTCACCTCTCAGTCGCAACGAAGGGAAACCGACCAGCAGTCCGACGAAGGCAGCGCCAATGCCGCCCAGCAGGAGCGCTCCGAGAAACGTCACGTTCGTGGACCACGCCGTCGCTCCGCCCAAGGTTTTCAATAAAGCTGGACCGGCGTGTATCGAGAACGAGCTCGAGACATACGCCCCGACCGCCATGAATCCTGCGTGCCCGAGGGAAAACTGGCCCGTATGGCCGTTTACGAGATTCAGACTGACCGCGAGAATGATGTTAATGCCGGCCAGGGTGATGACGGTGATGGCGTAGTCATCGATGTTGGGCGCCATGAACGACAGAATGCCACTGCCGATCAGTCCGAGAACGAGCAGAATATGGGAAGGGCGCATGTCGAAAACGGGCTTTTCGGTTAAACTTTTTCGCGGGTTGCCTTACCCAGCAACCCGGAAGGCTTGAGGATAAGGATTAGAATGAGGATGACGAACGCGACAGCATCTCGATACCCCGAGGAAATTCCAATGAGCGAACTGTAGGCGACCACCATCGTTTCCACGATGCCGATCAGCATTCCGCCGAGTGCCGCGCCCGGAATGTTTCCAATGCCGCCGAGAACCGCGGCAACGAATGCTTTGGTCCCGGCCGTTACACCCATGAAAGGCTGCACCTGTTGATACAGCATTGAGGAGAAAATTCCCGCTGCAGCCGCAAGCATCGAGCCGAGGCCAAACGTAAACGAAATAACGACGTTCGTGTTCACTCCCATCAGCTGCGCCGCGGTCGGGTTGACCGACAGGGCGCGCATGGCGAGTCCCATCCTGGTTTTCATCACGATGAAATGCAGCCCCAACAGCAGCAAAATCGTCACGCCAACGACAATCAACTGCGTGTTCTTCACGGTAACATTGCCGAGCCCGTGAAGGGTTTGCGTTTTTACCAGATCGGGAAACGGCTGCCGGTTCGGCCCAAAGACCCACTGCAACTGGCAAAAGTACTCGAGAAACAGGGACACGCCGATGGCGGTGATGAGGACGATAAGCCGCGGTCGCGCCCGCAAGGGACGGTAGGCGAGGAATTCGATGACGATGCCTAATATTCCGCAGAAAACCAT
Organism: Chthoniobacterales bacterium; assembly: GCA_036525185.1. Lineage (GTDB taxonomy): Bacteria > Verrucomicrobiota > Verrucomicrobiia > Chthoniobacterales > DASVRZ01 > DATDAW01. Next base: position 70,252 of record DATDAW010000043.1, on the reverse strand, counting down.
CGAGAGGAGCAAGATCACGCAGGCTCCGAGCGGTCCCGGCACTTTTCCGAAGACCGGCTCGAGCCAGCGATGAAAATACAAACCCATGTAGGCGCCGATCATGAACACATCGCCATGGGCGAAGTTAATGAAACGGAGCACGCCATAAACCATGGTGTAGCCCAGCGCGATGAGTGCGTAGATGGAGCCTTGGGACAGGCCGTTGATCAGCTGTTGTAGAAACTTACTCCATTCGTCCATGTCCGGTATGGCTTACGGAGCGACAGTTTCCACGAACTTGAACTCACCCCCTTGAATGGCCAGGATCACGGCCGGTTTGTTGGCGTTGCGTTCGGCATCCAGGGTGATCTTGCCGGTGACAGCGTCGTAGTCTTTGGTTTCAGCGATGGCGGCCTTGAGTTTTTCGCCATCCGTCGTCCCGGCGCGCTTGATCGCATCGGCGAGAATCATCGTCGAGTCATATCCAAGTGCAGCCATGGCATCGGGCGATTCTTTGTACTTCGCCTTATAACGTTCGATAAAGCCCTTGATGATGGGCGACTCGTTCTCGGCGGAGAAATGGTTTGAGAAAAAATTGCCTTCCATGGCATCGCCCGCGACCTGCACGAGGGAAGGGGAATCCCAGCCGTCTCCGCCCAGCAGCGGGACGGTGATGCCAAGCTGGCGAGCCTGTTTCGCGATGAGACCGCTCTCGGTGTAATAGCCGCTGGCGAAAATCGCCTGCGGATTTGCCGAGCGAATCGAAGTCAATTGCGCGTTAAAGTCAGTGTCGTCGGTGCTGTAATTCTGCTCGATGACGACCGTTCCGCCGTTCTTCGTGAAATACTCCCGGAAAAACTGCGATAAACCCACGCTGTAGTCCTGCTTCACATCGGTCAGGATGGCGACCTTGGTCCACCCTTTTGAGAGCGCAAATTTAGCCATCACCGTTCCTTGAAACGGATCGATGAAACAGATGCGGAAAATGTAATCTCCGACCTGTGTCACCCTCGGATTGGTCGATGCCGGAGAGATCATGGGGATTTTTGCCTGTTGCGCGATGGGCGCCGCTTCGAGCGAGCGCGAACTGGCGACCTCCCCGAGGAGAGCGACGACTTTGTCGCGAGAGATGAGTTTGCGGACGACGGTCGCAGCTTCGCCGGCCTTGGACTGATCATCTTCCGTGACAAGTTTGATTTTCTTGCCCAGGACACCACCAGCGGCATTGAGCTCCTCCACGGCGAGCATGTTTCCTTTGTGAGTGGATTGGCCGAAGGTGGCGGTTCCGCCGGTGAGCGAAACGAAATCGCCGATAACAATTTCATCGGCGGAACCTCCTCCTTTTTGTTTACACCCTACGACGAGGAGGGCAGCTGCAGTGAGGACGGCAGAGATGGATAAGGCTATTTTGTTCATGAGTGAAACGATTCCCTTGGTGTCTCAGCCCGATCGTAAGGACGCAACAAATATATTTCAATTCGCAAGATAAGCCCTTTCAGAGGGCCTTTTTGCGAAACGCCGTGAAGTCCGATGCTCTTGCACTGCATTGCTGAGAAGCGAGGAGTCTGAAGAATGCTGCCAGCTCTTGTGTCAACCCTCACACGCGCAAAGCTGCGCTGCAGCGCAGCAGTCCAAGGGCGCTCGCGCGGAATCCCAATGGCGGCCGTTGAAACCTAAAGCCGCCGACTTTTTCTTGTCAGACGCGCTCTTGTCAGACGTGCTTTTGTGATATGGTCGGCGTCCGTGCCTCCTCTACTCTACGAAAGCCATATGCACACGCCGTTGTGCAACCACTCCTCCGGTATGCCCGGCGACTACGCCGCCGTTGCAGAGAAACGCAATTTGAAAGGCATCATTGTCACCTGCCACGCTCCGATGCCGAATGGCTACAGCGCCAACGTTCGCATGCGCCCCGAGGAATTCGGCGAATACGTGGCCTTGGTTGATGAAACATCAAAAGAATGGGCCGGGCGCGTGGATGTGCGGCTGGGGTTGGAAAGCGAATACGTCCCCGGCTACGAAAGCTGGATCGAAAAACTGCACCAGCGCGCCGGCTTTCATCATGTGCTCGGCTCGGTGCATTGCCAGGTCAGCGAGTATGTCGCCGCCTATTTCAAGGGCGACTGGCTGGATTTTCAACGGACGTATTTCCGGCATCTTGCCGAAGCGGCAGAGACGGGATTTTACGACACGCTTTCGCATCCGGATCTGGTCAAGAATGAGGCGCCCGACGAATGGCAACTGGATCGGATCATGGATGACATTCGCCGCTCTCTCGACCGGATTGCGAGCGCCGGGACGGCGATGGAGCTGAACACTTCGGGACTCAATAAGACCATCCCAGAAATGAATCCCGGCCAGCCCATTCTCCGCGAAATGTGCGTCCGCAACATTCCGGTGGTCATCGGAGCTGACGCGCACCGCCCTGGGCGTGTTGCCGATCGCTACGGAGACGCTTTGCGGATGCTGCAGGAAGCTGGCTACGGCGAGGTCAGCTTTTTTCTGGAGCGAAAACGGCAGACCGTGCTGATTCCCGTTGCATTGGCCAGCCTCGAGACTGCATGAAGGATCACGGGCGTCGATTTTGAGCGCCGTGCGAAGAGGCAATGTAATTTGACCTCGGCAACCGCTCTATTTACGCAGGAGGATTTCGGGATGGTTCCGAGTGGAACTTGAAAGTGCCGCTGCCAAGGTGGCCGGTGATCGCGAAAAAATCGTGAGTCACCGACCCGTTGAAGTTGTTCGAATTGAAGCAGCAAAACCAGCGCACGAGATCTTGCTGCTCAAGGGCTAACGAAAAGCCCAGCGCCGTAAGCGCAATTACGCGTTACGGTTCACGCAATTCAGGTCTTCGAAGGACTGGATGAGGCGTTTTGTGAATGAATCTTCCGCAGCGCCGAGCCAGACGCGGGGGTCGTAGTACTTTTTGTTCGGGGCGTCGGGGCCTTTCGGGTTTCCGATTTGGGCCTGGAGGTAATCATGATTTTTCGCCTCGTAGGCGCGGATGCCGTCCCAGTAAGCCCATTGCAGGTCGGTATCGAGGTTCATCTTGATGGCGCCGTAGCTGATGGCTTCGCGGATTTCTTCGCGTGACGAACCTGAGCCGCCGTGGAAGACGAAGTTCACGGGTTTGGGACCGGTGCCGAGATGTTTTTCGATGTAGTCCTGCGAATCCTTGAGGATGGTAGGTTTAAGTTTCACGTTGCCGGGTTTGTAAACGCCGTGGACGTTGCCGAATGCGGCTGCGACGGTGAAATTCGGGCTGATCGCGCTGAGTTTGGTGTAGGCTTGGGCGACTTCCTCGGGCTGGGTGTAGAGTTTCGATTCGGCGACGTCGGTATTGTCCACCCCGTCTTCTTCACCGCCGGTAACGCCGAGTTCGATCTCGAGCGTGATGCCGAGTTTGGACATGCGTTCGAGATATTTCGCACTGATCTCGAGGTTTTCCTCCAATGGTTCCTCGGAGAGATCGAGCATGTGGGAACTGTAAAGCGGTTTGCCGGTAGCTGCGAAATGTCCTTCGCTTGCGGCGAGCAGGCCATCCACCCAGGGAAGCAATTTCTTGGCGCAGTGGTCCGTATTCAGAATGACCGGTACGCCATAGGCCTTCGCTGCTGCATCGACGTAGTGGGCGCCCGCGATCCCGCCGAGGATCGGGCCGAGCTGACCTTCCTTGGTGATACTTTTACCGATAAAAAACTGCGCACCGCCATTGGAAAACTGGATCATGGTCGGCGAGTTCAGCTCGCGGGCGGCAGCTAGAACGGCATTGACTGAACCGGTGCTGACACAATTAACCGCCGGAAGTGCGAATTCGTTGGTTTTTGCATAATGAAGAAGCTCTGAAACTTCGTCTCCGAAGAGAACGCCTGCGCGGAATTGTTTTTTTTCAGACATGGTGTTTGTGAAAGTTGGATTTGAATGAATCGCGGAAGACAACCTGCCACACGAAAAGGCTGACGTGCAGCATAAATCGAGCGGATTTTCGCGTACTTCGTTTTGGTCCCGGCGGGGCGTCCCTTACAGCCTCCCGCCACTCAACGTCGTCCAATTTGACGTTTGCGTCGCCGCTTGAGACGAAGTTCAGGACAACGTTTCCAATGTCTTGCGCAGGATGGCTAGACCTTCACGGGCTTCCGCTTCGCTGGTGTTGAGCGGGGCGAGCCAGCGGATGACGGTCGGACCGGCGGGGACGACAAGTAATCCCGCGTCCATGCAGCGTTGGCCGAACCATACGGAAGGCAATTTGCCGCTGGCTTTGAAATCTTCGCGTGACTCGATCAAAGCGAGGTCGAGCTCGAATCCGATGAGAAAACCAAAGGCGCGAACGTCGGTGAGGGCCGGGAGTTTCCACGAAAGTGCTTCCTCGGCGATGAAGGCGCCCAGTTTTTTTGCGTTTGCGGGGAGATCATCCCGGAGGATGACGTTAAGTGTCGCGATGGCGGTGGCGCAGGCAAGGGGCGAGCCACCGTACGTGCTGCCATGGCTGCCGGGGCCAAGAATGTTACAAAGGCGATTGCTGGAAAATTCATCCGCGTCAATGGAGCGGTCACGGACCCAGAACGCTCCGAGGGCGTATCCGCTGCCGATGGATTTAGCCCAGCTGATAGCGTCGGGCAGGATTTCGCTGCCAGGGACGATGCTGCGCCAGCCGGCGAGTTCGCCGGTCCGGCCGAGACCGCACTGGATTTCGTCGAGGAGCAGGAGCAGATCGTGTTCGTCGCGAAGCCGGGCAGCGGAGCGGAGCAATTCGGGGGTCGCAGGGTTGATGCCGCTTTCGCCCTGCACGGGTTCGAGCAGGATACCGATGGTGTTGGGCGTAATGGCGGCCTCGAGAGCGGCGACGTCATTGAACGGCACATATTTGAAGCCCGGAACCAACGGTCCGAAGCCGCCATGAATTTTTTCCTGGGCCGTGGCGGTCATGGTCGCAAAGGTGCGTCCGTGGAAGCTGCCGGTGAAGGTGATGATTTCGTAGCGAGGTGTGCCGTCGGCCTGCGGTTTGGTCACGCCATACCGGCGCGCCAGTTTAATGAGACCCTCATTCGCCTCGGCGCCGCTGTTGCCGAAGAAAACTTTTCCGGGAATACCGAGAACGTCTTCTACGAGCTTCTTTGCCAGCACACCCTGGCCGGGAATTTGATACCAGTTCGACACATGAATCAGCTTTGCCGCCTGTTCCTGGATCGCCGCGACGACTTCAGGATGGCAATGCCCGAGCGGGCAAACGGCAACGCCGCCGGCGAAATCGAGGTATTTTTTCCCGTCGCGATCCCACACATACGATCCGCGACCGCGCTCCGGGTAGAAATCGTAGCGCCGGTAATTGGGAAGGGTGTATTTTTCCAGCAAGAGATCGCTCATAGTATTTGTGGGCGGAGAGCATTGCGTTGCGTTCCTTTGGGAGCAAACGGTTTCTTATTCTTTTCCCTTTCGGAACGCGCCTGGGCGCTCCCGATTTTTCGTGCGGTCGCATCCAGAAACGGGACCTTATTGCGTTTGGCTCGGGTGCGTCCGGTTGGATCAATGGCTGTCCTTGGGCCGTACCTCTGTTCGATACGCAACTCGATTTCTGCTGTCCTTCAATTCACGTCTCCGCAATATACCTTGGAAGGTGAAATGAACTCGTTTTTCAATGCTTGCGGGTAGATGCGAGTGTTTTCAAACGCGGATATGGGCACCCAGTCGACACTTAGCTGGCCGTCGTCGATGTTTGATCCATTCATAGGCGCTGCGTCCCGGGCCAGGCGACATGAAAAGTAAATTTCCACCTGATGGACTTCTGAATCTGACGATGAAAACTCGTGATTCTTTCCGATGTATTCCCGTATTAACTGAATGTCTTCAACAACGACCTCGACGCCTATTTCCTCAACGCACTCACGTCGGAGTGTTGATCGCATGTCTTCGCACTTGTCCTGTCCTCCGCCCGGAAAAAGATAGTAATCGCCGAGGGAGTCTTGTTTCCGAATCAAAAGCACGGAGTCATTCTCCCGGATGATCGCCTTGATTGAATTGCGAATGGTCGTCATCGTCTTTGCCGAACATCGTTCATCAGCTGCCTAGGGCTTGCGAGGTTTGGTGGAGCGGACGGTCCGGTATTTTCATGTGTAAAAAATCCGATCGCACCTGAAATGTGCTCGATCTTTGTTGAACTTGAGCGGGATTAACGCGTCAATATGCTCGTGGGAGAGAGGAATGGCATGTTCGAATATGCGATCTTTTTTTAGATTAAAAGTTAGGTAAATAAGATATCGTCCTTTGGAGGTTGTTCTCTCGATCTTGAGTTTTCCAATGGACGTGAAGGGGCCGTGACCTTGTTTAATCTCGGTGTATTCAACGATCTTTCCATCCAAGCTTGCCGCAGGATAGTGCGATTGAACAGCCTTTGCAGGTGGCCATGGAATCTGGCGTTTCATTGGTGCCGGTTTAGTCGGTGTTAGGCGGTCCTGGTTCCTGAAAGAGACTTCGCATAGAGCTGTTTGCATGGCCAGTATTCGACCAAGCCGATCTCAGAGATAGTGCAGGTCAGTGGTAGTCCCGAAGAACGACAAACCTCGAGCGCAGAACCAAGATGCTGCGGCGAAAGGTCCGGCGTCAGCGTGCAATGGGGAACCCACTGCTGCGGCGAATAGAGCGGGGAGAAGTCGCGCCCGACTGCAGAGAACTCCATGAGGAAGCAGGCGTGCAAATCCAGAAGTTCGGAGGTAACCTTCGGTGCAAGGTAAGCCGGTGACTGCGCTCCCGGAAAGACGCCGAACGAAGAAAGGGAGACGGCGAATGACGGGGTGGCAGCTGCGAAGCGATCGAGAAGCTTGCTCGCCCCTGAAACGTCCACGGACTCGCAGAGGGCGAGAGTTATGTGTGGCCGGGCGCCGCTATCGCGCATGAAGGGGTAGCCGAAGGAAGCGAACTCGTCCCAAAGGCCGCGAACCTGGGACTCGCTCGAAGCATCAAAGAATAACTCAACGGTGGGCATCAAGGTGCGTGAAGGAACGTCTAACGGCGTCAGTTTGGTAGGTGCTCCGGCTGTTGTCATCGGTTGTCAATGCGAGGACCATTCGAATTTTGAAAAGGGGTTGAAAAACTCGTTGATTACAGCTGTTGTTGCGGTCTCCATGTGTGGGTTCTCCCTGATTCTGTGTTTGCTGATTTCTGTCTGGACGGCAGTGGCTGCGGAGCAGGGGAAAACGCGGACGGTGAATATGGCTCCCGTCGCGCAGTGGATCGCGAGACAGAGCGATTTGCGGACATTGTCGGCGGACTTTATTCAGACGCGGGCCCTGAAAACGCTCAAGGATCCGCTGAAGAGTCCTGGGAAATTGTGGTTTCAAGCGCCGGACGCATTCCGGTGGGAGCTCGAGGGAAAGCCAGGGGAGCCGTTGAAGGCGATCCTCCTGCGAAGAAAAGATGACGTGCTCCTGATTTCGCCCAGGCAAAAAAAGGCGACGCGCTACTCGGCGAAAACGATTACCGGGAAGGCAGGCGCGCAGGGTTTGGCGATGATGGAATTTCCGATGGCGAAAAATCTGAGCGATTTCCTGCGCCAGTTCGACGTTCAGGATTTGCAGATGACAGGTCAACGTTGCGAGCTGGCGGTGCTACCGAAGGATGTCGCAGCCCGAAAATACCTGAAATCTCTGCTGATCTCGTTCGATACGGTAACGGGTTATTTGCTGTCTTTTGAAATGACGACCAAGGAGGGATCCACGCTTCGCAACGAGTTTTCGAATGTGCGGGTGAATGGTCCGGTGGACAAAACGGTGTTCGATTTCGATTTCACCGGCTATCAGGTGGTCGATGGCAAGGGGTAAAGGTTTCGCGCGAGCCATCTGGATTGTCCTGGCGCTGGGGTTTCTGGCGGCGGGACTGTCGCGGATCACGTTCAACATCGACGTGTTGAAGCTGCTTCCGACGCATCTTCCTCAAGTCGAGGGGCTTTCGATATTTCTCGAACATTTTTCACAGCCTACGGAAATGATTGTTACGGTCAGTGCGGCGGATGCCGAAGTGGCTGGTGACGCGGCGCTGGCTTTGGCGGAACATCTGGGAAAACGGACGGATCTGGTGAAGCGAGTCGTTGCTCAGCCGCCATGGGAAAAGAATCCGGCTGACATGGCGGAACTGCTCGCGATGCTGACCTTGAATCAGCCAGCTAAAGTGGTGAAAGCGCTTGTTGACCGGCTCACCCCGGAACAAGCGTCTGAAACCGTTCGGGGCACGCTGGAGCGAATGGACGAATCGCTTTCGCCGCAGGAAGTGGCGCTCCTGGGTTACGACCCGCTGGGATTGACGGCGGCGTTGGCCGATTCCGGGCTGATGTCCAATGGGCAACTGTCGGAATTCTCATCGGCAGACGGAACGTTTCGGGTGATTTATCTCGAAGCGGCAGTTCCACTGAAAAATTACAAGCACACGATCAAGTGGGTGGGGGAAATCAAAGCACTGGCCAACACCTGGAATTCGGACGGCAAAGTGACGCTTGGGTTCACCGGCGAACCCGCCTTTGTGGCCGATATTTCAGGAACGATGGAATGGGACATGGCGTCGTCGGCAAACGTGACGCTCCTGTTGATTGGTTCGATTTTCTGGTTGTGCTTCCGGCGCGCAAAACCGCTCGTGGATTTGATTGCGATGCTGATGGTCATTTTTGCGCTGTCACTGGCTGCGGCGGGGTTGTTTCTGCGAGAGTTAACGATCATCGGCGTCGGTTTTGCTTCGATCATGATCGGGTTGAGCGTGGATTATGGGTATTTCATCTATCAGAAATCGCTGCGCCACACGGGAACGCTGCGGGAACTGCAACAGGAATGTTTTGCCAGCATCGCATGGACCGCCGGGACAACTGCAGCGGCGTTTTTTGCGTTGAATCTGAGCAGTCTGCCGGGGTTGTCACAGCTGGGAAATCTGGTGGGAATCGGTGTGCTTGTCGGCTCGGCGGTGATGCTTCTTCTTTTCGCGCCGCTCGCAATGAGGTGGAAAAAAATGGCGTTCGCGCCGGATGCCGTTGAGCGCTGGATGGCGGACTCAAAGTTTACGCGGACTGGAGCATGGATGACGCTGGCGCTCGTCGTTTTTCTCGGCGGTGTGCTGATTATCAAAGGACTCCCAGGAGTTGACGTATCGCCCTCGGTGCTCCGCCCCCGTCACAGCCAGGCTTACGAAACGCTCGATCAGCTGTACGCCAAATTGACCGATGACACGAACCTACTCAGCCTCGTCGTAACGGGCAAAACCGGGCAGGAAGTGCGCGACAAGCTTCAGGCGACCGAAACAAAATTGAAGCAAGCGGAATTCCGGGGTGAGGTGACGGCTTTCCAGTCCCCGCTTCCGTTATGGCCCGATGCGTATCATCAGATCGCCAATCTGCCTGTGCTCGCGGTATTGGCCGGCGAAAGGGGAAGGCTAAAGCAAGCCGTTCTGGATGCAGGATTTACGGAGGAATCTTTTCTTCTGACGGACGCGGTTTTCCGTCAATGGACCACATGGGCGGAGTCCGGAAAACGGCCGCCGATCTGGCCCGAAAACGAGGCCAGTCGATGGATTTACCGGCGTATCGCGAGCCTGCCTTCCACACCGGACGGCGTGTTCGTCGCAGGCGGTGTCGTGACTCCCGCGCCGGGACGCGCCGATGCTGTTGCGCGCGAGATCCAGGGCGATGGTGTGTGGCTGGTGAGTTGGAAAGCGATGGGAAGCGAGCTGCAACGGGTGGTTCCCGGAGAATTCCGGAAGCTGATCCTTGGATTGCTGGGGGTTATTCTGGTGCTGTTGTGGATCGGTTTCCGGAGCTTTCGCGACGTGCTCGTGCTCTCAGCCACGCTTGCGCTGGTGGGCATTGCGTTGATGGGTGCGATGCGGTTGTTGGGGATGGAATGGAATTTTTTCAATATCGCCGCGATCCTGCTTCTGCTGGGGACGGGCGTGGATTACAGCATCCTGCTTTTGCTGGCGCTTCGACGCAACGGCGGCGACGTCGTTGCTGCACGCCAGGCACTCGGATTGGTCATTCTCCTTTGCGCCGGCTCCGCGGCGGCCGGCTTTGGGACGCTTACCTGGGCGAATAACCGCGGTCTCGCCAGTCTCGGCGAAACATGTGCGCTCGGTCTGGCGCTGGACGCGGTGATTTCGATTTTCTTGCTGCCGGTGCTGTGGCGGATCAGTCGCGGAAAATTTCAGAATTTGAAATAGATGAAATCGGATCCGACATCGCTTGCCAGGGTGAGGATACCGGCAAAGAGAACTAATCCCACGGCTGATTGAATGAAGGTCCAGGCCCAGGTTGATTCGTTCTGACGCGATTCCATGAGCGTTTTAATCCGCAGATCCCAGACGGCATGCAAGACCAGCGGCAGTGAGTAAATCAACGTGAGCATGACGAAAAAAGCCCCGATTCTCCAATGGCTCGCCGGCACAGCGAAGGGGCTCAAAGTGAGGTCGTGGAAGATTCGCTGGATATTTTGTTCGCGGAAGAACAGCCAGCCCAGACTTGTCAGGGCAAAAGTCACCAGCACGGCGCTCACGTGGTGGAGCCCGGCAAAGGGTCCCGGCTGGGTGGCGTTTTCCAATTTTTCTGGCCTCTGGAAACTCCGTTCGATCACCATCAACGCCCCCCAATAGAACCCCCACAAGATGAAATTCCAGCTCGCGCCATGCCAGAGCCCGGAGATGAGGAAAGTGATCATCAAATTGCGCGCGACCATCAGCTTGGAACCGCGGCTTCCTCCAAGCGGAATGTAAACATAATCGCGGAGCCACGTGGAGAGCGAGATGTGCCAGCGTCTCCAGAAATCCGCCGGAGATGTCGCCAGCCACGGGTGGCGGAAGTTTTCCATCAGATCGAATCCGAGAAGTCTGGCGGAGCCCCTTGCGATGTCGGTGTAAGCAGAAAAATCCGCATAAATCTGGACCGAAAACGCGAATACGCCGGCCCAAAGAACGGCAAACGAGGTGTCGTGCAAGCCGAATGCCTTGTCGGCCATGACGGCGACGTTATCCGCAATCGCCACCTTTTTGAATAGTCCCCAGACGATTAGCAGCAACCCGCTGCGGGCTTGGAGAAATGAAAACTTCCGGGAGTTTTGAACTTGTGCGAGGAGATGGCCGGCTCTCTCGATGGGACCTGCGACTAATTGAGGGAAGAATGTGCCAAACAGGGCGTAATCCAGAGGCTTCTTGCAAGCTGAGATTTTGCCCCGGTAAACGTCTGCGACATACGCCACGTTCTGAAACGTGTAGAAGGAGATGCCGACGGGCAACGCGATGTGCAGGGCCCAGTCGGGAACCCGCCATCCCGTGGTGGCGAGCATCGCGCTGATATTGGTGGCAAAAAATCCGAAGTACTTGAAGACACCCAGGACGCCGAAATTGGTGATCACGGTGGCCGCGAGGAAGAGGCGTTTTCGCTGTGGGAAACGCTCGATCATCCGCGCTGACGTGAAGTCCACGACCGTCGTCAGGAGGACGAGCGAGAGATACCATGGGTGAACGCAGCCGTAAAAATAGTAGCCAGCCGCCAGAAGCAACAGATTCTGCCCGCGGTGCGGCAACAACCAGTAGCCTGTGAATACGGCGACGAAAAAAATGAGGTAGTCCAGACTTTGAAAAATCATGCTCCGCTCATTTCAGGATGGGCTCCATTCGGTTCCAGAATTTGTGAGTGTACCACTTCATCGCGTCCGTGCGGACGTGCGTTCCGTCCGAATAGATGGATGCCGGAATGGAGCGGTCGGGGCTTTCGTCGATCAAAACGGCGCCGTGTTTTTCAAGATACACGCGCAATTTTTCCGAATATGCGACGTCATTCGGGCTGCGCTCGACGTTTCCATCGCGGTCCGGTTTTTCTTTTACGCGATAAAAATAGAGCTTGATCGAAGTTTTTGCGGCCAGGTCCAACATGTGGGGGAGAAACGACTCCTCCGGATTGTCGGAGAAGCGCGTTGCTCTGGGGCCATCATCGCCGACTATCGAATCGTCTGCGTCCTGTGCCGCGGCATTTCCTCCAGCATCCGCCTCGAGGTTTCCAACAGCAAAGACCTGGTCCATCTCTGCCCGGCGTGCGCGTTTGCCAAGATCTGAGGGAGTGAGATCCATCGCCAGGTTTCGAACCTTTTGGTCCAGTCCGAGGCCGTGTTGCATGGGATAACACGCGGTAAGAAAGGTGCGAAACCGTCCTACAGGCGATCCGTCAAAAGCGTCACTTGAAGGGACCAGTTGATCGAGCACTGGTTCGCGCTGCTGCCGTAAACCAAGAATGAAATTCGCATTTCGTCCGGACGTATGGTGCTGCGGGCGGGTCAATTCACGATTGCGAAAGAAGATGATGACGCCGCGGGGTTGGACGTCCGAGGCGACAATCAGATTTTTAAAAAGCAGGTGCCAGATGGCGGATGCGGAGCCATGGCGGACAACCGGGAGAAACGTCATGCCACTGAGTTGGTTCAGGCAGGGGAAATCGATCCGGGAATCGAGCATCGAATTGCCGATCATCAGAAAATCGGGCTGTTCGCTGCGTATTCGATGCAACTCAGCGGGCACATTTACCCGATCCGATTCCGGGATGGTGTCGGGAACCGCTCGAAATAACGCCGGTGGGATAACGATGAAGGCTGCAAAGACCAGGAATTGCGCGAGCGTGATCCAGGAACTGCGATTGTCCATTCTTGTAACGGAGGTTTCTTGAATGGAGCTGTTGATGAAAATCATCGTTAGACAAGGGAATCGGATAGCTGGCGGCGTTGCGAGAGGTCCTTGCTTGTAACAGAAGGTCGGAAAGGACGCAAAGGGATGGCGGCACGGACCTCGAGGGCGATCCGTTCGATTTTTTTCCTTCAAAAGCCTCAACGTTTCCCTTGGTATCCATGCGTCGGTCGAAACGGATCCATGAAGGTTGAAGACAAATTCATCAGCATACGGGAGGAGAATCCGGTGTCGTGTGCCGCGCCGCGCTTTGGGTTTCGCGAGTGTCTGCTGCTTTGTCTACCGGCGCTGATTGCGGGCGTATTTTTTCGGACATGGCAGATGATCCTATTGCCTCAGGCTCTGCTGGATGGGGACAGCGGATCGTTTTTCAAGACGTCCTTTTTGTTCTGGGATCACTTTGAGTTTTATCTCGAAAGTAAGCGGCGGTGGCTTTATCCGATTTTTCTCTGGCTGCTACCGCCGGTACCGCTGTTTTCCCCGGCGAATCTCGTTGCATTCTTACAGCATGCTGCGGGCATGGTTTCCGTTGTCGCGGCGGGTTGGATCGCGGGCAATGTGCTGAGATTTCGTCGCGTTTTCGTGCCTCTTTTTACCTTGGTTTACGCGCTCTGGCCGGAAATTGTCGCCATGGAGCATTCGGCAATGGCAGAGTCGTTTGCGACTGCAGGGGTTATTATTGCCACGGCACTGATGTTTCCCCTGGCGACGTTGCGCCGTCGCTTGTTTCCGTTGTTGGTCATGCTGTTCGTAGTGCTGGCGATGAAAACGATCATGCGTCCGTACTGGGGTTTGCTGATGTTGGTCACCCTGTTTTTCGCGCCGCCGTGGACGTGGCAGTGGAGACATTGGATTCCGGCGGTGGGCTGTCTGGTCATCCTGGCGATTCCGGGCAACAAGACACAGCCCAACTGGCTCCTGCTCTCTTCCACTCTCCCCTTCGTGAAAACTGAAGGGAAGCGCTGGCAACCCTATCGCACCGAACTTGCTCCCTGGATAAAATCCGCTCGCGCGACCGGGTCGCAATACCCGTGGACGCAGGACCATTTCAAGACTCCGATCAAGACGCGGGGCGAAATTGGTCCAAATTGGGACACACTGCTCGGGGATAAGCCGAAATTCGCGACGGTGGCCAAATCGCTCGCGTTCGAAGCGATCGTCACGCACCCGACTGATTTTGTCCGGCTTGTGATTGCAAAAACCGGCAAGGCCCTCGCCGAAGACACCTATGCGCAACTGATCCTGCCGCAACAGTTTATCGAGCCTCAGAGCGATCGCGTCAACGCGACGCGTTGGATCCAGGAGGAGCCGATGATGCGGATGTTTTTCCGTATGACGGCCGTGGAATGGGCTGCGAACAACGAAAGACTGGCGCGTCAAACATCCCTCCCCGGCGTTGCCCTGTTCCGGGTCTATCATGTTCTTACTCCATCGCAGATGCGGGTCGATCCGGTCACAGGCGAAAATCGGATTGTCGTGACGTGGCTCGGCTGGATGGGGATTTTGGGCGCGGCAGCCATGCTTGTCCGGCGTCAATGGTGGCCAGCGATCGCGACCGCAGGCATTCCGGCGGTGTTCTTGTTAGCCATTTACTGTGTGGGCGATAGCCTGGGCCGGCATGCGTTGCCGGCTGGATGGGCGTGTTTTTTTCTGCCGGCAGTGTTTCTGGATAGCATTTGGACGGGGGCGGCCGCGCTGTTGGGTTTTTGTTGGCAACGGTCCTGGAATGCTTGAGCTTGGACGCCGCTTCTCGACATGCCATCTGCTTCAATGACTTCCGCCGCTGCACCGTGGACATTTCGACGCTGTCTCGTTTGGTGTCTGCCGGCGCTGATAGTGGCTGCGGCGTTGCGGATTTCGTTTTTAGTGGCGATTCCGGAGGCCTACTACGGCTCGGACAGCAATTCGTATTTCAGCACGACGGCGCGGCTTTACACGAAAGGCAAATTCAAGATCGAAGAGAAACGGAGATGGCTGTATCCACTCCTTCTTGTAGCGGCGCCTCCGTTGCCTGGAAGTGTTCCGCAAACCGTTGCGGTTGTGCAACATCTGCTGGGACTTGCGATGATTCCGGGCATCGGATGGGTCGCGGGAAGTGTCGCCCGTTTTCCCGGTCCAACGGCTTTGGCAACGACGTTGCTCGCTGCCGTATGGCCCCGGATGTTGTGGTACGAGCATGAGATTGTGGCGGAGGTTTGGATGCTGGCCGCTTTCGTCGCTGCCATCGCTCTGGCATTTCCCCTTGAAAAACTGGGGGATCGAAAACGGCTTCTTTGGTTCTTGATCGCAGCCGGATTGATTGCGGCGATTAAACCTCATGGACGGCCGCTCTGGCTCGGTTTGACCGCGTTGGCAGCGTTTTGGCATTTCCGGCAATTCCGTTGGCCGCATCTGACCGTAATCGCGGCCACGGCAGCGCTTGTCTTTACGTCCGGCAGCGATCGCCAGGGGAGCTGGCTGTTGCTGAGCTCCACCTTGCCTCTGGTCAATGTTGAAGGGGAAAAATGGAAGGAATATCGCGAGGCATTGCGCCCGGTGGTCGAACAAGTGCGCGGAGACGTCGCCACGTATCCCTACATTCAGAACCGCTATAAGAAACCTTTGAAGAGGACGTATCCGACATCTGAGTTTGGGCCGGTATGGGCTGAGTTGAATCGCGACGAGGAAAAGTTTTCAATCGTCGCCAAAGGATTGGCGCTTGAAGGCATTCGCAGCCATCCCTTTGATTATCTGCACCTTGTGACTCGCAGAATCTTGTATGTGCTGGCCGATTCGACATCGACGGATGATTTTCCGATCAGCAGGTTTTGGAATCAACAGGAGAGGCGCAGCCTGGAACATCGTGAGGAAAATCCTCAGCAATTACCGTTCTTATATGAACAGAGCGACGCAGAGACCGACGCGATGATCGTCGAACGCCGGCAAAGAACGCTTTGGTTCGAACCCTTCCTTCCCAAGGTGGGAGAACTTGCCACGTGGCTGTCGTTGAAGGTGGTTCCCGGGCGATCCATACCGGAGCCCGGCTGGAAATGGACGGGAGCCCTGGCTTTGGTCGGCATGTTTGCTTTGGCGATTCGCCGGGAATGGCGGGCTCTTTTGCTGCTCACGGCTCCGACCGCAGCGTACATTTTCGTCATTTTTTCGGTGGGAGATCGCGTGCCGCGCTACCTGCATCCGGTGGATTGGATTGGCCTGTTGTTTGTAGTGCTTGCGGTGGATGGGGCGGTTGCCGCGGTCCGACGGATCCTGCCAGCGACACCAAAACAAGATCGGTCCTTGGCGACGACTTCAGTCTGATGCCCGTGAACGCTTTGCCTTCTACTTATCACCCCATTATTCGGCGCGGCGCCATGTCCATCGTCGGCGGTCTGCTGAGTTACGTTCTGAACCTCGCGCCATACCTGCTTTTGACGCGCGTTTTCGCCTGGAAACACGACCCGGCTTATGCCGTGAGCCTCACGTGGGTGACGGTGTTGATGTTCGTTTGGAACTACCGCGTTAATTTTCCCACGCCAAGCCATTGGCGCGGGTGCGCCGTGCGGTATGTCGTGGCGCTGGCCTCGTCGTGGATCATCAATTTTGTCCTTGTCGGACTCGCGAGGCACGTGATGTCTGCGCCGCTTGCGATCTTCCTCGTGGGCGGATTTGTTGCGGTGCTGAAATTTGGCGTCTACCACTGGTGGGTTTTTCCGCACCGGACTCAAGTCTCTGCGGGATGAGCGATCTGCCAAAGGAGTGGACTCTAGGAAGACAGGTGCTGTTCTGGGCGCTGGTATTGGCAGCGGTCATACTCCCCAGATTCCTTTTGCAACGGGCTGTTCCCGTTTATTTGTTTACGGACGATTCGCATAGTTACCTGCTTTCAGCATTTAACTGGGCAGAAGGCGGAGATTGGGAAACATCGCCGCGACGAGGAGCGGTTTACTCGCTGTTTATCGGTCTGGCGCTGCGTCTCTTTCAAAACCTGAATGCCGTGGTGTGGATGCAGCACGTTGCCGGTTCGGTCGCTGTGTGCGTGGCGATCGGGTATTTCCGAAGTTTCGTGCCGGCGCAATGGTTCGTGCCGGGCTTGCTGGTGTCTTTGGCATACGCGGTCTTGGGATATCCGGTTTATGTCGAGCACATGATCCGGAGCGAAACGCTGCTTTGGTTGTTTTCCACGCTGGCGCTCGCGGCCTGGGGCTGGTTTTTGCGAAGTAAACGCGGCTGGCTTCTGGTGTTGGCAGGATACGGATTCGGTACTGCGACACTCGTAAAGAATCTCATGCTGCCGTTTCCGGTCGTTGTCTTGGCCTGCCTCATCATGGATCAGCGGGAAGCCTGGAGCCTTCGCGGGCGGCGGGTCGCGTTATTCCTATTGGGTATTGCCTTACCCTACATCGTCAACGAAGGGATCAATCGGGTAAGCGGTCATTCCCCGGAAGCGGCGCCTCAATCGGGGATACTCCTTTACGGACGCGTTGCGCAATGGACCGTTCTCGATACGGGTAAGCACTTGGAAGTCAAACAGTTGATTCGCCCCGACATCGAAGCTTACCGGCAGCTTCCGCGGCTCAACAACAACATCATTCTTAAACGGACAGCCGTCCCACATATCAAAGCCTGGCTTGAGGCGCGTGGCGGCACGCGGGCCGATCTGGATCGCCTGTGCCGGGATCTCGCGTTTGAGGCCATTTTTGCTGATTTCCCGCGTTACCTGGGCCAGGTGTGGAACGACTGCGTCCGGCTTCATTGGGGAATGAAATTCGTGCTGGATGAACCACACGAGGAAGACCTCGAGGATGCCCGCGTTTCCACCACTAAAATGAAGCATGAATCGCCGATGCTCCGGCGGCAGGAGACTCTTGATAAACTCGCCGATCCCGCTGGTGGGCAGGCGCTGCGCCCTTACCGCACTGCGGCTTCGAAAGCGTGGCTCTTTAACTGGCACCCCGTGCTTTTGACCAGTCTGCTCCTGCCTGTCGTGCTTCTTTTCGATCCCGTTCGATCCCGTCGTCCGTTTTGGCTGGCGACGGCTGCCGTCTGGTATTTCAACGTGCTCATCATTTGCACCGTAGGCCGGCCGATGCAGCGCTATCTCATGGCTACGTTGCCAATCATTTTTTGGACGTTGGCGGCAAGCGTCGTGTTTTTGTGCATGCGACTTGCCAGTCTCTGGAATAAACGCCAGCCTCGCAGCTCTTCGCCGTGAATCTTTCTGAACTCTCTGTTACCGTCCTCATTCCAGCCTACAACGAAGTTAATGCCTTGCCTGAGACCGTCGCGCTCGTAAGTCGGTACGCTGCTTTGGTTAAGAATTGGGAAATGATCGTCATTGACGATGGTTCGACAGATGGCACTGCGGAAGTCGCCAGGCAGCTGGGCGTAAGAGTCATCACGCACGAGCGAAATCTCGGTTATGGGGCGTCGCTCAAGGATGGTCTGCGCGAGGCGTCACATGAATGGATTCTCATCATCGACGCCGACGGCACGTATCCCATCGACCAGATCCCGCGTCTGCTGGAGGCGACTGGCGAAGCTGAGATGATCGTCGGCGCACGCACAGGTGAAGTCGTCCAGGTGCCGCTGCTGCGGCGCCCAGGAAAGTGGATTATCACGCGGCTCGCCGAATATCTGAGCCAACGGCAAATCCCCGACCTGAATTCCGGTCTACGGCTTTTTCGGAAAAATATCGCCATGCGTTTTTTTCCGCTGTATCCGGACGGTTTTTCGTTCACGACGACCATTACGCTGGCGATGTTGACGAATCGTTACCGGGTCAAATTTCTGCCCATTAATTATCACAAACGCATCGGTAAATCGTCGATCAAGCCAATCCGGGACTTCACGAATTTCTGCCTGCTCATTATCCGGATCTGCGCCTGCTTTAAGCCATTGCAAGTGTTTGTCCCACCGGCGCTGATACTGATTTCGGCTGGTATCGTAAAAGGTTCGTTAGACTATTTTGGCCAGGGCCATCTGGGTTTGCTTTCAGTGAGCCTTGTTTTGACCGGAATCCAGATGCTGTTCATTGCCCTGTTGGCGGATTTGGTGGACCAGCGGATGAAGATGTGACAGGCAATTCGTAAAGACGAATTTCGGGATTCAGGATTCCGACGCCGTTGCCGCCTGCCTTTTTGAGGAGCCGGCCTTCGGAGAACAAACGTCGGTAAAAACTGCTTCGGTATTGGTGTTGATCTTTCTGATTCGGCGCGGGCTTGCGTTTCGGGTCCACGTAACCGCCGAAACCGGTGCGGATCACGGCGACGTAACGAACGCCCGCCTCGCTGATTTGTTCCAGCGTGCCCGCGTCCGGCAGGAAGGCCTTTTCCCAAATTCGAATCCGTGGAGGTGAATCGGCCGGCCACGTGGCGGCTTTGGACAAATGAATGCGGTGTTCCGCCAGCAGCAATGCGTCGGCAGGAAGGTTTTGCGCGATCCACGCCGCCATTTCCCGTCGGGAATCCTGCTGGAATCCAAGCAGAGACATTCTCGCCAAATCGGTCTGGACCAAAAGGGCTGACACTGCTGCGGTCGCAAAGAAAGCGTACCCGATCCATGATTTTTTTCGCGATAACAAGGATGCGATCCAGCTTAAGCCGATGATGCCGCAGACCGCCAGGAGCGGGGCAACAGCGAGAAAATAACGGCCAGCTGTTTTGGGCGAAAACGAGAGCATAACCGCGTAACCGGCCGGCAATAGAAAGAGTAACGCGTTGAATGGGTTGCGGTTCTGCTTGCGGAAGATGGGGATCGTTACGAAACCCGCCATTCCGATCATCAGAGGCCAGCCAACGTTATCCAGGAAAATATTCACATACTTCGCGTGGGGAATATCCCTGGAAAGGCCTTTCGCGCCGCCAACCTGGGCCGCATTCATTTCGTAATCCAGGCCCTGAGCCAATGCTCCCGGATGCAGCAGATATGGCAGATTGATGACGGCGACCGTGGTTAAAAAAGCTGCCAGGAACGCGATTGTGATTTTCCAGGTTCGCCCGTTCCAAATTACCCACGGCAACGCCACCAGAAAGAGGACGATGCCCAGATATTTTCCTGAGACGGCAACGCCGCAGGCTGCGCCGGTGAACGCAGCTGCCATGGCTCCAGGTTTCGACGTGAAAATTTCGAGAGCGAGCAGGCTGAGCGTGATTCCTGCCAGTAACGCCGGGTCTTCTTTGCAATAATGAGCCAATTCATACATCAGCGGCAGCAGAGGCAGGAGAACAGCTGCCGCCAACGCTGCGAGCCAGCCGGCACGGCGCCAGGCCAGAACGGTCAGGAAGACGACCGAAAGCGCCGTGAAAATCGCGGAAGCAGTCCGGCCGGCCATGACCGCGTTTTCTGCCGTGCGGGGTCTGCCGCTTGCCCGGAGCAGCAGGTCCGCTGAGTCGAGCAAAAGCAGGGGATGATGATAATTCAACGCGCCTGAGACGACTTGATCACCCTTCGAAAGTTCATCGGGATGGTAGTAAACCGGAAAATGGTTGTGCCTGGATAAAAACAGGAATGCTGCGGCAAACAGCGCAGCAAGCAGCGTGGCCTGCGCAAGTGGGTAATAGGGCAGTCGCGTCATCTCCAGTCGCTGGATCACTGCCGCCTGGGGGGCTGCTCGCCGGTTTATCATGCTTTCGGCGGCCGATGAAAGAGGGAAAATCTTTTACTGGCAACTTGTTTCTGCTTGAAGCGGGAGATTGGAGTCGCTTGCGTGTGGCGACTTCGAATCGATGCGGAAGGCGCTCCCCTTTTTGGCGGTATTTTTGCTCTTCTTTGGGTCCCTGGCGTTCCACGTCCGTGACAACGCTTTCCCGTATTTTTATCACACGGACGAACCTTCCAAGGTCGAACAGATCCTGAGTGGTGCACGGAACGGCCGGCATCCTGTCCTCCTTTTGGAATCCGCGGCGTTGATTTTGAAAGTCACGGGTTGGCCGCCCACCAGGAACAATGCGGCTCTCGCGGGACGGTGGGCCTCCGCGATTTTTGCTTCGGCAATGATCGCTCTCCTTTTCACGTGGGGATTCTTGCAGTTGGGCTGGATTGGCGGACTGCTTGCTGCGCTGCTTGCCGGTCTGCAACCGCCGTTGCTGACTGCCGCGCATTTCGTAAAGGAAGACCCGGCATTGCTGATGGGGTTTTCGGCAACTTTTCTGGCGGCCCTTTGGTACGAACGGCGGCCATCTGCGGCGCGTGCGGCGTGGTTGGGAGCTGCGGCTGGCCTCGCGATATCCGGCAAATGGGTAGGGGGAGTGGCCATTGTCATTGCAGTTGCCCAGATGAGCCTTGTTCAATGGAAAAGGGCCACCGATTCAGGTCTGCGTCTGCGGGATTGGCTGGTGTTTTTTGCGGCGGTCGTAGCAGTTTTTCTTGTCACAAATCACTCCCTGATCGCGCAATGGAACACCGCTCAAACCGGTGTTTCCAAAGAGCTTGTGTCATTTTACAGCACGGACGAAGGCGATAGCCGTGCATTTCACTTGACCCATTACGTAAAGCGGCTCCCGGAAATTTTCCCTGTCGGGCTCATTGTTCTCGGCGTCGCAGGCGCCACTCTGGCTTGGACACATCGCGGCAGTCTGCATTTGCGATTGTTTGCGATCATTCCCTTCGCGTATTTCCTGATGATTTCGTGCATCCCGAAAACGGAGAATCGCTATTTGTTGCCCGTTTCGACCATGCTCTGCATGCTGTCAGCGGTCGCTGTGGTTGAGCTCTTGCGGAAGGCGAAATGGAGCGCGGTTCCTGTGATTCTCGTCGGAGTTTGGTGTGCCGCAACGACGCTGGTTCCAGCTTACAAGAAAGTCGTCCATTCTTTCCATAACGATCACCGCCGTCAATTGGCGGAATGGATCGACGCCAACCTCCCCGCGGACGCTCTCATCGCGGAAGACAACCGTGTCGCACTGCCTGTTTTCGGGGATCCGCGCTACGCCGACGCCGCCGATTTTCTGAAACGGAAAGTGCTGTCGTGGGAAAAAACCTACGCGGCGGATTATGGCAGCCTCGGTGAGTTACGGGCGCGAGGGGTTACGCATATTGCGCTTTTTGTTTCCAATTACACAGTCCTGACGGAGCGCGGCGGGGCGAAGGCCGATACGCCTCAAAAACAGGGTGCCGCCCGGTTGTATCAAGATCTAAAGAACGGCGGCGCAAAACCAGTGTTTGTCCGGAAGAAAGGCGTCGACCGATATCTCAACTCCGGTCTTGTGCTGTTCGAAATCGCTCCACCTGAGCAGCGAAATCGGTGACCCGGCAATAAGGAAGCCAGCGTTGTCCTATGCATCGGATGAAGGAAGGGGAATATTTTCAGGAACTTCGTACAGCCGGATTTCCGGGTTGAGCGTGCCAACGGCTGCTTGACCCCCCGTTTTTTGTAGAAGTTTACCGCGATCGAAGAGTTCCTGATAAAATGCCGTTCGGCGCTGTCGCTGGTTCTCCAGGTCTTTTCTTGCGGCGATCCGCTTTTTGTTTACGAAGCTGCCATAGTTGGTGCTGACCGTTACGAAATAGCGCACCCCTTTCGTATTGAGATCGGACAACTTCCCTGCATCGCCCAGGAACGGTGTTTCCTCAATCCTGAGGTCCTGCCGGATCGCATCTCCCCAAGTCCCGGTTTTGGACAAGTGAACCCGTGTTTCGGACAGGATATGACTGCGCGGCGGTAAATTTGCAGCGATCCATTGCGTCATCTCGCGCCGCGCATCTCTCTGAAAGCCACGATAGGACGGTATCAAACGTCCTAATTGGAATGCGACCACTGCCGCCGCGAATGCGCAAATGAGCGATGCACGTGCACTCCGGTTTTGCTTCGGGAAAAACTCACCGAACCACACGACTCCGAAGACACCGGCGAGCGCAAACAACGGTGATACGGCGAGAAAATAGCGGCCAGCCGTTTTAGGCGAAAATGAAAGCATCAACGTATACGCCAGGGAAAAGATGAGGAGCAGCCAATCCGTCGTTCGGCGTTCCTTCTTTTTAAAGATGCAATGCAGCAGGAAAACGAGAATAGCCGCGCGAAGCGGGTAGGCAAAGTTGCTCCGGAAAAATCCAAGGTATTGCGAGTGCGGAACGTCCCGGGAAAGACCTTTGCGACCTCCTTTGGCGGCTGCGTCGAGTTCGTAATTGAGTCCGTTCCGCAAGGCGGATGGATCCTGAAAATAAGGCAGATTGATTAGCGCGATCACCGCGAACAAGGTGGCCAGGAAAGCCGCCATCATGGTCATCAAGCGGCGCGGTTCCCGTTTTCCTTTCCAGAACAGAACCGGCAATGCCACAGCGAGAAAGGCGACTCCCACGTACTTCCCGGAAACCGCGAAGCCGGCTGCCATTCCCAGAAACGCCGCCGTCGCAGCGTTCGGATGCTCGATGAAAACATCGGCTGCAAGAAAACCGAGACTCAGGCCGAAGAGCAAAGCCGGGTCTTCCTTGCAGTAATGTGCCAGTTCGAAGATGAGCGGATGCAAAGGCAACAACGCTGCCGCCAACAAACCGGCCTGCCATCCGCCGCGCCGCCATGCCAGCAGCACGAGAAACACCACTGCGCTGGATGTAAAGATTGCCGATGCCCGGCGTCCGGCCATTACCGCATTTTCCGGTGTGCGGGGCTCGCCGCTGAGTTCCAGCAGCATCCTTGCGGTGTTGAGCAGCAACAGCGGGTGACGAAAGTTCAGTTCGCCGGAGACAATTTGCTGCCCTTTGGATACTTCATCCGGGTGATAGTAGACGGGGAATCCATTGTTCCTCGAAAAAAACCAGACGCCCGTCACCCACAGAACCGTGAGGAAAATCGCAAGAAGCAGGACATTTTGACTGCGCGGAGACAATGTCGGTCCGGGGGGAGACACATTCATCGGCGGCAAACATCGACAGCCAGTGATGCTTGCCAAGCCAAAAATCGGCAATCTCAGCCGAAATGGTGCGACTTCCTATGCGGGGACGGCGCGGGTCTTAGCGTTTAGCTGGGACCGAAGTTTTATCCTTGGGCGGCGACTGCCTGGTCATTCTTGGATTCGTGACGGTTTCGAAACCACATGGCGATCCAGTCGCGCGCCTTGAGCATGGGCTGCTCACAGAAGTGCCAGGAGATCGATGCAACGGCGATGGCAGCTGTCACCTGAATGATAAATCGCAGTTCAAACGGATCTTTGGCGTGGTGGCCCAGCCCAATTTTTTCCAGCCACGGATTGAGCAGGATGACGACGAGGATGTGGTAAACGTAAATTCCGAAGGAAACCTTGCCGATATAGGTCATCGGCGGTGAGCTCAAGATCCAGCCCGCGAGGCCTTTAAAGCCGGTCACAGAGCACGCGACGACCCAACCCATGAACGCGGCTTCAAACGTTTCAATCAGCACCGTCCATGGATTGTGCAGATCCAGCATTCGCAATCCGCGCGCGATGGCGGCTAGCGAAAGCGTTGCAAGCCCCGTCCAAAAGCGGGTTTTTGGATCCTCGAGCAAACGCGGACGCGACATCGACACGTAGGCCAGGATGCCGCCAATGGCGAAGGTGTCGAGGCTGCCGGGCAGACTGACCCACCGTGTGACGTCATTGACCTGAAAGTGGATGCATGCCAGGCGGAAGAGGATGGCTGCGACAATGAGCACTGCGAAGGTTGCTTTGAACCAATTCTTCGGCAGGAAAAAAATCAGGAATGGCCAGACCAGATAAAACTGTTCCTGAACAGCCAGCGACCAGTAGTGCGAGACGGTGTGCGGAAAGTATGCGGTCTGAATGATGAGGAAATTGGTGCAAAACGTCAGCGTCCAAGCCAGGGTTTCGCGCACGGGCGGAATCGCCAGCGCTGCGGCAATTGCGATGGCGAGGTAATACGGCGGCATCGTGCGGATGAAGCGCCGCATCTGAAAATTCCAAAACTCGTTCGGCCGCGCCGCCGCGCCGGCATCAACTTTTTCCCGGGACTTGAGCAGGATGCGCGTGATAAGAAATCCGCTCATCACAAAGAAGAACCGGACGCCGAGGGTGCCCCAATTGATCCATTGGGGGATGTTTGCCTCGAAATGGTGGATGAGGACGAAGATAACTGCGACGGCGCGCAGTCCGTCCATTTGGGGCTGGTAGTGGGTCGTCTTTGCGGGCATTAAGGGTTTTGGTCGGGCTTATAGGGTGGAAAATTCACACGAATTTTTATCTTACTCGTAATCTTGATCTGTCTTTCCTCCCACCTCCCAAACTCTCTCCTCGGACCTTGATGGGAGAGAACCAGTTTAAGAGCCTGAATGATTACGATTACGAATGGGAGTAAGAGTAAGATTCAAAGGCTTGAGCTTATTTGGGGCTCTCGATTTCCAAATATGTAATCGTCTCCGCCATGGGATCCGACGGTTTCATATTCTGGATGCGCATCTGACGCAGAAGACGTTTGTTGCCAAGGGTTTGCGTGGAGATGACCTGAAATTGTTTCACTTTGTTGCCTTCCCAGTCATAGGCATCGGCTCGGAGAAAGGCGCCTGTCTGGACGTTGACCCACAGATGCACAATGGCGTATTGGGAGCCCCGCGTCGAAGGCGTAAGGCGCAAATGCCAGCAGGGCAGAGAGCGGATTTTTTCCTGGCCAACGTATTGGATGTTTTTCCAATACAGGAACCGGAGTGCGAGATCGTCGTAGGTCAGGATGGAGCCGCGGATGGGTGCCTTCGGGTCCTTCACGCCGTCAATGGACGATCCGGTGTCGTCGAACGTAACCCGGATGATCTCACTCGGATTTATGAATCGGTAGACAGAAACGCCACCCTCTTGTCTCAGCGAAAACGGGATTCTCTGGCTGCCGGTCCGAAGTTGCCCCGAAACAGCGGTTTCCTGCGCCTGGATGATTTCGCGAACGCTGGCGATGATTTCCTGCGGATTCGGCGCCGCCCTGGCGGAGGCAGTGGCGAGAAAAATGGCGGCAATCCATGCGAGAGTTTTCTGTGCTTGTTTGACCGGAAGACTGTTCATAGCGTTGTCCTTCACCCCATCGGAGACTCTTTTTGGACCAGCAAATCCTTTTTTTAATCAATCGAACCTGGACGAATCCGGTGCTCGATCGTGTGATGGCGATGGCTTCGAGCTTCGATCTGTGGGCTCCGGTGCTTGTGTTGATTGCGGGACTTACGCTGCTTTTTGGCGGTTTTCGAGCGCGGGCTTTTATTGTCTGTGTAGGCGTGGTGGTGGCGATTTCCGACGGGATAGCGGTCCAGACGTTGAAGGAAACCGTCGCGCGCCCACGGCCAAACGACATTCGCAACGATGTCCGAATCGTCGATTTGGCAAAGGCAAAACCGCGTTTGCTGGCGCTCGGCAAGCCACTGCGGATCAAGATGTCCAAGGTGTCCACGAAGCCAGTGAATGGGAACTCGTTTCCGTCCGGCCATGTCGTAAACAATTTTGCCATAGCCACAGTGTTGTTTGCGTTTTACCGGCGTTGGGGCTGGCTGGCGCTTTTCCCCGCGGCACTGGTCAGTTATTCGCGGGTTTATGTCGGTTCCCACTGGCCGAGCGACATTTTGGTTTCCGCGTTGATGGCGATCGGGCTTGCGTCGGTGGTGCTGGTGTTGTTGTCGCTGGCATGGGAAAAATGGGGGCCCCGTTGGATGGCGAAAACGTTCGAAAAAAACCCGAAACTGCTGGCATGAGGGACGAATGAAGCTCCGTCTCGCCATTTTTCTGGTCGTTCTCACGGTGATCCGGCTCGCGATCTGCGGGGCCAACGAGCTGTCGCCGGATGAAGCCTATTATTACATGTGGTCGCAGCGGCCGGATCTGTCCTATTATTCCAAGGGCCCCGGGGTCGCGATGACGATTCTGGCATCGACCAAGCTCTTCGGCGCCACGGAATTTGGCGTGCGTTTTTTCAGTCCACTTCTTGCACTTGGGACGTCGCTCATCGTATTTGCCTTGGCGAAAAGGTTTTACGACGAAAAAACGGCACTCTGGGTCGTGCTTCTCATCCAGTGCATCCCGATCTTCAATGCGGGATCGCTCGTGATGACGATCGATCCACTCTCGATTTTTTTCTGGTCCGCTGGCGTACTGACTTTCTGGTTGGCGTTGGAAAAATCGCCAAAGTTTTCGCTGTGGTGGATTGCCACGGGTTTCGCAATCGGCCTCGGCGCGCTCTGCAAATACACCAATCTGGCGGCGTTCATTTCTATGATCGCTGTCCTGCTCATTGTTCCTGCCTGGCGCTCGGAATGGAAACGGCCGGGCATTTACATTTCAATCGTGATCGGGCTTCTGTGTCTGACACCACCTGTAATTTGGAATGCTCAGCATAATTGGATCACGCTCGGCCATTTGAGCGAACGCGGCGGGCTGGACTCAGGTTTTTCCTTTCATCCCTTGCAGCCGCTGGAGTTTCTGGGGGCACATTTGGGCGTCTATTCGCCGCTGATTTTCGGAATGCTCGTCGTGAGCCTTTTCGTCGGAATTCGCGCCATGCGAACCCATCGCAAGACTTCCTTTCTGATTGCATTTTCGGTGCCGCTCATCGCGCTCTATTTCGGCCTCGCGTTCAAAGAAGCGGGCGAGGCGAATTGGACCGCGCCAGCCATGGTCACGCTCGCCATTTTTTCTGTCCATGATTGGCTGCGGCGCAGCGAAACACGGGCATGGGTGAACAAACTGGCGTTCGCCGCGCTGGCACTGGGTGCGCTGATTTCCGTGGCTTTGATTATCTCAGAGCCGCTCCGGACCATTGGGGTGAAGTGGCCCTATGCCTGGGATCCCGGCGCCCGCCTTCGAGGATGGAAAGAGACCGCAAAAGTCGTCGGGGAAGTCCGCAAGGAAGTCGAAACCAAAACAGGTGCCCCTGTTTTTCTCATTGCCAACAAGTACCAGGTGGCCGCATCGCTGGCGTGGTATTTGCCTGATAAAACGCCTGCCGAGCCGGGGCATCCGCCTGTTTATATTCCGGAATCCCAGGTTATTCAGAACCAATTTTCGTTCTGGCCGAGCTACGATTTGTTCGAGGAAGCGCCGCCGTCCCAGCTTGATCCGTTCAATACAGAACAGCAGGGCGTCAATAAGTTCATCGGCCGTAACGCCTTATACGTTACCGATCGTGCGGAAGGAAAACCCGCCAGCGCTCTCATTCGAGGTTTTGCGCGTTGGGAATACGTCGGCAGCCGGCAGATCAGCCTCCACGGAATGCCTTTGAGGGAAATGCGCTTTTTTGTTTGTTACGATTATCAAACGTTGCCGCTGTAGCCGAGGTGGTCGATACTGGCCGCCCATTTTTCACCATGCCACGCATTTCCGCCGTCATTCCGCTTTACAACGAAGAGGACAATGTTGTCCCGCTCCAGCAGCAGCTTGAATCCGGCCTCTCTGGGTTCGATTACGAAATCATTTTCGTCGATGACGGCTCAAGAGACGCCACGGCGGACCGGATTCAGCGAAAGTCCGGCGTGCGGGTGCTGCAATTTGAAAAGAATACCGGTCAAAGCGCCGCCATGTATGCTGGCATCATGGCCGCAGCGGGCGAAATAATTGTCCTGCTTGACGGTGACCTGCAAAACGACCCGGCGGACATCGCCAAACTTGTCGCTGAGATCGACAAGGGTGCCGACCTTGTCTGCGGTTATCGGGCGAAACGCAGGGACACCGTGGTCAAGCGCATAACCAGCCGCGTGGCAAACTTTGTGCGGAGCCGATTCATTGGTGACGGCGTGCGCGACACGGGATGCAGCCTCAAAGCGCTGCGTACCGAAACTCGCGACGCGCTCTTTTTATTCTACGGGATGCACCGCTTTATTCCGGCGTTAATCAAAAGTGCGGGCTACAAACTGGTCGAGATACCCGTCAACCATCGTCACCGGGTTGCCGGTATCAGCAAATACGGCCTCGGTAATCGCGCCTTCAAAGCGACTGCCGACATGTTCGGGGTCGCATGGCTCATTTCACGCCGGGTAAATTATAAAATCAAGCCGGAGGCGTAACGTTGCGTCACGCCCCCGGCCGTCTTGTTGGGGAAGGCACTTATTCCTGCTCTTGAACTTTACCTTTACTTACTCTGTACGAGTAGGCCTACTGAGCACTTTGCAGGAGCAATAAAGAGCAGGCTCAATGAAGGTTTATTGTCCGTTCCAGATCGAGCCCAGTGGCCAGATCTGCATGGAGACCAGCCTGGCGTCCCCTCCGCTCGCAAAGAGGGCGAGGCCGTCGCTATCAGGATTTGGGAAGATCTGATCCGTGATTACAGCCGTTCCGTCGCCTCCAAAGACCTCAACGGAAGACCAATCGACAAAGATGTGCAGTTTCACACGGCCATTCTTTGCCGCCAGTGGAACCGTTTCCCGGCTCGGGAACAAGTTGCTGAAGGCCACCTGCCCTGACTTCGTTCGATCCACAAAGATCTCACCCGCAGGAACATCGTAGCCGACGAGAGTTTCTTCTCCGGAGCCGGTGCGCACTTTGAAGCCAAACTTGGATGCTGTGCCCACCTGGAACTCGGCGACGATCTCCAAGGCTTTGCCTTTGACGCTGAGAGGGGTCGTGCCCGCCGGAATACGGCCGCTCTGACAATAAGCCGTTGCTGAGCGAAGTCGGCGCAGTTCCGGGATTGGTTCCTGCTTCAGCTGAACCTTCCCGTCGAGTAGGGTGAGGGTCACATCGCGCGGAATGCTCATTGCGCTGCGCCAAGGAGACGTAGGAATTGAGCCCGCGTAGTCCCAGTTGCTCATCCATGCGACCCAGCGCCGTTTGTTATCGGGCAGATTGTTCCACGAGTTGACGGCATAGAAGTCTCGACCCCAGTCGATCCAGTTCGCCTGCTGCTTGGGAACATCGGAGAGGTAGATATCATCCACCAGAATATGGCCAAAGCCGCCATTGTTCCTGTCGATGACCTCTATCTGGGCCTGCTTGCCGGCGAAGTCAGCCACGTTCCAGGCCCTCCAGCTTAATTGCTCGCTGTTGGGGCCGGTAGCGCTGCGCACAATGTTGCCGTCCACCACGAGGTTGACGGTTGTTTCGGTCGAGCTTGGGTGAGCCGGGCTATCGGCAGCTAAGAACTCATCCGCGTTGATGTGACCCCATCCACCCGAATTCTGGTCGACAATCTCGATTTGAGCTTGTTGCCCAACGTACTGACTCACGTTGAAGGACGCCCAGTTCAAAGCCTCGTTCGCCTGACCGATCGCTGAGTCAACCACTTGACCATTTACCAGTAGGAGCACCGCCGTGGCATCGTTGTTGCCCGGATAGGGATGATTTCCTCCCCCGATCAGGAAGTTGATATAAGGCTTGCTGATTGTGAATTCCGGTGAGGTGAGGGTGCCTATGGCCTGATCGCTTCCGTTCGTGAAGGTATTAATTAACCCATTCCCCTCGAAGCCGGAGACCGGCTGTTGTCCTCCAATTGGCCCCGTGGCCACTTTCTCGCCGACCAAGCCGCCGGTTGCAGTCCAACCGAGTTGTTCATAGGACGTAGTGCCCGGAACGGTGGGCTCCACGTCCGCGCCCGGGAAGAGCAGAACACCTGCCGGCTGGGGTGCGTCGCTGGTGTTGGGATCGTGGGGGTGGTTGCCTCCGCCTATGAGCAAGTTGATGTATTTTTTGCTAACAGTGAATATTGGCGAAGTAATTGTGCCTATGGAAGAATCACCATTGAAGAAGGTGTTCGTCAGTTGTTTGCCGAGAAAGCCGGATACCCCACTTTGACCAGGCAGATTGCCGGTGACTGGCCCTTCACCCACAAAATCCCCCGTGGCGGTCCAGCCCAAGCCTGCAAAGGTGGTACTACTCTCAAAATTCTGGAAAAGTGTTCCCGGCGGTGGCGTGGCAGGATCGATGACGTCCTCAGCGGTGAACTTGTAGCCGTCGAAATTGCCAGTAAAGTACTGAGCGCCGGACCCGCCCGCGACGCCGCCGGGGTTCAGACTCACCACCAGCACCCACTTGCTGTCGCGCCGCTTCGTCTTGGAGGGGTTGTCGTTGTCCGGCTTCCTCGATGCAATGTCGTCTCGCTGCTGCTCGAGTTGGCCTGGGTGTTTGAAGCGATGAGTTTCCACGGGCAACTGAAATAGGTCAGGACACTCCCAGACGCCACCCACTGCGTTGGCCGGGCCGAAGTCGCTCAGTTTGGTCCAATTCTTGAGATCCATCGAGGAGTAGAACCGGATCATACGTTGCGCCGAGAGTGCGATGGCCATGATCCATTGTTTGCTCGGCTCATACCAAAAAACCTTGGGATCGCGGAATTCCTTGGGATTGACCGAGGAGTCCTTGTTTGGGTTGATCACCGGGTTTTTCTCGTATGGTGTCCAAGTTAGCCCCTCGTCTGTGCTGAAGGCTATGAACTGGGCCTGAGTGCCCTGCGGGATCACCGAGCCGTCCTTAGGATCAATGCCGTCCTTTCTAAAGAAAGCAGTGTAAATCGCAACGAGTGGCGGGTTGCGTCGGGTGCCGAAACCGCTACTGTTCTTCTCGTCCACAACGGCGCTGCCGGAGAAGATCGATACAGTGTCCGTTGCCGGTATGGCGACAGGCAGCTCTTGCCAGTGTACCATGTCTTTGCTAACGGCGTGCCCCCAGGAAATGTCGAAACCCCACATGTCCCCGAACGGGTTGTACTGGTAGAACATGTGGTGCTTGCCCCGGTAGCTCACCAGTCCGTTTGGGTCGTTGATCCAGTTCTCTGCCGACGTGAAATGGAACTGCGGGCGATATGGTTCTAGATAGGTCGGCGGGACCTGCGCCTGAGCTGGGTGAGACCCTGTGAGGACCAAAGCAGCAACAGCAGCAGATGCCAGGGGATAGGTTCTTTTGAGCAGCGTCTTCAGGCTTTTTTGCGGCGTAGGAGCCGAATGGAGAGGAACAGTTGGGGCGGAGAAAATCCGCCCATTTGGAGCGATCGATGGATTCATATATCTGGTGAGATGGGGATTGATAGGGGGCCTGAGCGAAAGCCGGGCCAATGCCGAAGCCGTGCGGATCATGTCACCCGAAGCAGACCATCGCAATGCGTAGGACTACCTACGGCAGGTATCGGATTGTCCGGAAAATCAACGAGTTGCACTGATCCGAAAGGCTCGTTGGGGATGAGTACAGATTAATAAAATTTTTGACAAATGCGGCTCGCAACAGCTTTGTAGACACATGGAAATCCCCCCTTCTAAGGCTGCGGCCAAGGGAGCCGACGTTCCACCAGATCAGGAGGAACCGATCGACTCCAACTCCAAAGCACAAAACCCCCCGGCTTATCCATCCGATCTGGATGAAACCGAATGGTCCCGGATTCAGGCTTTCGTGCCTGAGGTTCCAGGAAGGGGCCGGCAGCTCAAGTATTCCCAGCGCGATATGGTAAACGCCATCCTGTACGCGCAGACGGCTCGGTGTTCCTGGCGGATGCTTCCCCATGATTTGCCGCCCTGGAAGACCGTTTACAATTGTTTTTTTTCCTGGAAATTCGACGGCGTCTGGGCCCGGATTGAAAGAGTTCTGGATCAGAAGCGGCGTTCGAGGAGAAATTGGAGCGGAAAACGCGAGGACCGTCCAAGCAGCAGGTTGATGGCACCTCCACACAGGCTCGCAAAACAGATCAGCAGCCTTCCATCTTTGATTCGCAAGCGTGATGCCAACGTTTTCGCTGTCATCCCCAAAGGGTATGTACAGGATTTTTGGAAACGTTTTCAGGCCGGCAGCCTGGCGGCGGCTCACGAACACCAAGCGAGTCAGGGTGAGATTAGGATTTCATGGAACGATCCCGGCCGGCGAGAGGACGACTGCAGCCGTCAGATTGAACTTGTTGAGAGCCAACCCGATCACCACGTGGATGGAGTATTACTCGGGCCGTTGGATTGCCGCGCTCTCATTGCCTCGGTTAATTCCGTTCTGAACGCCAACATCCCGGTTGTTATCGCCGATTCCGCCCTCGAAAGTGAACACGTAAAAAGTTTCATCGCCACAGATAACTTCCGTGGAGGGTGCGTTGCCGCTAATCATCTAGGCAAACTACTTAACGGAAATGGAAGGGTAATCCTTCTGCGGCAATTGCGGCATTCAGCCAGCACCAATGAACGCGCGGCCGGATTTCTGCATACCCTGAAAAATAAGTTTCCTCAGATAAAAATTATCAGTGAAAATCATTATGCGGGAGGCACCCAGCAAACTGCCTGTGAGATTTCGAAGGATCTGGTTGCCCGTTTTGGATCGAACGTGGACGGGATTTTTGCGGTCAACGAATATGCTGTCGAAGGGATGCTTTTGGCCCTGCGCGAGGCCGATCTGGCGGGCGGAAAAGTGAAGCTGGTCGGCTTCGATAGCAACGCTTTTCTCCGTAACGCCTTGGGTAAGGGAGATGTGCAGGGACTCGTGATCCAGGATCCTTACACGATGGGATATCTCGGTATCCAAGCTTTAATCCAGCTGGCACGGAAAAAGCCGGTTCCTGCCACAGCAACCACGCGCCTTCGCTTGATGACGGCCGAGGACTGTCTCGATGCGGAATTTTCTCCTCCCCTTCCGCTGCAGGAAGGTCGCTCGAGCTCCAATCAGACGCCTGCAAAGGCCGCCCTTCCAACACTGTCATCACGAGAGGCGGAGATCCATCATTGGATCAAGCTGGGTAAACGGGATTCGGAAATTGCGGTTATTTTGGGCATCAGCAAGCGGACCGTTGAGAACCACGTGCACAGAATTCTCCAAAAACTCATGGTCGAGACGCGGACCGCCGCCGCCATGGTCCAGGTCAGCGGTTAGTTGGGCTGCGTGATCGACGATTCCAAGCGGATCATTACGGCTGAACCAGGCCGCTGACTGCTGCGCCATTGACCGGGTGTCGTGCCTTCCCAGAGGTGGAAGGCGCGAAAGAAGGAGTTCGCGTCCTCATAGCCAAGCAGGTAGGCGGTTTCGTTCAATTCCAGCGAGGATTGTGACAGGTAATGGCGCGCCAATTCCCGGCGCGCTTCTTCAAGCAATTGCTGAAATGAGACGCCACAATCCGTGAGCCGCCGCTGCAGGGTGCGCGAGCTCAGGTTTAACTGCCGCGCCACGTCCTGAATCGATGGACGATGGCCCGCGAGCAGCCGTTTGAGCACCGTTTTCACCTGGTCCGTAACGGTTTGCTGGGATTGGCGATCGTTCAGTTCTGCTTCGAGCTGGGGCGCGATCAATGAAAGCAGATCGGCATTGTGAGTGACAAACGGACGGTCCAAGTCGCGGACGCGAAAAATCAGGGCGTTGCGGCTGGCTTTGAACCGGGTTCGGCAGGCGAAATGTGTCTCCAGCAGTTCGCGATTCGCCGGCGGTCGTGTCAGCTCCAGGCGAAGCGGCGTCATCGCTGTGCCCGTTCCACGGCGGCCGATGGCAAGAATCCATGATAAACACAGATCGATCAGCACGCTGGGCTCGGCTTCCCGGGCGAGCAACCAATGGAATTCCACGGCGCACTCGTTGTCGTCGCGGGTAATCCGGATTTCCTCCGGACAGGTGAGTTGTTTGTAACGCGCCATTCGTTGGAGCGCATCGCGGAAGGACTGGCTGTAAAGTGCTGCGATCGCTGCAGGGCTGTAATGTTCAATGCGTTGTTCCGTTCCGAGTTTCAACCCGATCGCGGGATCGCCGCTGATCTCGGCGATCGCGCGCCACAGGGCGAACAGTTCCTCCGTCGTCACGAGGATTTTTTCCTGATGGAAAAAGCCCATCGGCAACCCGGCGTGCCGCAGCACGGCGGCTAGCGACACGTTGTGCTCTTCCAGTTTGCGCGCCAGAAGACCGGAAACTCGGAAACGGGTGATCATGAACGCAAATGACTAATAACGAACGCCGAATGTCGAATGACTTTTTTCATTGGCGCGCATTCATATCCATTCGCGGCTAAAGGGATCACGCTTCCGATTTCAGCGAAGCCATGTCGATGACGAAACGGTATTTCACATCGCCCTTCAGCATACGTTCGTACGCTTCGTTGATCTGCCGGATATTGATCATTTCGATGTCGCTGGCAATTCCGTGTTCGGCGCAGAAGTCGAGCATTTCCTGAGTTTCCGCGATGCCGCCGATGCCGGATCCCGCGAACTGGCGGCGTGGCATGAGTAGGTTGAACGCAGCAACGGGGAGGGGATTCTCCGGAGCGCCGACGAGAGTGAGCGTTCCGTCGAGTTTGAGGAGGCTCAGGTAGGCGTTGATGTCGTGATCCGCAGAAACGGCATCGAGGATGAAGTCGAAGGAAAGCGCGTGCTTTTTCATTTCGTCTTCATTTTTCGAAACGACTACCTCGTCCGCACCGAGACGAAGACCGTCTTGAATTTTGCTCGGTGACGTCGTGAAAAGAACGACGTGAGCACCGAAAGCGTGGGCAAACTTCACGCCCATGTGGCCGAGGCCGCCCAAGCCGACGATACCGACTTTCTGGCCGGGGCCGACCTTCCAATGACGTAGCGGTGAATAGGTCGTGATGCCGGCGCAGAGCAGGGGAGCCGCAGCTGCCGGATCGAGACCGGCTGGGACGCGCAGGACGAACGCTTCATCGACGACGATGCTGTCGGAATAACCGCCGAAAGTCACGCCGCCCAACACTTTGTCCGGGCTGTTGTAAGTGAAGGTCGGAAAACTGGTGCAGTATTGCTCGAGACCGCGCTGGCAGCTCGGACACGTGCGGCAGGAATCGACCATGCACCCGACGGCGGTAAGATCGCCTTCCTTAAACTTCGTGACTTGCGCACCGACTTTGACGACGCGGCCGACGATTTCGTGACCGGGCACGCATGGATAGATAGTGTTCCGCCATTCGTTGCGAGCTTGGTGGATGTCGGAGTGGCAAACGCCGCAGAACAGGATTTCCATCTGGACGTCCGTCGGGCCCGGTTCGCGACGGGCGATGGCGAACGGTGCGAGCGACGAGGATGCGGTTTGAGCAGCGTAGGATTTGGTTGTGTAAGCGAGCATGGGCCTAAAAATAGACCCCGGCGCCTCGAAGTCACTCGCAGATCGCGCCAAACTCCATGCAGAAGGCGCCAACTCGTGTGCGCGGTCGTCGGCTTCTCTGTTGGAAAGGCGATGGTCACTCACCCGGCCCAATGGCGCATCGCGCGCCGCCAGGCAGGATGCAAACGGGCCTGCGGCGTTTTCCAGAGCTGCCGGTGGACCGCCTCTACCGAATCAGCGTTCCAGAGAATAGCCATGATTTCACGGCTTGAAAGCGATTCAGGGCCTTTTTCAAGGAGGCGATTGCGGAGGGTTTCCAGAAGGGCAAATTTGTGTTTGGCCTGTTTGCTCCGGTGGAGGAGGGAAAGATGGATGGCGTTGACGTCGGGAGCGATGATCACTTGTTCCAGGCCGGTGTGTGGCGTGGTGACGGTTTCGGGCTGGGAAGGTTCAAGATTTTGCAGTTCGACAGGCGGTTCGGCTTCCTCGGGGGTGATCAAGAGGCCGAGCTTGCGCAGCCAAAGACCGACGCGTGTGGAGGCCGTCAGCATCACGAGTGGAACGGAGAGCACCCAGCCGGCAAAAATGGGGGCCAGCCACCAGATGAGGTTGGGAACGAATACGGCACAGAGCGCGACAACGGCAATTCCGGCGAGGGTCGTCTGCCAATATTCGCGAAGAGCTTCGCCGAAGCCAATGCCTGAGTCGGAGCGATTCTGCGTTTTCCACGTGACGCGAATGCCGAGAAGAGTGAGCACGACGAATTTCGTGTGAAAATAAAGCAGGATCGGCGCAAGCAGAATGGACAGGAGCGCCTCGAGCAAGGTGCTGACACCGAGACGGACGACACCGCCAAATTTCGAGGGTCGGAAGAGGGCGGTGATGGTTCCCAGGATTTTTGGGAGGAAAAGCAGGCAGAGCGTCAGGGCAAGCAATAGCAGAGAATTGCGATCTGAGAACACGGCGAATGGTTCGGGCGATTGCGCCGCAAATGTGGCAAAGCGTTCCTTCCAGTAATAATCCACGAGACTCAATGCGATGAAGAGGACGAGCAAAGGCGCGGAAAGGTAGGCCAGCAACCCGAAGAGAATGTGGATGCGGTTTGTTAAATGGGTGCCGGGCGCGAACAAAAACCAGAAATGCTGCAGGTTTCCCTGGCACCAGCGACGGTCGCGTTTCAAGCTATCCGTGAGATTCGGCGGGCCTTCCTCGTAGGAGCCGGGTTCCTCGTTGGCAAGCCAGACTTCGAATCCGGCCTGTTGCATAAGTGCGGCCTCTACGGTGTCGTGGCTCATGATATGACGTTCGTCGCGCTTCCGAACGGGAAGTTCGGGCAGGATGCAATAAGCCATGAAAGGTTTCAGCCGGATAATGGCGTTGTGTCCCCAGTAGCTTCCGCCGGCCAGATGCCAAAAACTGGAACCTGCAGCGAAGATCGGGCCGACGACACTGGTTGAAAATTGCCAAAGCCGCTGCAGAAGTGATGCCCCTCGCACGAGTTTTGGGGCGGTCTGGATAATGCCTGTCCGCGGATTCGCGTCCATCGTGCGCGCGAGGCGGACGAGCGTTTCGCCAGTCATGATGCTGTCTGCGTCGAGAATGACCAAATACCGGTACCGCTTTCCCCAGCGGCGGCAGAAGTCGTTGATATTACCGCTCTTGCCGTGGACCGATACGCGGCGTTTCCGATAAAAGACGCGGCCGAACTTTCGGAGCCGACTACATAGATCGATCCACGCGCGTTCCTCGGCGATCCATTGATCCGGCTGGTTCGAATCGCTCAGGATAAAAAAGTCGAAGCTTTCGCCGTGGCCAGTTTTTTTCAGCGATTTGATCATGGCTTCCAAGCCCCTGAAAACGCGTCCGCAATCCTCGTTGTAAACCGGCATCGCGATGGCTGTCGGACTGATTTTTTCATTGGTGCCCGGCTCGCCCGGCAGGGTACGCATGATTTGCAGAGGATCGCCACCCCGCAGCCACGCGATAAAACCCCAGAACGCGATGCTGAATCCAAATGCCAGTTGTCCGAAAAGAACGACGAAGAGCGCGAGCAGTATCCCCTCAAGCCAGGAAACGCCGTCCGCTTTGAAATGCTGCCACATCAGCCAGCAGCCTGCCGCAGTGAGCCCGATGCCCGTGGCCAGAAAAATCGCTTTGCGCAGCGAAACGGATTCTTTGGAGAGCAGGGGATTCATGGATGGAAGTGGAGCCATGCGCCCCACGCGATAAAGAAAATGACGACCCAAAGCAGAAATGCCTTCAACACGAACGACCACGAAAATTTCTCCCACGTCTCGCGCGCGATGTCTTCCATCGGACCGTAGTCGACATCTTGACGCGCCAGGGTGGTAAATTCCAGTCCCGGCCCCGCCTGGATCGTTTCGCTGCGCAATGCGGCGACCAGTTCGTGTGCCGGTTCGGGTTCGAGGAAATCTTTTGCGAATTTCGCGCTGGCGCCGCTCGAGAACCACGCGACGCGTCCGCGGGCGCTGCCGTCGCCATTGGCAATGAAATCAAACCACTCGTCGGCGCGGTTCATGACGGTTTCCATCGTCGCTTCGAGCGGGGTGAGGTCGCAATTTGCTGCGACTTTGCTCCGCGCCTCCTCGAGAATCTCCAACGCCAGACGCCAGCGGCGTTCGGGATCCCGGATGTCACAGGACTCCAGGTAATCCTCGAGGCGCGCGCAGGCTTCGCGCCAGGCCTGGCTAACCGGGGCTTGGGTATGATCAACGTGGCTCATTGGGCGTCCAGGTGTAAGTCCAGGTTTCCGCGACGGGTTTGCCATTGTTTTTTAGCACGCAGCGAATTTCGTGCGATTTGCGCAGCACGGTGGTGCTGGCGGTGAAACTCACGCGCCATGAATTGTCGTTCGTGTTTTTTTGCACGTTCACTTTGTCGATGACACCAGCACCGGCGCCGCCGATGGAAATTTCCGGCTGCAATTGCGTTTCCGCCGGCAGTTTTCCCAGCGCTTCCCCGGCAAAATCCAGGACGAACACCCGGTAAAACTCCTGCTCCTGGTAATCAATGCGCGTCGCGACTGACCGCGCAATGTCGCCCTCACTGGGATCGCTTCCGCGCCATGTCATCCGGTAGTTGAGTTCGATCCGGTCGCCCGCGGCGTGTGTCCGGTCGGTGTGCCAAAAAGCCACGACATTGTCCATGAATTCGTTGTCGGTAGGGAATTGGATAAGTCGCACCGAGCCCTTGCCCCAATCGCCGCTGGGTTCGATCCAGACACTCGGGCGCCGATGATAGTGAGCTTCGAGGTCCTGGTAATGCGCGAAATCCCGGTCCCTTTGCAGTAGTCCGAAGCCTCTCGGGTTTGTTGTTCCGAAGTCATTGATTTGCAGCAACTTCGACCAGGCCAACGGCCGCCAGACCCACTCGTCATTTCCGCCATGGACCAGTAGACCATCGGAGTCATGCACTTCGGGCCGCCAGTCACCAAAAGTGTTGCTCGTGTTCTCGCCATACCAATACATGCTCGTCAACGGCGCGATGCCGAGCAGGTCGATCTCTTTCCGCAAAAATAGGACAGCATGCACGTCGATGACCGTTTCCACCCCAGGCTGTATCGTAAATCGATACGCCCCCGTTGCACTCGGTCCATCGAGCAGAGCGTAAAGCGTCAACGTTTTGTCCGTGTTCCCAGGCTGCGCCAACCAGAAGGTGGTGAACGAAGGAAATTCCTCTTTTTTCACATTCGACCCCGTATCGATCGCGATCCCGCGCGCGGAAAGTCCGTAGACCTGATCCTTTGCGAGCGACCGGAAATAACTCGCGCCCAGCATGACCAGCACTTCATCGAGATAATCCGGTTTGTTGATCGGATAATGGACGCGAAATCCGGAGAAACCGCCCTTTTGTTGTTCCTCGTAAGGAATCGAATTCAAGCGTCCGTAATTGAACATCTCCGGCGTGAATCGGATGGGGCGCACGCTGTCGCGATTCACCTGGTAAACTGTCACCGGGGTCGAGTTCAGCGCGCCTGTGAAGAAAAATTTTGCCTGGAAAGGCAGCCCAAGATTCCGCCATAGCGTTCCTTCGTCCTTCCAGCGAATGTCCCGGTATTGATCGTAAGTGAGGTTGCGAAGGGCGTCGCTCTTTACGGGACTCACCGGCACAAACGGTTTGCGAGCAGCATCTTGCGCCTGCCGGATGACATGTTGAAACGTGAAGGAACTCTCACGGTTCTGCGTGATCACAAGCGCCAGGAGCGCAACGGTCATGATGGCAAAAACAAGGTGGGTTTTCATGGATACAGTCTGGGCCTCCAATCACTGGACGGTCGCATTTGGGGGCGCTCGACCGTTTCCCTGACAACATCGAACTCAGACGGCGAACGGATGTCGAGTCTTCGAATTTTTACGAATGCGCAATGTTTTGGCGGGAAAACCCCTCATCGCCACTTTGGAAAAGAGGCTCGTCCATAAGCATTGTCTGGCAGTGTCTCCGATCGACCCCTTACCCCATGACCATCCCTACCCCGATGCCGACGGCTTGAACGATCAATTGCGTCGTTTCTTGGAAGGAGTAATTTTTTTTATCTGGAATTGATAAGGAGAGCCATGAAAAGACGATTTCTACTGAGCTTGTTTGTGGCGCTATTTGCCACCGGCCTATCTGTCAGCTCGGTCAGCTACGCGACCGAATCCGAAACGGCTGCAATGGACGAATTCAAGTGGTCTGATGAAGCCACACTGAAGACTCATTTAAACGAACATGTAACGTATCCCGCGACGGGGAAAGCTATCAAAGAGGCATGCCGCAAGGAGATACCTGATGAGTTCTCCAAAGAGGAGCGGGCCTATTTTGATGCCAAGATCCAGGACGACGTTACCTACAACAGTTCCGCAGAGGTTTTGGCGGCTCTAAATGTGAAGTAAAATCGCTGCAATTTTTCAGCAATCCGGGGTACTTCCTTGAAAATGGAGGCGGGGGCGGGAATCGAACCCGCGAATAGAGGTTTTGCAGACCTCGGCCTTACCACTTGGCTACCCCGCCGTTTTTCGCTGGACGGGCAGAATAACAGAGGGCTTGTCACTGTCAAACGTCGAGCACAAGGGATTTCAGCTTGCCGGCTGCCGGCGCGTGAGGTAGAATCGGCCCCCACATTTTTCCAAACCCCGCCAGCTAATAGCCATGAGCAATCCCAGCACCGCCGTCACCGACACTCAATCGACGCCGTCCACCGCCCTTGAGCGCGGTCCAGTCATGAATGGGGCGGAAATTCTTGTCGCCTGTCTGGAGCGCGAGGGAGTGGACACAATTTTTGCTTATCCTGGCGGCGCATCGATGCCGATTCACCAGGCGTTGACGTATTCGAAGAAAATCCGGACGATTTTGCCCCGCCACGAGCAGGGGGGCGTGTTTGCCGCTGAGGGCTATGCGCGGGCGACGGGAAGAGCGGGCGTTTGCATGGCTACCTCAGGGCCGGGCGCGACCAACCTGGTGACCGGTATCGCCGACGCCTACATGGATTCCATTCCACTGGTCGCCATCACAGGGCAGGTCGCACAGAACATGATCGGGCGCGGTGCATTCCAGGAAACGGACGTTTTTGGCATGACCCTGCCCGTCGTGAAGCACAATTACCTTGTTTGGGACGTCAACGAAATCCCGCGCATCGTCAAAGAGGCGTTCCACATCGCCCAAACCGGACGTCCAGGACCCGTGCTCATCGACATTCCAAAGAATATCCAGAACGCCAGGACGCAGCCGGTTTTTCCGACAACGATCAATCTGCGCGGCTACAATCCCATCAAGCATGCCGACGACGTTGCACTGCACGAAGTGATCGGCCTCATGGCTGCGGCGAAGAGTCCGATGATTTATTGCGGCGGCGGCATCATTTCAGGCGAAGCGTCGGCGGAGTTGTTCGAGTTCGTGGAACGCACGCAAATTCCTGTTGCGACCACGCTTATGGGAATTGGCGGCTTTCCGGAGGGCCATCCGCTTTCGCTCAAATGGCTGGGGATGCACGGCACCGTTTATGCCAATAATGCGGTCAATGAAGCCGACCTCTTGCTCGCCATTGGCGTCCGTTTTGATGATCGCGTGACGGGAAAAATCGAGGAGTTCGCAAAGCACGGCACGATTGTCCACATCGACATCGACAATTCGGAAATTAATAAGAACAAAGTCGTCCGCCTGCCGATTCTAAGCGATGTCAAATACGCGTTGACCCGGCTCAATCAGCTCCTGGCACAAAATGGGAAGGAGCGTGTGGCAGCAAGTTTCAACTCATTTCCCGATTGGTACGCGAAAATCGCAACCTGGAAAAAAAACTTCCCATTTACCTTCAAGGACACGAATCAAGTCATCCAGCCGCAGTACGCCGTCCGGTTGCTTTGGGAAATGACCAAAGGCGAGGCGATTATCACCACCGGAGTTGGCCAGCACCAGATGTGGGCCGGGCAGCATTACGATTTCGATAAACCCCGGACGTTCCTTACGTCGGCAGGCCTCGGCTCGATGGGCTTCGGTTTTCCCGCAGCGATCGGCGCAAAAGTGGCCTGTCCGGACAAGCAAGTCGTCGATATTGATGGTGACGGGTCGTTCTTGATGAACGTCCAGGAGCTGGCGATGGCGCACGTGGAGCAGATTCCCGCCAAGGTGATTATCCTCAACAACCAGTACCTGGGCATGGTCGTGCAGTGGGAGGACCGGTTCTACAAGAGCAATCGCGGCCACACCTTCCTCGGCGACCCACGGAATCTAAACGAGATTTATCCCGATTACGTCGCGATTTGCGCCGGGTTCGGCGTCAAATGTGAGCGCGTTCTGCGCAAAGAGGATCTGCGCGGGGCGATGCAGCGTATGCTCGACTCAACGGAGTGCTATGTCCTCGACGTAATGGTCCCTTACACGGAGCATGTTCTTCCGATGATTCCCGCCGGAGGGACCTACAAAGACGTCATCACCGAAGGTCGAACGACGCTCGAGGCCGGATCCGGGCTCTAGCAGAAATCCGTGTGAGCCACCGGCTTGCGGTCTCGTCATAGCCAGCTAAAACTGTGTTTGCCTTGCATGCTGGCATACCGCCAGGATGACCCGCGTGACCCATTGGGCCATAGCGGAAGGTTCCGGGACAGGAGTTCCCATGATTACCTGGATCTTTGTCGCATAAGACTA
Source organism: Chthoniobacterales bacterium (assembly GCA_036525185.1). GTDB lineage: Bacteria > Verrucomicrobiota > Verrucomicrobiia > Chthoniobacterales > DASVRZ01 > DATDAW01. Next base: position 27,593 of record DATDAW010000043.1, on the reverse strand, counting down.
TATCCACACGGCGCCAGTAACTTTTAGCTCTGAACTGGATGCGGAGTCGATCGTGCCTGCGGTGACCATGATCGCGGCCACCCGATGTCGTTGGTATCACCCCATATAATAAACTCCGGCTTGTTATATCATGTTGAGTGCCGAATCGGCCATAAGCGTTGGAGCGCCGAGGACCAAGTTGCTCACCGAATCCGTGAAATTGTCCAGACCTACATGATCGGCGGTCAGGACGAAATACCCATTGCTATAGTGGCCCAGGTAAACGCCGGAAGCTGCGTTGGCGCCGACGTAGTTCCAGCCCGCCCATTGAACGCCGCCGTGGCGTAAGGATCGCCGCCCGCGTTGGCATAGACCTGCGTCGCACAGACAAGAGTCATCGCCGACAAAGCGACGCCGGACACGGCGAAAGGGGCGGCAAATGTGTCGCGGGCATCAATGCCAGCGGATTAGCAGCCATGGAGAACCAACGTCACATCTCACCGCGTTGCTTGTAGAACTCGTACCGCTGCTCGATCGCTTCGACATAAGCCCGGGTGCTATCGTAGCTTTTTTGCTTCATTTCCTCGGCGCTGGTCGGGATTTCTTTTTCCGGATTGCCGATCCATTTGGTAACCCGCGATCGGCCGGCGTTGTATTCGGATAAAGCGAAGGGCAGAGGACTTTCCCGATCTTTATAATGGTCGAGCGCGCGTTTCAAATACCACGAACCGACTTCCAGATTGACCTCCGGTTTGAACAATTCGTTGGGATCGAAATCCTTGATTCCCTTGGCAATGGCGTAGTCTTTGGCGGCGATTTCAGTGATCTGCATCAACCCGCGCTCGCCATGCGCTCCCTTTTTGTGGGCGCCGAAACGGCTCTCGCGCCAGACCACCGCTTTGATGAGTCGCGGATCAATTTGGTTGTCCGCCGCCGCTTTTTTGATGGCCCTGTCGTATCTGGCCCAGGCACCACCGTTGAGGCTTTCCCGAAGCGCGTAAATCGGGTCGCCTGTTTGAAAATAAACGTAGGCGGCAGCAGCTATTGCGGACAGGACAATGGTAACGACGAGTCTGGTAAAAAAGCTGCCCATGGAGACGTGACGGTTTAGTGTCCTGGACAAATTCTGCCAACGCAAACGTCAAAATTATGCCTGCATTTGTCCGTGTCATTGTCGATCATTCGCCAGACAAAGAGTTTGACTACGCGGTTCCGGATGTGTTCCGGGAAAAAATCGGCATTGGTTCGCGGGTGCGGCTGCCCTTTCGCGAGCGCGAAACGCTGGGAACGGTTGTGCAAGCCTTGGATGAATCCGGATGGGAGTCGCCGCGAGAAATACTCGGCGTTGTAGGCGAACATCCCGCGGTCCGCCCACGTTTGCTGGAATTGGCACGTTGGATGTCGGACTACTACGCGTGCCCCGTTGAAGCGGCCGTTCGCTGTGTGCTGCCGCAAGTGATTCGCAAGGGCGAAACAGGTTTTCGCCAACAGATCGCCGTCGCGCTCGCGCACCCGATTTCCGACGACGAAATGACGGCTCTGCGCCGGAAAGCGCCGCGTCAGGCCGAAGTCGTGCAGCATTTGCAGAAACAGAAAGCGCCGCTTTTGTTGACCCAACTCGCTGCGGAGACGGCTTCCAGCGAGGCAACAATCAAAGCGCTTGTTGAAAAGGGCTTTGCCAAAACGTCTATTGCCATCCGTCCGCGCGACCCATTTGAAGGCGAGAGTTTTGTCGAATCGAAGCCGCACGAATTGAGCGAGCAACAGGCAAAGGTGCTTGGGATGGTTGACCACACAGTCCTGGCGGAATCGGAGAAACAGCCGTTGCTGCTTCACGGGGTCACCGGCAGTGGGAAGACGGAAATTTACCTGCGCGCGATTCAGACGGCTTTGGATCACGGGAAGGGCGCCATCGTTTTGGTCCCCGAAATCGCGCTTACGCCCCAGACAACGGAGCGTTTTCGAGAGCGTTTTGCCACCGCTGGCCACAGCGTCGCGGTGCTTCACAGCCATCTGTCCGCTGGCGAACGTCACGACGAATGGCAAAAAATTCACTCCGGGACGGCACGAATTGTCATTGGCGCTCGGAGCGCGGTTTTTGCCCCGATCGAAAACCTCGGTCTTATCGTCGTCGATGAAGAGCACGAGAATTCGTACAAACAGGAGGAAACGCCGCGTTACCACGCCCGCGACGTCGCTGTTGTCCGCGCGAAAATGGAAAACTGCGCCATTCTGCTCGGCAGCGCGACGCCTTCGCTGGAGAGTTATCGCAATGCGCTCGCCGGCAAGTATAAGCTGCTTGAGCTAAAGGAGCGCATCGACGACCGGAAAATGCCGATCATTCGCGTGATCGACATGCGCCAGGAATCCAGAAAAGGGGCAGGGATTCTTTCGGGACGTCTCCACACCGCCATTGAAACCCGACTCGAAAAACGGGAACAGACGATTCTTTTCCTGAATCGCCGCGGCTTTTCCACGTCGCTCATCTGTTCGAAATGTGGCCACGTTTGCCAGTGCCCGAATTGCAGCCTGCCGCTCACGTATCATCGGTCCGCGGCGCGACTCATTTGCCACATCTGCGGCCACACGGAAGTCGCGCCGGGCAAATGTCCCGAGTGTAGCGATCCTGGAATACGCCATGTCGGCGCTGGGACCGAGAAAGTGGAACACGTTATCGGCAAGGTATTTCCGAAGGCTGTCGTGCGGCGGATGGACGCCGACGCCATGACCCGCAAAGACGCCTATCGGGAAACGTTGAACGCGTTCCGCACGGGCAAAATCGACATCCTGGTCGGCACGCAAATGATTGCCAAAGGTCTGCATTTTCCGAATGTGACACTGGTCGGCATCATCAATGCGGATCTCGCCTTGCATCTCCCCGATTTTCGGGCGGGCGAACGGACCTTCCAGCTCCTCACCCAAGTTGCCGGACGTGCGGGGCGCGGTGAAATTGAAGGCGAAGTCCTCGTGCAAAGCCACACGCCCTTTCATCCGAGCATCCAGTTTGCGCGCCAGCATGATTTCGACGGCTTCCAGGAGCAGGAACTCGAATTCCGCGACAAATGCGATTACCCGCCGTACACGCACATGATCCTCATCCATGCGCGTTCTCCCCACGAAATGCGCGCTTCGTTTTCCGCCGAAACCCTGGCTCGCCGCCTGCGCGAAGGCTTGCCCGATGGCACCATCCTCGGCGATCCGGCACCGGCTCCACTCGAGCGCTTGAAAGGATTTTTCCGCTTCCACATCACGCTTCGGTCCCGCCAGATTCTAAAATTGAGCCGCCACGTGCGAGATACTATCGCAAAATTGACGTTCCCTGAGGACGTCCAGGTGACCGTGGACGTCGATCCGTTTTCGCTTTTATAACTGCTGACAGCGCGGCTGGGGGTTAGAAGAAGAACTCGAAAGAATGGAGTCAGCGGATGTGCGCCGTAGATTTAATGGAGGGATTTGCCGAAAAATATTCGTTATGGACAGTCATGAACAAAGATGATCTCGCGAATGCGGTGGGAAAACTCGCCGCGCGACCCGTGCCAGAGCTTCCCGTGGATTTTGAGGAGCGCGTTTGGAGCGAAATCGGTCGCCGGAGGGCCGCTTCGGTGTGCGAGTCCTTTTGGGAGGTAATTGTTTCAACGTGCCTGCGACCGGGATGGGCGGTTTCGGCGACTGCGGTAACGCTGATGGTAGCCGTCGGATTCGGCGCGATTGAAAACATGGCACCGCACTCGGCGGAGCGTCTGTCCCTCGAAATGGGAGTTTTTTCCGCCGACCCCCCGGCGCTTCCCTCGACGCTGTTGGCGCACAGCCGATGAAAAAGCCCGTTCAACTTGTCCTGGTGCTGGTCGTCGTGGCGCTCGTTGCGATGGGGGCGTGTCTCCTTACTCGATATTTCATCCCTATAGGTCGCCACGACAAATCGGAGAGTGCGCATTATTGGATGCATGAACAGCTGGGCATCACGGCCGAACAGAAAAAATCGCTGGATTCCATCGAACATCGCTATGCCGAGCGTCGTGCACAGCTGACCCAAACCATTCGGCAAGCTAATACGGAGCTGGCAACGGCGATCTTTGAAGACAAGGGCGCGTCGCACCGCGTGAACGCCGCGATTGAAAAGATCCACGCCGCCCAAGGCGAACTCCAGAGGGTAACCATCGCCCACGTTTTCGAGATGAAAGCCGTGTTGAGTCCCGAACAAGGCGACAAATTGTTGAAACTCACGGCGGAAGCCCTCAAATCAGAAACCGGCGAAAGCCATTGAGCGCGTGTGGATGACGAAGACCTCCCATTGGTCCGCGCGCTCCAGGCCGGAGACGATTCCGCCCTCGATGAATTGATGTCCCGCCACAAGGCGGCATTGTTTGGTTTCATCTATCGCTACGTTCGCAACGAGGTGGAAGCCGCGGAGCTGACGCAGGAGACCTTCGTCCGCGTCTACTTCAATATCCGCTCTTTCACGCCAAAGGCACGGTTCGTCACATGGCTCTTCGCCATCGCGACCAACCTTTGCCGTGACCACTTGCGTAGCAGGCATCATCGCGACGCAAATCGCACTTTCTCGCTGGATTCGAGCGGACGCGACAAGCCTGTGGAATTGCTGGCTCGAGATCCGACGCCCTTCGAGCTCGCCGAGTGTGACGAGCAGGTAAAAGCTGTCGAAGTAGCCATCGGCCGTCTGCCGCATGACCTCAAGACCGCTCTCACCCTCACGGCGCTCGAAGGACTGTCACACATTGAGGCCGCTCAACGGCTTGGCACAACGCCGAAAACCATCGAGACGCGCGTTTACCGGGCACGCAAACGCCTGGAAAAAATGTTGCGAGTCAAGCGACAGGATAGAACCGAAAAATGTGAGGGATTCCAACGACGCCGCCGTTAAAGGGAGTATGAGCGCCGACGGCCACCTCCAAACCGCGAACTGACTAGTTCAATCGGGATTCGTTCCGGCCGACGGCCCGGGAAAAATGCGGAGTATTTGCGCGAGGATGCGTAGAGCTTTGGTCTTGAAGTCTGCGAGGTTCTTCCCAGCCGCCAATCGATCCAAATTGAGTCCAGCATTTAAATACAATGACCGAGCCGAAAGATGTCATCGCCTATTTTTCGATGGAAATCGCGCTGGAGGAAGCCCTTCCCACCTACAGCGGCGGACTCGGAATGCTTGCGGGCGACACGATCCGTTCTGCCGCCGATCTGAAGCTTCCCGTGGTGGTGGTCTCGCTGCTGCATCGCCAGGGATATTTCACACAAAAAATCGATCATGGTGGATGGCAAGCGGAGGCGCCGCAGTCCTGGGATGTGGCGCGGTTCTGCCGCGTGCTTTCGCCGCGAGTGCTGGTAAGTATCGAAGGCCGGTCTGTCTGTCTTCGCGCATGGCAATATACGGTGACGGGTCTCTCGGGATGGGAAGTGCCTGTCTTCCTGCTTGACGCCGATCTTCACGAAAACTCGCCGTGGGACCGCCGGATCACTGATCACCTCTACGGCGGGGATTTTCATTACCGACTTTGCCAGGAAATTGTCCTCGGCATCGGCGGTGTGCGAATGTTGCGCGCGCTTGGATATCACGAGATCCGCCGTTTTCACATGAACGAAGGTCACGCGGCGCTGTTGGGTATCGAGTTGCTCGACGAGCGTGCGCGCTGGTTCCGGCGCAGCCGGTTTGACGGCAAGGATGTGGCGGCTGTTCGCCGGCGATGCGTCTTCACCACCCACACGCCTGTCGCGGCTGGTCACGACCGCTTCCCGCTTGATCACGCCCGGCGCGTACTTGGGAGAGACGACATTTTCAAAGTGCAGGAAGTCTTCTGCTGCGGCGGCGAGTTGAATATGACGTATCTGGCCCTGAACCTGAGCCATTACGTCAACGGTGTGGCCAAAAAGCACGGCGAAGTTTCCCAAGACATCCTTCAGCCAAAAGATCCCATTCACCACTACCAGATCGATCATATTACCAACGGCGTGCATCTAGCGACATGGGTCGCGGCTTCCTTCGCCGCCCTCTTTGAGCGGTTTGTCCCCGGTTGGCGGGAGGACAATGCCAGCTTGCGCGGCGCGCTCAATATTCCCGACGAAGACATTTGGCAGGCGCACGAGGCGGCCAAGCGGCAAATGATCGACGAAATCAACCGCCTGTCAGCCATGGGCTTTGATCCCGGCGTGTTCACTCTCGGCTTTGCCCGGCGTGCGACGGCTTACAAACGCGCCGGCCTTCTGCTGACCGACCCAGTAAGACTCAAGCGCATAGCAGCAGACCACGGGCCGATACAGATCGTTTTTGCGGGAAAGGCGCATCCACGCGATGAGCAGGGGAAGGATATCATCCGCGAAATCATTCGTCACAAGGACGCGCTGCTCCCGGAGGTGCGGCTCGTCTATCTGGAAGATTACGGTTGGCGGATGGCGCGCCTTCTTGTCAGCGGCGCCGACGCGTGGCTGAACACTCCCCTGCCGCCCATGGAGGCGAGCGGCACCAGTGGGATGAAGGCCGCCCTCAACGGGGTGCCAAGCTTGAGCGTGCTCGACGGCTGGTGGCTCGAAGGATGCGTCGAAGACATCACCGGCTGGGCGATTCATTCCGGCGCGCCTGCTGGCGACGCGAATTTGGCGCACGCGCTATCGCTTTACGACAAGCTTGATCGCGTCATCCTGCCGACATTTTACCTTCACCGTGTGAAATGGCTGCAACTGATGCGCCACGCCATCGCGCTCAACGCAGCGCACTTCAATACCCAGCGCATGGTGCAGGAATATGTGCTCAAAGGCTTACTATGAGTGAGGCGATATGTTCGCAAAACAGGATCCAGCAGCAGATTAGAAAAATGCGCAGTCTTTTCGCGAACCCCCTCGGGTCGAGAACCATCTGATCCGAAAAAACGTCAACAACGACAATACACAACCATGCACGGACAAGATACTTCTGCTTTTGCTTACGGGATGTGGAGCGTGGTCGCCTTCAACGTCCTCCTATTCCTCTTCTTTGCGATCAGCTTCGTTCGACCAAAAGGCCGCGTGGAATGGCGGACGATGGGGGTCTTCATTGGTTTCATCGTCGCGCTCTTCACGGAGATGTATGGACTGCCGTTGACGATCTATTTCCTGACTCAGTGGCTCGGGGCGTCTTATCCCGTGCTGAATCCCTTCTCGCATAACCACGGCCATCTATGGCTGGTGATGCTCAGGCTTGCCGATTCCAGCGTGGCAATGACCATCCTGCACCTTCTCAGCAACGGCATCATGTTTTTCGGCTTCTACGTGCTGTATAAAGGCTGGACGCTGATTTATCATAGCGAAGGCCGGCTCGTGACTGAGGGCGTGTATTCCCATGTTCGGCATCCGCAGTATGTCGGGCTGTTTTTGATCACGCTTGGCTTGCTGATTCAATGGCCCACATTGATCACCCTGGTCATGTGGCCGATCCTGGTTTTTGCTTATTACAGGTTGTCGATGCGCGAAGAAAAGGAAGTCAGTCGGCATTTCCCGGCTGAATATGCGGCTTATCGGCGACACGTGCCGGCTTTTATTCCAAGGCTTTTGAAACATCCAAAGGAGCATACGGCATGAAACACATGCTTATGATGCTGATCGGCTGCGTTCTGCCGTTTCTCTTGATTTTCATTCTGCCCGCGCTGGGAGTGAGCAACGACGTCTCGTTGGTGATCTTCGTCCTGCTGATGCTCGGCTGCCATCTCTTCATGGGGCATAGCGGCCATAAAAAGGAGAATCATGAACACCGCGACAACAAACATCATTAGTCCGCGCCGGCTGGGAATTGCGTTTGGTTTGACCGCCGTGGTTTTCCGCCTTGGTTGCCTCCTCACGCTGAGCGTCGTGCCGCATGAAAAGGCGGTCGCGTTCTTCAACAGCCTGCTGCACGGAGTGGATATCGGGCCGATCTTGCGCGCGAACATTCGGTTAACCGAAGAGCTGCTCGGCATTGTTTCGATCTTCGTGCTGGGTTGGTTTGCAGGAGCGATGATTGCGGGATTCTACAATTTAGCAGCGCGGATCGGCCGCGGATGAAAGCGGGACCAGAAGGCGTCGCAGCAAACCCCATGCACGTCGGGTTGCTGCTCGCAATCGTGCCAGTCCTTGGCCTTGGAACGGCGTTTTTAATCCACGGAGAGACGCTGAACCTGTTGGGGGGCGCAGGTGTCCTGCTCGTCTTGCTCGGAATTGGCGCCTCAGTGCTCCACACACGGAACGCACTTGGAAACCTACACTCGAAATATACGTTATGAGTGACGACAAACATCATCACACGCACTGCGACGAACGTCACAGCCATCGCCTTGGAAAGCCGTCGAAGGCACCCATTGCAGCAGGCAAATACACGTGCCCGATGCATCCGGAACTCGTATCCGACAAGCCGGGCGATTGTCCCAAATGCGGAATGGCGCTCGAGCGGGTGACGCCGGTCGCATCGGAATCGAAGATCATCTACACGTGCCCGATGCATCCGGAGATCGAACAGGATCATCCTGGCGATTGCCCGAAGTGTGGGATGACACTCGTGCCGAAAATGGTCGCGCTCGAAGGCAGCGCCGAGGACAAAGAAATCCGCTCTCTCTCGCGCAAGTTCTGGATCGGCACTGCGCTCACGGTGCCGGTTTTATTCCTTGCAATGGGACACTACATTCCAGGCGTCCACTTTGAAACATGGATGCCGAAGAGCGTTTCAAAATGGATTGAATTCATCCTGGCAACGCCCGTCGTTCTTTGGGCAGGCGGGATGTTTTTCAGCAAAGGATGGCGTTCGATACTCAACCGAAGCCTCAATATGTTCACGCTCATCGCCACCGGGGTAGGCGCAGCCTACGTTTACAGCGCGGTCGGCGTTCTTGCGCCGGGAGTCTTCCCCAAATCCTTCCAGCGAGGTGGCGAGGTGGAGCTTTACTTCGAAGCGGCGGCAATAATTACCGTGCTCGTGCTGCTCGGCCAGTTGCTTGAGGCAAAGGCGCGCAGCCGCACCGGGCAGGCGATCAAGGCGCTGCTTGGCCTCGCGGCGAAGACGGCGCATCGCGTAATCGACGGCAAGGAAGAGGATGTGCCTGTGGATGAAGTGCAGAAGGACGACGTGCTCCGCGTGCGCCCGGGCGAGAAAGTGCCCATCGACGGCAGGATCATCGACGGCAAAAGCAACCTCGATGAATCCATGATCACCGGCGAGCCAATGCCGGTCGAAAAAGGCGCCGGCGATAATGTGATCGGCGCGACCGTCAACCAGACCGGCACGTTCCTCATGCGCGCCGAAAAAATCGGTTCTGAGACGCTTCTTTCACAAATCGTTCACATGGTCGCCGAGGCGCAACGCAGCCGCGCGCCGATCCAGAAGCTTGCCGACACTGTCGCCGGATGGTTTGTGCCAATCGTCATCGTCATCGCCATCGTCACCTTCATTATCTGGGCGGTCTTTGGTCCTGCGCCGGCGATGGCTTATGCGCTCGTCAATGCGGTGTCCGTGCTCATCATTGCCTGCCCGTGCGCGCTCGGTCTCGCGACGCCGATGTCAATCATGGTCGGTGTGGGGCGTGCCGCGCAGAGCGGCATTCTGGTCAAAAATGCCGAGGCCCTCGAAACGACGGAAAAGGTGACCCATCTCGTCACCGACAAGACGGGCACGCTCACCGCAGGCAAACCGCGCGTAACCAATCGCCTGGCCGCGCCCGGCGGCGACGAAAATCGCCTGCTCCAAATCGCTGCGGCCATCGAACAAAACAGCGAACATCCACTGGCCCGCGCCATCGTCGATGAGGCGAAGGCGAGCAAACTCGACCTGCTCGAAGTTAAAGATTTCGAATCCACAACAGGCGGCGGCGTGACCGGTCTCGTCGAAGGAGAAACCGTCCGCATCGGCAAAGAAAAATTCCTCGCCGAATCTGGTATCGGCATTCCCGACGACCTCAAACAGCAGGCGCAGCAGTGGCAGGAGAAGGCGCAGACAGTCGTCTGGATTGCGACCGGTGAGGAAGCCGCAGGCATTCTCGCCATCGCCGACCCCATCAAGGAAACGACGTCGAAAGCGATCGAGGCATTGCACGCGCTCGGTATTAAAATCATCATGTGCACCGGCGACAACCGCAAAACGGCCGAGGCCGTCGCCCGCGAACTGGGCATCGACGAAGTGCATGCCGAAGTCGCGCCTCGGGACAAGATTGAGATCGTCCACAAATTGAAGGGCCACCGTACTATCGTTGCGATGGCCGGCGACGGCATCAACGACGCACCGGCGCTCGCCGAGGCGAATGTCGGTGTCGCAATGGGCACCGGCACCGACGTGGCCATCGAGAGCGCCGGTATCACATTGGTGAAGGGCGATCTGATGGGCATCACCAAGGCGATCCGTATCAGCCGGGCCGTGATGCGCAACATCCGGCAAAACCTCTTTTTCGCCTTCATCTACAACGTGCTCGGCGTGCCCATCGCCGCTGGCATTCTCTACCCGTCCCTCGGCCTGCTCCTCAGCCCCATCATCGCCGGCGCGGCCATGAGTTTCAGTTCCGTCTCCGTCGTCGTGAACGCGCTTCGCTTGCGGAGAATTTCGCTGTGAGAATTCCTGAGCATTACGTCTGGTTTTTCTGGGCGAGCGCTTTTCTGGCGCCCTGGTTGGTTCTCTTTGCCGTGTTTCCAATGCAGCGGCGGATCATGTGGCGCGTCAGTGTTTTTACGATGCCGTTCGGTCTCACCGAGCCGCTCTTCGTGCCGGAGTATTGGAATCCTCCGAGCTTGTTTGACCTCGCGCAGCGGACGGGTTTTGACATCGAGAGCCTGATTTTCTGCTTCGCCATCGGCGGCGTTGCCACCGTGCTTTATAACGCCCTCACAGGGCACAAACTGCAACCGATAGATTCCACCGAGAAGCGGCGTCCTCTGCATCGGCATCACTATCTAACTCTCGGTTCTCCGATCATCGCCTTTCTCTTGCTCCTTTTCCTGCCATGGAATCCGATTTATCCGGGTATCATCGCGATGTTTGTCGGTGCGCTTGCCGCGATTCTTTGCCGGCCTGATTTGAAAAGGAAGACGTGGGTAGGCGGGTTTGTTATTTCTTTTCTACTATGTCGTGCTGCTGCAAGGATTGCAGTGGCTGTCACCAGGCTACATTCAACGCGTCTGGAACCTCAAAGCGCTGCTTGGTTTTCAGATTTTTTACATGCCCGTCGAGGAAATGCTCTTCGCTGCTGGGTTCGGCATGTATTGGTCCGGAGTCTATGAACACTTCACTTGGAGTCGTTGACCGCAACACTTTCGCACACGATTCGCCCCCTTAGCCGTATCCATGCAATTGGCCGCGACGCAGCTGCGCAGCAGATTTTTTCGAAGTGAGAGGCGCGAGGCACGCGCATATCGGGACGGACATATGGAAGTGCCGAGCAATCCCGCAGGGCGGGAGAAAAAGATCCAGCAGATGCGTTGTGACCAACTGCATGGTTACGGCTTAGGCACTCAATCCTATGAAAACCAAGCGAATCAAAGAAGTCGCCTGGCGACTGATCTACATCCTGCTGCCTAGCGGTGCGCTGCTGGGCGCGATGTGGTTCTGGCTCCTGTTACTGGTGTCTTTCTGGTTGATCTGGATGCTCATCGGCGTTCCTCCCGACGAGGGTGCGCCGCCTGCGGAGACGCAGCCGCGAATGCTCCAGGAAAGCGACCAGCCGGCCGTAATTCGCGACGCCATGAATGTCCGCATCGCGACCGAAGAGGACGGTGTGCAAGTCTTCCGTGGGCGGCTGCGCGAATCCGCCGCCGCCGTTTACGAGACGCTCAAGAGCGCTTTCTCGGATCGCGCTGTGCCGCTCATTCAGGAAGATGAAAAGCTCGGCAGCGCGATCATTCTGCTGCCCAAGCCAGTCGAGGAAGCGACAATGGAAAGCCGGTCCGCCCGTGGCTGCATTGGCTGCTTTTCGGCCTCACGGTGCTCACGACGACGTGGGCGGGCGCGGCACATCAAGGGATCGATTTGCTGCGCGAGCCGGGGCAGTTTGCGACTGGGCTGCCCTATTCGTTTGCTCTGCTCGCCATCTTGGGCGTTCATGAACTCGGCCACTATTTCGCCGCGCGGCGGCACGGGATCAATGTCACGCCTCCGTTCTTTATTCCGGTGCCCTTTGCGCTGGGAACCTTCGGCGCGTTCATCCAAATGCGGTCACCCACCGAGAACGGCCGTTCCTTGTTCGACGTCGCCGTTGCAGGGCCGCTCGCGGGGCTCGCCGTGGCGATTCCAGCCCTGCTCATCGGCCTGCGTTCGTCGACGATTCTGCCCGTCGATGCGGCGCCGGCCGGACACATGTTTGGGGGAACGTCAGCCGGGTCGTCGCTGCTTTTTGCCCTGCTTGCGAGGCTGCTGGCACTCTTCGTCTGGTCGGGCCTGATGATGTGGGCGATCATCGTCTTCTTCATCGCAGGCCGCTCTACACCACCGCTCAACGACGTGACGCCGATTACGCCCGGACGCCGCTGGCTTGGCTACGCGACGTTCGCGATCCTCGCGTCAATCTTGGTCCCATTGCCGCACGCGCTCTGGACCGCCGCGGGCTTTCACTGCCCTTATCTTTAAGGTCAGTGAGCCATGCAATCGTTTAGGTTGCCCCAAACAGATGCGCGGTTTCAGCCCGGGCAGGGTCTCGATCATTGGGCCGCGGGAAGCGCTGCTTTGTCGGGCGGAATTGAGAGATACCTCCATCGTCTCACGGGCGACCGGCAACGATCGGCCGTTTTCATCTTCTCGGTGATATGCTGGAAATTTCCTCATGGCCGAAAGCGCGGCGTTCGAAGTCGAGCACCATGTTTCGCCGACTGCGCGAAGGCTTGCTCGACGTTACTTGGCGAACGTCTCCAGGTAAATTTTCTCCAACTCCGCACATTGTTTGTGGAGATCGAAATGGGTAACCACGCGTTCGCGTCCCTTTTCACCCATCTGCCGGGCTAAAGTGGAATCTTCGAGCAAGCGGCGCAAAAAGGTCGCCAATTCTTTGGGGTTGCCTTCCTGGGCCAAAAAACCCGTGACGGTGTCCTCCACTGCTTCCGGTATCCCGCCGTGCCGCGTGGAAACCACGGGCAGTTTCATCGCTTGGGCTTCGCCGAAAACCATCCCGAAACCTTCGGAATCACCATGCAACGCCTCTTTACTGGGAACACAAAAGACGGAGGCGCGCTCCATCCACATTTTGATTTCCTCAGGCGTTTGCTTTCCAGGGAACTGAGCCGGGATTTTCATTGCAGCAGCCTGTTGACGCAGGCTCTCCTCCAGCGGCCCCTGTCCGATCAAAACCACTTGAAAAGAGACGCCTTGTTCTTTGAGAAGCGCTGCCGCAGCCAGCAAGTCATCCGCCCCTTTCTTCCCGACAAGACGTCCGACAAACAGAATGATCGGTTCTTTTTCGACCAAGCCGGACAACTGGAACTTGGTTGGATCCACACCAATGTAATGAACCCTGACTTTTTCCTGAGGATACCCTCGTTCGATCATCTTTTTCTGAATGAATCGGGACACCGCCAGGAAAAGACTCCCTTCTCTGTGCAGTTGCCCAAGTCGGCCGAGGCAAAGGCGCTCTTTCCACGGACGGTGGGCGTTCTCCACCGTAACGTCGAAGCCATGACAAGTCGTGACGAGCGGCACACGCAGTGCTCGTGCCAGGTAGAGCGCATGAATCCCCCCTTCTTCAAAGTGGGCGTGGAGCGCAAGAGGTCGTAAAGGGGCAAGCTTGTGCGCCAATCGCGGATGCGGCAATCCCAACTTGTGTAAAATGTGCACCGGTTTGTCGAACGGCTTTGGGTACGGGGCTAAATAAACCCGATCCTCAGGCAAATCCAAACCCGGGACCCTGCGAAAGCCTGTATAATTCGCCTGCAAAGTGGGAAGTCCCTCGGCCTGTTCGCGGATGAAGGTTTCGGAATACCGCAAGAGTTCGGCTCGAAAAAAAACAATGTTCCGCCGTGTAGTCATCGAATTGTCGCCTTTCATGTCCCGATACGGCTAAAGCTTTGCGATGGGAAAAGCGAGAACTACGGATGACCGGTGTGAGCCTTTGTCTGGTCGCAGGTTCAAATGCGGCAAGCAAGAGTATCCCGAGCCGTTTCAACAACTATTTCTGTGACCTTTGAATTGGATCAATCGTGGTTGCCGCAAACAGACCCCCGGTGTCAGCCGGGTAGGGTGTCGATCGATCGGTCGCGGGAAGCGCTGCTTTTTCGGGCGGAACTAAGCGATACGTCCATCGTCTCGTGGGCGACTGGCGACGATCAGCCGTTTCACCTTCTCGGTGACACGCTGGAAATTTTTCTCATGGCCGAAAACGCAGCGTTTTATGTGGAGCTCCATGTTTCGCCGCAGAATTACCGGGCGCATCTCCGGTGGCCTTTGGGCGCTATTGGTGGTGTGCGGGAAGGTCGGGGCAGCATTGAAGATTTCCGACTCAAAGGTTCGGGGTTTGAAAGTGAAACGCTGGTCCGTTCAGGTGCAAATCGCTGGGACATCATGGTTCGCGTCCCGGCACACTTGCTCGATTTGGAAGAGTTTCGACCGGGACAACGCACTTGGTTTTCCGTGAGTCGCTACGACTATTCCAGCTTGGATGAACCGCCCGTGCACTCGTCAACATCGCCCCATCGGCAGCTGGATTTCCACCGTTTCGATGACTGGCAATCGATCGCTTAATACGTTTGGGCGGTGGATTGTGCCGTATTTGGGGTTTACAATCTTGGGATGGATCTCGAGCTCGAGCAGGAAATTGTCTGCCCTTACTGCGGATCGACGTTTACGACGCTGATCGATACGTCGGCGGGCACGTTTTCGACGATCGAAGATTGCGAGGTTTGCTGCCGTCCCATTGCGATCAACGTGCACTGCCATTCCGGCGAAGTGGAGTTCATCGACGTCGATCGCGCCTGAGACGTCAACCAGAGACAGTCTTATGAAATGGTCGTTGAACCTCGGCACTTACGCCGGAATCGGCGTGTATTTGCACTGGACATTTGCACTTTTGATTGGGTGGATTTTCCTGGCGCATCTCGCCGCAGGCAAAACCGTCGTCCAGGCGTTTGCTGGTGTGGCGTTCGTCCTGGCATTGTTTGGTTGTGTGGTGCTGCATGAGTTCGGGCACGCGCTCACTGCCAGGCGTTACGGCGTGAAGACTCGCGACATTACCTTGTTGCCAATTGGTGGTGTCGCCCGGCTGGAGAGAATTCCGGAAGACCCCATGCAGGAGTTTTGGGTGGCTGTCGCTGGTCCGGCGGTGAATGTTGTCATTGCCGCCGCGCTGTTCCTGGTGCTGGTAGTTCTAAACCAAGCCAATCAACTGTTTGAAGTTCAATGGTTTGAGGGCCGATTCTTGGCGCAACTCATGTGGGTGAACCTGTTCCTCGTCGGCTTCAACCTCTTGCCCGCGTTCCCGATGGACGGGGGACGGGTGCTGAGAGCTTTGCTTGCCACCCGATTGGGACGCCGGCGCGCGACGGCTATCGCCGCCAACATTGGTCAGGGCATGGCTATTTTATTCGGCATCGTGGGCTTCCTGTTCAATCCCTTTCTCATTTTCATCGCGATCTTTGTCTATCTGGGCGCGCAAGCGGAGGCTGCTCATGTGGAGACTGAAACCGCCCTGGAAGGATTGACTGTGCGGGATGCCATGATGACAAGGTTCCGAACGTTGTCGGCCCGTGACACTCTCGGCAAGGCGGTGGAGGAATTGCTGGCGGGTTCCCAACAGGACTTCCCGGTTCTTGAGGATGGACAAGTCCTGGGCATCCTGCGCAGGAACGATTTGGTGAAGGCGCTGTCCAGCGGGCGCAGCGATGTCTTCGTGGGCGAGGTGATGTTCCGTGAGTGTTACCCGGTGGACGAATCAGACGTCCTGACTAGTACGTTGGAAGGCATGCGTACGAATCAATGCAGCACGGTGCCGGTGCTCGCTGGTGGAAGGGTCTCGGGTCTGCTGACTCTTGAGAACATTAGCGAAGTGCTGATGGTCAACGCGGCCCTTTCGGGAAGGATGGCGAAGGATAGTCCAGTAGACTAGCAATTGTTACTTGGGTAATATCCATGAAATCGTAAATTTCGCTTTCCCGGAAACGCCCGGTTTCAGTTTGTAGCGACTGCGAACCCAAGTCGTTGTGCGCGAATCGAGATAGCTCACCCCCGTGCTCCGGGACATTTTCACAGCGCTAATGCGGCCATTCTCATACGTGATCAAGACTTCGCCGACGCCGTGGTAGCGACGCGCCAGTGAGACTCCGTCGTATTTTGGGTGCGGCGTGGCTGTGAAATCGCCTTTGCTGCCGCCGCGACTGGCGGTTTTTCCATTCGGAACGCCTCTTGGGGCGGCGGGTTTCGCATGCGCAGGTGCGGCTGTATGCTTGGGAGACGGTGTTCTTTCGGGTCTTGAGCCCGGTTTTTCCTGGAGGGGTTTCGGTCGAGGCGTTGGTGCGGGTTCTGGAAGTTCGAATTCCGGCTTTTCAAGGGGCGGCGGCGGAGTCGATTCCGCATCGGGCGGAGGCGGTATCGGTTCCGGCTGTGGCGGAAGCCCGTCCGAGGGCGCGTTGAGCTCGCCGAGGGGCGGTGGTTCGCTTTCGACTCCTTCGATGTCGCTCAATTCGACGGTGATTTCCTTTACCGGTTCTTCGATCGGAACAAAACGGGCCGTGACGTACGCGGCGGTCAAAAGCGTTACAACGGACATTGGCAGGAAGGTCCACAGCGATGATTCGCTGGGAACGGCGTAACGACGCGATCTCGATATTCCCGGCGTTTCCGGCGGCTTGGGTGGTGCGGCGGATTTCGGTTGCAGGGCACGGACCTCGGGGGGTTTTTCGATCCTGGGTTCTTCCAATGTTTTCATGCAAATATCCGGTTGATTATTGGGCAGCTGCGCTCGTGAGAGGCGATGGCGCGGTGGCTGGTTTGATTTCAAAAACGACTTTTTGCACGCCCGCGGAGCGGAGTTTATCGAGCACCCCCATCACTTCGCCGTGCAGGGCGTCCTTGTCGCCACGGACGTAAATGCGGGCGTCCTCGTTCTCGTTGTGAAGGGCTTTGGCGCGGTCGTAGAGCTGGCCGGCGTCGATTTTTTCCTTCTCCCAGAAGAAGCCGCCGAGGGGATCGACGGTTACGGTAACGAAGTCCGACTTTTTCTCTGGCGTACTGTTGGAGACGGTCGGCAGGTTGATTTTCACACCCCGCATCTGGATCATTTGCAGGCTCACGAGCATGAAGCAGGCGAGCAGGAAAAACATGATGTCGATGAGCGGGATGATTTCGATGCGGGGTTTTCGCTTCGAGGCGCGTGCGGGAAGTCTCATACTGTGGCGGGCTGTTTGGATTTGTTGGCCAGGAGCTCGACGTCGGTGGCTAGATTTTCGAGTTCCGTGCGGAAGGTTTCGACGCGGCGATTGAAATAATTCAGCGGCAACAAGCAGAAAATCGCGATGCCCAGTCCGGCGGCAGTGGCAATGAGCGCCTCGGCGATGCCGCCGCTGACTTTCGTGGCGGCGAGGTCTTCGTTTCCGACGAAATTAAATGAGTGCATAATGCCGGTCACGGTGCCAAGCAATCCAAGCAGGGGCGCGAGGGTGACGATGGTGTCGAGAATCGACAGAAAGCGTTCGGCACGCTCGATTTCCGTCGTCGCTGCTCGTTGCAGCGCGCCTTGCAGTGACGAATGAAAATGATGCAATCCATGCCAGATGACGCGTAGAAAGGGGTCCTTGGAATTACGCGCCAGCTTTGAGGCGCCTTCGACGTCGCCAACTTCGATTTTCGACAAAACTTCATCGACCTGTTGCGGACGGCGGCGGGATTTTTCGAGGATGTTCCAGATGAATCGTTCAAAGACGACGGCCAAAGCGACGACGGCCGTGGCTAAAATCGGCCACATGATTGGACCTCCATGGAGAAAAGTTTGAACGACAGCATTATCTTGCAGCGACATAGGTAGTTGGTTGTGCGGGGTTAAGTGTGGACTTTTTAAAGTGGCGGTTTGCGGCGGCGCGATCGGCAGGCGCAGCCAAGGGCGGGCGCTTCATGAAGTGAAGTGGCAAGCCTACTTAATTGGTATGGATTTAAGACTTAAAAAAACGCCGTGGTAAAGTTCCACGACTTTTGTTTGGCTCCCAGTCATCCGCTAACATTCCTGATTCTGAAAGATAGCTGAAACGCTAACGCCAAAACTGGAACTGTCAACGGTCATCATAACGAATCGGGTTTGTCTCTCTAAAGTGGTTAGTTTGAATTGCGGGATGTGTGAAAATCTCCTCCCACTAAATACCTTGGACACGAGATTTTTGCCGGATCGAAATTGCCGAGTGGTTCCGGCTGCGGACAAGCGAAAAAAATAAATGTAAAGAGCGGTTGACATACCCTATTGGATTGGTAGTCTTTCTCCGAAGTTGAGCCGGCCCACGCGGGCAACTCAAGGACCGACCGCATCAGCGGAGGCTGCAAGTCCTTGCTGTTCATTTGTCCCACACCAACACCAAAAAACACCCGCTCATTTCCATACTGTCGCGCAACCCTTTTATTCCCAGATGACTCCATCAACCCAATACCGCCGATTTGCGGCCTACGAAGCATGAGCGTCCGCGAACAAACCGTTCCTGTTTTTACTGGAAACTTTTCAGTATCCGCCGCCGTCGGCCAGTCGGTTCGGCTCGATGGATCGCCTTCCAAACCGCGTTTCGACCTCCGCGCATGCCGTCTCGGGCTGATTCTGGCCGGGCTGTTTGTCGCGCTGTTGCTTGTGGCGGCCATCGAGCCTCGTTGGCTCGTATCCGGCGATCCGCTGGAGGCGAATGCGCGGCATGCTTTTCGCGCGCCAGGCCAGGCGCATCCGCTCGGGACGGATGAAAATGGCCGCGACGTGCTCACGCGACTCGTTTACGGCGTGAGGCCGTCGCTCATCATGGGGCTGGCTGCGACAGCCATCGGCGTCGGGATCGGCACTGCGCTTGGGCTGATCGCCGGCCTTGGACCCCGCGTCGTCGATAATTTTCTTATGCGATTTGTCGACGTATTGCTGGCGTTTCCTGATCTATTACTAGCGCTAGTGATCATTACTTTCTGGGGCCAGGGTCTCGTAAACGCCATCTTCGCGGTCGGCATTGCGAGCATCCCGCGATATGCCCGGATGGTGCGGGCGCAGACGTTCGTCGTGCGCAACGCCGCTTATGTCGAGGCTGCGACAACACTTGGTCTCGGGAGGTTAACACTGATCTGGCGTCACGTGTTGCCCAATGCGGTCAAGCCCATCCTCATTCTCGCGACCATCGGCATCGGAGGAAAAATCGCAGCCGGAGCGTCGTTGAGTTTTCTGGGTTTCGGCGCGCCGCCGCCTGCACCGGAATGGGGCGCGATGTTGTCGGTGGGACGTAATTTTCTATCCAACGCATGGTGGCTTACGGCGATCCCGGCGATCGCGATCACGCTCACAGTTGTGGCGATAACGGCACTGGGACGTGAACTTCTCCGCCACAGCGAAGGCAAAACGGTCTGATCGAATGGAAACGTCCGATTTGGTAAGACCTCTCGTCGAGGTCGAAAATCTTCGCGTTCGCTTCGGGCGCAACGGCCCGCTCGTGGTCAAGGGCATTTCCTTTGTCCTCAACCGTGGCGAATGCCTCGCGCTCGTCGGGGAGTCGGGTTCGGGAAAAAGCGTCACGTCGCGTACGCTCGTGGGGCTGACGGGCCATCGCTCGCAAATTCACGCCACCCGCCTCCGACTGCACGGCCAAGATTTGACGACTTTCAGCGAACGAAAATGGCGGCAGATCCGTGGCGCCCGGGTCGGTTTCATTATGCAGGACGCGCTGGGATCGCTCGATCCGCTGCGTCCGGTCGGGCAGGAAATCGCCGAGCCGTTGCGGCTCCACTCGCAGCTCACCCGACGGCAGCGCGACGAAAAAGTCATCGATCTGCTCCGATCCGCCGGCGTTCCCGAACCGGAAATCCGTGCCCGGCAATATCCGCATCAGCTTTCCGGCGGCCTGCGCCAGCGGGCGCTCATCGCGTCGGCGATTGCATGCGGCCCGGAATTGCTTATCGCGGACGAACCGACCACTGCGCTCGACGCCCAAGTGCAGGCGCAGGTCCTGGATTTGCTGGCATCGCTCCGTTCGCAAAACTCGGGAATGTTAGTCATCAGTCACGATTTTGCCGTCGTTTCGCGGCTGGCGGATCGCGTGGCGGTGATGCGTCACGGCGTTATCGTCGAACAGGGGCCGACTGAGGCGATTCTCCATGATCCTCAACATTCCTACACGAAATCGCTGCTCGCGGCCGTCGCTTCGGTACATGGAAAAGGCAGGCGTGTTTCGAAAATTTCCGCCGCCGCAACTGATCCCGGGCCCGTCGTCGAAGCGAAAACACTCACAAAAACCTTCACCGGTCCGGATGCGAAAAAACGGACAGCCGTGTCAGACGTGTCTTTTGCGCTGCGCAGGGGCGAAACGCTCGGGATCGTCGGCGAGTCCGGCTCGGGAAAAACGACGACACTCCGTCTCGTGCTCGGTCTGGAGAACCCCGACACCGGCGCCGTGCAATTGCGGGGAAAAGAGTGGAGTTCCCTTTCCGGAAAAGAACAGTGTGCAGAACGCAAACGCATCCAGGTTGTTTTCCAGGATCCACTGAGTTCGTTCGACCCGCGATACACCGTCGAGCGCGTGATCGGCGAAGCGCTGGAGGTCGCCGGATACAAAAACCGTGCGAAACGCCGGGCGCGCGTCATCGAATTGCTCGAACTCGTGCGACTTGATGAAAGTTATCTTCGCCGCCGCCCGATTGAACTATCGGGTGGTCAACGCCAGCGCGTCGCCATCGCCCGTGCGCTTGCGCCGAAGCCCGAAGTGCTCGTGTGCGACGAACCCGTTTCCGCGCTCGACGTCTCCGTGCAGGCGCAAATTCTCGATCTTTTGAGTGATTTGAAAGAACGGTTCGGTCTGTCCTGCCTTTTCATTTCGCACGATCTCGGCGTCATTCACCGCGTGAGCGACCGGGTGATCGTCATGAAAAACGGCGTCATCGTCGAATCCGGCGAGGTCTGCGAAGTCTTTGCCCGTCCTCAGCACGAATACACACGTGTTCTCCTGAATGCCATTCCCCGTCTCGAAACTCATTCCCAGGAAATCCCTGTCGAAGTTGCGGCGTGAGCTATCCAGAATGACTAATAGCTAACATTTAATGACTAATAATAATTCACAAATCGCGCGTTGTTCCGCCGCGGAATCATTAGTCATTGATCATTCGTTTGCAGCAACTCGCGGCGCTGCGTCCGCGGTCTTCAGCGGCAATTAACCCAGTCAGTCCGATCCTGGTTACGGCGTTTGAAATGCACACCTCTTTCTCATACTAACAGTAATTACTAACCTTATGTCCAGCACCGCCACCCTCTCTCACGTGGACCTCGCGGCCAATATCCGCCAGGCCGATTATTCCATCCATCCGCTCTTCATCGAGCGCTGGTCGCCCCGCGCCTACACCGGAGAGACAATCCCTGATTCCGTCTTGTTCGCTCTCTTCGAAGCCGCGCGCTGGGCGCCTTCGGGCAGTAACGACCAGCCGTGGCGATTCCTATTCTCAAAAAAAGGATCGGCAACCTGGCAGACCTTCTTCGACTTACTCCTTCCCGGGAACCAGCGTTGGGCCGGGCAGGCTTCCGCGCTCGTGGTGCTCGTCTCGAGAAAAACAAAAATCGGCCGCGACGGTGCGCTCTCCATCTCCACGAGCCACTCTTTTGATACAGGCGCAGCCTGGCAGAACCTCGCTCTCCAGGCCCACCTACTCGGCTGGGCCACCCGTGCCATCGGTGGGTACGACCGTGAAAAAGCCCGCATCGCCCTGCGCGTGCCCGACGACTTCGCACTCGAAGCCGCCGTCGCCATTGGCAGGCCGGGGGACAAGTCTCTTCTCTCCCCTGAATTTCAGGATCGCGAAATCCCCAGTGGCCGCCATTCGCTCAAAGAACTGGTGATTGAGGGCGGTTTCGCCGCCGCGTAGCTCTGCGCCTTCCGCCCACACATGAGCCACTCGATTTCCCTCGTCGCCGCCGATGGCCATCAATTCTCGGCCTATGCCTCAGGTGATCCTTCCGCCAAAGCCGCCGTGATCATCCTCCAGGAGATCTTCGGCGTAAACGCCCACATCCGTTCTGTGGCCGATACGTATGCCCGTCACGGATTTTATGTCGTTGCGCCCGCCCTCTTTGACCGGATCGGGCGCGACGTCGAACTCGATTACGACCCTGCGGGCCTCGATCGCGCGCGGGCCCTGGCCGCCCGTCTGTCCCCCAATGCTGTGCTTCAGGACATTGCCGCCGCCATCGCCCATGCGGGCGCTACCACTCGTGGCGGACGCGTTGGCGTGGTCGGTTACTGCCTGGGCGGCAGCTATGCATGGTTGAGCGCCACCCGGCTTTCGCCCGCTGCCGCCGCTGGCTACTACGGCTCCAAAATCGCCGCCCATCTCGGCGAAAAGCCCCTCGTCCCGGTGATTCTTCATTTCGGTGATCAAGACCGCGGCATCCCGCTCTCCGACATCGATAAAATCAAGGCAGCCCATCCCGAAGTGCCCGTGTTTCTTTACCATGCCGGTCACGGCTTCAACCGTGATGGCGGTGCCTCCTGGTCCGAACCTGCCGCCAACCTGGCCTTTGCCCGCACACTCGATTTCCTCCGTACCAGCCTGAGTTCAGCCTCCGTCCCGAGAGGCGAAGCCGTCCCTCAATAAACCTTCCTCTTTTCATGAAAACAACCGACTACCGCAACTTCGGACGCACCGGCGTCAAAATCTCCGCAATCACCCTCGGCTGCATGATGTTCGGCCGGCGCACCGAACTCGATGAAAGCATCCGGATCATCGACCGGGCCATCGACGCAGGCATTAACATCCTCGACACCGCTAACGTCTATTCGCGCGGTCGCAGCGAGGAAATCACTGGCGAAGCCCTCAAGCGAAACGGAAAACGCGAGCAAGTATTCTTGGCTACCAAAGTTCATGGCACAATGGACGATGTCGATCCTAACAAACAAGGCAATTCGCGCCGTCATATCATCGAGCAGGCGGAAGCTAGTCTGCGTCGTCTCAAGACTGACTATATTGACCTTTACCAGATTCATCGCCCACGGCCCGAAGTCTCCATCGACGAAACCTTGCGCGCCCTCGACGATCTCGTCCGTTCGGGAAAAGTTCGCTATATCGGCACATCGACTTTTGCCGGCTGGCAGGTCGTCGAATCCCTATGGGCGAGCAAGGAACTGGGCCTCCATCGCTTCGTTTCAGAGCAGCCACCTTATAACCTGCTGGATCGCCGCATCGAACGGGAATTGATCCCCGTAGCGCAAACCTACGGCCTGGCTGTCATTCCATGGAGTCCCCTCGGCGGGGGCATCCTCACAGGAAAATATCGGCGCGGCCAGCCGTTCCCCACCGATTCACGTTACTCGAATGCTTCCCCGGTGCAGGCTCGCCGTTTCACCGAGCAAGTCTACGATGTCATCGAACCGCTTGGCGAAATCGCCGCAGCAAAGGGCGTGCCTCTTTCTCAGCTGGCGCTCGCGTGGACCCTCTATCAGCCAGGCATTACGAGTCCTATTATCGGTCCCCGTACGCTGGAACAGCTCGAAGACGCCCTCCATGCGCTGAATGTGACGTTTACGCAGGAAGACTTTAAAAAAATCGACGAAATCATCCCACCGGGGACGCACGTCTCGCCGTTCTACGAGGCGAATCATAGCCTGTCCCAACACCGTTGGTAACACAATCCGTCGCCAGCCATGCCGGAAATTAATGCACTCCTCCACGCCCGCTACGGCGAGGCTGCGCCGCAAACCTCGCAGCCGCCAGCCAACGATGTTATCGCCACGTTGCTAAATCATCGCTCCGTTCGCGCCTATCTGCCTGGTGCATTGGATCCCGGCGTGCTGGAGCTCCTCATTTCCGTCGCGCAATCCGCCTCCACCTCCTCCAACCTCCAGGCATGGAGTGTGGTCGCGGTGGAGGAAAAAGATCACAAGGCCCGTCTGGCCGCGCATTGCGGAAATCAAAAGCACATCCTCGAAGCGCCGCTTTTTCTGGCCTGGATCGTCGACCTCGCCCGTCTGCGTCGCGTAGCGCGAAATGCCGGCTCATCATCCGATGGGCTGGATTTTCTCGAAACCTTTCTCATCGGCGTGATCGACGCCGCGCTAGCTGCTCAGAACGTCGTTGCCGCCGCTGAATCATTGGGCCTGGGCACGGTATACATCGGCGCGTTACGTAACCATCCCGAGAAGGTCGCAGCCGAACTTCGTCTTCCAACGGAAACCTTTCCGATCTTTGGCTTGGTCGTCGGCAAACCCGATCCAGCCCGTCCGTCTGCTATCAAACCTCGCCTGCCACAGTCGGCCGTCCTGCACAGAGAATACTATCAGGTGGAGCCGCAGGACGAAGCGGTGGCGCTTTACGATGAAATCATCGGGGCGTTCTACGCCGAGCAAAAACTCCCTCAGCAACAATGGACGCGGCATACCGCCAATCGCATCAAGGCGGCCGAATCATTGGGTTCGCGAGTGCGCCTCCGCGAAGCCATATCCAGTCTCGGATTCAAAATCCCGTGATCCGCTCCTAACTGTTCCGCTGAAACGGAAAAATGCCGAAGAAATCGTTGACATATCCTATTCAGTTAGTAGTGTATGCCCTCATCTGAGCAACCCCATGCGGGTATCTCAAAAACCGACTGCATCAGCAGAGGCTGGTTTCAAAACACCCTGGAAAGCGCGCCACATCTTTAGCGCCCCGCCGACAGCCACCCACCGGCGATTAATGCCTCACCTCTTTTCGTACTTTTTCCCTGAAACATTCAATGACCACGGTATTGCCAGTATCAGCCAAACAGAAAAAATCCCCGGAGCGCCTCGCCCCTGTTTTGGCTCTCATCCTTCTTCCTTCGATTCACATAAACGCTCAGGAAACAACCCGCGTGCCGGAGCCTGTCGCCACACAACTCGACTCCGTGGTCGTCACAGGCGCGGTTGCCGACCCGCTGACTGCGCCAAGCGCGGATACGGCCCAGGCAGAGCTGAGCCAGGTTCCGGGTGGAACCGCCGTGATCCGAGCCGAAGAACGTCAGCAAGCGGCCGCCAACAACGTCGCCGATCTCCTCGTCAATCAACCGGGCGTGCAAGTCCGCGACGCTGGCGGACGAAATGAAGCCGGGATACTCTCGGTCCGCGGAGCCGGAACGAACAACGGCGGCCCCTTCGGCAACACCACCAAAGGCGTGAGTATCTTTGTAAATGGCCTCCCGGTTACCTCGCCCGGTGCTTACGCCTTTGAGGCGCCCGACGCGCTTGCGACTGACTACGTTGAAGTGCTCCGTGGAGCGAGCGCGTTGACCTACGGTTCATTGAGTCTCGGCGGTGGAATCGACTACGTTTACCATACCGGACATAACTCATCGCCCGGTCTGGTCCGCTTTGATATCGGAAGTTTTGGATACTACCGGGAACAAGCAAGCTCCGGATTCGTGTGGGGGCCACTAGATTACTACTTCAGCATCACCAATCTCCAGCAGGATGGGTTCCGCGATAACTCCCAAGGCGAAGCTCAGCGCTATCATTTAAATCTTGGTTATCAGATCAATCCCAATCTGGAGAATCGTTTCTATTTTAGCTACATCGTTTCCAGATATCATAACCCGAGAGTCCTTACCCAGGAGCAGATGTACGAAAATCCGCAGCAGGTCAGTCCCGAGCTGGGCACGGGCTTGAGAGGAGGATTAATACGAGATGCTCCTGGAACGTACATTTTTCAAAATCGAACAGCCCTCACGCTCGATGAAGCGTCCTCGCTGGAATTGAACCTGCAATTCATGCACTTCCCCACTGAGACGCTGGGTTCGAGAATAGTACCACTCCCAAGGTCGTCGGTAACGGTTAATGACAATGGAAAGCTGGCTGGCTCTCTAATCTATCAAAGGCAGGACATCCTATTTGGAAGACGGAGTGACACCAAAATCTCTCTGGCGGTCGCGCATCTCTTATACGCAAGCACGGAAATTCGCGGGGACTCCTACAACCCGAATCCGGGAATATTATTGCAGAAATACCGCACGGGCGGAACGGACTCCGTTCTGTCCCTCAGCAATGACTTTGACCTGCTCGGCAACGAAAAGTTGTGGTTATCCACCGCGATCGCCCTGAGCTATAAAGAACGCAATGGCAAGGCTGTGTATCCATTCGAGGATAGCGCGGCCAATACCTATACGAATTACGCGCCGCAACTCGGTTTACTTTATAATGTCACTCCGGACATACAGGTATTCGGAAATGTAAGCCGCCTTACTGAGGCTCCCTCCGCGCAAACGCTGGCTCCCGATACAACCCCACCCTTCACGATCACCGATATCGATCGAAATTTGCGCGAGCAAACCGCCCTGTCCGCGGAAATCGGCGTGAGGGGCAGAGTCGGAATTTTTGAAGGGGGAATTACTTTGTACTACCAATCACTCAGAAATGAAATTCTGACTGTGGCGACTGTGGACAGTTCGGGTGAGACCACGACGGCTACAAACAATGCAAGTCCCACAATCCACCAGGGAATTGAGTTTGACCTGAAAACCACGCTATGGGAGTCAAAAACCACCGTGCCGGAGAATCCGTCTGTGGCTGACAGCGATGGAAAGCAGGTCACAGATGGGAAGCAAACAACGGCCAGTGATCCGGAATCGGAACCGCGGCCAAGTCGATTGGTCCTAAATGCTTCTTACACCTGGGCGGACAATCATTACAAAGGCGATCCGTTACTCGAAAAAAACGAATTGCCAGGCCTCGCACCGCACTATTATTCAGCGGAACTGCTTTTCCAGCATTCCAGCGGATTCTTCGCAGCGGTTAACGTCACAGGTATCATAACCAAGTTTCCAATCGATTATTCCAACAGCAGAGAGTTTTACGTCAAGCCTTACACACTTCTGGGGGCGAGAACCGGGTATGTCTCGTCGAAGAAAGGATGGGAAGTGTACCTGGATTTTAGGAACATCACGGATGAAACCTATGCGTCGGTTATTAATCCGATTTACGATGCCGAAGCCGTTGCCAACAGACCCGCCAGCCTGGCCGCGTTCTGGCCCGGAGATGGTTTCAATATTACAGGAGGGTTTACCTATCGCTTCTAACCTTCCGTTTTCATTCAGCTCCTTTTCCCAAATAACAACAGAGGAGATACTATGAGCCAGAACAGTCGAAAATTAAGTCTAAACGCGTTTTACGCCGGAACCGGCCATCATGAGGCGTCGTGGCGTGTCCCCGGTGTCGAATTGGAAAGCAAACTTAACCTTCCGTCCGTCGTACAGGTCGCGCAATTGGCGGAAAAAGGCCTGCTGGACGCTTTTTTCCTGGCGGATACTCAGGGAGGCGGCGGGCGTTTCAAGGCGTTCGAACCCTTCACCCTTCTATCCGCGTTGGCCGTGAATACGAAGCATATTGGTCTCATCGCGACCGTTCATACGACGTATAATGAGCCTTTTCATGTGGCTCGGAAGTTTGCCTCGCTGGATCATATCAGCAAGGGACGGGCGGGATGGAACGTGGTCACCGGGGGAACCGAAGGCTCTGAGAACTTCAACCGGAGAAACAATACAAAGTTCGAAGAA
>DATDAW010000042.1:0-28524 GCA_036525185.1 Chthoniobacterales bacterium | reverse complement strand
GCCACGCATCCCTTTCCTTGTGTGGGTTCATCGCTGGCGGCTGGGTTATTTAATTTTTCCTTATGAGGCGTCGTGCTTCATTACCAGCCCATTTTATTCGCCTCTTTCAGTTTGTAAAGCGATTTACCGAAGTAGAACTAACCCTCGATCAACTCAGCGTCACCCGAATTGAGCACGGCGTTCGCTCTGTGGAAAACCCCTCCACCGTCGCCCGCCTCATTCGCGAGGGCGTCACCCTGGATGTCTGCCCTATCAGCAATGTGAAACTGGCGGTGAAAGGGATTCCGTCCATGGCCGCTCACCCAATACGGAAACTGTTCGACGCAGGCGTCTCGGTGACCATTAGCTCCGATGACCCGTTCTTCTTCGGCAACTCTTTGTCCGAGGAATACTACGCTTTGCATCAGGACCTTGCGTTTAGCAAAGCCGAACTCGTCACGATAGCAGCAAACGGATTCAAAGCCGCGCTATTACCCGAACACAAAAAGAAACAGCTTCTTGCGGAACTCGCAGCCCTTGAAGAGCAGGCCGTCATCCAGCAATAACTAATCCGTTTCTGCAGGAATGGCGTTCGGGTTAGCGTCCTTCGTGCAACGATCTTACTCTTACTCGTAGTCGAAATCATTCCCCCTCGACACTCTTTCCATTAACCGGCGGTGAATCTTTGGTCGGCCGCGGCGAGCTCTTATGCGACCGCGGCCGAGACGTCGAGCGCGCCCAGTCTCTATGTGTCTCTCCACAGGAACTCACTGATTTGGCGACACGTCGTAGCAAGGCCCAAGCAGAGAGCCCCCTGAAGGCAAGTGCACGCCGACCCATTCCATGTTTCAACGACCCGATTGAAGCTGGCGCAATGCGTTTCCGTATCCGGTGAGCTCGACGTATCCGCGTCCATCCGCAGGTTTCCCTTCGAGACGCACGGCGCCTTCCCAGTAGATGACCGGCGGAAAAGACATTTCCTGGTCTGGAAGCCTGGGGTGAGTGGTCACTGCAATGCCGAGACTTGGAATGGAAATGTGCCATTCCAGGGGATAAACGGCTTTCGTAGAGGGACTTGTCCACGTGCGTTTTCCAGGCCTTGCCTCAAAATCGGTGTTGCGCAGGTGAACCGCCGTTCCGGTTTTCGGGATAAATGTTCCGCTGGAAACCGGATCCACCGAGCCATCCTTGCGTCGCATCTGGTAGAGCATGAGATCGCTTCCGTCATCCAGATGCAGCCCAAACCAATTCCAGCCGATTTGATCCTCGGCGAGCTGGTTGGTCGCCCATTCATGATCAAACCAGCTTTCGCCTTCGACCGCGAACGTCTTCCCGTCGAGAACCATTTCCCCAGTCGTTTTCAGCCGCGTTTGGGAGTAATAGTGCGAGGCCTGTCCTAGGCCTGCCGCCTTTTGGCTGACGCCGTTTTCGCCCTGAATAACAGGCTTCTTCAACGGCGCCGCCGTCAGATGAATTATTTGACCGGCCGGTGATGCCCGAAACTCCCAAGCTCCCTCCGAATTAAGGCGCAGCGTCCAGTCCCGAATCCACGCGACTTTTCCCCCGCTTCCAAATCCCGCTTCGCCAAAACTTCCCCGGCTGGTCACCTGTTCAGAATGGAACTTGCGACTCGCGATGTCGCTGATCGCCGCATGCGCAAAACTCAAATCGCGAACGCCAAAGTCCGAGTCCGGCTTTCTTTCGTTAATCCCATGCCGGAAAAACGTGACCTGAAACCCAAATTCGCGTCCCTCTTTTGCACGGAGATTCCCCGTGAAATACCACCACTCCGTCTTGAAATCCGTGTGTACCAAGTGATCCCGCGGAAACTCATATTTCCACCCCGGCAAAGCGAGCTGCCAGGCGCGTGCAGAAAATAGAAAACTGAAGAATTGGACCCAAAGGCAAAGGAAAAGCCAGCGACGCCTTTTCCGAATTGTTGTTTTCGCTCTATCCGGCATAAATGGTCCTAGGAGTTCATTCGTTTCTCAACGCCGGAGCGAGCGGCAGACGAGCTGCCCTCCATGCAGGCAGCCAACCGGCAGCCAATGCGACGGGGATAAGCCAAAACGGCGTCGCGGCGAGCAAGATCCATGGCCAGGCCAGTTGGATCGTCCAGCCAAAAAAGGCTTTGTTCACCACAAAAGTCAGGATCACGGCAAGACCGGCGCCGGTGATCAGACCAAGTATCGAAGACAATCCGCCGATCAATGCAGCTTCGACGAGGATGAGACGCCGAATTTGATCACGCCCAGCTCCGATTGCACGCAAAACGGCGAGGTCGCGCACGCGCTCGGTCACGAGCATGGAAAGCGTGAGAATGATGCCTGCAATAGCAACAATGATGGCGATGACCCGTAACAAGGAAGTGATGGCGAATGTCTGGTCGAAAATGTTGAAGATCCGCTCGCGAATCGCCCGATTCTCCAACACAGAAAACTCTCCAATGCCCGCAAATCGCAGGCGAAATGCGTCCGCAACCCGCTCCGTTTCAGCTCGTTCCTTGAGATAAACCGCAACGGAATGGATACGGAGATCATCCCAATAGAAATCGAAATTTTCCCGCGACATCAGAACGTTGCCTTCGTCACTTGTGTAATCGTAATACGTGCCGCCGATCTCGAAAACGCGGTCGCCTTTTGGCGTCGGAAGCGTAATCGCGTCCCCCGCCCCCAGGCCGAATCTCCGCCCAAACGGCTCAGAGATCAGCACATAGCCCGTTTCGAAAAGCAGCCCATTTCTTCGGCGGTCGTCTCGTTCGAGAAACCGAAGATTATCGCGAAGGTAACCTCGAACGACTTCCAACCAGATCGTTTCCCCGTGAAACGGAATCTGGATCTGGCGAAAGGTATCCACAGCCTTCACTTCCGGCCTTTCCTCGAACCAGCTTGCAACATCCGGCGGTAGAAAACCGCCGAGCGCCAACGATGCATTGGACGCCGGCGAAACGAACAAATCGGCGACCAGACTGCGCCCAAGCCATGTGTCGACCGTTCGCCGGAAAGAAAAAATCATCACCGAAACACCGATCATCATCGCGATGGACGTAGCCAGCGCAGCGACCGTCAGCGATGTGCGACCAAGCGAACGCCGCAGATTTTGCGCGGCCAGAGAGGCGAACAGCAATCGCGTGCCCAATTTCTGCAAAAGAGAGCTCATACCAACGACAAGGGTCGGAGCAAACAACGAACAGCCTGCCATGAAAAAGAACGCGCTGGCAAAACCCAGCCACGCGATTTTTTGAAGAGAAAAGAAACCGCATAACACCGACAGAGCGCACACAAGCAACCCCATCACCGGCATTTTCCACGAAACGCCATGGTCTTTCTCAACGCTTATCCCCGGGTTCAGCGCCTGCACCGGTGGAAGAGTCGCCGCTTCGTTTGCCGGAATCCATGCCGCGACCAGGACCGATGTAAGCCCAACTGCCACAGCAAGAATGATTTGCGGCACGGAAACGAAAACACGATCAAGGCTCATCAGCACGTAAAGTGACGAGATCGTCTTGCTGACTGTCGCCGCCAGAAAATTGGAAAGCACGACGCCGCCAACGATCCCCAGGACCAGCCCCGCCATACCATAAAGCAAGGCTTCGCCGAGAAATAGTCCGCGAACCTGGCCGCGGGACGCACCCACCGAACGCAAAATCCCGATTTCCGTCCGTCGTCGGACAACCGATGCCGAGACCGTATTGTGAACCAAAAACATCCCTACCAGCAGCGCAACGAGACTCAATGCGGTCAAATTGAGCTGGAAAGATTGCAGCATTTGCGAAACCTGTCGGCTGCGCTGCGTGGGCGACGCGACCGAAACGGTCGGGGGCACAATTTTACGGATTTCCGCAGCGACATCTTCATCCGCAAGCACCTGAATGGATGACACCTGTGAGCCCATCCCGAAAAGGACTTGAGCAAACCCGATGTCCATTGCCGCCATCCGAGTTCCACCGCTCGAAAGCGACGGATCGGTCTCTAAAATCGACCGAATTTCGAGGGAAACCCGTCGGCTGTTGACCAGCACATCCAGCGTCTGCCCAATCTTCAGACCATATTTTCGAGCAAACTCCGCCGGAATTGCCACCGCATGGGGATTCGACAAAAACTCCTGCAAATCAAGATCTTGAGTGCCATTACGGGAGCGAAACGAAACCGTCGAAAACGCATCGCTTGTAAATGGATCGACGCCCAGAATTCGCAGGTATTCCCCCGGAAACGCCGGCATTGTCACCACACCCTCCACCACAGGCGTCGCCGCCTTCACCCCAGGAAATCCGGCAATTTTCGGAAAGAGCGCGCCGTCTATCGGGCCGCGCACTTCCAATGTCGCTTTTCCCGTGACCAGATCGACACTCGCTCGCAACGCCTGATTTGCACTGTGATTCGCGATTTGTATCGCCAGAAAAACCGATACTCCCAGCGCGATGCTCGCGACATTGAGCACTGCCAGCAGCCGATGCCGAACGGCGTACCGCACGATCTGCCAGGCAAAAATGCGGAGAACGTTCGGAGCAATCATTCACACAAGCGCACAGGAAAAGTAAGATCACAGAAGAAACCGAAGGCAGCGAAGAAAATCTTTGGGTCTTGAGATTGCTACCCTGGCCTCGTTCGTCGATCCCTGACCTTGTTGGCGGGCTCCTAAGAGAATGGGAACAATCCTTGGCTGCGTATTGCTTCCTTACGTTGCGCAGAAACGTCCCCATCTTCAGCGCTTCCCGCGCCGAGCAAAGTCAGATTACCAGATCTGGATCATCCTCGTACGCAGAGCCGATATGGCAGAGCTGGTGGAGTGTCACTGCGAAAAGCTGATAGAGATGCTTTAAGCGATCGAGATCCTTGATGACGCCGTGGACCTGAAAACAAAGTTCGTCGACGCCTTCCGGATACTTCTTGCTGAACCAGCCTTCGTCGTCTTTGACGTGAAAATAAATGTCCGGTTGTTCTTCGATTAGTTTGCGAAGTTCTTCGTTGGCAAACAACGCCTTCAACTGGATCTCGCTATTGCCTTTGATTACAAACGCCTCGTCGAATTCCGAATAACCAACCTCCACGTCGCTTTCGCCGAGGAAATGTTCCATTTCCCGAAACATTCCTTCCCTATAAATGGTAAAAACGAAACCGTCCTTATTCACGAACGGCGCCCGGAGTCGGGTGTAGCGCTGGGCCCTGCCCGTGTCACTGACTTCGTAAGTGTCAAGCGTCACGGTCCATTCGCCCACTTCAGCACGGACTTTACTCTCGCCCAGCCAGAAGCCCCCGGTGAAATATTCGCCGCCGATGTCTTTCGACAGTTGTTCCCAGACTTCTTCTTTGCTGGGCCCAAACAACTCTTTTAAGATAGCCATGATTTATTTCTAAATGATGAGACTCACCCACGGAAAGAGGAAACCGCGGCTTTCGAGTTGCAGTTCCCTTTCGTGACGACGAAAATGATCTGAATGCAGGAACCACGCCGGAGATATGGCTGAAATGGAAATGATCGACCCGCTGGGACGCATTGTGGATTACTTGCGGATTTCCGTAACCGATCGCTGCAACGAGCGATGTCTCTACTGCATGCCCAGCGATTTTCACGATTGGATTCCACGCGACAATGTGCTCACACGGGAGGAGTTCCGGGCAATCATGAAAACTGGCGCCGATCTCGGCGTCAAACGTCTGCGCATTACGGGCGGTGAACCGACGGCGCGGCGTGACATCGTTGAAATCGTCGCAGATGCCGCTGCGACACCCGGCATTCAGCATGTGTCGATGACGACCAATGGCACGCGTCTGAGCAAACTGGCAAGGCCCCTTTTCGCAGCCGGACTTCGCTCGCTAAATGTCAGCCTCGATGCCTTGGAACCGGCTCGATATCAGGCAATTACCGCGGGGAAACTGGCACCCGTGCTTGAAGGTCTGGCGGCAGCAAAAGAGGCGGGCTTTGAGAAGATCAAGTTGAATACCGTGCTGATTCGCGGGCGAAACGAGGACCAGATCAATGCGCTCATCGACTTTGCCGAAGAAAACGAAATGCTCATCCGTTTTATCGAGTTGATGCCCGTCAGCCTCACTGAGATGCTCAGCGAAGAGAATTTTCTGCCGGCTGCGGAGGTCCAGCGCAAACTCGGTGAACTCATCCCTATCGAACGCAGCTATGGCGCGGGGCCGGCAAAATATTTCCGTCTGGCCGGTCGACGCGCTATCGTCGGCTTCATCGGGGCCCTTACCGATCTACATTTTTGCGAGCGCTGCAACAAGATGCGCGTGACGTGCGACGGCAAGCTCCGTCCCTGCTTGGGAAATCACCTCGAAGCCGACCTCATTCCCGCGCTACGTCCGCAAATCGATGAGCGACATCTGATTCGGATCTTCCGTCAAACGCTCGCTGTAAAACCCGCAGAACACATCTTCCGGGACAATTATCAGCCCTCACGCGTGATGACCGCGATCGGCGGGTGATCAAAATGCGCCTTCTTGCCGTCGATCCTTCGCTCCGCGGGACGGGTTTTGCCGTGCTCGAACGGGTTTCCACGACTCGAACCGCCGCGCTGGAATACGGCGTCATTGCCAATCCGGCGAAATTGCGTCAATCCGGCTGCCTGATAGCCATTTATGAGCGCCTTTCCGAAGTGATCGCCAAACACAAACCAGAAGCTTGCGCCGTGGAAGGTGTCATTTATGTCCAAAGTCTGCGCACCGCCATCACACTTGGTGCCGCGCGAGGAGCTGCCATCCTCGCTATTTCGCGTCACGGCATTCCAATTTTTGAATACGCCCCCCGCAAAGTGAAACAGGCAGTCGTCGGACGGGGCGGCGCGGACAAACAACAGGTCGCTTTCATGATCCGCGCCATGCTAGGCCTCACCGAAACGCCGTCCCCAGATGCCGCTGACGCTCTGGCCATCGGCCTTACCCATTTCCAGGCTCAAGCCGGTCTGGCCGCCCGAAAAATGGAGGCCCAAGCAATATGAAAGAATTGCGGAATGCGAATTTTGGATTGCCGGACGGCGCCGAGCCTTGTGAAGGCAATCCGCAATCTGGGATCCGAAATCTGCAATCCTATTGGCTGGGCCGCATCGGATATCTCGAAGCCCTTTCCCTGCAGGAAAAGCTTGTGGCCAACCTTGAGCAGGACACACTCCTGCTGCTTGAGCACGACCCGGTTTACACGATTGGCCGCACACCTGACCAATCCAGTCTTCGGGGCGGAGCTGGCGCCCTGCCCCACCCGGTCATCCAGACCAACCGAGGTGGACAAGCGACGTTTCACGGTCCAGGCCAGTTGGTCGGTTACCCCATCATTGATCTCAACCGCCGGGTGCGTGACCTGCATCTTTACCTGCGCAATCTCGAAGAATGGCTTATCCAGGTCCTCGCCTCCTTCGGGGTAAACGGTTCGCATCGTGACGGTTTAACGGGTGTTTGGGTGCAGAATCGCAAGATGATTTCCATTGGCGTCGGCGTTCGTAAATGGATCACCATGCACGGTTTCGCGATGAATGTGGCTCGCGATTTGTCCGGATTTCAATCCATCACTCCCTGTGGCATCAACGGCGTGGAAATGACCAGTCTTAGCCGTGAAGCTGGGCGCGATATCACCGTTGAGGAAGCCGCAAACGCTGTGGAATCGGTATTCCGTCGATCCTTGCAAAAGGGATTCTCGCCCCTGCCAGAGCGCTAGAATTTCGTCCGTGCATGACGATTTGGGTCGTCACCTGATTCTCACAAAGCAGTTTCAATCGAATGACTTTTGATCCCCCGAAAGTTCTATTTCCAAATAGGTCAAGTCTGGCAAAATACCGACCATGTCAGGGTTCAAGGGTATCGACTCCGCTTTCACTGAGGCCACCGTCAAAGGCGGCGCTGCACCGTTCACCGGCACCAACGGACTCGGCAGTGAAACACCGATTTTCCGTAAGGCACGCCCGGAAGTATCTCTCGACGATCTCCTTGCCGATATTCAGCAAACCGCGGATCTCCCGCTCAACCAAAGCCGCACCCTCCCCGCAGAGGTTTACACCAGCGACACCTTTTTCGACTGGGAAGCGCGCAACGTTCTCCGTGCAGGCTGGCTCGGCCTCGCGCACGTTTCACAGATCCCGAAGCCCGGCGATTTCCTGAATCTTGACCTGCTCGGTGAGCCCCTCATTGTCGTCCATGGCAAGGACGGCGAATTTCGTGTTCTTTCGCGCGTCTGCCCGCACCGCGCGATGGACATCATGCCGCCTGGCTTTGGGTACGACGGGCATGGCCCCGCCGATGCCAAGGAGGGCAAACCCGGGTGCGGCCATACGCGACTTTTTCTTTGCCCGTATCACCACTGGAGTTTCGAGCTGGACGGGAAATTGAAGGCGTGTCCCGAGATGCACCTGGCAGACGGTTTTCGACGGGACGATGTCGGGTTGTCCACATTCCGCTGCGAAGTCTGGCACGGGTTCATTTTTGTAAACCTCGACGGCAAAGCGGGTTCCGTCGCGGAACAATTCACGGAGCTCGATCGCGACATCGCCGGTTGGAATTGCGCCGACATGAAAGTCGTCATCGAAAAGGAATGGGATTGCCCATTCAACTGGAAGGTGCTCGTGGAGAACTTCATGGAGTGCTACCATCACCTCGGTGCGCATTGCAAAACGCTTCAACCCCTTATGCCCGCCAAGAATACGTGGACCGAAGCCGAGCGCGCCCACTCCATCCGGGTCAATATCCCGCTCAAGGACGACGTTTTGGAAGATATGGCCGCTGCGTATGCGCAGGGGACTTCTGTCGATTTTCCACCCATCCGCACCTTGTCGGCGCGCCATCAAAAACAATGGGCCGTCTTTCTTGGACAACCCACCCTTCTGCTCTTTGCCGGACCCAGCAGCATGTTTTGGTACCGCATCGATCCAATCGGGCCGGACCGCAGCAAATTGCTCACGGTGTGCCTTGCCAACGAGGAAGCCCTCGCCGATCCGGAGTTTGACCGGAAACGCCACGCCCAGGTAAAAATGCTGGTCGATTTCCACATGGAAGACATGGAAGTCTGCACCGCGGTCCAGCGTGGATACTATGCAACTGGCTATCAACGCGGACGCCTCAGTCACCTGGAAATGCCCATCTGGCTCATCCAACGTTACCTCGCCGCGCGCGCCCGCGGGACGTATCCGGGCATTGACCGTCCCTTCGCTCCGTCGCAACGATGACGGCCGCCCTCCCGGACCTCGTCCGCATTCCACCCGGCGAATTCTGGATGGGGGAAAACATGGACGACAAATTCGCGAACGACACAGAGCGACCCAGACACCTCGTGCGGTTCGAGTCCGGGTTTTTCCTGGGTCGGACTCCGGTGACCGTTGGCGAATACCGCTGTTTTCAACCCGATCATGCGCCAGGCGAACCGCACGACTGGCCTGTGGTCAATATCAACTGGCTCGAGGCCAAGGCGTTTTGTCGGTGGCTCAGTTCGAAAACCGGACGCTCGTTTCGTCTCCCAAGCGAGTCCGAATGGGAATATGCTGCCCGCGCCGCATCTGAAAATCCCTACCCGTGGGGCAACACGATCTGGCCAGATAACGCCAACTATCTGTACACCGAGCAAGGTGTTAAAATCGGTGCCGGCCATCGCACACCCGTGAACATGTTTCCGCCCAATGCCTTCGGCGCGTTCGATCTCCACGGCAACGTCTGCGAGTGGACCGAGGACCTCTGGCATCCCGACTACCAGGGAGCTCCCTCGGATGGTTCCACGTGGCAAACCGGTGGGCGATCCGCGCAGCGCGTCCTGCGAGGGGGCGCATGGGATTATTTGCCCCGCCTGCTGCGGAGTTCCTGGCGCGACGCACTTCCCGAAACCACCAAACGCGACAACGTCGGCTTCCGCGTCGCTGCGGATTTATGGACCTGAAACTCTTCAAGACACTCTGGGGCCACTCAGGATCCTTCGCCGACGCGGCCGACCAGGTTCTTACAGCCGGTTTCCATGGCTTCGAAGGCCCGTTACCGTCGGATCCAGCTCGACGAAAGGAACTTCTCGACGTCATCCGGGGCCGAAACCTGCTTTATATCGCCGAGATTTCTGCGACGGGCTACGCAACGCCCGCGCCCGGCAGCACGGTTGCCGATCAGTTGGATGCCTTCGAGCGGCTGCTCAGTGATAGCCTCGAAGCCGACCCGCTTTTCTGCACGACGATGGCAGGAAGCGATCTCTGGATCTTCCGCGACAGTGTGGAATTTCTCACCAAAGCCTACGAAATCGCCGAGCGTTACAACGCGCGCATCGGTTTTGAAACGCACCGCAGCCGCAGCCTCTTTCACCCGGTCGTCACCCGCGAATTGCTCAAGGAAACGCCTCCCATCGAACTCACACTCGATTTCAGCCATTGGTGTGTCGTCACCGAACGTCTGGTCCTTGACGAACTTCCCGACGTTCTCACCCTTTGTGCAGAACGCGCCCTTCATATCCAGCCGCGCATCGGATATGACCAGGGTGCGCAAGTCCCCGATCCCCGCGCCCCGGAATACGCGTCAGCCGTCGGAGCCCATTTCCGCTGGTGGAGACAAATCTGGGAAGGCCAACGCAGACGCGGCTTCGAAACCGTCACCATGACTCCCGAGTTCGGTCCCGATGGATACCTCCACTGTGAGCCGTTCACCCAGAAACCCGTCGCCGATCTCTGGGAGCTCAACACGTGGACTGGCCAGCGCGTCGCCGAGGAATTCCGATCGTTCCAGCGTGAGGTGCTTTAGCGACGCTTTGCGAGTGCCGAAAACCGGCGGCGGTGAGGCGGTAACAGACCGCCTTACACAACGCAACTTTTTCTTAACTTACTACTGCAGGGGCGCAGTAAATGGAGCGGGCGTAGGAGGAGGCGGAGCGTCGAGGTCGGAGCCGTCTTCGTCGCTGGAGCGGAGATAAGTCTTGGGAGTAGGTTCGGGCGTTGCTCCCGTGCTGGGCGCACTGTCGAAGTCGCTGGCGCAGCCGGCCAGAAAGGAGGAGGTGGCGAGGATGGAAGAGGTAATGAGCTTTTTCATGGGAGTGAACATTTCGAAACTAACCGTGGTGCATATGATTCTTCGGTTCGCCGGATGGGGTTGCTTGGGGGACCTGACCGAGGTCGCGCCGGAGTTCGTCCTCGCTGGCAAGCATCGCCTGCGTGCCAGGCGGGTTTTCGTACCAGCCGCCATGGAGGAAATCCTTGCCGTCCTCGGGCTTCAGATCGCCGAGGTTTTCGCGCACTTTCAGATTGGTGTAAAGACCCCCCATTGTAATGTAGTCATGCGGACCCGGCGCGCCGACCATCGGGACGCTGTTGGGTGGGATTTTCATTCCCATATCCCCCATGTCGGCCATGCCTTCCTGACCCATTGTCATGTATCCGGGAAGAAATTTGCGAACCTTTTTATCAAGATCGCCACGTTTGATTCCAATGACGTTCGGCAAACCGTGCCCCATCTGGTTCATGACGTGATGGAGCATGTGGCAATGGAACGCCCAATCGCCCGGGTTGTTTGCCACAAATTCAACAGTCCGCGTCGTGCCAACAGGGACGAGAACGGAGATTTCCGGCCAACGTCCAGCCTCGGGAATCACGCCGCCGTCGGTCTCGGTGACCAGCATGACATGACCATGGATGTGCATCGGATGATGATCCATCGTCGACAAATTGCCCATCCTGATGCGGACGCGATCGCCCGCTTGCGCCAGCATTGGGGCGGTGCCCGGAAACGCTTTGGCGTTCATTGTCAGCATGTTGAAATCGGTCATTTCATTCGGATCAGGGCGCCGAGTCCCGGGAACGATCTTCCACTCGCTCAGCATGTAAACATAGTCCCGGTCCACCGGCGGGCCCTGCGGCTGGCGCGGATGAATGACGAACATGCCCAGCATGCCAAGCTGCATCTGCGTCATCTCATCGTGGTGCGAGTGATACATGAACGTGCCGTGCTGCCAGAGCGTAAATTCATATTTGAACGTTTCCCCGGGCTGGATCACTTTCTGGCTGAGGCCACCGACTCCGTCCATGCCGCTCGGAATGAGCAGCCCATGCCAATGGATGCTGGTTGGAGCGGGTAATTTGTTGGTGACGTAGATCCGGACGCGATCACCTTCGCCACACTCGATGGTCGGTCCGTGGACCTGCCCGTTGAATCCCCAGCAAAAAGCGCGGCATTCGTCGTTCCACTCGGTTTTCGGAACAAAAACGTGATCCACCTCTTCGCAGGTGAGGTGAAAAACCTTTACGCCATCCACGATACGGAACGGGAGCGTGGATCCGTTCAGCGTAATCGTGGGCTTGTAATCCCGGCCCGGCTCAGCCGGAGCAAGCGGAGGCTTGGTCCAGACGGGTTGTGTTGCTTCATTGAAGGAATAGCCGCCTGCCGGAGTTGGCGCGGCGCTTTGAGCCCGCAGCAACGACGGCAATGCCGTAGCTCCAGCGAGGATGGCGGTTCCGCCGAAAAACTCACGGCGGGAAAGGTTCGATGGCGTATTCATTTTTCGGTCTCCGAAATGACTGGTTTACGTGGATTTAGCATCCCGCCGACGATGCGTTCCAGGTCGGCTCGCGTGGTCCAGTATTCGAGCGACGTGTCAATATAGCCCCGCTCGGCCTTCAATTCGTCAGCTTTCACCATAAACAGTTGGTAGGCGCTGAGTTGCATGGCGTTGTATTCGAGCAGGGCTTTGTTCACGACCTTGATGCGTGTAGGCAGCAGATCGTCGTGGTAGAACTTCGCGATGTCACGCAGGCTGAGGAGTTTGTCCCGTTTTTCACGAACCTCGGACCGGATCTCCACGGCGAGCGCTTCCAGTTTCGCGGCAGCGCGCCGCAGTTCGGCCTCGTTGCGGGAAATGCGTCCTTTTCCGCGACTGAAAACGGGGAGCTCGGCGCCCAGCGACGGACCAAAGGAACGGGCGCCGTCAATGTCGCGCGAAACGTTAAAACCAAGGTCGAGGACGGGCACCCAACGGGTGGACTTGTTCAGTTTCAACGTCGCCATTGCAGCCAGCACATCGCGGTGGGCAGCCTGCAAGTCGAGTCTCTGAGAAACGGCGAGCGATTCGAGGTTTTGAATCGAAAAATCGGCCACAGGCACCGGCAGGACGTCACCGGTGATTTTCCAATCGGTCTGATCGCCCCAGAGCCCAAGCAGGCGGTTGAATTGCTCGCGACGCTCAGAGAGCGCGGCGCTGGCCTGTGCGATTTCGAGCCTGCCTTCACTGTAGGAAGCCTGAGCCTGCAACAAGGTGAGATCGGTGATGTTGCCGGCCTCGTACTGGCGCTGGTTGAGGTCGAGTGATGTCGCGGCGGTTTCCTGGATGATTTTCAGACGGGAAAGGAGCTGCTGGTTGGCTTGGACCGTGAAATACGCTTTCTTGACTTCGGCGACGAGATTTAGAACTTCGCTGGCAGCCCGCAGTTGCGTGGCCTCCAGTTGCTCCGCGGCGACGCGTTTTTTCAGGGGAATCGTCAGGATTTGGACGAGCTCCTGAGCGATGACCGCTGCATAACCAGTGACCACGCCTCCGGAAAGCGGCGAATCAAAATCGAAACTCAGCGACGGATTCGGCCCCGTGACTGCTTCGATCAGATCGGCTTTAGCGATGCCGATTTCCTCGAAGGTCGCCTGCAAATTGCGGTTGTTCAGAAGGGCTATTTGGACGGCGCTCTGAATGGTGAGCGGTTTCCGGAGCAATCTGCGCACGGTGACGATGGCTTGCTGTCTAGCAACCTGGTCACGTTGCCAGTGGACATCGGCTCCCGAGCGGTCGCGGACGGCGTCTTCGGGGGAAGTCGCGCGAAGTGGCAGGGAGAGGAGGGCTGTCACGACGATGAGAGTGAGAACCTGCGGCATGATGCGGTCAGTGGTTCATGTGGTTCATGTGGTTCATGTGGGGCATGGACGAGTCGGGGCTCTGACCGCCGTTAAGCAACTCTGCGGTTCTGCGTGTTGCCTCGTCGTCGGCAATTGCAGAACTTTGGCGGCGAATAGCGGCTTGCGTCGCGTCGGGGCTGGCAGGATGTGTTCGAGGCAATTCCGGAAGCGGTTGCAAAGACGAAGTTGCACAACCAGCGAGCAACAGAGCGGATATGCCGGCAACGCAATGACAGAGAGCAGACATCAGTGTTCGTGAGTGTGCGTGCTTTCGTGATCGCCGGGCGGCGTGGCATCTGGGATGCGGAATTCCGTGTGCCGGACGAGACCGCCAGGCTGGGCAATCCAGGCGCCAGCTCCCACGCAAATGACTGCCGCGGCAGCAGTGGCAAGCGCAAGAGGCACGGCAGTCCTTGGCCAGCGCACGGGAGCGGCGACGGCGGCAGCAGAGAGGCTGGCCATGACCCAAAACGTCCACGCGGCCCTATCGGCGCGGTCCATGTGTTCGTCGAGCCAATCGGAGCCGGGGTCGCCTGCGATTTTGCGGATTGGTTTGTAGGCCGCTTCGCCGGTTTCATACACCGGCCAGATCGATATTCCTGCAACAAATAGAATAACGAGTGCCGGGATGAGAGCGGTGCGTGTTTTGAAGAACAGGCCGACGAGCAGCCCGATCAATCCCATCAAAGTGCCGATGATGGGCACGTGATTGATCAGGACATGCGCGTAGCCAGGTTGTTGAAATTCCTGGAACATCTCAGTTGGTTTTGGGGAGCGGCCCGATTGTAGCGTCGGTCAATGATCGCCAGGACGGCAATTCCAATCACAATCGTGAATTCCAGCGGTCACAGACCGCCGCTACAACGTCAGCCGTTGATCAGTGCGTGTGTTCCTGCGATGCCGCCGCAGGACCGCCTTTCTTTACGGCAGCCTCGTACTTGGCCATTGCCTTGGCAGGATCCTTGTCGAACTGCTTTTTGCAATCCTTGCAGCAGAGTTTGATTTGCTGACCCTGATAGTCCAAGACCACGGGCTTGCCCATTTCTCCGAGCTTTTCGCCGGAGATCAAGCAGGTCTCCAAGGCGTAGGGTTTGGAGGCGGTCTTCTCGTCTGCGGCGTGCGAAATGCCGGTGAACGCGAGCACAGCAACTGCGGATATAGTGAGAAATATTTTCATTTTTATCGTCTAAATTGGGTTTTCGTTTGAGGAATTTGTGCGCAGCGCGGTCGAGCGTGCGCGGTGGTATGGAGGCATGCGTCGCTCAAAAAGACGCACGGGAACTGGCTGGCCCAAGCGCTGGGGCAGCCGCGTTTTAGGCGACGAGAAAAGGCGGAGCGTGGGCAGGCAGACTCCGGTTGAGAACGAGTTCCGCAAAACTTCGGACCTGCGGCGGCCCCGTGGGCATCGCCGTCGCGAAGAGAATTGCGGGAATAGGAAAATCGAACTCGGCGACGATGGCGTAGTCGATCGAGCCGACAGGAAGTTGCTGGGCGACGGAGATCGTCTTGAGATCCGAAGCGGTCGCCTTGAGGACCTTGCAACAGGCTATTTCGCCAGATTGGGTGGCATCCGGCTTCGAGCTCGGTTGAGACTGGCTGCCGTCCTCGTCGTGGCAGGAATTGCAGATGGGGGCAGCTTCCGGTCGCAGCGAGAAAACAGTCGCGGCAAGCGCACAATGGTTGGACACCGCGAGCCACGCAACGACGGTGAGAAGCACCACTAAAACTTCACAGGGCGATGTCCGGGAGCGTTGCACGTCGAGAAGAGTTCGAATTTTTGCGCGGTTGTCGAATGGAAAAAGCTACGGACGACAAAATAGACTCGCATCGGCCACGGCACATCGCCATTACGCTTTTGGCCGTCGTTTCAACGTGATCCGCTTCAAATGCGCATCCGTGTGAGGGCTTTCCGACATAATATCCGGGTCATCCTTGAAAACGTTGTGCACGATTCTCCGGTCATAGGCATTCATCGGATCGAGCACCACGGGCCGGCCGGTGCGGCGGACGTTTTCGGCCAGATTTCTGACGCGATGAGCGAGTTTGTCAGCCTGCATCGAACGCCAGTGCTCGACGTCAAGATGAACTTTGGGGGCGCTTTTATCCTGCGCCTGGGTCACCTTGTTTAGGAGGATCTGCAAATGGTCCAGCACCTCGCCATTCCGACCGATAAGGTAATGGCTCTCATGCGTATAAATCTGCAGAGTAATTCCCTGTTCGTCCGGGAATTCTTGGATCTCGAAGGCGAATCCCAGATAGCCGAGCATGGTGTCGAGCGTATCTTTGGGATTCATAGCCATGGATTTCTATCGCTTCCGCTTTCCTGATAGGGCGGGTTGCGCCGGTGCAGCGCTCACTTTCTTGAGCTCCGGCATCGGCTGGTTCTTTGTCAGGTAAAGTTGAACGATGGAAAATATATTCTGCACCGTCCAATAAAGGGCAAGCGCGGAAGCGTAGTTGTAAGAGAAAACGAGGAAAATGATCGGCATGAACAGGAAAATCCGTTGTTGCATGGCGTCCCCAGTTTTCGGCGTGATGTGCATCTGCCAAACCATCGTGAGTGCCATGACGATGGGAAGCAGATTGATCGGGAAACCCAATACGTGCGCCACGGTGTCCGGTTGCGAGAGGTCTTTCACCCAGAGAAAACTGCTATTCCGCAGTTCCACGGCGACGGCGAGCATGGTGTAGAAGCCGAAGAAAATTGGCATCTGGATCAAAATCGGCAGACAGCCGGCAAAGGGATTGATGCCGTACTCTTTGTAGAGCTTCATCACCTCCTGGTTCATCCTCGTCGGGTCGTCTTTGTATTTCTCCTTGAGCTCGGTCATTCTCGGAGCCAGCAGCGACATTTTTTTCATCGACTGCATGGACTTGTTCTGAATGGTCCAGAGTCCGGTTTTGATGATGAGAGTCAGGACGATGATGGATGTCGCGTAGTTCTTGAAAAGGCTGTGGAGCCAGTTCAGCGCATTCAGCAGGAATTCGCTGACGATTTTGAAGAGGCCAAATTCCATGACCTCGTCCTGCTCGTGGCCGAGTTTTTTAAGACGGCTGTATTCCTTCGGACCGGAATAAAAGCTGAACGATTCCGTCTTCACCTCGCCGGGTGCCAAGGCGAAGCCCGGCATCCCCAGCGCGCCGTTGATGCCATGGTGTGCCTGCGCGTCGTGTGAAATCTCCGGAATATCGTAGCGGGCGGCCCAAACGCTGGTGCCTCTGTTGTCGTCCAGGACATTGAGGATCGTGGCAAAGTATTGGTTCTTCGTGCCCGCCCAGAGAACGTTGCCCGGCGACTCGCGGACTTCGGCTTTCGCAGTGGATGTCTGGATGCCGACGAGGGGAATACGA
The DNA here is from genome assembly GCA_036525185.1 of Chthoniobacterales bacterium. Taxonomy (GTDB): domain Bacteria; phylum Verrucomicrobiota; class Verrucomicrobiia; order Chthoniobacterales; family DASVRZ01; genus DATDAW01. Next base: position 11,359 of record DATDAW010000042.1, on the reverse strand, counting down.
CCCGGCTCAAACGGGCCGAGGACATTAATGTAGCTGGTTTTCGACCCGGATTGGAAATCAAAATTCGTGTAACGGGGCTGGTCCAGCCGGTGAATCGGAGCAGCGGAACCGGTGGCAATGTAAAACGGCTTCACATCCTGCTTCGCGCCCGTTGGATTGGCGAACGTCAGATCGAGACGAATCTGGTAGGGATCCTTCAGGTCTTTCGCGAGGGGAGAAAGCGTGAACGTTTTTGTGACCTTCACGCCCGATGGCGCAGTCGATTCAAGAACGATCTTGGAATCATCACCGGATCCAAATGCGTAACGCGTTTGAGGCCAGTTGGTTGGATCTTCAGTGACAGCGCCGATGGGCAGCTTGCTGGTGTTGTTGATGACGACGTTTGTTCCGTTTTCAGCCTTGTGCTGGATAAGCTCAACGGTGGCGATACCACCGTCGACGTTGGTGAACGTGTATTCCGCGACGGAACTGCGGAGCTTGCGAGTCTCGGCTACAACCGCGGGTGTCGACACCGGAGTTGGCTGAGCGGCTACCGGGGCTTCGATGGACGGCGTTTCCGTGACCGAAGGGGACGGACTGGCCAGAGCTGCAGCCTGCTGGGCGGCGAGCGCGGCCTGCCGAGTTTTCGCGTTTTGCCATTCCCAATAGAAAAGGGCAACGGCGCAGAGGATGATTGCGATCCAGGCTTTACGATCCATGTCGTTGAAAATCAGGTATTTCTAAGGGCTATTTGCAATGTGGGCACCCGGCATGCGTATCAATGTCCCGGGCCGGGGGGACGGGATCATAACCACAGCTGCCCCAAGGATGGCAACGGCCAAGTCTCCGAATACCGAGCCATGTCCCGCGAAAAATGCCGTGTGTCTCGACCGCCTCGACAAAATACACGCTGCATGTCGGCTCGAACCGACAGCCGCCCCCAAATAACGCGAGCACCGGCGACAGGCTCCATTTATAGACAGACAGCGCGATGCGCAGCAGGTTGAGCCGTCGCCCCTCGCGCGGACGACTAGGATGTGATCTCATCGGCGGAGAGGATAGAAGCGCGCCTGGCAAGCTGCAACCAGTCACTTTGAAGGCGCTCCCATGCGGCGGACGCCGCAGGTTGCCTGGCGATGGTTACAATCCAAATTCCGGGACGAAGCCGATGTTGATGGAGACGAAAAATTTCCCGCAAACGGCGGCGGACACGATTCCTTTCGACGGCTCCCCCCACCCGTTTCGATGTGATGATCCCGGTGCGCAACACGCCATCCGGCGCCGGATCGAGGACCGAAAGAACGACAAACCGCGAATGAATCGCCTTTCCGCATTCGCGCACCTGGGCGAACTCGCCTGCACGCGTCAGGCGTCGTGTTTTTGGAAAATTCAGGCGCAAACGAGGCCCTTCACCGCGGAAATCTGGAACGGTCTACGCTTGGGTGTGACGCGCGTAGTGGATCTCCACGCCCTTCGGCAGGAGACGTTTGCGGCCGCGTTGACGGCGGCGAGCGAGAATGGCACGCCCGTTTTTCGTTTTCATGCGGGCACGAAAACCGAACTGGCGTTTACGAGTGCGTTTGGAAGGCTGATAACAGGGTTTCATGGCGTCTGTTCGGTTTGGAAAGTCGAAAGGAGCCGGGAAAATAGACCCTCGAACCGATGTGTCAAGCCGAAGATGCGCTCCGGAATTGCGCATGCGGGCGAAGCGGCTGCGATCGCGCGCCTCGCATACGACAAACCCCGTTTCGCATAGAGCGTACGCCATTTCTTGACGGACGTACGTCGAAACATATCCTCATATCAATGACGGTCACTGTTTCGAAACTGCGGGAAAATATTTATCAATTGCTCGATCAGGTTCTTGAAACGGGAGAAATTCTGGAAATCGAGCGTAAGGGCCGTGTTTTGCAGATTGCTCCACGCCCTGAACAGCCGCGACCGTCGGGGTTATCCGGCCTTCGGAAGCGGCCTACGATCCAGGGCGATCCCGAGGAACTCGTGCATCAGGATTGGTCCAGCGAATGGAAACCATCCATTTAGACACCCACGTCGCGGCGTGGCTCCATGCAGGTGAGCTGGAACGAATCCCGGAAGTCGCCCGCAGACGGCTCGAAGCCGGCAAACTCATCGTTTCTCCCATCGTTCTTCTTGAACTGGAATACCTAAACGAAATGGGCAGGCTCACTGTCGGCGGCAAAGCCATTTTCGCGGATCTCGCAGCAGATATCAGTCTCACACTTGCTCCAGAGGCCTTACCGACAATCGTCAACCAGTCGCTCGAGGAACATTGGACGCGAGACGTGTTTGATCGGCTCATCACGGCACATGCCCGACTGACGGGCTGCCCACTGGCAACGAAGGACGGCAACATTCTGAGCCGCTACTCGCAAGCTTTTTGGGACTGAGCCACGACGGGTCAGCTTCCCGTCGAGCAGTAGCGACGGACGCCGAAGCGCCAGATTTGCAGGGCGGCCAGGAGGAAGATCGGCCCGCACAATGGAGCCACCCAGATTTGCCAGCCGGAGGATATCCCCAAAACACCCAGCACAGGAAGGAACACCACGCCGGCCAGTGGGATCATGAAAGTGAAAAACTTACGAAACCAACCGCGATAAATCGACAACGGATATTGGGAACTGAAGACGGCGCCGTACGTGAGCACATTCATCATTTCGATCGATTCCGTTGTCCAGAAACAGATCGTTGCCTGAAGGATGAGAATACCGGTGAAAAGCAACACGCCACAGGAAATCGCCCACGCAAGCAAGGCAACGTTGGGCAGCATCAAGGTTTGCGGCATCCAGGCGAACCCAAAACCGATGACCGTCAGAGCCTGAGCGAGGCGGCCGACGCGACGCAACGTGATTTCATGCCCCAGAAGCTGCATAACAGTCGGGCACGGGCGCAGAAGAACGCGGTCGAATTCGCCGCCGCGGACAAAGGCGGCAAATTGATCGAAGCCCCGGCTGATCCCTTCACCAATCGCAAATGCAGCGTTCGCCGTTCCGTAGAAAAAGCAGATTTCCGGCAGGGTCCAGCCGCGGATGTTACCGAAACGCCCCAGCACAGCCCAAATGGCGGCGAATTCCATGCACGTAATCAATAGATTTGCAGCCGTTTGCAGGAAGAAACTGACGCGATATTCCATTTGGGCTCGGATGCTGAACCCCACCAGCCTCACGTAGAGTCGAAAGTAATCGATCACCGTCTAGCCTCCTTGTACTACCAGCCGCCGCGCGCCCTTGCGCACGATCAGACCACCGATAAAAACAAGTGCCACACACCAGGCCAGCTGACTCCCAATCTCGAAGGGTGCCTGCTCGGGAGCAATCGCACCCGAGTAGATGCGCGACGGCACGTCCATAAGGCCCCGGAAAGGCAGCCAGTGCAACACGGGTTGCAACCAATCCGGATAAAAAGGCAGCGGAATATTTTGACCGGAAAGTGCCATCACCATTGCAGGAACCAGCATCGCCGCGCCTTCCCCGCTGATCGTCCAAAACAGAGATGCGTTCAGCACCACCGTGATCGCTGACGACAACACCAGCGCCATGAGCACCGATACACCAAACCATGCTGCCGACTCGGCACCTGAAGGAGCTCCGAGTCCGAAGAACAGCGCCGCCAACACCGTCAGCGGCAACGCCCGCAACAGCGTCGGCGCTGAACGCAACGCCAGCGCCCGGGCAAACCAATGCCAGTACAGGCTGAACGGCCGCACCAATTCATACGCGACATTGCCTGTTCGCATCATCTGCCGGATCTCCGCATCAGGCTGCCATGGCAGCATGGCGAACAGCGCCTGATTGAGCCAAAGGTAAGTGACCACCTCCTGCAGCGTCATCGGTTGCGGCGCGGCGCTGCTTGCAAAGAGCGCTTCGTAAGCCATCACAAAAATCAGTCCGAAGAAAATTTGTGTTATCAATCCGCCCAGCGCGGCGCCACGATATTGCAGCAGCATAAAAAAACGGGCCCGGACGATGGAGGCGAAAATTCTCACGGCAGAACGCCTTTCGCGGCGTGTTTCGCATACAGGTTGGCCACAATTTCCTCAATCGGCGTAGACTCCAGAAACAGATCCTCGATTTCGTGCTGCGCCGTGATCCGCCGAATGAGCTCCGCACACGCAATTTCCTCCGGGTCAAAACGCAGCACGACGCGGCCCCCCTCGCGCCGGACAATACGGACAAACGGAATGTCGATGGCTTCCTCCGGCTTGCGCAAGTCGACTGTCAGAAGCCTTTCGTCGCGCACCTGGCGCCGCAGATCGCGCACCGTTCCATCGGAAAGAATCCGGCCGTCTCCGATCACCATCACGCGCTAGCAGAGCGCCTCGATGTCGTCGAGGTCGTGCGTCGTCAGGATAATCGTGACGCCATCGCGCCGATGGAGATCGCGGATGCATTCACGCACCGCCAGCTTCGACACCGCGTCGAGGCCAATGGTCGGCTCATCCAGAAACAAGACATCCGGCCGGTGTAGCAACGCCGCAGCAAGATCCGCGCGCATCCTCTCGCCGAGACTTAATTGCCGGACCGGCCTCAATAGAAGTTTCTCCAGGGCAAGACGTTGCACGAGCTCATCCCGGCGCGACCGGTAGTCCGCCTCCGGCACCCGATACATGTCGCGCAGCAGATCGAAGCTCTCCATTACCGGCAAGTCCCACCCAAGCTGTGTCCGCTGCCCGAACACCACACCAATGCGCCTTACGTGTGCGATCCGATCCGCCCACGGCACTCTGCCATCGATCATGCATCGCCCGGAATCGGGAACCAGGATCCCCGAGAGCGCTTTCACCGTCGTCGATTTTCCCGCGCCATTCGGTCCAATGTAGCCGATCAGTTCGCCTCGTCCAATTTGAAAGGAAACGCCACGCAAGGCGTTAATGACGCGTATCTTACGCGAGACCAAGCCACGCAGTGCCCCACGCCACCCTGGAGCGCGCTCCGCCACGCGATAGGTCTTGGTGAGATTTTCGACGAGGATCTGGTACATGACGCTACCTCCGGCAACGCCACAGCCGGGAGACCGCGACCCTCAGGGAAAACACCAGCCAAAGTCAAGCCACGTAGCAATCCAGCTAACAGATATTAACCACCAAGACGCTAAGAACAGCACGGATGGAGATAGTTGGATTTCGTTGTAGCGGCAGTCTAGGACCGCCGTTCGTACCCCAAGAAATCGGCGTAATAGACCGTCGCTACAACTTCCTTCCCTTGGCGTTCTTGGTGCCTTGGTGGTTAACTCCGACAACCTGGATTAGTTCGGCGCTTCGATCTCAGCGATTTCTTCCGGCGTCAGCGTGAGATCGGCCCCGCCGATGTTGCCCTCGACCTGATACGCGTCACGCGCGCCGGCGATGGCGGCGGTGACGGCAGGATTTTTCAGCGTCCACGCAATGGCGACTTCGCCGGCAGACGCCCCATGCTTTTTACCGATCGCAACAAGCCTTTCGGCCAAGGCGAGGTTTCTGGAAAGCTGCGGCTCTTGAAATTGCAAATTCCGGCTGCGCCAGTCTTGTCGCGGCAGGCTCAGAGCACGTTCCCGCGTCATTTTTCCCGCAAGCAAACCGGAACCCATCGGTGAGTAAACGATCACGCCGACGCCATTCGCCAGCGTCCATGGCAGGATTTCGTCCTCAATACTCCGAGAAATGAGCGAATACGGCGGCTGCAAAGAGGTAATCGGCGCTATCCCATGCGCCTGGTGGAGTTCTTCGAGCGTGAAATTGGACACACCGATATGGCGAAGTTTACCCGCGGCCTTGAGCCTGGCCAGCTCCGTCCAGCCCTCGAGCGTTTCATTTAAATCGTCGGCGGGCCAGTGGATTTGATACAAATCGATCGCATCCACCTTGAGCCGGCGGAGGCTGTTTTCGACTTCGAGCCGGATGGAACCCGCCTTCAACGAGTAGTCCACTTCGCCCTTTACATCCCAGATCATGCCGCACTTCGTAAAAACATACGGTTTCGGCCCTTCCCATGTTGCGAGCGCCTTCGCCACGAGCTCCTCGGAATGCCCCAAACCGTAAACCGCCGCTGTGTCAATCCAATTCACACCGAGTTCCAGCGCCTTATGGATTGCATCGATGGAATCCCGGTCATCCTGGTGGCCCCAACCGTATTGCCAGCCGTCACCACCAATAGCCCATGCGCCGAAACCGATACGTGTGATGTCGAGGTCCGAATTACCAAGTTTGCGAGTCTTCATGACAGGGAATTTTCTGAAAGAGATCCAGAGACGGGAGATTGACGGGTTCAATCATCCCGCGTTCGATGGTATCTTTCAACCATGTCCGCCGATTCTTTCGTCCACCTCCATCTGCATACCGAATATTCCCTGCTCGACGGCGCCGTTCGCATTGACGACTTGATGGAAAAAGCCAGGGGATTTGGCATGCCCGCCGTGGCGATGACAGATCACGGCAACATGTATGGGGCGATCGAATTCATCCAATCGGCCAAGAAACATGGCATCAAGCCGATTATCGGCTGCGAAGTCTACATGGCGCCCGGTTCGCGTTTTGACAAACAGGCGGCATCCGGACGGGAAGCCGCGTATCATTTCACCCTCCTTGCCAAGGACGCGGTCGGATATCACAATCTCCTCAAACTCGTTTCCGCGGCCCACCTCGAGGGTTTTTACTACAAACCGCGCATCGACAAGGAAATCCTCTCGCAACATTCCGCCGGCTTGATCGGGATGAGCGCCTGTCTCAAGGGCGAGATCAACATGCATATCCAGGCCGACCAGCTCGGCAAAGCCCGGCAGTCAGTCGCCGATTTCCGGGACATTTTCGGCACGGAGAACTTTTATTTCGAACTGCACGACCACGGTTTAGAAGCCCAAACGAAAGTTAACAGACATCTCAAGGCATTCTCTAAGGAATTCGGCATCGGCCTCGTCGCAGCAAATGACGTCCACTTCCTTGAGCGCAGCCATCACGAAGCCCACGACGTGATGATCTGCATCGGCACACAGGCCATGGTTCACGATGAACGCCGGATGCGTTATTCGCCCGAGCTTTATTTCAAGTCTACCGAGGAAATGAAGGCGCTCTTTGGGGATGTCCCTGGCGCCATCGAAAACACGCTGGCGATTGCCGAAAAATGCAACCTGGAGCTCGATTTCGGTAAAACCAAATATCCCGCCTATCAATGCCCGGATGGACTAACCGCCGAGCAATACCTCCGCAAGATCTGCGAGGAAGGCTTTATTGAACGTTACGGGGCTCATGCCGCCCCGTCGCTCCGCGAGCGACTCGACTACGAACTCGATATTTTAGTCAAAACCGGCTTCATCGATTATTTCCTGATTGTCTGGGATTTCATCCACTACGCGAGGGAACAAGGCATTCCCGTTGGCCCGGGACGCGGTTCCGCGGCGGGCGCCATGGTTGCGTACGTCATGAAAATTACGGACATCGACCCCGTCCGTTTCGGCCTGCTGTTCGAACGCTTCCTCAACCCGGAACGCGTCAGCCCGCCGGATATCGACGTTGATTTCTGCATGAGCCGCCGCAGCGAAGTCATCGATTACGTCCGGAAAAAATACGGTGAACGCGCTGTATCGCAGATCATCACCTTCGGCACCATGGGCGCTAAATCCGTCGTCCGCGACGTCGGCCGCGTCCTCGGTTGGAGCTACGGCGATGCCGACCGCGTTGCCAAGATGATTCCCACCGACCTCGGGACAACGCTCAAGAGTGCCGTCGAGAAAAATCCCGACCTCAAAAAAGCGGTCGAGACGGAAGCGGCGACCGCACAGCTCTGGGAGTATTGCACCACGCTGGAAGGCCTTTCGCGAAACACCGGCATCCATGCCGCGGGCGTCGTTATTAGCGACCGCGATCTCTCCGAATACATCCCTTTAACCAAAGGCAACGAAGGAGAAATCGTCAGCCAGTATGCCATGGGTCCCCTGACCGATCTTGGTCTGCTTAAAATGGACTTTCTCGGCCTCAAAACGCTAACCATCATCCGCGACGCCGAGGAGTTGATCCGCCAGGCCCAGCCTGAATTCAAAATCGAAAAAATCTCCCTTGAGGATCAGGCAACGTTTGACCTCCTCAACCGCGCGGAGATCGTCGGCATCTTCCAACTGGACGGCGGCATGGCCTCCTGGTGCAAATCCTTCGATTTCAAAAGCATCGAGGATATTTACGCATTGAGCGCGCTTTATCGCCCCGGGCCGATGCAGTTCATTCCGGACTATATCAAGCGCAAGAAAGGTCAGACCAAAATCAAATACGCCCACCCGCTTTTGCAGAAGGTCTGCGGCGACACCTACGGCATCATGATCTACCAGGAACAGGTCATGCAAGCAGCCCGGGAACTCGCCGGGTACACTCTCGGGGGCGCCGACATGCTCCGGCGTGCCATGGGCAAAAAGGACGTCGAAAAGATGGCCAAGGAACGCGCCAAATTCGTCGAGGGTTGCCGCATCCACAACGACATCGCGGAGCCGCTTGCCAACGAAATCTTCGACTTACTGGAAAAATTCGCCGGATACGGGTTTAACAAGAGTCACAGCGCCGCCTACGGGTGGGTCAGCTACCAGACCGCCTATTTGAAGGCCAACCATCCCGTCGAATTCATGGCCGCGTTGCTGGGCAATGAAGTTAACAACACGGATAAAATCGCCGTGTTCGTCGCCGAATGCCAGCGCATGGGCATCTCCATCCTGCCGCCGGATGTTAACAAGAGCGCTTTGACATTTTTACCCGAAAAAATCGAATCTGGCAAAGCGATCCGCTTCGGCCTTGCCGGCATCAAGAACGTCGGCGAAGGCGCCATGGAAACCGCGATTGAAGAACGCCGGAAAAACGGCCCGTTCAAATCGCTGGAAGATTTTTGCAGGCGAATCGATTCAAAGGCCGCCAACCGCCGGATTATCGAAAGCCTCATCCGTTGCGGCGCATTCGATTTCACCGGCATCGATCGGGCCGTCCTTTTCGCCAGCGTCGAGCAAACCCTGGCCTCCGCCGCCAGCTCTCATCGTGATCGTGCCGCGGGACAGGTTTCGCTGTTCGACATATTCGACACGACACCTGCACCCACCCGCCTCGCTGAGCTTCCGCATGTCGAGCCCTGGACGCAATCCGAACGGCTCGCGGCCGAAAAAGAGCTGCTGGGTTTTTACGTCACGGGCCATCCCCTCGATAGCTATCGGGAACTTTTGCAAAGCGACGGTTTCACCCAAATCGCCGCACTGTCCGAGCTGGAGGATAAATCCACCGTGCAGATCGGCGGGATGTTGGTCGTCGTGGACAAACGCTATACAAAAAAAGACAGCAAACCCTTCGCCATCTGCCAGATCGAGGATTTGACGGGGCAATGCGAAATGATGGTTTGGAACGACGTGTGGCAGAAAGCCGAGCCGCTGTTGCAAGTCGGCAAAGTCATCACGATCACCGCCCGTGTCGACAAACGGGAAGACACACCGCGCCTGGTGGCAAGCGAGATCAAAGCCATCAAAGAACATAAAAAAGTCGCTCCCTTGCATCTCCGCCTCCAGCGTGAGCTCTCGGGCGTCGAAGACCTGGCCCGCCTGCGGGAAACCTTGCACCGTCACCCCGGCAAGACCCCGGTTTTCCTGAACTTCCACTTCGCCACTGGTGAAAAAGTCGTCCTCCGCGTGGATCCCCGCTACAACGTCAACGACACCGCCGAGCTCCGGGAGCAGTTGCAGGAATTCAGCGTGTAATGCGGTGGAAAAATCCCAGGAAAAACCGTCAAGCCGCCTTCGGACGCGCTGGAAGGATTTCGCTAACACACCATGGATGATTCCATCGCTGGCCATGGCTGGCATCACCCTTGGCATTCTCACCGTGCCTCGGGCTCTCCAATGGCCGAAACGGATTGTCGTGGTTCTTTTGCTTTCGTGGGCGCTGCGACGAGCCCTGCAGCTAGTGGATCGTCTGAGTCGAGCGGACGCTCCGCAAATGCGCATCATTCCTGTTCGCTGGACTGAGGCGGGCAGACCCTGGTTCCGGCGTCTGGAAATTCTTCTCGCAGTCTCCGTTTTGGTAGTATCTGCCTGGCACATGTGTTTGGTCATCGGCTCGATGTCGCAATCGTCGCTGAACGTTGACGAAATCGGCACCGTCGGACTCTACAGTGCCCAAGGCCCGGCCAAGGTAGTTACTAATTATGGTCTGGCGAAAAATCACATCTTTTTCAACTTCCTCAACTCACTGCTGCCCGGGGCCGATTCTCTCAATCCATTGAGGGCTCGAATCCTGTCGATTTGCGGCGTCGTCATCGCGTGGTGTGCAGTGGTCTGGTACGGCGTCCGGCGCGACCGGCTGTTGGAGTTCGCGTTGGTGGCGGCGCTCATTGGATTGAATCAATTCGCTCTGAAACTGAATTTCCAGGCAAGGGGCTACGGATTTCTATTGCTTTTCGCGCTGGCGGGCGGAATCGCTCTTCTGGAGTATCTGAAATCCGGAAAATACCTGTGGCTGCTTGGATGGACCACGGTGTTGGGCGTCTACACCGTGCCTTACTATATCGTCTTCGGAGGCCCTCTTTTACTGTCTCTATTTTTAACAACCCGCAAGGCGGAGGTGTTTCGATGCGGGCTGTTAGTCTTGGGGTCAATAGCCATCCTGTATTCGCCAGTCTGGACGCAGCTGCTAAATGTGACATCCGGATACGAAGAATCCTATGGCGTTCGCTACAATTCCCTGAAAGACGTTTTTAACAGCATCCGATATGTCATTCCCCAGGCCATTTGGGAACCCCGTGAGTGGAGTTTTTTTATTCTGTTAGCCATAACCCTCGTCACCCCAGTGCTCCTGCGATGCTCCTTCACGCCGGAGTCGCGAACCGTGCAAATCCTGCTGGGATCGACTTTTCTTTTTTTCGCGTTTTGCCTGATGATGGCGACACCGCCGCATCGGGTAACCGCTTTTCTTGCTTCCCCCATCCTTCTTGCCGTCGGACTTACAATCGGCAGCTATTATCGGCACCGGCTCCTGACATGGAGCCAGCCGATACTGGCCGTTTTGATGATGGGATCCCTGTGTGTCGCAGGTCTTCGGATGGTGACGGGATATACTTTTGTCCCCGATAGCTATTGGCAGGAAGCCGCCCGGCTGATTCTGAATCTTGCCCCGACCCGCTCAAAGGTATGGCTAGCGGACAAGCCTGCCAGTCTCAGCCCCTACCTGGGCGGTCGCGTGAAAGTCGTCCAGGGGGAAATACCGATCGACGATTTCGAGGCAGGCAGAGTTTTGCTGTTTGATAAAGACTCTTCCGACAAAGTGAAGTCGCTAGCCGACACCACGGCAAACAGCACGTGTATCGTCATTGGCGGCAAAGGCGATATCTTCTGCCGATTGTGGTTTGTGCAGCCCGCCGATTCCCATGTTAGC
>DATDAW010000041.1:0-129855 GCA_036525185.1 Chthoniobacterales bacterium | reverse complement strand
GGGAGCACGTGGGCCTTCCGATCGAATTTGCTTCAAGCCACTGAAAGGCAGTCCAACCATGTTAAACACTCAATCACCCCTCGTCCTCGTCACTGGCGCCACCGGCTACATCGGAGGGCGAATTGTGCCGCGTTTGCTAAGCGCGGGATACCGGGTGCGTTGCCTCGTGCGCGACGCCTCCCGCGTGCAAGGTCGGCCATGGCGGGACGACGTCGAGTTGATCGAGGGCGACGTGCTCCAGCCGGAGACGCTTGCCGCGGCAGTGAGCGATGTCGCAGTCGCCTATTATCTCGTGCACAGCCTCGGCGCGGGCTCCGATTTTCCTGAACGCGACGTGCAAGCGGCAGAGAGTTTCGGCGTGGCAGCCCGCGAAGCAGGCGTGGGACGGATTATTTATCTCGGCGGTCTCGGCGACCCCCGCACGCAGCTTTCGGCTCATCTGCGCTCGCGGCACGACACCGGCGATGCGCTGCGCAAAAGCAGCGTGCCCGTAACGGAGTTTCGCGCCGGCGTGATCGTCGGCTCGGGCAGCCTGTCGTTTGAAATGATCCGTTATCTCGCGGAGCGCGTGCCGGTAATGATCTGCCCGCGTTGGGTTTACACCCCCGTCCAGCCGATCGCCATTCGCAACGTGCTCGACTATCTGATCGCCGCGCTTTCGGTGCCGGCAAGCACGGGTGAAATCGTTGAAATTGGGGGTGCGGATGTCGTCACCTATGGCGAGATGCTGACGATTTATGCCGAAGTCAGAGGCCTCCGCAGGTGGCTCCTGCCCGTTCCCGTTCTTACCCCTCGGCTGTCATCCTGGTGGGTACATTTCATCACGCCGATCCCGGCGGCGATCGCGCGTCCGCTGATCGACGGACTCCAGAATGAAGTTGTCGTTCGAGACAATCGGGCGCGGCAGCTTTTCCCAACGATCGATCTGCTTGACTACCGAACCGCCGTGAAATTCGCGCTCGACAAGCTCAATAGCGGAGCCGTCGAGACCGCATGGAGCGACGCCCTTTCGGCGACGTGGCGCAGCACTCCGCCGGTCACGCTCACCACGCGCGAAGGCATGATTTTGGAGCACCGGCAGATGATCGTCGATGCACCGGCGGAGTTGATCTTTCGAGCGTTCACATCGCTCGGAGGCACGCGCGGCTGGCTCTATATGAATTGGGCCTGGCGCGTCCGCGGTGCGGTCGATCGCATCGTTGGTGGAGTCGGGCTGCGCCGGGGCCGGCGCGACGCAAAAGACGTGCGTGTGGGTGATGCACTCGATTTCTGGCGCGTGGAAGCTATCGAGGCAGGCCGACTCATCCGCCTGCGGGCGGAGATGAAGGTGCCGGGAAAAGCATGGCTGGAATTCGAAGTGCGCCCGGAATCCGGAGATTTGCGTTCCCTCCTGAGTCAAACCGCCGTCTTCGCGCCGAAAGGGATTTCCGGACTTGCTTACTGGTATCTGCTTTACCCGGTCCACGCCTTGATCTTCCGCGGCCTGATCCGAAGAATTTCATCGCTGGCCGGGGCGACTTAAGGCGTGGATTTAGGCGTGACGCCATGAGCATCGCCATCCACTGGTTCCGGCGCGACCTGCGTCTCACCGACAATACCGCGTTGAACGCGGCCCTCGCTGCGCACGATCAAATTGTGCCTGTGTTTATCACCAGCCAATGGACCGGCAAACACCATTGGTGCGGCGCGCCACGGCAGGAATTCCTCTGCGGCTCACTGGAATCGCTGCACCGCAACCTCGAAGCGAAAGGTGGCCGCCTCATCGTCCGGAACGGGCGCGCGGACCTCGTGCTCGAGCAGCTTGTCCGCGAGACCGGCGCACGCGCGATCTATTTCAACCGGGACCCCGATCCGTTCGGACGCGACATGGAGCGACGCATTGAAACGATGGCAGGCCGGCTTGGCATCCTGGTGCAGAGCTGCAAGGACATTGCCATTCACGAACACGACGAAGTGCTCACCAGCGATGGTCGGCCGTTCCGTGTTTTCACCCCATACGCAAGAGCGTGGAGTAAAATTTCCAAGCCGCCAACGGGAAATACCGTCGCACGGATCGCCGTTCCGGCGTCGGTGAAAAGCGAGCCGCTTCCGACACTCAGCCGGTGGCATCTGACAAACACCGCGCAAATCCTTCCGCCCGGCGAAGCTACTGCGCGCAAGCGACTTGCCAGCTTTCTGGATGGCCCAATTTTTCTCTACGACACCAGGCGCGATCGCCCTGCCGAAAATGCCACATCCCGTCTCTCACAGGATCTACGTCACGGCCTACTTTCCATTCGCGAAGTGCTGCGCGAGTGCCATCGGGCAAGTGCCGAGGCGAAAACTTTCGCGCAGAGAAACAGCGTCGCCACCTTCGTCAACGAGCTCATTTGGCGCGAATTCTATCTGCAAGTGCTCTGCCATTGGCCCGAGGTGATCCGGCACGAGTTTCAGCCGGAATGTCGAAGACTCCCCTGGCGCGCTTACTGGCGCCCGGAGGACGACGATGCATGGGAGCGCGACCCTGCCGCGCGCGCAGACTTCAATGCATGGCGCGAGGGTCGCACTGGTTTTCCCATCGTGGACGCCGGGATGCGCGAACTCGCAGCAACCGGCAACATGCACAACCGCGTGCGCATGATCACTGCCATGTTTCTTACAAAGGACCTCCGCATTTGGTGGATGCATGGAGAGAGCCATTTCATGCGTCTCCTCGTGGACGGGGACATCGCGAGCAACAATGGCGGCTGGCAGTGGAGCGCGAGCACGGGCACGGATGCGGCACCGTATTTCCGCATCCAAAATCCGTGGTCGCAGACGAAGCGTTTCGATCCAGACGGCGAATACATCCGGCGCTGGCTGCCCGAGCTGCGCGACGTGCCCGCTGCAAAGCTCTGCGAGCCGCCGCCCGGAATTCCTATCGCAAAGGCCTACCCGCTTCCCATCGTGGACCATGCAGCCGCGCGCGATGCAGTCCTCGAAATGTTCAAGATCGCGAAAACTCCAACAAAGGTCTAGTTTGATCGATCAGCAGATGCGCGGAGTTGTTCGCCGGAAAGCATGTCAACGATTCGCGTGCTCCGCGGCCGCCTCTGCAGCGACGATTTGTCCGAGAGCGAGGTCGCTGTCATTCAGAGGCACACGCTGGTGCCGGCAAGGGCGGAAATCCTCGGCGGTGACCTGTGCAAGGCAGCGCTCGGCGAGATATTGATTCTGAAAACAGCCCCCGGTGAGAACGACTCGCGGTTGTCCCACTTCTGTGCGACGGCGACGATCATTCTGGCCAGTGTGTTGTGAAATTTCGCTGCGATCATGCCGGTCGGTTCGCCGCGCTGAACGTCGCTACGCGCACGCCGATCCGTGCTCAATAACCAACGCCAACCAAATACAGTCCTTCCGCAGGAGCTGTGTGACTGGACTTCTTGGCCGAGGGATCCGTCAGGAGCCGTCGGATTTCGCCGGTCGATATCTTCCCCTGCCCGGCCCGGACAAGGATCGCCGCAAGCATCCGGACCATTTTGTACAGGAAGCCTTCGCCCTCGAACGTCAGCGTAATAACCGGGCCTTGTTTGCGAAGGGCGATTTTCCAAACATCTCGAATCGTCGTTTCCTCGGGTTTGCCGCGATTGGCCGCAAACGCCCGAAAATCATGCCTGCCGGTCAGTATTATCGCTACTTCGTTCATCGCTGTAACGTCCAGGGCGCCAGGCACATGCCATGCCCGGCCGATTTCCAGCGGGTCCAGCCAGCTCTCGTTGAAAATCCGATACCGATACTGCTTGGACTTCGCCGAAAAACGGGCGTGAAATTTCTCGCTTACAACGCGGATCTGCTTCACGCGAATCTCCGGCGGCAAATGGGCATTTAACGCCGCACGCCACCGGTCAGTAGCCAAATGGTCCGCAGGCACGTCCGCATGCGCACTCTGACCGCACGCGTGGACACCGGCGTCCGTGCGACCGGAGCCATGCACCACGACGCGTTTCCCGAGGATCGTAGAAAAGGCTTTTTCAAGGTGATCCTGGATACCATTTTTGACCGGCTGCGACTGCCAGCCGCTGAACGGGCGTCCGTCATACCCGAGAATCAGGTGAAGACGCGTCATTTCACCCACACGGCGCGCAGAGGGTTCCTGCCCAGGCCCTGCCGGCTTAATGGCCAGCCACGCAGCAGGTTAGAAGTCTGCAGTCCCGGCCTGCGCATCGAGGTAATTCTGCAGAATGATTACCGCCGCGACCTGATCGATCACCTTCCGGCTGTTCTTCGTATTGCGACCGGCGTCATGAAGGGAGCGTTGCGCTTGCCGGGTCGTCATTCGCTCGTCCCAAAAAATGACTTTGATGTCACCAATCCTCGCTTGAAGCGCGGCTCCGAATTGCCTGACTTTCGCCGCCGCAGGACCGTACGAGCCATCCATATTTCGCGGCAAACCCAGCACGACTCGCTCGACGCCCTTCCCGGTCACCACCGCGGCGATTTTTCCCAGCAAAGCGTCCGGCGCCACCCGCGCATCCACCGTTTCCAGTGGATGCGCCATCATTCCGAGATCGTCCGAAAGCGCCAGACCGATCCGAGCATCGCCGTGGTCGATGCCGAGAATCTTCATCGCATTACTGTAATTCCGGCGGGACGTCTTTCACGATTTGCTTGATCGCTTCCGCTTCATGCCGGCTCGCCACCAGCAGGGCATCGTCCGTTTCGACGATGATCAAATCACTGACGCCGAGCAACGCCACGTGGGATTTGCGCTTTGAAAACACGATGTTGTTGGCCGCACCAGACGTCGTGAGGACGGTGTTCGAGCGATTGTCGCCGCTGTCGGCCGCCAAATAATTCGCCACGGCAATCCAGCTGCCCACGTCGTCCCAATCAAACGACGCTTCGAGCACGAGCACGCGGTCCGCCTTTTCCATGATCGCGTAATCGACGGAAATTTTCGGCAGCTCCGCGAATTCGTTATTCACAAGTGCCTGCACATCGGCCGTTTCTCGCATGCGCGTCACAAAATCCGCCATCTCCGGCGCACTCTTGTGAAACTCAGCCAGAATCGATGGAATCGTCCATATGAACATCCCGGCATTCCATCGGAAATTGCCTTGTTTGAAGAAGCTTTCGGCCAGTTGCGGATTCGGTTTTTCGCGGAAGCGCTCCACTTCACTGATCGGCGCCGACCAGTCTCCTGGCAGTGGCGCACCTTGTTCGATGTAACCAAACCCCGAACAAGCCCACGTCGGTTTGATCCCGATCGTTACCAGGGCGCTTGTTTTTTTTGCCGCAGCAACGGCCGCTTTCAGATCGTTCTGAAACGCCTCGGTATCGCGAATCAAATGGTCGGCTGGCAGCACGATCATGGCCGCCTCCGGATTTCGCAAAGCGACGAGGCCGGATCCGAGCGCGATCGCCGCCGCTGTATCCCGCTTTGCTGGCTCGGCGAAGATGTTCTCCGGCGGCAGTTTGGAACACAATTTCCGAACGGCCGGTTCCTGGTCGCGGTTGGTTAGAATGAGGATGTTCGAAAGCGGCACAAAGCCTTCGAGCCGGCTCAGAGTGTCTTCAAGCAAGGTGCTTGGAGAGAAAAGATTAAGCAGTTGCTTTGGCGCCGTGCGCCGGCTCAGCGGCCAGAAACGTTCGCCGCTACCGCCGGCTAGGATTAAAACATAAATGTCTGTGGACATGGTGTTTAGGAAATAGCGTTTGGAATTTCGATCGCCGACCGTATAGTCCCCCAACCAATATGTCGATAGCTCGCCAAAAAAGTTTTAATTTTGTAACGTCAGCCTCCATGACCGGTCTGCTTACGCTCGCCCACACCGCGATCGGCTGCGGTGTCGGCCTGCTCATCGCAGACAAAATTCGGTCTACAAGGCGGCAGGCGACGGCTGTTGCGATGATTTCTGTCGCTCTTGCTTCGGCTGTTCCTGTGGTCGTGAGCTACGTTACGAGTCATTTGAATGCGCCTGAATCCAAACGAGGCGTGAAGAAAAGACTTCGCTCCATTCGGGAAGACAGCGGCTTGCACGACGAAGCTCACGTTTTTTAACCGGAAGAAGAGCCTCCGGTTCATCGCTGCCGGAATTGCAGGTGGCGCCTCTATTTTATGGCTGTGGCCAGGATTGTTTGAAAATAAGGCGCCTCATGGTCCTTGGAGACAACGTCTATGTCTCCATTCGTAAATCCGGCTTGCTCCAGTAGATGCAAGAGTTCCGCCTCCCCAAAGCCCAACCACAGATCGGCATACAAATCCCGCGCCTGCTCGAAATGGTGAGCGAGCAAATCGAGAATCAGCAATCTCCCGCCGGGCTTCAGAATGCGATTCGCGGATTGCAACGCCCTAAACGGTGAACTCGCGTGATGCAGTGCCTGGCTGAAAATTGCGATATCAATCGTCCCCGGCTCAATCGGCGGGTCCTCAATGTCGCCAAGCCGATATTCGAGATTCATAAAGCCTTGCTCCCGGGCGAGATCAGCGCCGAATTCGACCATTTTTTCCGAGTTATCGATGGCGATTACCTTGTTTGCCCGTCGCGCCAGCAGTTGTGCGAGGGTCCCCTCGCCCGCGCCCAGGTCGGCAATCGTGACCTCCGGAACAAGCGTCAGGAGCAAATGGGATAACCCTTTCCACGAACGTCCAGGGCAATAGCTACGCCCAAACTTGCCCGCCAGCCGATCGAAATACTCGCGCGCCGTGTCCTGGCGCTTTTTCAGCGCGACCTGGAGCGCCTTTTTATCCCGATCAGCGTCGGGCAGCTCCGTGGCACTTTCTTCCACCAGCGACGTCAACGCAGGATTCGGGCCGGGGGTTACCAGTCCATAGTAGATGTTCTTGCCCGCGCGGCGGTCAATGACGAGGCCGGCCTGCCGGAGCTGCGCCAGGTGCGTTGAAATTCGGCTCTGGCCCATGCCCAGAATTTCCTGCAACTCCGCAACGGTCAGCTCCTCCTGCGACAACAGATGGAGGATGCGCAACCGGGTTGGATCGGCGAGCACTCGGAGAATTTTTAGGATTGACGACATGATTTTAAGAGCAATATATCATCTTATCATGATTGGTTGATAAGCACATCTTTTCAACCCGCGTCTCCGAACTCACAGAAAGAAAAATCCGGTCCGTCACAGTCGTCACAAAACAGAGTCCGCCCACCCTCAACCCGCTTCGTATGCCTCGTCATTATATTTTTTCCTCTGAATCCGTTACGGAAGGTCACCCCGACAAAGTTTGTGACACGATCAGCGACGCCGTTCTCGACCAGTGCCTTGCGCAGGACCCCAAAAGCCGCGTCGCCTGTGAGACGCTCGCCAAAGGCAATATCGTAATGATTGCGGGCGAAATCACGACCCGCGCTCAATTCGACTATCTGCAAGTGGTTCGGAACGCGATCAGGGATATCGGCTATATCCACCACGATTGCTCGTTCGCCTACGATACGGTCGCAGTCCTGCATGCGCTCAGTCAGCAAAGCCCCGACATCGCCCAAGGCGTAAATGACGCAGCGGCAGAAGGTAAGGAGGGCGCGGAGCAAGGCGCTGGAGATCAGGGGCTTATGTTTGGCTTCGCCACGGATGAGACCACGACTCTCATGCCGGCGCCGATCAAATTTGCACATGACCTTGGCCGCGAGCTCGCCCGGCTGCGTAAGAGCGGAGAAGTGCCGTGGCTGCGACCCGACGCGAAGACGCAGGTCTCCGTCGCCTACGAAGATTACAGACCCATCCGCATCGATACGGTCGTTATTTCCTCGCAGCATGCTGCAGCTGTAAAACACAAGGAAATCCGCGAAACCCTTATCGAGCTCTGCGTTAAAAAAGTCATCCCGCCGGAATGGCTCGACGACAAAACCCGGTTCCTTATCAACCCGACCGGCCGCTTCGTCATTGGCGGTCCTGAGGGCGATTCCGGTCTCACTGGCCGGAAAATCATTGTCGATAGCTATGGCGGCATGGGTCGTCACGGCGGCGGCGCCTTTTCCGGCAAAGACCCCTCGAAAGTAGACCGGTCCGCCGCGTACATGGGCCGCTATGTCGCCAAGAATGTCGTTGCCTCGGGCTTGGCGCACCGTTGCGAAGTCCAATTCGCATACGCCATCGGCTACCCGGAACCCGTCAGCATCCACGTCAACACTTTCGGCACGAACCACGTCGACGAACAAAAGATTGAGAACGCCGTCCGCGAAATCTTCAGCTTCAAACCGGCTGCCATTGTCGAACAACTGAACCTGCTGCGTCCCATCTACAGTAAAACGACGAACTATGGTCACTTCGGAAAAGAAGACGATCTCGATTCGCTGACCTGGGAGAAGACGGATAAGGCCGAGGCAGTGCGAGCGGCCGTCTAAAGCCGATCCGCAGATCGCAGATTTACGCAGCTTTTTATGAACGGAGACGCCGATACCTATGCCACTATTGGCGCGGCGATAGAAGTTCATCGCGAATTAGGTCACGGCTTTTTGGAAGCGGTGTATCAGGCAGCCCTTTCCTTGGAATTTAAGGACCGTGGTATTCCTTTCATTGCGGAAGTTTCATTACCTGTTCGCAACAAAGGCAAAACCCTGACGTGCGGCTATCGCGCTGACTTTATCTGCAACGAGCGAATCGTTGTCGAAACCAAAGCCATCTCCAAACTAACGGGTTCAGACGAGGCGCAACTGATTAATGAACTCAAGGCCACCGGTCAAATCCTAGGACTGCTCCTCAATTTCGGCTCTCAAAGCCTCAAGTATCGCCGCCTGATCTTCGATCCAAAAAACAATCTGCGAAAATCCGCGAAATCTGCGGACGAACCTTTCTCTCTTTAAAACCCAATCTATGAGCAGCCAAATATTAACCGCCAAATTTACAGACTACAAAATCGCCGATATCAAGCTTGCCTCCTGGGGCCGAAAAGAGATCGAGATCGCCGAGAAGGAGATGCCAGGTCTCATCGCCATCCGTGAAAAATATGCTCCGGAAAAACCGCTTGCCGGCGTTCGCGTGACGGGATCGCTCCACATGACTATTCAGACGGCTGTGTTGATCGAAACGCTCGTTGAATTGGGCGCCGACGTTCGGTGGGCTTCGTGCAACATTTTCTCCACACAGGATCACGCCGCCGCTGCCATCGCCGAGGCAGGTATCCCCGTTTTCGCCTGGAAAGGTGAGACCCTCGAGGAATACTGGGATTGCACCTGGAAAGCGATTCTTAACAACGACGGGAAAGGCCCGCAACTTGTCGTCGATGATGGTGGTGACGTCACACTTTTCCTCCATAAAGGCTACGAGCTCGAGGAAGGCAGCGACTGGGTGGACAGCCCGTCTCATTCGCACGAGGAAAAAGTCATTAAAGATCTCCTCAAGAAGATCCACGCGGAAAATCCATACGTTTTTCACGAAATCGTCAAAGACTGGCGTGGCGTTTCCGAGGAAACCACGACCGGCGTCCATCGTCTCTACAAACTTCAGGAATTGGGCAAACTCCTCGTGCCGGCGTTCAACGTGAACGATTCCGTCACCAAGTCGAAATTCGACAACCTCTACGGCTGCCGTCATTCCCTCGTCGACGGCCTCAATCGCGCGCTCGACGTTATGATCTCTGGCAAAGTCGCTGTCATTATTGGCTACGGCGATGTCGGCAAAGGCTGCGCGCAGTCGCTCCGAGGACAGGGCGCCCGTGTCATCATCACAGAAATCGACCCCATCAACGCTCTCCAGGCCGCGATGGAAGGGTATGAAGTCACCACGATCGAGGAAACGCTCGGACGCGGGGACATTTACATCACAACAACGGGCAACGTCGATGTCATCACCATCGATCACATTGCGAAAATGAAGGATCAGGCCGTCATTGCCAATATCGGCCACTTCGACAACGAGATTCAGGTCGACGCCCTCCAGAAATTCCCAGGGATCAAGCGGAAGAATATCAAGCCGCAGGTCGATAAATACATTTTCCCCGATGGCCATGAGGTTTTCCTGCTGGCCGAAGGCCGCCTCGTCAACCTCGGTTGCGCCACGGGCCACCCGTCTTTTGTCATGTCCAACTCCTTCAGCAACCAGACCTTGGCTCAACTCGATCTCTGGAAAAACAGGGACATTTACAACCCGTCCGTCTATGTGCTTCCGAAGAAACTCGACGAGGAAGTTGCCCGGCTGCACCTTGAAAAAATCGGCGTCAAACTGACGAAACTGACCGAGAAACAAGCCGAATACCTCGGGGTTCCGGTCGAGGGCCCCTACAAGCCCGCCCATTACCGCTACTGAGCGCCCTTATTCGTAATCTTATTCCTACTCATATTCGTAATCATAATTCTTCTTCGCGTTCCCTCTCGGAGGGTCGCGAAAAGGAGTTTGGAGAGAACAGGAGTGGGAAAGATTACGATTACGAGTAAGAGTAGGAGTAAGATTTTCAGCCAAAAATCCGCGTGACAAACTGTTTTCACCGGCTATTTTCACGTCCCTCGCAAAACCGGGGTCTTAGCTCAGTTGGTAGAGCGCCTCAATGGCATTGAGGAGGTCAGGGGTTCGAATCCCCTAGGCTCCACTTTTTTGTCTGAGCGGCAGCGTTCGAAGCTTCAGGGACAGATGTCCTGAGCGAAAAACGCGAAAAGGCGGAAATGAATGACTCGTCAAGGATTGGCGCGGCGAGGACGAAGAGGCAAACAGATGTCCACAACGCCACCGCCGCGTGCACGTTGTTTTCTGGCTTCTGTCGTCACGATTCTGATTTGCGATTCTCGCCGGGAACAACGGCGAGCTGCCGGACGACCTGCCTTTATTGGAGCGTGTCGTCCGGGAGACCAGCTTCGAAAATATCGCAAAACTGCTTCGGTCTGGAGTTTCCTTCCTCCCCCTAATTGGGCGCGCCGAGGAGGTTAGCCGGCCGCTTGCGGCGGACCATTGCAAGGCGGATTCCTATCAATCCAAGAAGCGCGCCGGCAGATGGCTCAGGAATCGTAGTCAGCACAAGCCGGGTCGTACCTATATTGGAAAGCGTACTGAAGCCAAACGCGTATTCCTCGGTCCTCGAATTGCCATCTAGACTTATGAGCGCACCACCCAGAGCGATCAATCCGCCGGTGGCTGCCCTTGCAGTCGCGATAAAATCCGCATTTAGGTCAATCGACAGGAACCCACTAGCACTGGTGATCGTGCCGCTGCCATACTGGACACCATCGCCCAGATCATCATAAATGGTGGTCAGATCGGAACCTCCAGCCGTCAGTGCCGCGATGGGAGTCGAGACCGCATAAAGGGTGAACGTCTCCGATGGATCCAAGCTTCGGAAACCGCCCGCCAGATTCAACAGCTCGAGTTGGGCCGATTGAATATTTTCGTTAGTATCCGGCAGATCAAAGACAAAGAAATTTCGATTCACTCGAGGAACACCGTCGCTGATGATGTTACCCACAAGGTAGTTGGTGGCAAATCGGTCGGTGCGTGTTCCATCATGAAAGCCATCGCTTCGATACCATCCTCCATCTGTTGGCCCAATGACGTACCTGGTAGAGGCCGACGTGCTTACTGTGAGCGCTGCAGCCACCAAGTAAACGGCGATCGTTGGTTTAGCACGGAACGATGGTTGAATTTTCTTGGTTCTCGCTTCGGTCGTCATGTTCTTTTGTTTTCAGCACGGCATCCGCGGGTCTGAGTACAAAAAAGGGGCGCAGCTTTCGCTCACATCCTGCCGGTAACAGCATGAGAAACAAAAGCACCAGCCCGCGGGCATATTGTCCTCTTCAGAACAATTTCTCAATCTCATTCCGCACGATGCGGCCATTCGCCGCACCCATCGGAACGTGCTCTTTCACTTCGCGAATCGAGGCGTTGGACGACCATTCGTAGAGTGGGTTCGTCTCGCGTCCTGGGGATCTCGTTTCGGTGTTTTCCACGTCAGAAAACGAACCTTCCTGGATAAATACTCCGAAATCGAGATCCCAGTCGGCAGTGTCGGCAACGGCCAATTTTAATCGTACGACTGCCAGCTATCAATCCAGTGGCCGGGGCGGTGAGCGCGGTATACGAAGAATTACTTTTCTCGCTCCGCGAGTTTCGTCGGGATGGTGAATTCCTTCACCACCATTCTCTCCCCCGTCTCCGCGTCCGTGTATTTCGCCTCGCCATACGTGAATGTCGGGTCCGGGGGCGCCGTATTTTTCAGCCAATCCGGTGGAATGACCGGCTCGTCCTTCACGAGGAGAAAAAACGCCCCATGAAGCACGGCGACGCCAGCGAAAACAAAAGACCAGATTCTTCGCGACATGACGTCTCTGCGTTCTCCGTTTACGTTTTCCGCCGCGCGCGCTGGCCTTCCTGGATCAACTCCCACGGAACCGTCCGCGCGTCCGCCGTCTCGTCATCCGTCGGCAACTTCGAACGAAACAGAAAATCGCGAATCGTGTTCTTATGCAAAACGCGGTGAACGATGATCCCTTCGGGACATTTCCCAAAGTAAATGCGGTAGTCCTTTGCCCGGTAGCGATAAAGTTTTTTCCCGTCCCGCTCGATCACGGTGTATTTGACCGCACCCGGCTTGTCGAGGTCGTCGGGGAGAAACTGGAATTCGGCCAGAAGATCCAGCTGCGTCAAGGTCGGGATCGCCGCCATTTCCGCCGCGCTGATTTCGTTGAAGATGATCTGGAACATTCAACGGGAAATATAAGTTTTCTGCCACAAGGGGAAAGCGCGATTTTCAGCGGAAAAACCGAACCGCGTTCCTGTCCATCCTACTTGTAAATCCGTTTAACGCGCTTGCTGATACCCGTGAAGATTTCCCAAACGATCGTGTCGGCTTTTTCAGCGAGTTCACCGGCGAGCAGATCCTGTCCAAAAAGAATGACTTCGTCGCCAACGGCAGCGTCGGGAATCTCGCTGATGTCCACCATGATTTGATCCATGGTCACGCGTCCGAGCACTGGACAGCGTCGCCCGTGAATGAGGACGCTGGCGCCGCGGTTGGATAGCCGCCGTTGGTAGCCGTCCGCATATCCGGCGGAAACCGTGGCAACGCGTGTGGGACGATCCGTGATGAACGTGCGCCCATAGCTTACGCCGTGCCCCGGGGGGAGTTGGCGTATCAGCGTGATGCGGCTCACAAGCGTCATCACGGCGAGGAGATCATTCTGAAACTCAGGAAGCGGCGAACTGCCGTACAGCGCCAATCCAGCCCGCACAAAGTCGGGCGCATGCTCAGGAAAACCGAGAAGGCCGGCGCTGTTCAACGTGTGCGATTGGGCGGTTGCCGGCAATAGGTGCCGGATGCGCGCGACAATGGCTTCGTAGCGTTTAAGCTGGTCGCGCGTGAAATCGGCGTCTTCATCGGCCACGGGAAGATGCGTGGCGACAGCGGCGATTTTCAGCGAGGGCATTGCCACCACGATACGGACTGCGTCCTCGATTTCTGATTCCAGAAAACCCATGCGCCCCATTCCGGTATCTACAGCGATGTGGATGCGAACCGGATGGGCAACGCTCCCCAGACGGCCGTAAGCCCTCGCTTCGTCGATACTCGATACAACGACCTGAAAATCATGCTGAATAACTACGGGTCGTTCCTCAGGTAAATTGATTCCCAGCAACAGCACCTCCGCCGACGGCAGCGCCGCTCGCACCTCGAAGGCTTCCTGCAAATTCGCGACGCCAAAAATGGCCACTTGATCCGCCAAGACCGGGATGAGCCCTGCCACGCCATGCCCATACGCGTCGGCCTTGACGATCGCGATAATGCCTGGTTCCGGCCCAATGCGGGCTCGAATGATGTTGAGATTGTGGCGCAGGGCGGCGGTATCGATAGAAGCGACGCAGCGTGAGGAATGAAACATGAGGAAGGGTGGACCGTTGGGGTTGAGTCGTCCCCGGGAGAATTCAAGCAGCCGGCGACGGTCGTTTTCATAGTCCAGACTCGCGCCGCGCACAATATTGCGTGGATGCATCCCCCAGAAGTCGCCACACGAAAATCAAGTTGCGCTGGGACCGATTTCATGACCGGGCTCGACTCCCAACCCTCAAGCAGGCAATGGTCTGAAAATGATGCAACGACCTCGGTTTTAACATTACCTATCTGTGCCTTGCGGTGACCCTTTTTGTATTGGAGAAAGTCCGCCCACACGAGCCCGAATGGCTGGAATCGGATGGCCAGGAACCTGTGGACCTGCCCACACGCTTTTCACAAAAATCTTTGTGCAGGTCATTGTCGTTTCGCTCGTCAACCTCGGAATCGTGCATCAGTTTGGCGACCGCGAAACCAGTGGAATCTGGCCTGACCACTGGCCGATGTTCTTTCAGGTGGCACTGGGGTTGGTCACCGCGGAGTTCGGATTGTATTGGGCGCATCGGCTTGCGCATGAATGGATGCCGCTTTGGCGCTTTCACGCGGTCCACCACAGCTCACGCAAGCTATGGTTCTTCAATACTGGACGGTACCATTTCGTGGATACGCTCAAGAGCATGCTATTCGCAGCGCCTCTCATCGCGCTGGCGGGCCCTCCCGGCGAGGTTTTCCTTTGGGGAAGCGCTTGCACCGCCTTTATCGGCATTCTGACCCACTGCAACATCCGCATGCACTGCGGTTGATTGAACTACATCTTTAACACCCCGAATCTACAACGCTGGCACCATTCGATGGACCTCCGCGAGGGTAACAAAAACTATGGGGAAAACGTCGTCCTCTGGGACCTGATCTTCCGCCACCTATTTCCACGAAACAGACCGGCGCCCCCCTTTCAGGATCGGAATCCGCGAAGCCATGCCGCGGTCCTTCCTCGGGCAAATAGCCGCGTCATTCTTTTGGAAACGCTTTCAAGCTTCCGCGCGCGAGCAGAGCGATTTCCTTGGGTCGGAAGAGTAAAGCCTTTGTTAAAGCCCCGTTTCTTCCTCACCTCATCCGGGGCCAACACCAGCAGGTCTCAGAAGTCTGGTTGCAGGGATCGAATGCCGTTTCCCGCCATGTCCGCGCGCTACGGGACCCAACTCCGTCGTTTCACAAGCAGCTCTGCGCCTTTCGTAAAAGTCTGCAATCTAGACCAAAAAAAGCTTGCATCTAAACCCAAAATCAGCCAATTCTTATACCATACTATTTCTTGCTAGTATACGCCTTTCTCCCCAGAAAGTATTTCCATTAGTTTTCAAAAATCTTAGTAATCCTCCACGCGTTCTCGGTCGTGGTTCGTTCCCTTCGCGCGGGCCACTCTTCCCAACGCACACAGCCATAACACGATGTTTCCTCCTGCTCCCCAATCCGTTTCTTACTATACCGACACTTCGTAAACTCCGCCCACCCCCCGGAACAGACAGATCCCCCCAGAACTAACTTTTCCTCCCCACCCTTCCGTAGTCGTTTATCTGCTGCTCGCCATTCGGCCAGCATGCACGGGATCCGTCGTTGTTTTCAGGACCGTTATCCCTCCCATACATCCCTTTGATCGAAACGCTGCTCGGCACCTACGAGCCCGAGGAATCGCGAACACGCATTCCTCGTCTAGTTTCCTTCGTAACAGCCCACTGCGGTCTTACAAACTCCGCCAGCAGCGTCCCGACTCGCCAGCCAGGCACGAGCATTGCCTTTCCCCACACCTTTCTTGAAAAGCCGGCGAACCGCGCAGGAAACAAACCGATTTCAGAAATCGATTAAAGCCATTTCTCCCATTTGTTGTCATCGCTGCTAATATTCCTCCTGCGACGTAGCGCCGGTTCTCCAAAGCTGCGGCGTCGCCCCCTTACGCTACACTTTGCTAGTTGCTTACCTAAGAAGTTTATGAAAAAGCTCGCCTGCCTGCTTGCATTTCAGATTACATTTTCCGTTGGGCTGACTTCCCTTGCGGCATCAGTTACCGTGGATAATGCAGATCCGGCGCGAGTAACTACCTCCGGAACGTGGATTCTGGATAGCTCAAATCCCGGGTACTATGGTTCCAACTATCTGCGTGATGGAAACACTGGCAGCAACAGCAGCTCCTCTCTCTCGGTTTCCGGAGATATAGGAGCCGTCGCGGCGACCGGCAGCACAACCTACGACCCCGCAACAGACTTCTTCATACTAAGGGGTTCCGGCGTGGATATCTGGGGTACTACGGATGAATTTCAGTTTGTACGCCGGGCAACCAAGCTAAGCGGCGACGGAATGATCACGGCGAGAGTGGACCGCATGCAAAATACCCACGAATGGGCCAAGGCGGGCGTAATGATCCGCGAAACGGCCGCCACCAGCTCGAAGCACGCCATGACTGTGATCACGCCTTTGCATGGCGTCGCCTTTCAATGGCGGCCGAGCACAGGGGCGAGTTCCTCCATGGCGGTTCAGAACGTGCAAGCCCCCACCTGGGTTCGCCTCGTCCGTTCAGCGAACACTTTCACCAGTTTTTGTTCCAGCGATGGGGTGACCTGGACGCAAGTGGGTGTCGCGCAAACAATCAGCATGGCCGCCGACGTCGAGATCGGACTCTGCGTGACGTCTCACAAAGACGGAACCCTCTGCGAGACGGTGGTGAGCAATGTATCCATCACGAGCGCAACCACTCAAACAGCGCAATCGGTCCGTTTTAGCCCGCTAATCGCCGCTACAGGATTGCAGCAAGTGTATTTGCGCTGGCCACAGGCCGGCACTCACGCGTCGAATGCCCCCGTAAGCATTGCTTCGGCGAGTGGCACAATACCGCTGTTAGTCAATCAACGCTTCAACGGCGCAACATGGACTTTGTTAGGCACCTATACCTTCGACGCAGGATCCTCCGGAGGTGTGCTGATAGCTAATACAGGAGCGAATGGCAATGTGATCGCCGACGCGGTTCGCTTGTTACCCACACTTCGTTACGAGGTGGAAACGATCGCTTCAACGCAATCCTCCAGCCCTGTAACGATTTTTAGCGACACAAATGCGAGCAACGGCGCAGGCGAACAACTGGCCGCAACGGCAGCGGGCGACTATGTCTCGTACACGGTTCCTGCGGTTCAAGCAGGCACTTATCAGGTGAAAGTGCGTTTCAAGACGAGCACCGCGGGAGGAAATTTTCAAATGACCATTAACGGTGTGAACCAAGGCGTCGCTCAGGATCAATACGGAGCCACTCCCGCCTGGGTGGAAGCGGATCTTGGTCCCATCACTTTTAGTATGGCAGGCGACAAAGTGTTCACCGCCCAGGTGCTTGGGAAAAACCCGGCCAGCTCAGGCTACAGCCTGTCATTTGACTACATCGAACTCCAACCCTTCAGCGACTCCGATGGGGATGGGATGCCGGATGCTTGGGAGATCGCACATGGGCTGAACCCCGACAATCCAGCTGATGCGAACACCGACGCAGATGCGGACGGCGTGACCAACCTTCAGGAATACCTCGCCGGCACGAATCCGAGCACAGGAAACGGCAACGCCGGCACCATCACGATTTCGACGGACATCGCGAACGCATACGAGAAAGAAGCACAGCCCGCCCGTGTTAGAATCACGCGCTCCGGTGGAACTTCTGCGGCGATCATCCAATTTACGCGCTCCGGAACGGCGGGCACCTCCGATTACAGCACCAAAGACGTTAACGGAGCAACTCTGAACGGATCGATCTCTCTGCCGGCCGGCGTCAACACCGTAAACGTGGTCATCCAGCCGACGGCGGACGCAGTGAACGAATATCCCGAGCAGGCAACTATTACGGTCATCCCGGGAGCTGGTTACAGCGTTGGTGCATCCAACAGCTCGACGGTGAGTATCAATGACGCCACCAACATTCCCGCAAACGAAAAGCTTTTTGTCGCCGCGCTGACCCCGTCGCCCGGAGCGAACAGTTCCGCGTCAGGCGTTGCCACCATGTATCTCAATGGATCAAACACCTCCGCGCGCGTCAGCGTGAGTTTCAGCGGTCTCACCTCTGGGCAAACCAACTCCTATATTCGTTACGGGGTCACCAACGGCGTAGGCACGGAGTTGCGACCTAACATGGGGACCGGTCAACTCGTTGACGTGATCTGGAGCATCGTCCCTGTGGGAACCCTCTCGGGACAGCAAGTGATCGACGCTTTGTATGAACTCGGCGGCAAATGGGTGTACACGAATATTGGCACCGGCAATTATCCGGCAGGGGAAATCCAGGGCACCTGGCGGCGCCAAACAGGCTCAAGCACATTCACGCCACCGGGCAATCCTCCCGCGATTACTCCGCTTACCGGAGAAGATCTGGCTCGGGACGTCTCCCGGTTTCTTACGCAAGCCACATTTGGCCCGCACAAGGCGGAAATCGACGCGCTTGTCAACAGCATCAATACCACCTACGGAGGCGACCGCATCGCAGCCTACAACGCCTGGATCGATAGCCAGCTCGCTCTCGACCAGACGTCGTTTTTTGAATATAACAAAGCTGCTGACCGGCAAGACGAGGCGTTGAGAGGTCTGGGACCCTACGGCTATTACCCGCCATCGGCCAACTGCAATCACTTCTTTGCCTGGTGGACGATCTCCGTCAATGCCCACGACCAGCTCCGGCAACGGTATGCAGCTGCCATGAGCGAGATCCTCGTTATCTCGCGCGCTTCCGGCCTGGCAGTCCGGCCCTACGGCCCGAGCACTTTCTACGACATGTTGGGCGCCTCTGCGACGGGCAATTTCCGCCCACTGCTGGAGGACGTCAGCAAGCATCCGTCCATGGGTGAATTCCTGAGCAGTATCATGAATATGAAACGGACGGTGGACGCCAACGGGCAAACCTTGACCAGCCCCGACGAGAACTACGCCCGCGAAATCATGCAGCTCTTCTCCATCGGGCTGCTGCAACTGAACCCCGACGGGAGCCTGAAGCTGGACGCCGAAGGACACGCCATTCAGACCTATACTCAAGCCGATATCGCCGAGCTGGCCCGCGTATTCACCGGCTGGAGTTACAGCAAGCGGCACGGCGCCGCCGCCGATGGTTATCCTCCCGTGGATAATACAACCTTTTACAGACTTTTTTCCGGAAGCAGTGTCGAACGCCATTTCCAATACGAATGGATCTATCCGATGAAGAACTACGGTCCGGACTATCACGACACCGGTGCGAAGACGGTGCTCGGCTCCGTCATTCCTGCCGGATTGGATGGAGAGGCGGACATGGACGCCGCGCTGGATATTCTTTTCAATCATCCTAACGTCGCCCCATTTATCAGCCGCCTGTTGATCCAGCGGCTGGTCACATCCAACCCGAGCAAGGGATATGTCTACCGCGTCACACAAAAATTCGCCAACAACGGCAGCGGCGTCCGTGGCGACATGAAGGCCGTCATCAAAGCGATCCTGCTCGACTACGAGGCACGCAACCTTTCGGTTACTAACAACGTCGGATCCGGAAAGCTCAAGGAGCCGCTCATGCGCATGGCGCAGCTCCTGCGCTCGCTGGATGGTGGATCGAAACTCCCCATTGGCAACCTCAGCCAATACGGCTATCCCGCAACGCAGCTGAACAACTTCTCCGCCAGCGCCACCCACATCCGCTTCGGAGTCCTTGATACAAGGATCGCGCAGACGCCGCAAAGTCCACCCTCTGTCTTCAACTGGTTCCTCCCGGACTACAACCCTGGCGACGCCATCGGCGAGGCAGGGTTGGTTGCCCCGGAAATGCAGATCACCAGTGAGAGCACCACGTTCCGTGCCATCAACTATTTCTACAATTTCACCATTACATCCGCAGTGGGCAACGGAGCCATTCCTATCTATAACGATCCCGATCCGAAGAATGACGACATGGTTCTAACCCTGACGCCGTTGGTCGCCAGGTACGACAGTGAAATTAGCGCCGGGAAAACTCCCGCACAGGCCACGACCACCGTCCTGGACTATCTCGATCTGCTG
Organism: Chthoniobacterales bacterium; assembly: GCA_036525185.1. Taxonomy (GTDB): domain Bacteria; phylum Verrucomicrobiota; class Verrucomicrobiia; order Chthoniobacterales; family DASVRZ01; genus DATDAW01. The sequence goes on along the minus strand of DATDAW010000041.1, from coordinate 110,099 downwards.
TTCCTGGGCGGCGATCTCAAGGCTAGATACAGCTCGGCGCCGGCTCCTAATCCCCGCAGCCGATTCATTGACGAAGTCAGCACAATGAGTGTGAGCACGTCGCTGGCTCGCATGGAAAACCTCCTCTATCTCGTCGTTAGCGCGTCCGATTTTGTCCACCAGAAATAACACCCCCATGAAAAGCCAAGACAAGGAACTACAGCTCTCCCGTCGGAGTTTTATCCGGCAATCTGCCTGCGCTGCGCTCGGTTACGCCGGAATGGTCAATGCGATCACCCAGCTAACCATCATGAATTCCGCGCTGGGCCAGTCAACGTTGCCCGGATACAAGGCGCTGGTCGTTCTGTTCCTGGGTGGCGGCAACGATTCCAACAACATGCTGATTCCCCAGCTTGGCCATCCGGAGTATAACAACTATATTGCCATCCGCAGGGTCTTGACGATTTATGATCCCACCGATCCCACGCGCGGCACAGGCCCTGCCAGCATTCCCTTAACGACGGTGGACGGGAAGTATGGCCTGCACCCAAATATGCAACACGTGGCCGATATCTTTCATGCGGGTGATCTCTCCTTTGTGACAAACGTCGGAACCCTCGCGTTCCCAATTCCCACGCGGGAAGATTATATCAACGAACGAATCCCCATTCCTCCACAGCTTGGTTCGCACGCAGACCAGGTGATTCAATGGCAATCCTCCCTTCCCGATAAGCCGTTCCTCACGGGTTGGGGCGGGCGCGTCGCAGACCTATTGAACGCGAACACCCCCAATTCGATCTCGATGTCCATCTCGGTCGCGGGAATCAACAAGTTCCAGGTCGGGCTGGAAACCGCGCAATACAATATTGATGCCAGCGGAACTATCCCGGGTCTGGCCGGATACGGCGCCAATTACAGCTGGGCCTTCAGTAACGGCACCTATAACGACACCGTCCATGGCCGGCGACTCCGCGCATTCGATGATGTCCTGCGCTACACCCGATCTAATCTGATTGAGGAAGGCTACAGCAAAGTCGTCCGGAAATCGCGCGACACAGAGGCCCTGTTAGCCTCCGCATTCACCGCGGCAACATCGAGCGGGGTCAATTTCGACGCTCTCTTTGGCACTGCAACCACCGGACTGTCGGCGGAGTTGAAGACAATCTCCAAGCTGATCGCCGGACGCAGCGCACTGGGCAACAACCGCCAGATCTTTTTTGCAGGCGTGGGCGGCTACGACACGCATGGCGGCCAAATGCCGGCTCACGCGAATCTGATGAACGAGCTTTCGACGTCGTTGAAAGCCTTCCGCGACGCAATGATCGCCCTCGGAATGAATGACAATGTCCTGACAATAACGAACTCGGATTTCGCCCGGACCTTGCAGCCCAATGGCACAGACCCCTCCACTGGCTCGGATCACGGTTGGGGCGGGCACCACATCGTCATGGGCGGCGGCGTCAACGGCTCCCGCATTTTTGGGCATTTCCCGACGTTGGTTATCGGGACCGGGCTTGATTCTCGCGACCGCGGCACCTGGATCCCCACCACGTCCGTCGACCAATACGCTGCCGTGGCGGCCAAATGGCTGGGGGTGGACTCCAGTAATCTATCGCTGGCATTTCCAAACCTCGGACGCTTTGACGATCCCTTCGGCTCCACCGCAAACCTTTTGTATATTTGAAAAGTATCCAATGGCTATTGGTTCCTGTCGCAATCGCTGCTGTCTCCGCTGTTATCTTCATTGCCATCGGCGGGTCGGGTCCGAAGCCCTTAGCGAGCATGAACCGGCGCACCATCTCCACCACAGCGCAAGAGTCCTGGACGAGGAGCGACCGTACGCACCAGGGAGATCCAATAGTCGCGCAGAGTGCCACGAACATCACGACCGGCACGGAAGTATACTATCTTCCCGAGATCGCAGCAGTTAGCAGAAAACTCAACGCTCCGGAGAACCGGGCCGAAGACGACATCGCTGTTGTCCAGGGACTAATCGCAATTTACCGCCGCAACAACAGCGGATCCGTTCCGGACGGTTTTTACAACAATGAAATCACAGCGATTCTTCGAGGCCGAAACGCCAAGCACTTTTCCGTCCTGGCTCCTGACCTACCCGGGTCCGCGATTAATGCTAACGGCGAACTGCAGGATCGATGGGGCACTCCATACTTCTTTCATCCGGTTTCCCGAGAACTCATCGAAGTCCGCTCCGCAGGACCGGATCGGCGGTTTTGGACTGGGGACGACATTCAATCCCCCGACGTCGTCCCCGGATAGACCCCTTTTCACCTGCTAAAATCCAATTTAGTCCCAAAGAATTATGAAAGTCACGGGCATTGCGCTGGTTGTCGTTTTGCTGTCGACGAATTCCGCCCTCGCCGGAACCGTTGACAATGCCAGTTCCTTTGGCGTGACCCTCTCCGGCTCGTGGACCACCGCAACTTCGCCCTCCGGTTTTTATCGCGCAAATTATCTGCAGGACGGCAACCGCGGGGGCAACAGCCGCGCTTCCCTCACCCCACTTCAGCCATCACATCCGCTACGGTCGTATGAGCAAGGGATCATAGGCTCGGCCCTCACGGCCGCCAACGGCAAAGCCTGGATTTCGACGCTCTCCTCGGCTCGAAGAACGATGGCCTCAAGGCGCGGTTGAAAACTATCTTTTAACTACCCCGTTCGTAAAACGTCAGCTGCGACGGCCCTGCCGGCATGTTGCGCTGCAGCCATGCCAGTTCGTTTGGATAAGCCTTCCTCAAACGCGGCCTCACCTATCAAAGCTTTTAAATCATTCATCAGTCCCAACATCAAAGCCGTACCCCCATGAACAAACTGATTCGTCCGTTGCAGGGAGGTATTCTCCTAACCTTGCTTGTTTTCAACCCGTCAAAAACACAAGCCGCGCTTACCGTTACCCCAAGCAAGCCCGGAAATATTTTTTACACAACCGAGACGCTGAGTATTCCCGTCAGGGCCAGTGTGGGAACCAGTGTGGACTGGGTGGCCACCGACTACTTTGGAATACAGGTGGGATCAGGCACGGCAGGGGTCAGCGGTGGCACAGCCATTCTGCAACCCGCGACGGGCGGAAGGATCGGCTATTTTGACCTGGCGCTCCTAGAAAAAACCGGGAGCACCGTCAACTCCACCTCCAGCACCCAGTTCGCGATTGTCACGCCGATCGACGTTTCAGTCATGGGCAGTTCTCCCTATGGCGTGATGACGCATTTCGCGCAGTTCACACCTACGGCCCTGGCTCCTTTGATAGCCCGCGCCGGCATCGCCCACATCCGGGACGAGCAATATTGGAACAGCGTCGAGAACCCGAAAGACACCTTCACCTGGCCGACGAAATTCACCGGTTATATGGCGGCGGCTGCCACGAACGGGTTGAAGCCGCTGATGATATTGAACTGGAGCAACCGGTTTTACGATTGGGACACGTCTTATGTGCATCCGGAATACACCGCTCCCTATACGTCCACAGGACTTGCTGGCTTCGGCAATTACGCGCTCCAGCTTTTGAACCGCTACGGCAGCCAGGTCCAAAGCGTGGAAGTGTGGAATGAATATAATGCCGGCACGTTCATCGTTGGCCAGGCCGCGACTAACAAATCTTATTATTATGCACTAACCTGCCAGAATGTCTGGAATGCAATCAAACCAACCTATCCTGGCGTCAAGGTGATCGCCGGTGGGACAGTGCCGATCGCGCACGGGTTCATCCGCGATGTTTTGAACCAGGGAGCCAATCCGTATATCGACGCCTTCTCGGTGCATCCCTACCGCGCCGTTCCCGAGGGCGTAGATATCGAAATCGACGGCGTTACCAATTTATCCAAAACCTACAATGGCGGCGTCGCCAAGCCCGTTTGGGCCACGGAATTCAGCAAAAATATCAACACTGCCGCCGGGCGTTATGAGGCTCCTTCTTACACGGCGCGTATCGTTACCCAAATGCGGACGGCGGGCGTGGAAAAAATGTATTACTATTTGGCGCAGGATGATAGCTATTTCCCGTATCGCGGGCTGCTGGGGAAGGCCGACGCATCACGGGGCGACTACCTGCCCAATCCAGTCTATCCCGCCTATGCCAACCTCATCCGGCAACTTTACGGGTATACCGCCAGAGGTCGGTGGTCCGGCACGCTCGCCACGACGACCTACGTCTATAAGTTCCAGAACGGTTCGAATTGGCGCTACGTGTGCTGGGGCGGTTCAGGCGACCAGCCGGCGCCAACGATCATCACTCTTTCCATACCGACGTCTACAGCCACGGTAACGGATCTCATGGGCAATTCCCAGACTTTGACCGCGGTTGCAGGCAAGATCGCCGTGCAGCTGGATCTCGAACCGGTTTATATCAGCGTCACCGGCGGGAGCGTGACGGCGATCACCGAGGCGGCAAACGGTGTTGTGGCCGATTCCGTGGCCGGCTACTCCAGCTCGCAGGGAGCCAACGGCTGGTCTTACGGTTATGTCAACGTTTCCGGCACGTACAATCCGGCGAGCTTCACACAGTTTGCGTGGAATCCCTGGAATGGGGACAATTACCGCTGGAAGCCGGCTTCGGGCACTTATCCGTTCCTGGGCATCGATGGGATGCACCCCTACTCGGCGTCGTGGGTGGTTCGCCGGTGGCAGAGCACGGTGTCGGGCGTGGCAACACTTTCCGGCGTGATCACCGGCCCGGCCTCAGGCAGCGACGGAGTAAACTTCCATGTCTTCGTGGACGGCACGGAGATCCATACTCAGTTCATCGCAGCGAACGCGTTGGTGAACTATAACATTCCAAACGTCGCCCTCTCGACCGGGTCGAAAGTCGATTTTGTCCTGGATCGAAACGTTAGCAACAGCAACGACGCCACGGGTCTCAACGCGCGGATTACGCTCACCAACACCCTCCCCAGCCCCTGGGTCACCCAGGACATCGGCTCGGTGGCAGTGACAGGCAGTGCCACGTACGCTAGCGGCGTCTTTACCGTAGCGGGTTCCGGCGCAGATATCTGGGGAACGGCGGACGCGTTCCAATACGTATATCAATCGGCCAGCGGCGATTGCAGCATCGTGGCCCGGGTGGACAGCCAGCAAAACACCCACGCATGGGCCAAGGCTGGCGTCATGATTCGCGAAACGACCGTGGCAAACTCCAGGCAGGTAATGACGGTCGTCACACCTTCGAATGGCGTTGCCTTCCAACGCCGTGGATCGACGGGCGGCAGTACTTCAGCGACCACTGCCGGTGGCGTGACCGCGCCGAGGTGGGTTCGCATCGTCCGCGCGGGAGACACGTTCACCAGCTTTCATTCCAGTGACGGCGTCGCCTGGTCGCAGATCGGCACGCCGCAAACCATCGTCATGGGAACGGAGGTTCAGGTCGGCCTCTGCGTCACTTCTCACAACAACGCAGTTCTCAGCGAATCCACTTTCAGCAATGTGACGGCCACTCCATGACGCGAGCCCTTCGATGAAGCGACACTTTATATCAGTCCAATTTTTTCTCATGTGAACGGCCGCCGACGTCGCCACAGGTCGCGGCCCGGTCACCGGAGCACAACCATGCTTCCGAAACTCATGACCCTTCGCTTCAAAGTCCTCATCGTGGGTTTAGTGGGAGCTGCGGCAGTGTGCGCGGGTTTGATCCGTGACGACTCGGCTCAGTCCGGCGTCCACTCCCATGGCAATAATCGCGCAAACTCATCCCGAACTGCCACAATGTTGTCCGACGCGTTTCTGCTTGTGGCCCCGGCACAAAGGCGAATCATCATCGACCACGAGACGACACTCGAATCGCTTCTCGACGATCTCACACAGCGCCTACAATCCATCCAAGAGGAGACAAACCCGGCCCGGCGCGAGGAGCAGGTCGAATGGCTGACCGATTCCATCGACGGCGAGAAGATGGCTGCGGTCCTCCAGTTCTTGAACGGCAAAGCACGCCAGAGCGAATTAAGCCACGATCTAGCTCTTCGGATGATCCAGCGTTGGACTGGGAACGATCCCGCCGCCGCGAGTCGCTGGGCGGCCGGATTGACATCTGCCCCGGAGCGCGAGGACGCGATTCAGGCCGTGGCGATCGCGTGGGCAAGCCGGGATCTGGATGGCACGGCTCGGTGGGCGCGCCAATTGCCCGGCGATGCGGAGCGTCAGCGAGCGTTGATCAGCGCAGCCTACGAAGCGTCGCGCCACGCACCAGTGGCCGCTTTGCAATTGGCGGCGGACTTGCCGGAGGGTCAACCCCGGAATGAAATGGTACTTCACGCGGCCCGGCAGTGGGCAGCGAACGATTCAAAGCAGGCACTCGATTGGGGACAACAAATTCAGGATCAGACGCTTCGAAACCAGGTGCTCGGTGCCATTATTACGTCTTGGAGCGAAACCGATCCGCACGCCGCAGCCGATGCGGCAGTAAGCCTGCTTCCGCCGGGTCGCCAGCAAAACGATGCGGTAGTAGGCATTGTAAAACGCTGGAAGCAACAGGAACCGCAACTTGCAGCCGCTTGGGTTGCCCAATTTCCGAAAGGATCTTTGCGCCAGACCGCTCTCGAGAGTTTGAATCCTTGAAGACGATCGGGCGCATTGGAGTCGAAACGTGCGAATATCCGCAGATTCGGGAACGAATATAAACGAACAAATCCCGGCAACTTTTTCCCGGACAACATGTTATACAGAGGGCAATGGCTCAATTTCCCTCGTCCGGCTTCAAATGGCTCTTGGTGCTCCTCGTGATTGCTGGTGGCATCGTTGCATTTCTGTGGTGGAAGGAAAACAAGGACGGCTCCGGAACGACCTACACGACGGCACCTGTGACGCGAGGCGACATTGTCCAGGCTGTAACCGCGACCGGCGCTCTCAATGCGGTCGTGAATGTGACGGTTGGGAGCCAGATTTCAGGAAATATCCAAAAGCTTTTTGCCGATTACAATACGCCGGTGAAGGAGGGCCAGATTATCGCGCAGATCGACCCGGCAACTTACAAGGCCAACGTCACACAGGCACAGGGCGATCTCGCCAACGCGAAAGCCGCGTTGGAGCTCGCAAAAATCAGCGCTGAGCGAACACGCCGCCTGCGCACTCAGAACTCTGCTTCAGCCGCGGATGTCGACCAGGCTATCGCAGCGCTTCACCAGGCAGAGGCCCAAGTGACGATCAAAGAGGGCGCGCTCGCCAAGGCGCAGACCGACCTGGAGCGATGCACCATCTATGCGCCCATCGACGGCATCGTCATTTCGCGCAGTGTCGATGTCGGGCAAACCGTGGCCGCCAGCATGACCGCTCCCGTGCTTTTTTCCATCGCCAATGATCTGTCCAAAATGCAGATCGATGCAAACGTGGCCGAAGCCGACATCGGCGCGGTAGAAGTGGGGCAAAAAGTGGATTTCACCGTGGACGCATTTCCTTACCGAACATTTCACGGGACGGTCGTCCAGATTCGGAATTCGCCTATTACCGTCCAGAACGTGGTTACGTACGACACCGTCATTGCCGTCGACAATCCCGAGTTGAAATTGAAACCCGGCATGACGGCAAACGTCTCCATCATCGTCGCTGAGCGCAACGATGTGTTAACGATCAGTAATGCCGCGCTGCGTGTCCGGATCGGGTCAATGGCGTCTGGCAGGCCCGGCACCGGCTCTGGCCGGGGCCAACGCCTGAGCGCCGGCGGGACAGGTCAGCAGAATCGGCGGCAGACGGGTGACCGGCGGGCAAACCGAACCGTTTACATATTGCCGCCGGGCGCCCAAGAGCTGCAACAGAAAGAAATCCAGCCCGGCATTACGGATGGAGTGGGCACTGAAATCATCTCCGGACTGAACGAAGGCGACGCGGTCGTCACTGCGGTTGTCCAACCAAAATCATCCGCCTCGCAGCGGCCTGCATCGAACCCGTTCGGCGGCGCACCGCGCATGCGCTAAATTTTCCCAGCGATGGACCCACAAAGAATCGTCGTTCAGCTCGACAACCTCGTGAAGACATATCGAACCGGCGAGGTGGAAGTCCACGCCGTACGCGGTGTATCGCTTGAAATTCGGCGGGGCGAATTTGTGACGGTGATGGGTTCCAGCGGCTCGGGCAAGTCGACATTGATGAACACGCTCGGGTGCCTCGACCGGCCGACCAGCGGACGTTATCTACTCGACGGCATCGATGTTTCGCGACTCGGACGCGATCAGCTTGCCGATATCCGCAATCAAAAACTCGGCTTCGTATTTCAAAGCTTCAATCTGCTGGCACGCACGTCCGCGCTTGAAAACGTCGAGCTTCCCTTGCTTTACGGTCACCAGCGCCTTTCCGGACGCGAAATGCGCGGCAAAGCCATGCGCGCCCTCAACATTGTCGGTTTGGGAGAACGGTGTGATCACCATCCCAGCCAGCTTTCGGGAGGCCAGCAGCAACGCGTTGCCATCGCCAGAGCGCTCATCAATGACCCGGAAATCATCCTGGCCGATGAGCCCACAGGCAATCTCGATACGCAGACCAGCGCCGAAATTATGGGCATTTTTCAGGGCCTAAACGAACAGGGCATCACCATCATTATGGTGACCCACGAACTGGAAATCGCCCGCTACGCCACCCGCAACATCATCATGCGTGATGGCCGGATTTTAACCGACAAACCGGTGACCAACCGCAATTACGCATCGGAAGCGATGGGAAAGGTCGCTGCTTTGGAATGACTAATGTTTAAGGACTAATGTCTAAAAAATCCCTGCCATGCCACTCTCTCCGTGATTCATGATTCGTCATTCGTCATTAATTATCCCCATGCGTCTACTCTCCACATTCACCATTGCGCTCCGGGCACTGCGCCGGAACAAAATGCGCTCCGCCCTGACGGCACTCGGCATCATCATTGGCGTGGGGGCGGTGATCGCCATGGTCGGCATCGGCAACGGTGCACGAGCACAGGTCGAAGCCCAGATCGCCGGACTCGGGGAAAACCTCATTCTTGTTTTCCCGGGCAGCATTACCTCCAGCGGCATTCGAACCGGCTGGGGCGGCAGTTCCAGCTTGAAAATCGAAGACGTGCAGGCCATTCAGCGCGAAGTGCCCGAAGTCGTTGCAATCAGCCCTGAGGTTCGGACACAGCAGCAGGTATCGGCAGCGGGCGGCAACTGGTTCACACAAGTCCTTGGTGAATCCGCACAATATTTCGAAATGCGTGAGTGGGCTATCACGGACGGTGCGGCGTTTACGGACCAGGATATCCGCGGCGCGAACAAAGTCGTCGTCATCGGTTCCACACTCGCGCAGCAACTTTACGGAAATGCCTCCCCCGTCGGGCAGATTTTGCGCATCAACAACGTGCCCTTCGTCGTCACAGGCGTCCTCGCGTCGAAAGGTATGTCCATGCATGGGCAGGACCAGGATGACGTCGCCATCATCCCGTGGTCGAGCGCTCAGAAACGCGTCACGGGTGGCACCAGTTTTCGGGCAATCAACATTCAGGTCGCCGATCGGGCCGCCATGCAAAATGCTCAGGACCAAATCACCTCCATTTTGCGCCAGCGCCATCGGATCGCACCTGGAAAAGACGATGACTTTACGGTGCGCACGCAGCAGGAGATCGCCGAAGCCGCAACGGCCACTACCAACGTCATGACACTTCTCCTGGGCGCCATTGCCAGCGTTTCCCTCGTCGTCGGCGGCATCGGAATCATGAACATCATGCTCGTCAGCGTCACGGAACGCACCCGCGAGATCGGAATCCGCATCTCCGTCGGTGCACACGGACGCGATATTTTGACTCAGTTCCTCATCGAGGCGGTCGCTTTGAGTTGTCTCGGCGGCATCATTGGAATCCTGCTCGGGGTTGTTTCTGCCCAAATCCTCTCCAAAGTCGCCAATTGGCCCACCCTGATTTCTTTTGAGTCGATCGCCATCGCATTCCTTTTCAGTGCGGGCGTCGGTATTTTCTTCGGGTTTTATCCAGCCAGAAAAGCCGCGCGACTCGATCCCATCGAAGCATTGAGGTACGAATGAGCTATAAGTCTTCAGTCTTCAGTTTGTAAGTCTTAAGACTCCGAGCAAATGTCCCAGGGTAAAGCAATGGTCTGTCAGTTTTCTTAAAACTCTTTTCTCGCATGCAAACCGGCCTCGTCTCCATCACGTTCCGTCAGCTCAAACCACGTGAAATTGTCCCGCTTGTCCAACAGGCTGGACTGCAATGCATCGAATGGGGTGGCGATATTCACGTCCCGGTGGGCGATATCCATGCCGCGCATGACGTCGCGAAACTCACAGCCGACGCTGGGCTGACGATTGTCGCCTACGGTTCCTACTACCGCACCGGTTACAGTCTGCCTGGCGAACCGAGTTTCGAAACGATCATCGAAACCGCTGTCGCACTCGGCGCGCCGTGCATCCGCGTTTGGCCCGGACGGGTCTCCTCGGAAACCGCCACCCCCAGCGATTGGAAGGCCATCATCAACGACTCTCTCCGCTGTGCAAGACTCGCGGAAGCGGCCGGCCTCTGCATCGCTTACGAATATCACTCAGGCACGCTCACAGATACCGTCGACTCAACGCGCAGACTTCTCGAAGCCACCGTTCACCCTGCCATTTATACCCTCTGGCAGCCGCCATACGATCAAACCAAGGAGCACTGCCTCGAGTCGCTCCGCGCCGTCATCCAAACCGAGCGGCTACATCACGTCCACGCCTTCCATTGGTGGCCTGATTCGGCAAACCGCCTGTCCCTGGCCGACGGTGCCGACCGCTGGCAGGCGTATATCGCTGAGATCAAAAAAGCCGCCAATTCCCCAGCTGTTCTCCTGGAATTTCTCCCAAATAACGATCCGCATCTTCTGACTCGCGAAGCCGCAATATTGAACGAGTGGGCTGCGAAAATCGGCGGCTAGCGGACAGCATCATCGGGTTAAGAGATTCACCACAAATTCCTCAAATCGAGGCACATCAACTTCCTCGATGACATCAACTGTTCGCTCGCCCAACCCTGGACCGCCGCCCATGGGCCAACTGAGCGTCGTGCCGTAGTTCGCATCGAATGCGGTATCCACATCCACCAGCACGGATGCACGGCGCGTAACCAATGTCGGTTCCAGCCAGACCGCAACAGCGAGTTCATCCCACATGGGGAATGACTGGGCAAACTTGCCAATGTAGCTGGCAAACGGCGCTTTGCCTGCGGCCACTCGATCAATCAACTCGCGTGTAAAGAAGGTTTTAGTCGTCGGATCCACGGGGATCTGAGTGATGGCGGGCCACGGTTCTTTTAAGGTGAGCGACGCCGCTTCGGCATCCCAGCGCATGTTGAATTCCAGGCGCGGGTTATGAATGTACTCATTGGCAAATTCGTTGTTTGCCGGCGTGGGATTAAAGCTGCCGCCCATGAATACCAAACCCGCTGAAAGCGAAGCAAACGAGGGATCGAGCCGAGCCGCCAGCGCCACATTCGTGAGAGGACCCGCAGCGAGTATCGTGACCTGGTGCGGAAATTCGCGCACTTTTCGGATCAGAAAATTGGCAGCGGACTCGGAAGACGGTTGAAGCTTCGGCTCACCCTCCAACAACGGAGGCACGACATCAGGCCCATGATAAGGCGTGCGTTTCACGACGTTCGCCGGCCATTTCTCCGTCCACGCGCCTTTGTAGTAGAGCTTGCCATAAAGGCCTTCCCAGCGTTCGGTTCTCAACTTGGAATTGACCAACGGATGCACGGCACCGGGGACGACAGGAATCTCCGGACGCTTCGCGATTTCCAGCAAACGCAGGGTGTGGGCGACATTCTCATCACGCCAGCCGTCGCCGCTTGTCACTGTGATCCCCAGAAGTTCCACGTCAGGGGCCTGGAGCAACAAAAGAATGGCTTGAAGGTTCGATCCGGCTGGCCCAAACGCGTCTTGATCGAAGATAATCTTTCTCCGGCCGTTTTCGGCACCGGCAGCAAAAGCGGATGCACACAGCGCAAAGATCGCGATCAGGCACAGCAAACGACGTGAAATAAGGTTCATCCCTTCAAGAGGCTTAGCAGGCAGCTCTTTTTCAATTCAAGAACAGAAATCCATCAAAGGGCGCCCTCCCCTCGTTTCCCCTGAGCCGAGTCTTGGTTTTGATTTTTTCACTCCTTCGGGTGTGCTATGGTCACGCCCATGCTCAAGAAGCGCATCCTTACGTTCGGCATCGCCGCGACCGTCGCGTTCCAGCTTTTTCCAGCCACCCATGCCCAGACCAAGGCCCCTGTTCCCGTGCAAACGCCGGAACAAGACTCTGATTCGGACGCAGATCCGGCCGACATGCCAGGTGGAGCGACTCAATCGGATTCCGAGGCCGATAGCGCTTACGATAGCATGACCGTTTTCACCCGCGCCTTACAGCTCATCCGCCAGGATTACGTGGATGACAAAAAGATCTCCTACAAAGACCTCACCTACCACGCCTTGCAGGGGATGCTTTCCGCGCTCGATCCGCATTCGCAATTCATGGCGCCGGATGATTTCAAGGACATGCAGGATGATACGAAAAGTGCATTCACGGGCCTTGGCATCATTGTTTCATTCCGGGATGGAATTTTGACGGTCGTAACCCCGATGGAGGATTCGCCGAGTTTCAAAGCTGGCATTCTCCCTGGGGATCAGATCATCCGCATTGACGGCGTGAGCACGGAAAAAATGGATCTCTCCGAAGCCGTGGACAAACTCCGGGGCGATATCGGCAAAAAAATCAAACTCACTATCGCCCGCCCAGGCACGAAAGAGCTCAAGGATTTCGATCTGACGCGCACCGTCATCAAAGTTGCCAGCGTGAAGGACGCCAAGATCCTGCATGCCGATGACGGAGATTTCAAAATCGGCTACGTCCGTGTCACGCAATTCAACGAGCCCACGGCTGCCGAACTGGAGAAAGCGGTCCGTGGTTTGCGAGACCAAGGCATGCAGTCGCTCATCATTGACCTTCGTTACAATCCCGGCGGCTTGCTGACGAGCGCCGTGGACGTTTGCAGCCAATTTCTGCCGCCAAACCAGATGGTCGTTTATACCGAAGGCCGCGCGGCATCACAGAAGCGCACGTATCGTACCAACGGTGTTGCCAAACCAGACACCAAACTCCCGCTGGTCGTTCTCGTGAATAGCGGCAGCGCCAGCGGTGCAGAGATTGTCGCCGGTGCGCTGAAAGACCTCAATCGCGCCATTGTGATTGGCGAGACCACGTTTGGAAAAGGAAGTGTCCAAAGCGTTGTCCAATTACAGGACGGCTCCGCAGTCAAGCTCACCACCGCCAAGTATTTCACGCCTGGACGGCAGGTCATTCATGAACGGGGCATTACCCCGACAATTGTCTCAACGATGACCGCCAGCGAAGAACGCGCCCTGATGCTCGCTCGCCGGGAGGAAAAACTGACGCAGGAAGAACAGAAGACCGTCGATAGCTCCGACGACCCGCAGTTGGACCGCGCCCTCGACGCCCTCAAGGGCGTCATGATTTATAACAGCCAGCAACTGGCCAAGGCCGATCCTGTCCCGGCTGCCAAGCCAGAGCCAGCGAAGAAGTAACATCCAGAAACAGGGCATTCTGTTTCCAACGCCCTCTGTGGAATGGGAAGGGTTTCGCCGGTTGCCCGCATTCTCTGTCCGCAACCGTTCCAACTCGCATTCAATACCGCCGCGAACGCCGTCTTGCAGAGGTTTTCCCCAAGGCACCGCCGAAAATGGAGCCAAGAATCCCACGAACTAGTGTCCGACCCATCTGGCTGCCCGCAGCGCGAAGCACGCTCGTCCCGACACTTGTAATCATTTTTTCGAACTCACTCGGTTTTTCCCGTTTCCCCTCGGGCACAGCGGCTCCGGAAGGAGGCGGCGCACCTGCTTGCCCGCCAGACGCAGCGGGCGCATTACGGACTTTCAAGAACTCGAATGCCGACTCGCGATCGATCGCTCGTTCGTAGTGCCCATAAATCGCCGAACCTTTTATAGCCGCTTCGCGTTCGCCAGGCGTCAGCGGTTCGAGGCGGCTCGCCGGCGGAAAAATCACTGCGCGATCGACCAATGTGGGTGCCCCCCTGGCGTCGAGAAGCGACACAAGCGCTTCGCCGACACCAAGTTGTGTAATAACCTCCGCGGTGTTGAGTTTCGGATTTGCGCGAAACGTTTCGGCGGCGGTCTTGACGGCTTTCTGGTCGCGCGGCGTGAAAGAACGCAAAGCATGTTGAACTCGATTGCCAAGTTGGCCGAGGACGGTTTCGGGCACGTCGAGCGGATTTTGAGTGACAAAGTAAACGCCGACTCCTTTCGAACGGATGAGCCGAACAACCTGCTCGATTTTATCCCGCAGAAACTTCGGTGCGTCGTCAAAAAGCAGATGCGCTTCATCAAAAAAGAACGCGATCTTCGGCTTCTCAGGGTCTCCAACTTCAGGCAAACGCTCGAAAAGCTCCGACATCAGCCACAGCAGGAACGTCGCGTAAACATTCGGCGACTGAACCAGTTTGTCGGCGGCAAGCACATTGATGACACCCTTCCCTCCAGCGCCCGTCTGCATCAAATCATCCAAATCCAGCGCTGGTTCGCCAAAGAGTTTGTCTCCGCCTTGTTGCTCAAGCGCGAGCAATCCGCGCTGAATTGCTCCCACGCTGGCAGCGGAAACGTTTCCGTAACTGGTTTGAAATTGCGACGCGTTCTCAGCTGCAAAAGACAGCATGGCGCGTAAATCCTTTAAATCCAAAAGCAACAACCCCTGATCATCCGCAATTTTAAACACCAGGCTCAAGACGCCGCCCTGCACTTCGTTCAGCCCCAGCAAGCGCCCCAAAAGCAGCGGACCCATGTCCGAAACCGTCGCCCGGACCGGATGGCCCTGTTCGCCGAGAACATCCCAAAACTCCACCGGGAACCCCGCAAAAGGCACCGCCTCGATCCCCAGATCTTTCACCCGCTGATCAATCTTCGGATTCGCGACGCCGGGCTGACCCATTCCCGATAGGTCGCCTTTGATGTCCGAAAGAAATACTGGCACGCCCTGAGCACTGAAGCGCTCGGCGATCACCCGCAACGTGACGGTTTTCCCTGTCCCGGTTGCCCCGGCGATCAGCCCATGGCGATTTGCCATTCCGGGAAGGAGAACATGTTCTTCAGCGCCTTTGGCAAAGGGAACGACTTCTGGCATATCGGACGACCGTAGATCGCCGTATTGGCGGGTCAAGATTGGACTTTATGGCGTCCCGTCCTGTGGAGATAAGAGGACCTAAGTCTTTTGCACCTTATCGCCCAGACCTGCACTTTTTTCTTGAACTTGCCGCGCCGGCATGGTCGTATCCGCGCCTACATTCAGGCTCCCTTGAATGTTCCCCATACAGAATTCTCTAATCCGCGGTAGAAAAGGGAAGGACCTCCGCCAGGGGCGGCAGCGTCTCTATAGAGGTCGAGCACGGACCCGAATATTCAGATAACCGCTCGCGCAGTCTTGCTTGACTCCGCTCTCCAGCAACGCTGTTTCCGGAATACTTGCTGATTCCGCCCATACAAAACTTCATATGAAAGCCGTTCTTCTTGCCGGCGGTCTTGGCACGCGTATTAGCGAAGAATCAACGCTTCGGCCCAAGCCGATGATCGAAGTCGGCCCTTACCCGATACTGTGGCACATCATGAAGATCTATGCCTGCCACGGCATCACGGACTTCATCGTTTGCTGTGGCTACAAAGGGCATATGATCAAGCAGTACTTTTCCGATTACTTTCTGTTCAACTCGGATATGACATTCAATTTTCGATTGAACCAGACGGTTATCCACAAAACAGACGCCGAGCCATGGACTGTTACCTGTGTCGATACCGGGGAAGCAACCATGACCGGAGGCCGACTAAAGCGGGTAAAAGATCTCATTGGCAACGAAACCTTCTGCCTCACGTACGGCGATGGCGTGAGTGATGTCGATATCTCCGCGTCCATTGACTTCCATAAATCACACGGAAAGCTGGCTACCCTTACTGCAGTGCAACCATCCGGCCGATTCGGCGCATTTTCACTGCAAGCAGACCGGAACACCGTGGAGACGTTCCACGAAAAACCAAAGGGAGATGGCGCATGGGTTAATGGAGGTTTCTTCGTCCTTGAGCCCGGGGTTATGGACTTCATCGAAGGCGACTCCGTTGTCTGGGAACGTGAGCCCATGGAAAGACTGGCGCGTAGCGGCAACTTGCAGGCATGGAAACACATCGGATTTTGGCAGCCGATGGACACGCTTCGGGACAAGATGTTCCTCGAAGACCTCTGGGCAAAGGGTAATCCCCCGTGGAAGATTTGGAAAAATGGAGCCCGTTAACCGCCTGCATGCGTGAACGGTTTGTTAGGCTTCGCATGGGAGCAGGTCGTAGGACCGGCGGTAGGAGGCGATGAATCGAGGATGAAGGTCGTATCACCTGTCTCGTTCCAAACCGAGATTCCCCAAAAGGCAGCGCTCTGCGTCCAAACGGAGAAAATTGATTCTGTGTTAATCTCGGGCGTGCTGCTATCCGCACAATATCCGTGCAGCATTTCACGAGTGGCGCCCGGTCAATGCCGGTTTAAGTACGGGCATGGTTTAGCAGTATTCAACCCGGCTAGCGCACAAAACGGATTTTTATATGGCTGCATTTGATTACACAATCGTCGGTGGGGGAATTGTAGGACTGTCCGCGGCGATGCACGTCGTGCGAAAATTTCCCACCGCGCGGGTTCTGGTCCTTGAAAAAGAATCGACGCTCGCCGCCCATCAGACCGGCCGCAATTCCGGCGTCATTCATTCCGGCATTTACTATAAGCCGGGGAGTTACAAAGCCCGCTTTGCCAAGGCCGGCGCCGATTCGATGGTTGAGTTTTGCAAAAGCCACGGAATACCCTTCCAGGTTTGCGGTAAACTGATCGTTGCGACGCAGGAAAGCCAGCTAGCTCAATTGGCCAATCTCCACGAACGCGGCCTGCAGAACGGCGTGCCCGTCGAGCGCGTCCCTGTCGCGCGCGTGCGGGAGATCGAACCGCATGTGAATTGCATCGACGCACTGCTCGTCAAATCCACAGGCATTACCAGCTACAGGCAAGTCTGCGATGCTTATTTACATGAACTGAAGCGTTTCGGCGGTGAGTTAAGGCTTGGAACGAAAGTATGTCTTACGACCGACCGCGGATCGCTTCAAGTAGTCGAAACAGACCAGGGAGAGTTTGAAACGGCTTTTCTAATCAATTGCGCAGGCCTTTATAGCGATCGTGTCGCAAACGCTGCCGGCGCCGATCCCAAGGCAAAAATCGTCCCGTTTCGCGGGGAATATTACGAACTCGTCCCCGAGCGCAGGAGCCTGGTGCAAAACCTTATCTATCCTGTCCCACATCCCGCCTTTCCGTTTCTGGGCGTTCACTTTACGAAAATGATCGATGGGAGCGTGCATTGCGGGCCAAATGCTGTGCTGGCGTTGGCGCGCGAGGGCTATCGGAAAACAGATCTCAACATTCGCGACCTCGTCGAAACGCTCACCTTCCACGGATTCCACAAACTCGCGGCAAAACATTACAAGGAAGGGTTGAATGAGATCTTCCGCTCGTTCAGCAAAGCCGCCTTTACTCGCAGTCTTCAAGAATTGATTCCAGACGTGACCGAAGCGGATTTGATCCCTTGCGCGTCCGGTATTCGCGCCCAGGCACTCATGCCCGACGGAAAACTGGTTGACGACTTTCTGATCGTCGCCGGGCGCCGAACCATTCACGTTTGCAACGCGCCGTCGCCTGCTGCGACTGCGTCCCTTGAAATCGGCAAGGAGATAGCCAGTCAGGTTCCAGCGGTTGGCTCCGCAACGGCGTCGACCGTTTCGTCATTTTTCACAGCAACTAACAATTCATGAAAATTCTGGTTACAGGAACGGATGGCTATCTGGGGTCTCTGCTCGCGCCGCTGCTCATAGGAAGAGGGCACGACGTTTCGGGAGTCGACGTTGGATTCTACAAAAACGGTTATCTTTATAACGCCAGGGGAGATCAGCCTCGAACCATCGTCAAGGACATCCGTCGTCTAACGTTCGACGACGTAAAAGGCCACGACGCAATCGTTCATATGGCGGAGCTATCCAATGACCCAACGGGAGAGCTCGCTCCAAATATCACCTATGACATCAATCACAAAGGATCGGTTCGCCTCGCACAACTGGCCAAGGAGGCCGGTGTGCGGCGGTTCATTTACATGTCGTCCTGTTCCGTCTATGGGGTTGCGAATGGCGAGGCGCCTGTCACCGAAGAATCTCCTGTGAATCCGCAGACCGCCTATGCCGAATGCAAGACGCTTTGTGAACGCGATATCCGGCCTTTGGCGGATAAATCGTTCTCACCGGTTTTCTTCAGAAATGCCACTGCTTTTGGAGCTTCTCCTCGTCAACGTTTCGATCTGGTGGTGAATAATCTGTGCGGTCTCGCATGGACGACACGGGAAATCAAGATGACAAGCGACGGCACACCGTGGCGCCCGCTGGTTCATGGACTCGATATAGCGGGCGCCATCGCAGCAGCTCTCGACGCACCCGTTGATGCCATTCATAATCAGATTCTAAATATCGGTTCGAATTCGCAGAATTATCGGGTTCGCGAGGTGGCGGAGATCGTCGCCCAGACCTTTCCGGGCTGCACCACATCCTTTGGCGCTCAAGGCGCTGACAATCGCAGCTATCGGGTGAGCTTCGACAAGCTGGCGCTCCACCTGCCAGACTTCCAATGCCAGTGGGATGTTGCCAAGGGAGCCCGGCAGTTCCATCAACTTTTTACACAGATCGATCTGACTCCCGACCAGTTCGAGTACCGGGGCTTTACCCGCCTGAAACAGCTGCAATATCTCATTCGCACGGCGCAGATCGATCAGGACTTCTTCTGGAAAACAATTTTCTGAACCGGACGAGGCGATGACTCCGCCGGTTCATTCACACACTAACCATCACACAACTCAGAGCGCGGTTACCTATGGAAGCTCAACTTAAACAAAGAACACCCGGACAATCAACAACACCTTCGTTGACCACTGTCGACGAACTCGACCACCGTTCATGCAGTCAATGCCGTAATTGCGGCACCGAACTGCGAAAAACCTTTCTCGACCTCGGCTTTTCGCCGCTGGCAAACTCCTACCTCAATGCATCCCAGCTCAACGCAGCGGAGAAATCTTATCCATTGCGTGTCTTCGTTTGCGAAACATGTCTGCTCGTCCAGTTGGAGGAATTCGAGTCGCCGGACGCCATTTTTAGCGACTACGCGTATTTCTCCAGCTTTTCAACGAGTTGGGTGGAGCACGCCCGCCGTTACTGCGACCTGATGATCGAGCGCTTCGGCTTCGGTCCCGAGCATCAGGTCGTCGAGATTGCGAGCAATGACGGTTACCTGCTGCAATGGTTTAAGGGCCGCGGCATTCCCGTTCTCGGCGTTGAACCTGCCGCCAACATTGCCAAAGTCGCCTGGGAAGCCAAAGGCATCGACAGCATCGTGAAGTTTTTCGGATTGCAGACTGCCCGGGAAATGGCTGCTGATGGGCAGCGTGCCGATTTATTGCTCGGCAACAACGTGCTTGCTCACGTGCCAAACGTTCATGATTTCGTTGGCGGCATGAAAGTCCTGCTCAAGCCCAAAGGCATCATCACCATGGAGTTTCCCCATTTGCAGGACCTGATCGACGAGAATCAATTTGATACGATTTACCACGAGCATTTCTCCTACTTTTCGTTCTATTCGGTTCAGAAGATTTTCAAGACCAACGGCCTGACCCTCTTTGACGTGGAAGAGATTCCCACTCACGGCGGATCGTTACGAATCTATGCCCGACACGATTATGCCGATCACCTCCCGATTTCCGACCGGGTACATGCACTGGTGGAGAAAGAGCAAACCAGGAAACTGGATAGACTCTCTGCGTACGAATCGTTCTGGGATAGAGTCAAAAACACGAAATACAAGCTGCTGCGCTTCCTCGTGGACGCCAAGGAACAGGGCAAAACGGTAGCCGGCTACGGGGCTCCCGCGAAAGGTAACACACTGCTTAACTATTGCGGCATTGGGAACGATTTTATCGATTATACCGTCGATCGCAGTCCGTATAAGCAGGGATTGTTCCTTCCAGGCTCCCATATACCCATTTTCCACCCGAAGATTCTTCGGCAGACCAAGCCAGACTATCTCCTTATTCTCCCTTGGAACCTAAAAGACGAAATCATCGAACAGACTTCGTTTATTCGTGACTGGGGTGGGAAATGGGTGCTCCCAATCCCTGAAGCAACGATCATTGAATGATATTTCGCGAGACCGCCCTCCAGGGGGCATACATTGTCGACCTTGATCAAAAGTCAGACGAACGTGGATTCTTTGGACGAGCATTCTGTGCGCGGGAGTTCGAGCAACATGGGTTGAATCCTCGTATGGTCCAGGCAAACCTCTCGTTCAACCATGCGAGAGGGACCTTGCGGGGAATGCATTACCAGGCATTGCCGGCAGCCGAGTCAAAATTGATTCGCTGCGTCCATGGCGCCATTTGGGATGTGATCGTTGACATGCGTCCCGAGTCACCAACCTACCTCGAGTATATCGGCGTGGAACTCTCGGCAGACAACCACAGGGCCATTTATGTTCCCGAGCTGTTTGCTCACGGCAATCAGGCGCTCACGGATGGCGCGGAACTGCTTTACCTAATAAGCGAGTTCTATGCGCCGGGAATGGAGCGCGGGGTGCGTTACGATGATCCGGCCATTGGCATTGAATGGCCGTTACCCGTGACTGTGATCAGTGAAAAAGATAAATCCTGGCCCTTCCTCAAAGAGGTTACCAGCGATGATCGTCGCGCCGCGCTCCGATGATCCTGGTCGACACTGCGCTCGCCAGGCGGGCGGCAGAAGGACGTCCGGTTCGCGTCGCACTCGTTGGAGCGGGATTCATGGGCCGTGGCATCGCGAATCAAATCATCAATTCCGTCCGGGGCATGAGCTTGGTTGCGATCGCCAATCGCACAGTCGCCAATGCAGAGCGCGCCTATCGGGAAGCGGGCGTGAAGGATTTCGATTATGTTTCCCGTCCCGGCGATCTGGAGGATTGTATCCGAAAGGGCGTTCCCGCCATTACAGACGACGTCTTGATGTTGCCAGGTGTCGAGAATATCGACGTCCTGATCGAGGCCACGGGCGCCATCGAGTTTGGGATTCAGCTCGCAATGAGGGCGATTGCGTACGGCAAAGATGTTGTGTCCATGAGTGCCGAGCTCGACGCAACAGTCGGCTCAATTCTCCAGAAGCACGCTCGAAAAGCAGGTGTGATCTTCAGTATTTCGGATGGCGATCAACCGGGTGTGCAGATGAACCTGTGGCGTTATGTGAAATCCATCGGCCTCGAGCCACTGGTGTGCGGCAATATCAAAGGCCTGCAGGATCCGTATAGAAATCCAACGACTCAAAAGGCGTTCGCGGAGAGGTGGGGACAAAACGCATGGATGGTAACCAGCTTCGCCGACGGATCAAAAATCTCGTTCGAACAGGCGTGTGTAGCTAACGCAACCGGCATGAAGGTCGAGCAGCGGGGTATGCGCGGAGGAAACTGGGATAGGCATGTGGACGAGCTTTGCAGCGCGGGACGCTACGACGTCGAGAAGCTCAGATCCCTGGGCGGAGCGGTCGATTATGTCGTAGGGGCCCAACCCCATCCCGGCGTATTCGTCCTCGCAACTCACGGAGATCCCAAACAAAGGCATATGCTTGAGCTGTACAAACTTGGATCAGGACCTCTCTACAGCTTTTACGCGCCTTATCATTTATGTCATTTTGAAGTCCCTCTTTCGGCTGCACGCGTATTCCTGTTTCGGGACGTTGTCCTTGCCGCGCAACGTCCGGAGGTTGACGTCATCACAAAATCAAAGACCCCCTTGAGAGCCGGCGAAAGACTGGACGGTATCGGTGGATATTCGACGTATGGCGAATGTGAAAATCATGACATTTCGCGCGCCGAAAATCTGCTTCCACAAGGGCTCGCGGAGGGGTGCATTCTTAAGCGCGATGTCCCACGGGACACGCCCATCACCTATGCAGATGTCGAACTGCCTGCCGGCCGATTGTGCGATCAATTGCGTCGGGAACAGGACGCCGCGTTTACGATATCTGCTCGCTAGTGAACACGCAGGCTCGAAGAAGGAATGATCCTTTATCAACCGCCACCGCCGTGACTCTCGAAACCCTCCTCCACCAACTCGATGCCTCCACTGCAGGCCGCGAAATGCATTCATTCGCGGCTATGCTCTATCCTTGGTGCCGCAGCATTACAGGCGACGCATTTCGGGATACCCTGTATGCGGTTAACAAGCGTATACCGATCAAGCTCCACGAAGTCCCTAGCGGAACGCACGTCCTTGATTGGACGGTCCCGGATGAATGGAATATTCGAGATGCCTTCATCAAAAATGCTAGCGGCGACCGGATTATCGATTTTCGAAATCATAACCTTCATGTGGTCAACTATAGTGTTCCCGTAGACCACCGGATGTCATTGTCGGAACTTCGTCCATACCTCCACTCCCTTCCAGAAAAGCCGGACTGGATCCCATATCGCACTACGTATTACAAAAAGACCTGGGGCTTCTGCCTGACGCACCGGCAGTTGACGGACCTGCCCGATGGCGAATACCATGTGGTGATCGATTCCACTCTAAAGCCGGGTCATCTCACATACGGCGAGCTGTTTCTTCCCGGCCAAATCGAGGACGAGGTGTTAATTTCAGTCCATTGCTGCCACCCTTCGCTAGCTAATGACAATTTGTCTGGCATCGTAGTAGCAACCCGCCTCGCTCAGGAATTGAGGCGAATCGACCGTCGATATTCCTACCGATTTCTCTTCGTTCCCGGAACGATTGGAGCCATCACATGGCTTTCGCTCAATGAAACGGTCGCAGCACGCGTCGCCCATGGCCTTGTGCTCACTTGTATCGGAGACTCCGGAGGCTTCACTTACAAAAAGTCGCGTCGCAGCGACACCGAGATTGATCGCGCGGCCGCTCACGTGTTGCGATGGTCGAAAGAGCAACATCGCGTCGTCGATTTTGTCCCATATGGCTACGACGAGCGCCAGTATTGCTCGCCCGGCTTCAATCTCCCCGTCGGCTGCTTCATGCGATCACCCCACGGAGAGTTTCCGGAGTACCATACAAGTGGCGACAATCTGGATTTCGTCCGCCCGGAAGCTCTTGGCAGCTCGCTGACCACGCTGCTGCGGATCATTGAGGTTCTCGAAGGCAATTACCGCTACCTGAATCTTTATCCAAAAGGCGAACCGCAGCTGGGAAAGCGGGGACTGTATGGTCCCGTGGGCGAGCAGGTAATGGCCACGCTCTGGATTCTCAATCTCGCCGATGGGGAGCACAGTCTGCTGGACATTGCAGAGCGAGCCAACATTCCTTTTTCAACTTTGAAAGCAGCAGCTTCAAAACTGCTCGAACAACAGCTCGTTGCTACCATCGCCTGACCGGTGGTTGGAAGTAGCTCGTTGAAACCGGTATCCCCGTCGGCGCGGTTCACTACTATATCGGTCAGGAAGCCGTCGCGTCTGGCGTTTGTGCCACGCTGAATGACGATGGCTGGATCGCATCGAACGACCGCGGCCACGCTCATTGCATCGCCAAAGGTGTGGATGTCCCAGCGTCACGCATCATGCGGTGGAAGACCTCGGCATGATGCGCTGCGTGCCGAACATGGTGGTCCTCGCGTCGGGTGATCCGGTCGAAACGCCCGCGGCGACGCGTGCCGTGATGGTGCAAGGCGATCCGGCTGCGTGAAAGGCTCGATGTAACAGTCTTCTCTACCGGCGGATTGCTCCGACGGCCATGAAGACTGCGGACCGCCTCGCCGCCGCTGCATGCAGACTTTGAAAACACTCGATGTTTCCGAAGTTGAATCTGCCATCTGCGAAACTCGCGCGCTGTTCACTCTCGAAAAGTACCGCTTCATCGGCGGACTAGGCAGCGCGGTCGCCGAGGTCGTCGCCGAAGCCGATTGGCCGCGGATTTCCTTCAAACAACTTTGGCCTGCCACCGATGTTTTCCCCCCGCATCGGAGGGCAGACATATATCTGCTCGCAATGCATGGACTGAACGACGCCGTCGTCTCTTCCTGCGTGCTGGCCATTGTTGGGAAGCGCCAGTCAAACGGCGCCGCGACAGCGGCGTGAACAGCCGCGGTTAGTCGAAAGGTCGAATACTGGTCGAAATACTGATCCTAAATGAGCAAAGATCCAACAGCCGGCAAAACACGCAGCACATCGATCTCATTGGCAGGTAAGAAGGCGTTGGTTACCGGGGCTGGCGGTTTTCTTGGCTGGCACTTGTGCGCCGAACTAGTTAAGGGAGGGGTGGAAGTCCACGCAACGGCCCGACGCGACCTGCCGGAACCGATTGATGGGGTCCGCATGCATCAGTTGGACCTCGTTGACTTTGAGGCGACGCGACGCGTATTTCGGGAAGCGAAACCTGAGTTCGTGTTTCATATGGCGGGACATGTTCAAGGGTCCAGGGCTCTCGAACACGTTCAACCCGCACTGGCTGGAAACTTGATCACGACAGTTAATCTGTTGACGCTTGCCACAGAACTTGGTTGTGAACGCATCGTTCTGACAGGTTCCCAGGACGAGCCGGACACGGATGAGATCTCTGCCGCCAAGTCCGTGCCACCGTCGCCCTACGCCGCATCGAAGTACGCCGCGAGTTGCTACGCTCGGATGTTTCACGCGCTGTATCAGTTGCCCGTAGTCATGGGGCGCGTCTTCATGGCCTATGGGCCCGGTCAGCGCGATCTAAAGAAGCTAATTCCCTACACCATCCTGTCACTGATCGACGGACGGGCCCCCCAGCTTGGCAGCGGCTCGCGTCCGATCGATTGGATTTATGTGGACGACGTGGTTGCCGCTCTGCTCCTCCTGATCCAGGCGGAGGGAGTCAACGGACGGACGATCGATGTAGGAACAGGAGAGCTCCATACCGCACGGGAAGCAGTGGAGATGGTCGTTGATCTATTCGGCACCACAGTGAGACCGGAATATGGTGTCGCCGCTGATCGCAAGTTCGAGGTCGCCCGAGCGGCGAATGTCACCGCGACAGAGAAAGCCCTGTCGTGGCGCCCTGATGTTTCGCTTCGCGAAGGTCTAGCGCGAACAATTGAATGGTATCGTCGTCAGCAAACAGCACCGCAAAACTAGTCTGACGAGAGTCCCGATTACCCTGGCCCGCCCGAGCGATGGGAGCTGCAGCACATGAAGCAGCCGCAAGCGCCGAAGGCTCTACCCATTGGGAGTAGTCGCAAGTTGACCCCCCAATTGGGCGTCAACCACATGCAGGTCGCCAGGGTGAGGACCAAGCGCGGTCCACGGTCGAACATACTTGCTCTCTCGTAAGGGTGGACTTCCTATACGATTAATCCGTCGACGTGTCTCCGGAAGCGCGCAACCTGCCGAAGCTTCCGTCCCATCATGCACCTGAAAACACTTGTTAAGAGGAATTTCCCTTGGGTGGCTCGAACCACGCGCTGGCTGCAAAACGGCGCCTATCAAGGGAAAGCTCAGTTGATTAAATACGTACCTCACATTCGCACGAGGAGCGTGTTCCTTCGCGCCGCACTTCGTCCCCGCTCCGTGCTCAACGGTTCGTCGCAGAGTGCCAACGCCTGGTCCATTCAGCATTTCGCACATGCTGGGCTCATCGTCCGACGATCATCTGTACGCACGGTGCAACCCGAGCTTAGCAATCTTACGGCACGATTGATGCATGCATCTGAGGAGCCCCTGTTTTCCCTGCAGATTCAGGATGCTGTCGTTGTTCTTGGCAGCCTCGAACGCCTTGGGGGCTGCATCTACGCGATCGTTTCTCCAGGTGGAGATTTGCTGGAGGAAGTCAGCTACGATTTTTTTGGAGCACGGCAACACCGCTTTTTACAACGGCTCCGATTCCCCATTCCAGAACGGTTGGAAGGAAAGACATGCGTCATCCTCGAACCAAATGCCGAAACGTACGGCCACTGGGTGCTCGAAATGCTGCCGAGGTTGCTCTTCATCCGTGAAAAGCTCGGAGCCGATGCCGCCAACTACCGCTACCTGATTGCCGGTTCCCGCCAGGATTACCAGGTGGAGAGCCTGCGCCATATCGGAGTGCCCGACCAAAACATTCATTGGGCGAAGCCCGGACATTGTTATGAAATCGCCGACGCACTCGTTCCATCGTTCGGGTCCCGGGGCGCCCGCAACCTTCGTCAGGACCTGATTCAGCGATTGCGCGTTGGCTGCGAACTGCGAGAGAGCACAACCTCTGGATCCGCCCGAAGGATTTATGTCGAACGCGGAAAGGAGTCTTTTCGCCGGGTGCTAAATGAAATGCAGGTGATCGACCTACTGCGTCAGCGCGGATTCGCAGTTGTTAATCCTCGCAACTACTCGTTTCGCGAAAAGGTGGAGCTTTTTAGTTCGGCCACGGTGGCAGTTGGAGTTGTTAGCTCCGGCTTAGCCAATGCCGTCTTTATGCCGAAAGGCTCCAAGGTTATCGAAATTGCCCCTCCAGATTTTGTGGATACGGGAAACTGGATTCTTTGCGATTTGATAGATGTTGACTATTATTGCTGCACGGGACGTGGCAGGATCGACCTGGAAGCAAAAAACCGCTGTTCCGACGTCGTGGTGGACCTTGACTTGCTGGAGAAAACTTTGGACATGGCTGAAATTTAGTAAGACGAGTGCAACACAGCTGTAGCGTGAAACGATATGAGATCTTCTTCTGGTGCCTATTTCATCGCCATCGACCATATCAGAGCCTTAGCCGCCTTTATGGTTTTCACCTGGCATTTCATCCACACGAAGAATGGCCACCCGGTTCCCTTCGACTATGTGCCCGCCATATTCCCATTGGCTATCCTTGATGAGGGGCACACAGGTGTCGCTCTCTTTATGACCCTCACCGGCTACTTGTTCGCAAAGCTCCTTGACGGCAAGTCCATTAACTATGGGACGTTTCTTTATAACCGCGCCCTGCGCCTTCTCCCGCTGCTTCTGGTCGTAATTTTAATCGTTGGTGTCAAGAGATGTACCTACGACATGAGCATTTCCAGCTATTTACAGAGCATTGCAAAAGGTCTTATATTTCCGTCGCTTCCAAACGGCGGATGGTCAATTATAATAGAAGTCCACTATTATGTGATCCTCCCTCTGTTTCTGTGGATGCTGAGAAAGTCAAAGCTGCTACCTTTTTCTATAATTTTTGCCGCCATTGCACTGCGATCTCTTCTCTATTATGAGATAGGTGAAATACAATCCTTGGCCTACTACACAATTATTGGTCGCGTCGATCAGTTTGTTCTGGGCATGCTTGTATTTCACTTCCGCACTTTCTTCGCTCACCGTCATGTTATATCAGTTGCCACGCTCACCGCATTCACGGCGATCTATTGGTATTTCGACATTCAAGGAGGCTTCCATCAGAATCCTTCTTACCCGTCCCCAAGCCCCTTCTGGATAGTGCTGCCGACAATCGAAGCGCTTGCCTATTCCATAGGTATTGCTTGGTATGACAATTCGTTTTCCCACTCGACCACCGGCGTTTCAAAATTCATCGCCCTGATCGGGAAGTATTCGTACTCGATCTACCTTCTCCACTTCTTTGTGGCGTTTCCCGCGGCTGGATTTGTAGATGAGCGAATCATGGACATTTCCAACTTTTACATCGCATTTCTTTGGTCCAGTATCTTCTTTCTCTTGATGATGCTGCCTGGATATATCAGCTTTCGCTTTATTGAGTCACCGTTTCTGAAGCTAAGGAAGCCCTATACCGTCGAGCCGGGCGGTTCTCCGTTTTCCCACCCGTTGGTTCCTCTGCCGGACGCCCCATCGTCCTAAACCTGCCTGTGAACAACAGGAAAGCCCGTCTTAATCGTCCTTTCCATCCGAAATCAAGAAAGGCATCTCCCCAGATGCCTCAAACTAGTAGTGGCGGAGCCGCGAAGGCCTCGAGGAACGATAAGGGAGCAAGCGGGGGTTGTATCCATTGTCTTTTAGCGCGTTCGCTCTCTCTATAATACACTGCTATACGCTCCCTGGTTGTACGAGGCTTCTAGTGGCGCTGCATCAGAATTTTATAGCGCGCTCGAAACGCGGCCCGGTGCGCACAAGTCGCTGTGATTTGAGTGGTGAAAGAAACCTTTGAGATCCGGGAAAAGTTAAAAAGCAGCGCTCGTGTGACTTCTTCCTGGCGTGAGTCGGCACGCCAGGGTCATCAGATTGAAGGCGACAGATTTCCTCTGTCTATGCTCTCCGCCATCTGCCGCAGGTGCGTGGCACCGTCGAAGCCAATAACTTGTGGGTCACGAATCTCCGCCGAGACTTACTCTTTGCCTTTCGCTTTCTCGACGGCCTTCTGGATCTTGTGGCGGACCTTGCCGTTCAAGCGGGTTTTGCGTTTCCGGAGCTGACGGGCAACTTTGTCCACGACTTTGTCGATCGCTGAGTAGAGATCGCCTTCCTTGTCCTCGGCGTGGATGTCCGGTCCCGGAACCGCGAGATGTACCTTCACCCCAAAGCTCTTCGTCGCAGTTTCGTCGCGAAACAGTACGACGTGTGCTGCAAGTATCTCTTCCGCAAGCGTTTCCAAATGCTCGACTTTATCGGCAACATACCCATGGATGGCTGCGGTAAGTTTCAGGTGTCTGGGGCTAACGTGTATTTGCATGGCACAAATGTGTTCCGCTTTTGTTCGATGACAACTGAAGAAATGCCTCGCACAAGGGCGACGACCGCTGCACAGACGCGTGGAAAGATACTAACTCTTCTCGATTAGAACAGGCGAAAGCGGGCGGATCGCTGAAGGTTCTCGCAGCGGAATAGTCCAGCATTCCGAAGCATCCGGCTGCTCGGGAAGAAACGAATTCAGCCAGTTAAAGCCGCGTGGCGTCGGGTGACCAACAGAGCCATTCTCTTGCATGTCGGATGGGGCAGTTCCCTCGTGGTCTTCGCGGAGCGTAATCCGGTCGGCAATCGGTTTGTTATAATCGGCGAGGCGGCGTGGAGTGCGTTGGGTCTCAGCAAGCTGTTTGTAGTCGAAGATACCGTCAGCAATGGCCGTTGCGATAACCTCGCGATGCACAACAGTCGCCATTTTGCGGGCATCTTGAGGGTTGGTCAGGAAACCGCATTCGACAAGCACCGAAGGGACGGTCGCTCGACGAATGACAGCAAAACGTGCGCGCTTCAAGCCTCGGTCGGCTTCTTCCAGGTGGCCCATGAGCGCCGTCTGAATGGATTGGCCTAGGGCAAAACTGGCCATATCAAGCGCGTGACCGGGTTCCTCGCGGAGGCTCGCCCAAGTGATGTAGCCATCGTTGGTTGAGGGCGCGCCGCGTGGCGCGATGCTGAAAACTTCGATGCCTGTGCCGGCTGGGCCATCGCTGGAGGCATTGAGATGAATACTGACAAAGATAGAGTTCGGGAAGTTATTCGGGACGGCGGCGCGAAATTCCAGAGGGATAAAGTAATCGGCCCGACGCGTTAAAGCGACCTTAACCCCGCGGTTGACCAAAACGCGGCCCACCCGGATGGCGATGTCGAGTGCATAGTTTTTTTCGAATCCATACCAACTGGCGGCGCCGCCATCCTGTCCGCCGTGGCCAGGATCAAGGACGATAGTGTCGACTTTTCCGAGTCCCTTGATCCAGCCCGGCCGAAGAGCGGGTTCGATGGTTTTCGCGAGATCCATACGCGAGACCAGCCACGTCCCATTCTGGCGTAATGCAGGGAAAGAAAGCCAGATGCGGACGCCGTCAATGGCGCATTCACGGGTACCAGCGCGGAGGTCGATGATGCCTTTTTCGCCGGTAAGGCGGATTTGTCTGGAATCCGCTCCTGGCGCAATCTTAAGCGAATAAAACTTCTGGAGGCTGGAAATAGCAATGTACTGGCGGCCGTCGACCTTTACAATTTCCCAGTCAGCAGCATTTGCGATGAGAGCGGTAGTGACCAGAAGCAGCGCACAAAGTAGACGCGGCATCGCGCCGGGTTTCCAGAGGGCAAAAGATCTGGACGCCTCCCCGTCTCCAAAGCGGCCGGCGGCTTCTTCTCCTTTCAATTCTCGATGGCGAAAGGCAGTGGGCAACCATCGCGACGCATCTTGCGTAACGTTACGTCCACCGTGTCGGCCAGCGTAAAACGGTCCAGAATCGCCGCAATCGAGTTCCGCACGTCGAGCATCAGCATTCTCAATCCGCAATGTTCTTCGTCGGGACACGTGCATCGTTCATAGGCGGTCTGGCTCACGCACGCAATCGGCGCGAGCGGACCATCAATCAGCCGGATGACCGATCCGAAGCGAATCTCCTCCATCGGTTTGGCCAGATAGTAGCCGCCTAGACGTCCGCGCTTCGCATCGACATACCCTGCCGCCTTGAGCTGCATGAGAATCTGCTCGAGAAATTTGACTGGGAGTTTTTCTTTCTCCGCAAGCTCGCTCAGTTGCAGCACCTCCCGCCCGGCTTCCTGAGCCAGACCAAGGTCGATGAGCGCGCGGAGGGCGTATTCGCCGCGTTTGGATACTTTCATTCTCTACCCTCACAGTAGGAAAGACTTGCCACATTGCCAATGGGAAAAATCGACAGCCACTTCCGCTGGTCATTGCTCCCCTTTCACTTTCTTCATCAAGCCTGGAAAAGCCATCTCCAAGGCCATCGACGGATCCATCATCCGTCCCGCTTCCCAGAGTTCCGTAAAGCGCGCCAGATCGCTCACCCCCTCGCGGAGCGTGGCTACCTCCCTGTCGTACTGTTCCATTTCCAACGGCACAAAGTTCAGTCCCAGCCGCTCGCGCATCACCGAAGCCGCTCCAAAAAGTCTTGTTCCAGTCTCAAATTGACCTCGCACTCGGCAGATCGCTCCGATGTTCTCGACGAGATGCGGAATGATCCATCGATTCGCCAGTTCGACAGCCGTCGCCGCGCATTCACGGAAAAACGCAAAGGCTTCATCCGTTCTGCCCGCCAGAAAAGCCAGACGGCCCAGACTCCACGTGTTGAGCTCCAGCAAGTAGCGGTCTCCCAGTTGCCTGCAAATCTCCACACTTTGCTGTTTTAAGCGCGCCGCGGCGGCATAATCCTTCCGATCCCCCGCAATCGATCCCATTCCGGACAGCGCTAAACTGCGCAGTTCCAGATCGCCTGTTTTTTCGGCAATCGCCATCGTTTCCTTGAAGTAGGCTTCAGCCGCGTCAACGGAATCCTCCAGCCGTTCGATAAATCCAAGAATTGCAAGACTGAACCCCACGTGAACATCCGCTTTGAGTTCCCGGAATATCTCGAGCGACTCTACCGCATACGCTCGGGCTACTTTCGTGTCGTCCTGACACCACGCCAACCGGGAACCCACGAGAATGGTTTCCGCCAATAGCAGCGTTCTTGGTGCCCTCGATACTTCTGCCAGAAGGGCGTCTGTATGTTCGCGGCCTTCCTTGAGGTCCGAGCGCACCTCCCAAAACCGGGCCAAAGCTACAGCCATCCGCATCGCCAACTCCAACCCTTTGGGTTGCTTGGAGGCAATTCCCCAATCCATCGCGGCGCGAAAATTGTAACGCTCCGGAGACAATTTCTCCAGCCAATGCGCTTGATCCGGTCCCCACAAAAACGGCGCTGCTTTCTCCGCTTTTTTCGTGAAGTACGCCAGGTGTCGGTCACGAGTCACATCGCCATCGGTTGATTCAGCAAACTTTGCCGTTGCATACTGCCAGACCGACTCCGTCATCACATAACGCGGCTCACCCTGTGGCCCTTCCTCGATCGTAATCAGCGATTTATCAAGAAGTTGCGACAAAAGATCGAGCACTTCCCAATCTTCGATTTCCTCTCCCGAACATACGGCCTCCACCGTTTCCAACGTTCTTCCCCCTACAAAAACCGCAAGCCTGCGAAACAGAATCCGTTCTTTCTCCGAAAGCAGATCGTGACTCCAATCAATCAGCGCCCGTAATGTCTGCTGGCGGGGCAGCGCCGATCGGCTGCCTCCGGTGAGCAGCTGGAAACGGTCATCCAAACGTGATGCGATCTGCTGAGGCGGAAGGAATTTCACTCGCGCCGCAGCCAGCTCAATTGCCAGTGGGATGCCGTCCAGCCGATAACAAATCTGCGTGACGGCTCTTATATTCTCCGGCGTCAATTGAAACCGTGGATTCACCGCCAGCGCGCGGTCCATGAACAGTTTCACCGACTCAAAGGAGACTGCCTGTTCCACCGTATAATAGGGAAGATCGCCCCACCGGGTGCGTTGCGGGGTCGAAAGCGGCGGCACCGGCCAGGTTGTCTCTCCCATAATACTCAATGGCGTCCGGCTTGAGGCCAGGATTCTCAAATTGGGCGCGGCCTGAAGCAATTCCGTGGCAAGCATTGCCACCGGCACGACGAGATGTTCGCAGTTGTCAAAAATCAGCAACATATTCTTGCGGCGCAAGAAACTCGCGAGAACCGCTTCCGGTTGACGATCTCCGTCACCCATCACGCCCAGCACATTGGCCACCGTTTCGGCCAGCTTTTCCGGATCCGACATTTGTGCCAGTTCGACCAGCCACACGCCGTCCGGATAGTGTTCCAGAACATCCGCAGCGACCTGGAGCGAAAGGCGCGTTTTCCCAGTGCCACCGGGCCCTGTCAATGTGAGCAAATGGGTTGTGTCGAGCAGTCGGCGGACCTCCAGTTGCTCCGCCTCCCGACCTACGAACGACGTGAGTTGCACCGGAAGATTGTTCGGAAACCGCTCCAGCGACCGGAGCGGAGGGAATTCATCCGGCAGCCCTTCGATGATGACCTCAAAAATCCGCTCGGACCGGGTCAGATCCTTCAGCCGTCGCTCGCCCAGATCCCGCAAGCTCACTCCGTCCGGGAGTAAACCGTTCACCAGTTCCTCAGTCACTCTCGAAAGGAGCGTCTGACCGCCGTTGCCCGCCGCTAGAATCCGCGCCACGCGATTCAAAGTCTGTCCGAAATAGTCGTTGTCTCGCAACTCTGCCACGCCAGTATGTACGGCCATTCGCACTTTGATCGGATCCGGTGTCTCCCAAGTGGATTCCGCCAGCCGCTTCTGAGCGGCCGCAGCTGCTGCGATCGCCCCCGGCGCTTCATTGAACACGACGCAAAACGCGTCCCCCACGGTCTTAAACACGAGCCCTTCGTTCAGCTTGATGGATTCCCGCAAAATCCGATCGTGATTCGCCAAGGCTCCACCCATCGCCACAGGATACCTCTCCCACATCCGGGAACTCCCCTCGATGTCAGTGAAGAGAAACGTGACGTTGCCTGTCGGAAAATCGGCCATTTCGATTGCGGAATGCGGAATTCGGTTTTTTGATCGTTAATGAGAACGCCGCCCACTGTTGCCATGCCCAGCTCTGGAATCAAGCAGCAGCGCGAAGCAGCTGAAAGTCAGCTTTTAGAATAGAGAACGTTCCTCTTTCACCTTTGCCGGTTGGTCGTATGGTTGGTCGTTGAAATGCTGCGATTCTATCGCATCCCGGCGGTTTCAGCGGGTTGACTCTTCGCAACACCATGTTCACTTCCCCATTCGGCTTCCTGCGTGTCAAAGTCATTGCATTTTCCGTTCTCGATCCGGAACGGGCCAACCGGTTTTACAGCCAGACTCTCGGCCTTCCGCCTGCGTTCGAAGGTGACGAACAAGTCGGTTATTTTCTCGGGCAGACCATTCTGATGTTGAAACCCAACTGGTACGCGCCTCCCACTCAGACGCCCAACCCCCGCGTTACCGTCGCCACCGACGACGCCCGCGAAACTGAGCGTGTTCTTCTCGAACGCGGCGTCGTCATTTCCGACCCCGTGGCCCTTTTCGACGAGTTTTATGTTGGCAGTTTCCTGGATAGCGAAGGCAACAAGGTCTGGTTCTGCTCGCCGGAGAAAAACGTCTGAGCGCGCCGACTTGCCGAAATCGTAAAATTTAGTTTGAATCGGCCGGGTGGAGCTCCGGTCCCAAGTCGCGATACTTGCCCTTTTTCTCAGCATCTTACTGAGCCCTTCCGCTCGTGCCCAGTCGTCAGCGGTCGCTTACATGGTGCCGACGCCCAATTTGCTCGAAATGGTTCCCATTCAAAGTGTCGAGCCGTCCATCCAAGTCGATCTGAAATATAAAACGGCCGCCAATATCACGGGGAAACCCATTTATCCGCCCGAATTTCAGGCTCTACTCCGCCGTGGCGTGGCGATCGATCTGCAGAAGGCCCAATTGGCCCTCCGGAAATATGGTTACGGCCTCAGAGTCTGGGATGCGTGGCGCCCCATTTACGCCCAGAAAGCCCTTTTCGCCGCCATCCCAGATACCCGCTACATTGCCGATCCCGGCCTTCGCCCGCTTCACAACCGCGGCGTCGCGGTGGATGTCACCCTCTACGATCTCGCTACCGGCAGGGAGCTTCCCATGCCGACAGCTTTCGACGTCATGAATGGGTCGGCCGACTATTTCTACAAAGGAGAGGACTATCAAATTCTGCGCCGGGTGCAGATGCTTCAAAAAGCCATGTTGGACAATGGCTTCTACGCCACGCGCACGGAATGGTGGCATTTTGTGAGCACACAGTGGAAACACTATCCCAACATCGACGCGATTCCGGTTCAATCCACCTCCGCGGCGACCCCCTGACGTGCGATCGGCAAGCCTTCATTGCGCCAGTTCAAGATGCGCCAATCTGGCGCATATCTTTTTTGTGAATACCACTATGCGCCAGTGTGACGCACTCAGAATCTCGCGGTATTGACGTAAGATTCTCAATAGAAGTATGTTACGTGCCAATCAATGCACGGCATGGCTCAAGCTTTGGAAGGAAAACGCAAGCCGTCTGTTCCGCAGGCGGCAACCCAAAACCATCCAAACCCATGAATCTAATCCACTATCGTAAACCCGAGCGGTCCGTATGGTCGCCTTTCGACCGGCTGACCACTCTCCAACAGGAAATGAATCGGCTGTTCGAAGGAACTTTCGGCGAAGGTCCGTCCAATCTATTCGGCGGCTGGAACCCGGCCCTCGATGTGTATCAGGACAAGGACAACGTCACGGTCGTTGTTGAACTGCCAGGCCTGAATAAGGATGAAATCGACATTTCCATTCACGAAGGCGCCTTGAGCATCAGCGGCGAGCGCAAACAGGAAGCCGAGAAAGACGATGCCGAAACCTTCCGCAGCGAACGGTTTTTCGGCCGTTTCCAGCGCTCGGTCCATCTTCCCTCTGCTGTTGACCACGACAAAGTCACCGCCAGCTACAAGGACGGCGTGCTGACGGTCGTCCTACCAAAATCGGAGGAAGCAAAACCGCGGCAGATCACGGTCAGCGCCTCGTAAATCACCAACCAAACCCGATCCAGGCGGCGGGACCCACCGACGGGTCCCGCCCAACGACAAACAACTTTACCCTCTTGATCTTATGAGCACATCCACTGTTACTTCGCAGGAGTCAGGTCCAGAAACGGCTGATCGCCGTCTCTACACTGCACCGCTTGTGACCATTCGCCGGAACGGCGACGCAACCACCGTTTTCCTCGATCTTCCTGGCGTCGATGCCGCAGGCCTCGATATTTCCATTGAAGAAGATCGTCTAACTGTCACTGGCCGGAAAGCCGCACGCTCGCAAAATGGCGAACCAGTTTATACGGAAATCCGCGACCTCGATTACCGCCGCGTTTTCGAACTCGCTCCGAGCATCGATACCACGCGCATCGGTGCCAACCTAAAAGACGGCGTGTTAACCCTCACGTTGCCCAAGGCTGAGAAGCTCAAGCCGCGTAAAATTGCGGTTAGCTAACCGATCTGCGATCAGCAAATTAAAACGGGAAAGC
Organism: Chthoniobacterales bacterium; assembly: GCA_036525185.1. GTDB lineage: Bacteria > Verrucomicrobiota > Verrucomicrobiia > Chthoniobacterales > DASVRZ01 > DATDAW01. The sequence continues at coordinate 74,302 of DATDAW010000041.1, read as the reverse complement.
GGCGCTTGCGCCGCTTTCTTTTTGTCGCAACCGAAAGACCCATTGCAGTTCATAAGGAATCGAGTGGAAGGAATATGCAGAGGGAGTGTAAAAATCGATAGATCGACGCTTCGCTGGAGTCTAGTGCTCCAGCGCTTCTTCCAGTGCATGCCAGGCAAGAGTCGCGCACTTGACCCGTTGAGGGAATTTTCTCACGCCAATAAGGACTTGCAGATCGCCCAGCGACTCATCTTCGGGCGCAAGCTCCGCGACTCCTGTAACCAGATTCTGGAATTTCTCTGCCAGCGCGCCTGCCTCGGCGCGGGTGCGATTCTTAACTTTCAAGGTCAACAATGACGCGGAAGCCATGCAAATGGAGCATCCGTTCCCTGTGAATGCAGCTTTGGCGATCTTTTCCCGGTCTGCGGCGTCGAATTTGACCTGGAGCGTGACGTCATCGCCGCACATCGGGTTGTTGCCATTGACCGTCGCATCGGCATCTGGAAGTTCGCCGTAATTCCGGGGACGACGCGAATGATCCAGGATGATGTCTTGGTAAAGCTCTTCAAAGTGCACGGTTGAAAAAGTGGGAAATTTCAGCAAGAGCATCGGCCATACAGTCGATCTCTTCGAGAGTGTTATAGAAATAGAAGCTCGCGCGCGCGGTCGCAGCCACGCCCAGCCGTCGCATAAGCGGCTGACAGCAGTGATGTCCGCCGCGAAGGGCAACGCCATATTGGTCGGCCATGGTGACCACATCGTGCGCGTGGACTTCCGGCAGTAAAAAACTAACGAGGGCGCCACGGTCGCGCGGGGGGCCAAATCGTCGGATGCCAGGGATTTCGCCAAGGCGCTCCCAGGCATAGGCCGTGAGCCCGGCATCATGTTCGAAAATTTTGCCGCGCCCAATGCGATCGATGTAGTCCATCGCCGCGTGCAGACCGATAGCGCCGGAAATATCGGGGGTGCCAGCCTCGAACTTGTGCGGAAGCGTGTTCCAAGTGGCGTCGGTGTAACGGACACTCGAGATCATTTCTCCCCCGCCCTGCCAGGGAGGCGTGGCATCGAGCTTTTCTTCGCGTCCGTAAAGAATGCCGATACCCGTCGGGCCGCACATCTTATGGCCCGAGAGCGCGAGAAAATCGCAGCCGATGTCCTGAACGTCGATGGGGATGTGTCCGGCGCTTTGAGCGGCATCGATAACCGTTGTGACTCCAAGTTCCCGGGCACGGGCACACAGATCGCGGACGGGGTTGATCGTACCCAGCGAATTCGAGATGTGACCGAAGGCGAGAACTTTGATGTCCCGCGTCAGCAGTTGATCGATTTTTTCCAGATTGAGGAGCCCTTCGTCACCGGTCACGGGAATAAATTCCAGCTTTGCTCCAACGCGATGAGCGAGCAGCTGCCACGGAACGAGATTGCTGTGGTGCTCCATCTCGGTAAGGAGAATTTTTTCGCCGGCACGAATGTGTTCACCGCCCCAGGCCTGCGCGACCAGATTGAGGCCTTCGGTCGTGCCGCGGGTGAAAATGATCTCGCGCGAGCTCCGAGCATTGATGAATCGGGCGGCCCGGTCACGCGCCGCTTCAAAGGCGGCCGTAGCCCGGTTGCTCAACTCGTGGATGCCGCGGTGGACATTGGCATTGTCCCGTTCGTAATAATAGACGAGAGCATCAATGACGGTCCGCGGCTTCTGCGACGTCGCGGCGTTATCGAAATAAACGAGTGGATACCCGTGAACTTCCTGGTCGAGAGCCGGAAAGTCGCGGCGTATGGCAGTCCAGTCGGGTGTCTTCATTGCGAATAATCTACTCTTACTCCTGCTCGTAAGCTTAATCGAGTTCAGATCGTAGGCGCCAGGACTCTCGATTCAGCAGCGATTACGATGATGAGCAAGAGAGAGAAAAGTAGAGCACAGCCTTCACCCACCCTGAACCGGCGGCATGAACGATACCAGGTCCCCTTCCTTCAGCACCTGTTCCCGTGTTGCAAACTCCACGCCCACGGCCACCAACAGTTTCCCCTCCCAATCTGCGAGCTTCGGAAATTCAGCATCCAAGGCCTTCATCAAATCGCCGACCGTGCTTCCACAGGGGACGCTCTTGTCGATAGGCTCCGCTGCTGCGATCTCCTTCAAGCGGGAAAAAAATTGAACGCGAATTTTCACAACTCCATGGCCGCTACCTCTTGTCGTAGCACGCCAATGTAGGGCAGGTTCCGATACTTTTCCTGATAGTCGAGACCATAACCGACGACAAATTCGTTCGCGATGTCGAATCCGACATAATCCGCGTCGATCCCGTGCCGCTCGGGGATGTTCTTGCGGAGCAACACGCAAATCTTCATGCTGAGTGGGGACGTCTCCCGGCGCAATTTTTCCCGGATCGTCTGCAGGGTGAGCCCCGTATCCAGGATGTCGTCCAAAATCAGCACGTGTCGTCCGTGCAAATCGGGAAACGCAGCCTGATGAAACGTGACGTGTCCACTGCTCGTCGTTCCGCCGTGATACGAAGAAACGCTCAGGCAGGTAATTCGCAGTGGCAATGGGATCCGCCGCAGTAAATCTGCACCAAACATCAGACTCCCGCTCATGATCGCCAAAACCGTCAATTCTTTCCCTTGATAATCATCGGTTATTTGCGTCGCGAGCTCATCCAACCGGGCAAAAATCGTCGTGGTGTGAATAAGCGTTCTGCTCAGGTCTTCTTGCATGGCGGCTGGAAATGTTCGAGAGGCACGCAACAGGAAAAATTGCATGCGGTCAACCGGGCGTTTGGCAGAATTCGAAGCAGAATTCCTCGCGATGCGAAACCTGCGTCGCGATTTACTCCGCAAAAAACGATCAGCATTTGGCAAGCCATGGTGAGCACGTTGCTTTCCTCCGACGCAAAATGTCGTGACATGAATGCGACGCCTCTTGAAGTGCCTAACATCAGAAATCCCGTTGTCCTGAGCTGGATTTCCAGAATCGTTGAACTCTGCCAGCCAGACGACGTTTTCTATTGCGATGGCTCGCCGGAACAAAAGAAATGGCTCACGTTTCGTGCAGAGCAGGAGGGCGTCCTCACCGCGTTGAACCCCAAGCTCCGGCCCGGTTGCTATTATCATCGCTCGAACCCTAACGATGTCGCTCGAGTCGAAGACTGCACATTCATTTGCACGCCTACAAAAGACGATGCCGGTCCCATTAACAACTGGGCCCCCCCGAAGGAGATGTATGCCAGGCTCAATGACATGCTCAACGGCGCCATGCGCGGTCGCACCATGTATGTGGTGCCATACATCATGGGGCCCGCGGGCTCGCCGCTGGCAAAAGTCGGTATCGAACTCACTGACAGCCTCTACGTCGCGCTAAGCATGGGCATCATGACGCGAATGGGAAACCTCGCCTACGAACAGCTTGGGGACGACAGCGACGACTTCAACCGCGGAATCCATTCGATGCTGGACCTCGATCCAGCGCGGCGCATCATCGCCCACTTTCCTCAAGACAACACAGTCATCAGCGTCGGCTCGAATTATGGAGGCAACGTCCTTCTGGGCAAGAAATGCCTCGCCCTGCGCCTCGGCAGCTATCTCGGACGCCAGGAAGGCTGGATGGCCGAGCACATGCTCATTCTCGGCGTCGAATCACCTGACGGGGAGAAAACGTATGTCGCTGCCGCTTTTCCAAGTGCCTGCGGGAAGACCAATTTTGCCATGATGATCCCGCCCCTGCATTACCGGGGATGGAAGATCACCACCATCGGTGACGATATCGCCTGGATGAAACCCGGGCCGGACGGGCGGCTATACGCTATCAATCCTGAAGCTGGCTATTTCGGCGTCGTGCCAGGCACAAACTACCATTCGAACCCCAACGCCATGCAGTGCATGGCCCGCGACACGATTTTTACCAACGTCGCCCTCACCGAGGACGGTGACGTGTGGTGGGAAGGCAAGGACGGTCCTCCGCCAGCTGCGGCTACCGACTGGAAAGGCAACCCCTGGACGCCGAACTCGAAAGAAAAGGCCGCGCATCCCAACAGCCGGTTCGCTGCACCGATGACGAACAATCCAGCGCTGGATGACGCCGTGGACGATCCACAGGGCGTGCCGATCAGCGCGATTATTTTCGGCGGCCGCCGGGCGACAACCATGCCCCTCGTGTTCCAATCGTTCAACTGGATCCACGGCGTCTATGTCGGTGCCACAATGGGCAGCGAAATGACCGCCGCCGCTGCGGGCAGTGTCGGCAAAGTGCGTCGGGACCCGATGGCGATGCTGCCATTCTGCGGCTACAACATGGGCGCGTATTTGACCCACTGGCTTCGCATGCGCAAGCAACTGCGCCAGCCGCCAAAGATTTTCCATGTCAACTGGTTCCGAAAGGATGCTCAGGGCGAGTTTCTGTGGCCTGGTTTTGGAGACAATCTACGCGTCCTGGAATGGATCGTAAACCGCTGCCGCGGACGTGTTTACGCCGACGAGACGCCTCTTGGGTGGATGCCGTCGGCGGAGCATATCTGCATCGACGGTATTGAAGGTTACTCGCGCGAAAAACTTGCTTCCGCCCTTGCCTTCGATGTGGAGGGCTGGAAACGGGAGGTATTGGAGCAGGACGAGTTGTTCCTGACCCTCCACGGTGATCTGCCTTTGGAACTGCATTTTCAAAAGGAATTACTCATCGCCCGGTTATAGTATTTCCCCACAGCACGTTTCGCGGCCGGAGTCTCACCTGGCAGGCGGCTCGTTTCCAACAAACGAGGAGACTCCGGCTCGCGAACGGGAAAAGGTCATGTACGCGAACCACTATGACAACCCGTGGGTCCAGGCCCGTTTCGTCGACTTTCTGGGAGGGCGCTCTATAGAAACAGCCAGGTGTCATCATCTGACAGCAGGCGATGCCAGTGACCCGCAATGCCGCGCCCCAAGGGGGCCTCGCGAACTGCCCATCCTGTTCCAGGAGGATGCGGATATTTGCCGGTCCCTCTGGGATCGCGACTCGCTCCTGGCCGATCTCGACCTGGAGTATGTCAATTTTGACCAACCCGCTGCAGCCTATCTCGACCCGGAACGGGCTTTCGGTTTCCAGGATCCGGTTGCAAGGACGGTCGAACGTCTCCTTTTGACCTTTGGCATCGCTCCCCTCCACAACCTGAGCGGGCGCGGCCATCATTTCATCTGGCGCATACGGCAGAATTCGGCGGTGTTCTCCCGGCTTGCCGGCCTGGGACGCGGCACCAGTTCATTGTGGGAGATCAGTGCCCGTTCGCACGAGCCTGACGGCACGTCCGTTTCGTATAAACTGGCCTCGGCTTTTGCCGGCCTCGGTCTCGTGATGGAGTACCTTGCTCACCGGATCAGGGAACTCGCTGCACCACTGTGCAACATTCCCGTCGAGTTGACTGCAGTTGAGACGGACTACGGGGCCCAGGAGCGCGAGATGATTTCGGTCGATATCTCCGAGTACGGCGATCCCCTGCATTCCCGCCTCGTTCGGGTTCCGTTCAGTCATTATCTCAAACCTCGGCATCAGCGCTGGCTGCTCGGCGAGGAACTCGTAAGAAATCTGCCTGCCCTTTTTTGCATTCCCCTTTTTGAAATGGACTGGCGCCTAGGTGTGGCTGCAATGCGCGACCCGGAGTTGACGGCAGAGCTGGCGACGCGTGCTTCTACACGCATTCCTGACAACACGGAAGCAATGGAGAATCTCGTGGATGAATACGAGGGGTCGACGCTCTCGGATTTCCACGGCTGGTTTTACTCGCAGGAACACGAGCCACCCGAGCGCTGGCCGGAAACCTACGACCGGACACCGATGGAAATTCTGCCCTCCTGCGCACGCACCATCCTCACCAATCCCAACGAGCTCCTGCTTCACCCCGCCAGTATGCGGCTGATCACCCGTGTGATGCTCGCTCTCGGCTGGCATCCGCGCCACATCGCCGGACTGATCCGGTCGAAATTCGAGCACGACTACGGCTGGGGCAGCCAATGGCTGGACACGGACCCTGCGACCCGGGCGGATTTTTACACGCGTCTTTTCGCCGGGCTCTTCGTCACAGGTCGGGACGATCTCGCGGATTTCAACTGCCAATCATCTCAGGAAGGAGGAACGTGCCTCATTGCGGATTGTCCGGGCAACCTGGCGTTGTTTCGGCGCTCGGCTCTGGCACGAAGACACTATGAACATCTGGCCCATCGGCCTTTCAACCGGCTGTTTTTACCAGAATAACGTCCTGGATTGCCTCAAGGCGATTCGCGAAAGCGGCTTCAGCATCGTGGAAGTGTGCTCCGCGCCCAGGCATCTCGACTATCACGACCTCGGAGCCGTCGGCGCAGCGGCGGCGCGAATTGACGAATTGGGCATGGCGGCTTTCTCATTTCACGCACCGTTTGCCGATCACATCGACATCTCGGCGCTCGAACATGACCGACGGGAAATCGCGCTGGGAGAAATTCTGCGGGCCGTCGAAGCAGCGGCCACGTTGCGCGCACAGTATCTGGTTATCCATCCGGGGCCGGAACACGCGATGACGCCACCGCCCGCAGAACGGCTCCAGCGCATGGAGAATACCGTTTCCGTTTTGAACCAGGTCGCCCGGCGCTGCCGGGAACTGGGGATCGGCTGCGCATTGGAAAACAAGCTGCCCCATCTCCTTTTCGGACACACCAGCGATATTTTGTGGATCCTCGACGCCCTCGAAGACGTCGATGCCGGTGCCTGCCTCGACACCGGCCACGCAAATCTCTCAGGCGATCTTTTTATGCTCGTCCGGAAACTGGCCGGGCATCTACGAATGATTCACGTTAACGATAACAACGGGAACTTCGACGATCATCTGCCGCCTGGGGATGGCCGAATCAACTGGGTGGAGTTGCTCCACGATCTTTCCGTCAGCGGATTTCATGGTCCACTCATTCTGGAAATTGCAGGCACCGGAGATTCCGTCACAACGATGTCCAATGCCCGGCGCGGCCGGTCCTACCTGCGAGAAGTTTCGCGCCGGATGGCGTTGAAACCGCGTTAACATTCGTGTTGCACAACCTCGTGCTCGGTTGGATGAACCACCAACACGGGGCAGGGAGCTTCGCGCACGACGCGCTCCGTGGTGCTGCCCTGGAAAAAGTGCCGGATACCCGAGTACCCATGGGTCCCGATTACGATAAGGTCAACATCCCACTCCCGGGCGACGTTCGTAATCACCTCGAAAGGCGTGCCCGCCCGGACCAGAATATCGCCGAGCAATTCCTCCCCGACAGCATCGATACCCAAGGCTTCCAGCCTCCGCTCGGCGGGCGCCATCAAAAGCTCTCCATTCACAGGGACATACCTCATGCTCGCCGCGTACGCGAGTGTGTCGATGGCATGAACCAGCGTAATCCTGGCATCGAAACTTCTGGCAAACGGCTTCGCATACCATAGCGCATTGCTCGATGTCTTGGTAAAATCGATCGGCACAAGAATATTGGCTAAATTCAATGTCCTCGCGTCAGATGGTGCAGGTTGCGTAGTCGTTTTCATAGGTTCCAGCTTGCTGCAAGCCTCGCATGGCCGGCGCCTGGCCACTCTCCAATTCTTGCTCTTCTGTTTCCAAAAATTGCGTTAACCGGAAAGAATGATCCGACCACGTTTCAGCGTCGAAGGCTCTCTCCACCGCCGGATGGTACGGTTTCGGCCTGTAGTCCTCCCCGTTTTCGGAAGTCCTACATCACGCTACATTTGGCAAGGTATCGCGGTAGTCTGTGGGTGAATGGCCGACAAACTGTTTGAAGGTCCGATTGAAATTCGTGATGGATGCAAATCCAGTGTCGAACGCGATTTCGCTAACACGCGCATTCGGGTTGAGCAGCAGGCTCTTCGCTTTTTCAATGCGGACGCGCGACAAAAAATCCGTAAAAGTCACACCGGTTGCCTTACGAAACATCTTGCAGAAATAATAACTGCTCATGTTAACCGCCTGGGCAACCTTTCCCAGGGGAAGCTCCTCAGTGTAATGCGCCTCAATGTATTGCCGGGCCCGCGTGATCGCAGGCGGTTCGGCTTTTTGCTGGCGGATCATCAATTGGTTAGCCACCAGTGCGAGGTGCTGTGCAAAGATTTCCAGCAGCCGGATCATCTGATTGTACTGCTTCTTCGAAAGGGTCCGCGTGCGGAGCCAGGCGGCTTCGGCTTCGGTCACGTCGATGCTGAATCCCCACTCGCGAAGCTGCTCGGCGATTTTGCTGAAGCCCCCCTTTTTCGGGGCGCCAAACATGACTTCGCCCGTCTGCAAAAAGCCGATGAGATGGTCGCCGACCCGCAGAGGCACACTGGTCTCGCAGAGGCCCGCAAAGCAAACGCCCGAACGTGTCTCCCGAATGCCAGGGTCTGAAATCTCCTGTTGCATTCTCAAACAGGCCGCGCAGCTCTTGTTGGACTGAGCCATTAGTGCGCAGAAGGGGTTTTCGTGTTTCCGGCCTCGGTGCGCGAGTTGCCAATGGTCGATGGGCCGCAGATTGAGTGGCAGCCCCGTCGTTTCGCCAAAGGCGCGCTCGAAATCCTGGTAAATTTGCGACTTCGATAACGCCGCAATCAGATTGGTATCGGAGTGAGCTCTCATGAATTTTGGCAAACGCGATCGGCCGCGCGGGAATTCAAGGGCCCGCGAACCCGGAATGCTGTGCGGCCGGATGACGATCGGCGTTTCCATAATCAAACATAGTTCCCACACCTGCGTGTTACAATGGGTGAAACACGGCTACGCGCCTAGGCGCTGAAAGGGGTCCACTAGGAGATTTCCCTACTCCTCCCGGGAGACACCCAGCCGTAGCCATTCCAGCAAGACACGCAAATTTCGCGGCGATTTTACCGCACACCACGCTAGTGCATACGCGCAACCTCGTCCGTCCCAACCTCGAAATACAGGTTGTTCTTCGGCGAGCAGCATTGGACCGATTCGGCCAACGTTTCGATGACCGCAAAACCCGCTCCTTTGGTGTATTGACGGAGAAAATAGGCGTGGGATTTATCGTCAATCTTCGCCCAGATGCGCTTCAGCGAACGGGTGTCCGTGAGCACGCGAGCTCTCCCGGCCAGATTAACGATGAGGCTTAGATCGTCATTGGAAAACATCCAGGTCACATAGGGATGCTCCCGGATCTGTGTCACCTTTGGACTCTCCGGATGCGTCAGCGTATGGAATATTGGGAATTCAGAAAAGGAGAAGGTTGCCATCCACCGCACATGCGGCTTGCCCTCCTTATCCACGGTGCCGAGGATACCTGGGCGCCTGCCATCGACCAAGGTTTTCACCATGCCGATGACGTCCTCGCAGTCCTCAATGTCAAAAGAAGCATTTCCGGGGTCGATCATGGGGTTCATAAGCTGCATTCTCGCTCCAGTTTCCGTTTTTGGCACGCATCGATTGCTAGAAATTGGTGCACTCATTTTGCTCCTCTGCAGCAGCTATTTTGCTATTTTTTAAAAACCGGACGCTCCAAATGATTTACCAGCATGCCGGCGACCGTTTGTTCCGGGCCAGTCTTACTGGAGCAGTGGACTCACCCGCTCTCCCCTTCTCTGACACCACTCAGGGGGATCGATGGAAAAAGGGCACCTCCAACCCCAGCAATTCCGCGTACCGTTCCCGAACCAGTTCGCGGCCTTGACGACCAGATTTGCCTCACACCGCCACGCAGTTCGTTCTCGCTCATCCCGGCCTTTGCCCAACCCTCCACCAGCAGTTCATCAGCCCGCGCCAGGTCATGCGATCGTCGCCCCAATGCCGAATCATACCCGCGAGCTGCCGCCCTTCGGTTAGTATAGCCGAATAGCCTTGTAACCGTCGCCAAAGACACTACCCCAGCGCGATGGCACACGTTGAACAGGCCGTGCACGTATTCTGCAGCCATTTCATCCCCACCACGAGGCTGCCAGTCCGCCTCCCTGCATTCGCCGCCATGGGGTGAAGCTATGGTGTCCAAGCAATGCACCGGTTCTCGTGGGTGCTAGCGTCCCGCTTGCCGAGGTGGTCGCGGTGCGGGTCGTGCGCGAGTTTGCCGAGCGAGACACCGCCGCTGCCGCACGGAGCGGTGTTGTTAGGCATAGCAATTCGTTGTCTCGGCTTTGCGGGCCTCGACAACCCGATCGTGTGCACCCAAAACTCATTGCCATTTGCGTCCTTGTCCATGCTTACCTTTTTCCGTTTGGTCAAAACAGATCACCAAGAAGGGCTTTTCGCCAAGGATAGGGCCGCATTCCCTTCACTTACTCCTATGTTTACATTAAAATATTTAGTTATTAAAACTTCGACAGCTTTTGATCTATTACATGGCAGAGCATGATAGAGCGTCGATCTTCCAAACCTATCAACAGCATTTATATCTGCCCCCGACTCAAGATGCTTTTGGAGCTGAGAGACATCGCCCCGGCGAAGCGACGAAAGGGCCGCCGCTTGCGTTCGTTTGGTGGGCGGCTCACCATCCGTCAGAAGACATTGTGCTGCCGACCCACGTCCAGTTGTCCGCCCCAAATTCCTCCAAAATCCGCTCGCGCAGCGCCTCCGCATCGGACTGCGTACGCGCGAGAGCAAACATCGTGGAGCCTGATCCAGACATCAGGGCGCCGAGAGTTTCGGGTTGTCCGAGGAGCCATTTCTTCACCAATGCGAGCAGCACGTATTTTTCAAAAACCGGACGCTCCAGATGATTTACCAGCGCGCCGGCGACCGTTTGCTGCGGGCTGTAGGAAATGCCCGGCAACTCCCGGCTCCCAGCGAGATTCTTGTAGGCCCATGGGGTCGGCACTCCAAAGGGTGGCTTGAAAAGCAGCACAGCGAATGGGCTTTCCAGCTTCACGGGAGTCACCCGCTCTCCCCTGCCCTCGCACCAAGCCGCGGATCGATGCAAAAAAAAGGGCACGTCCGACCCCAGCAATGCCGCGGTCTCACACAATTCCGCGAAAGACTTCGGCTCCAGCGCGAGCTCGTTCAATGCAAGTAAAGTCGTCGCCGCGTCACTGCTCCCGCCGCCGAGGCCTGCACTATGGGGAATGCGTTTCTCCAAATGCACCCGAACATTCGGCAAAACACTGTTTCCAAACGAGTTCGCAGCCTTGGCCACCAGATTCGTCTCATCCGTCGGAATCGACGGGTCGGAACACGAAAACCCAAAGCGATCCGCCCTTTCGAAATGCAACTCGTCGACCAGCGAGATCGGACAAAAGAGACTTTGCAAATCATGAAATCCATCGGGCCGCTTTCCGAGCACTTCGAGAGAAAGATTGATTTTGGCAGGCGCAAAACGCTTCATCGAATCATGCATCCTGTGAAAAATGTCGCCGAGGCAAAAGAGAAAATCATCGTCCCTCTCGACGTCACGACGGCGGCGGAAGCCCTGCACCTCGTCGAAATGCTGGCTTCGGAGGTTGGCTGGTTCAAAATCGGCCTTCAACTTTTTACGCGCAACGGCCCGGAAGTCGTCCGCCTCGTCCGTGGCACCGGAGCGAGGGTTTTTCTCGATCTCAAATTCCACGATATTCCGAACACCGTGCTCCATGCTGTCGAATCTGCCATCGCTCTCGATGTCCAGATGCTGACCGTCCACGCCAGTGGCGGTCACGAAATGCTTGCTGCTGCGGTTCGGGGTGCCGCTGGATCAGCGACGCGCGTCCTCGGCGTTACCGTCCTCACCAGCTCCAACCAGCAAACGCTTACCGAAACCGGCGTCATGCGCCCGATTGCTGAACAAGTCGAATCCCTGAGCCAACTCGCCGCCGCTGCCGGTCTAGGCGGACTCGTCGCCAGTCCTCTCGAAGTCGCTCTGCTCCGGGCTGTTGTTCCACGCGAAATGAAACTCGTCATCCCCGGCATCCGTCCCGCGGGCTCGGATGCAAACGACCAAAAACGCATCATGACTCCGCCCGAAGCCGTGGCCCAAGGGGCGGACTATCTGGTCATTGGTCGCCCGATCACCGCTGCCGCCGATCCTGTGGCCGCCGCCCGTGTCATCGTTGCCAGCTTGCAAGGGTGACTCGCACACTCACCATTCCAAGGTGACGCTCAACAAGGCATGCCACCGTCCGTTGCCGCAACCATTCCTGCCGGCCTCAACTTACTCTTTCACCAAAACAATATCCTCGGGATACAACCGGCACCAGACGTCATCACCAGGGTCGAATTCCAATTCGCCGACCCCGTCGTTTGCGACCAAGGTTTGCAACTCCAAGCCGCCTTCGGTCATAATCGTCAAATCATCAACGGCGCCTTTAAACGTTTCCTCGGTGATCATCGCCTTGAAAACGTTCGTTCCCTCCATCGGCTCGTGTTGAAGTCGGATTTTTTCCGGCCGTAACGAAACAAGCCACTTACTACCCGGACCAGGTGTCGACCCATTTGTCCCAGCCACTTTCAGTATTAACCCGCCTTCCAACTTGCAAACGATAGTGTCATCTTCGGTCCCAATTACTTCCGCGCCCACGATATTGGTTTCACCAATGAAGCTCGCGACAAATCGAGTTGCGGGCCGGTGATAGATATCCGCGGAAGTGCCGATCTGCTCAACTCTGCCCTGGCTCATGACTGCCACGCGATCGGACATCGTTAGCGCCTCCTCCTGGTCGTGCGTCACAAAAATGAAACTAATGCCCAATTTTTTCTGTAAATGTTTTAATTCAACCCGCATTTGCTGGCGCAGCTTTGCATCTAGCGCGGAAAGCGGTTCATCCAACAGCAGTACCTTCGGCTCGCACACGATCGCCCGCGCGAGAGCCACTCGCTGACGTTGACCGCCGGAAAGTTGCGACGGTTTTCGCGTCGCCATTGGCCCGAGCGACACACTTTCAATCACCTTGTCCACACGCCTTTTAATCTCCGCAGCCGGAACCCTTTTCATTTTGAGTCCGAATGCAACATTCTCAGCAACAGTCAGATGCGGAAACAGCGCGTAACTCTGAAAAACCTGGTTCACATCCCTCCCGTAGGGCGGCACGTTCGTTACGTCTTTGCCACCGAGCCAAACGCTTCCAGATGTCGGCCGCTCGAAACCGCTGATCATTCGCAGACAGGTCGTCTTTCCGCAGCCCGACGGCCCAAGAAATGTCATAAATTCACCCTCGCGGATATCCAGGCTAACACCATCAACAGCCGCATAATTGCCAAAACGCTTATAGATATCCCTAAGTTCGACCATGTTCATATTAAAACTGAATCACGAACGCCCGCGCCGGGGCGGTGTCAGACGTTCTTAAACCATCCGATACGTCCGGGGGCAAGGTTGATATTGATCTGCTTTACCTCGGTATAGGCTTCATAGCCGTACGTTCCGAGCTCGCGACCGATGCCGGACTGTTTATAACCACCCCACGGCGCTTCGTTGAAAGTCGGATGGTAGTGATTGATCCAGGTTATTCCCGCGCGCATTTTCCCAATAACCCGCTGGGCTTTCGCTCCATCCGATGTATGAACCGCTCCGGCCAGGCCGTAAACGGTGTCGTTCGCCAGCTTCACCGCTTCCTCCTCCGTGTCAAACAGCTGCACAACTAACACGGGACCGAATATTTCTTCACGCACAATTTTCATCTCCGGCGTCGTCTGCACAAAAACCGTTGGTCTCACGAAGTTTCCGGCCGCCCGCGCGTCGTCGTAGGCGCTGCCGCCGCAAAGCAACTCCGCACCTTCCGTTTTCCCGGTTTCGATATAACCAAGCACTTTAGCCTGGTGCTGCCGCGAAATAAGTGGTCCCATTTCAGTGTCCGGTGCCAGCCCGTCGCCAACGACAATCTTGTCCGCTGCGGCGGCGAGACGCGGCAGGAATTTGTCCGCCACGGACCGTTCAAGAATGAGTCTCGATCCGGCACTGCAAACTTCGCCCTGGCCGGCAAAAATACCGAACATGGCAAACTCGACGGCAGCTTCGAATGGCGCGTCCGCGAATATTATGTTCGGGCTCTTTCCTCCGAGCTCGAGCGTCACCTTTTTCAAGTTGCCTGTCGCGGCATGCATGATTTTGCGTCCCGTGGCACCGCCGCCGGTGAATGCCACCTTGTCCACGCCATGACTTGCCGCCAAGGTCGCTCCCACAGGGTCGCCTGCTCCCAGAACCAGATTTGCCGAACCCGGTGGAAAACCAACTTCGTCGATAAATTCAAACAACCGCACGGCGGAAAGCGGGGTCAACTCCGACGGTTTCAAGATGCAGCAATTCCCAGCCGCAAGCCCCGGAGCAAGTTTCCAGGCTGCCATGAGCAGCGGATAATTCCACGGAATGATCTGCGCGCAAACTCCGATTGGCTCGCGAACCGTCATAGTAACGATGTTAGGATCGGCTGTTTCGAAAGTCTGACCCTGCGGCTTCGTTGCCAGCCCGGCGTAGTACCGAAAACAACTCGCCGTATCAGCCACATCGTATTGTGCTTCGCGAAGGGGCTTGCCATTGTTGAGCGTATCCGTCCGGGCAAGTTCGTCCGCATGTTTGTCGATCAAATCGGCCAGTGCGAAAAGCTTCGCCGCCCGTTCCGGCGCCCGCGCAGATCCCCATGGGCCATGGTCGAATGCCTCCCTTGCAGCGGCAACCGCTGCTTCCGCATCCGAGGCATCGCTCTCGGTCACTGTGTCAATCACCTCATTGTTGGCTGGATTGAGAATCTCGCGTGTTTTCCCGGAGGCAGATGCAACCCATCTGCCATTGACGTAATTGTTCTTCATAAATAATTCACAATGAGCGTCTTCATCTCCGTCATCTCTTCCATCGTATAACCCACGCCTTCCCTGCCAAATCCACTGTCTTTCACCCCGCCATACGGCATGTTTTCCACACGAAATGTGGGAGTTTGATTGATGAGCACCGCTCCGGCGTCTATCTCCTGATACGCTTTTTCCGCCAGCTCAAGGTCGCTCGTGAAAACTCCCGCCTGCAATCCATATCGCGAGGCGTTCACTTTCACGATCGCATCCTCGAATTCCTCATACGGCTCAAGCACCACAATCGGCGCAAACGCCTCTTCGCAGGCAATTTCCGAGGTGGATGGCACATTCTCCAGAACGACGGGATGCAGGCATCTGCCATTCACTTTCGGTGGCATGCAACATTTCGCGCCTGCGCCCTGGGCGGCCGCGATCCAACTTGTCACTTTCTCCAGCGCCGAAGGATCGATCATGGGCCCCACTAGCACACCCGATTGCGCCGGATCGCCGGCCTTCACCTTTTCTTGTGCAAACCAGACCAGTGATTGCTTGAATGTTTCGTAAATACTTTCCTGCACGAAAATCCTCTGGACACTGATGCACGACTGCCCGGCATACCCAAAGCATGCGGCGGCGACGGAAGGCAGACGCTTCTCCCAATCGGCATCACTATGGATGATCAGCGCCGCGTTGCCGCCAAGTTCAAGACAGACACGCTGCTTCACCGCTTGGGCTTTAATCCCCCAGCCGACAGCGGCGCTTCCAGTGAATGACGTCATCTTGATTCGCGGATCGGTGAACAACGGAGTTAGCAAGTCGTGATGAAACGTCAGAATGTTAACCTGTCCGGATAGAATCCCCGCTTCGACGAGCGCCTCGCCTAACAAAAAACAAATCAAAGGCGTCCGCAACGACGGCTTCACCAGAATCGTGTTCCCCGTTGCCAACGCGGGAGCAATTTTGTGCGCGACCAGGTTGAGTGGGAAATTGAAGGGCGTAATACCGAGGATGACTCCCAACGGAACGCGATGGACGAAGCCGGTGTGCCCTTTGCCGGGCGCGCTGGCATCGATGGCAATCGGCTCTCCCCGCTGCCGCAGCGCCTCCGCCGCGGCGAATCCGAACGTCTGTTGCGCTCTCGAAACTTCGATCCTGGCCAGGTCGACCGGTTTTCCAGCTTCCCTCACCAACAAATCGACGAACTCCTCGGCACGTTTTTCGATCTCAAATCGAACATTCTGCAATAATTCCGAACGCTCTCGCGCCGATTGTCGCCGGGTTTTTTGAAATGCCGATGCACATCCTGCCACCGCGGTCTCGATGTGCTCTGCATTGGCGATGGAAACCATTCCCAAGTCGCTGCCATCAAAGGGGTTGCGAACCACAATCGTTTCGTGCGAAACAATCCATTCGCCATTGAGCAAAAACGGCCGTGCATTCATACACAAGACCATAGGCAGTCTTCACCCGGCTGGCAAACTCTCACCCAACGGGCTCTCTCGTGCCGCAGATTGGTTGCCGTCGTGGGCTTACGGACCAAGCCGGCTCGACCTGTGCCCATCCTCCCGGCGGCGCCCGATTTCGGCTGTCCTCAAACTTTCCCCTGACGCAGACTCACACTACAGTGCGGATGTAAAATGGACATGCTCCTCGATCTCGCCCGTATTTTCCCTCCAGACCGCATCCTCACGGCGCCCGAGGATCTGATCCCCTATAGTTTTGACGGCACGGCAGCGTTGCGAAAAATGCCGCGGGCAGTCGTATTTGCCGTCGACGCTTCGGAGATCGGCCGGCTGCTCCGGCTGGCGAACGAGCAGAAAATTCCCATCGTCACGCGTGGGTCGGGGACCGGTCTAAGCGGCGGAAGCCTCCCCGTGGAGGATTGCGTCGTCCTTTGCACAGCACGAATGGAGCGGGTGCTCGAGGTGGATTCGGCAAATTTGACTCTGCTGACCGAGCCGGGCGTCACGACAGTCACTATCGCCGAAATGGCCGACGATGTCGGCCTGTTCTATCCGCCGGATCCAGGTTCCATGAGAATTTCGACCATTGGCGGAAATGTGGCGGAGAACTCCGGCGGGTTGCGCGGACTCAAATATGGAGTCACACGCGACTACGTAATGGGACTCGAAGTCGTACTGCCGGACGGTTCCATCGCTTGGTTTGGCTCAAAATGCGTGAAAGACGTGGCCGGTTATTCAATGAAGGACGTGTTTGTCGGTTCGGAGGGGACACTCGGTGTCATCACCAAAATCCTGCTCAAGCTGGTGCCGAAGCCTGCTACCAGAAAAACGTTGCTGGCGCTGTTTGATAACATGGAATCGGCCGCACGCACTGTCTCCGCCATCATCGCGGCAAAGATTATTCCGTGCACGTTGGAATTTCTCGATCAGACCACCGTGCGCTGTGTGGAGGATTTCGCAAAAATTGGTCTGCCCACAGACGTCGCAGCCGTCTTGCTCATCGAAACGGATGGTCACCCTGCGGTCGTAGCTGATGAAGCCGCGGCGATGGAACGGATCGCCCGGGAGCAAGGGGCGCGTTCTGTCCAGGTGGCCGCCACAGCCGAGGAAGCGACGAAACTCGCTTCCGCCCGCCGGACCGCGTTTTCTGCTTTGGCGAGGGTGGCTCCAACCACGATCCTCGAAGATGCCACCGTCCCGCGCAGCGAATTGGCACGGATGGTCGCTTTTTGCCGCGAAACTGCGGAAAAACACCAGCTCAACATGGGCATCTTTGGCCACATGGGCGATGGGAATCTGCATCCCACCTTCCTCACCGACGAGCGGAACCCCGAGGAAATGCATCGCGTCGAAGCAGCCATGCGCGACATCTTCGAATTCGCAGTCTCGCTGGGAGGCACGATCACCGGCGAACACGGCGTCGGTGTCGCAAAGAAAGCCTTCATGCCCATGCAATTTTCCAATGCCAGCCTCGAAGTGATGCAGGCCCTTAAACGCACGCTAGATCCCGCTAATATTTTGAACCCGGGTAAAATCCTTGGATAAAGACGCTCAACGTTCTTTTAACGTTAAAGGCTCAAGTAATATGTCGCATCACATGAAATCGAAAGGAGCAAAACTTGAGTGTTGAGAATTCGCCGTCGCATGTTGAGCGTTCCGCAGCGTCGCCGCTGCGGCTCCTCGACTACTCCATTCTCCAGCAATGCATGCATTGTGGTATGTGCCTGCCGACGTGTCCAACCTACGATGCCACGAAGATCGAGCGCAACAGCCCGCGCGGCCGCATCTCCCTGATGCGCGCGATTGCCGATGGCGCGTTGGAACCCACAAAGACGTTTGCCGAAGAAATGCAATTCTGCCTCGGCTGCCTTGCCTGTGAGACCGCATGCCCGGCCGGTGTTAACTATACCGAACTTTTCGAAACTGCCCGTGCCACCGGGGAGCAGGCCGGCGCGCTGGACACGCCATTGCGCCGTTTCTTGAGAACGGTGACGCTGAGCTGGCTTTTCCAACGACAATCTCGGCTGCGCTTCGTGGGCCGTTTGATGTGGCTGTTTCAGGTCACCGGCCTTCAGTCACTGACACGAACGGTGGGCATCCCTAAACTGCTCCCGGAATGGCTCCGCAATGCCGAGAGCAAAGCGCCCCTCATTCAACGCCACTTTTCTCCACGACTCATCCGCGAGGTCGAAACGCCGCGTTCGACTCGATTCAGAGTCGGCCTTCTGACAGGCTGCGTTCAGGATCTCGTCCTGCCGAATGTCAATCGTGACACTGCCGATGCCTTGCTTGCCAACCGCTGTGAAGTCGTGACACCGCACGGGCAGGGTTGTTGCGGCTCTCTTCACGCGCACAACGGCGACCCGGAAGGTGCCAAAGCCGCTGCTCGCAAGCTCATCGACGCATTTCCGCTGGACGATCTCGATGCCATCATCACCAATGCCGGCGGCTGCGGCTCGCACCTTAAGCACTACGACCATTTGTTGGCCGATGATCCCGTTTATGCGGAAAAAGCCGCCCGCTGGACGGCTAAAGTCAACGACATCTCCGAATTCCTCGTGAAAAACGGCTGCACATCTCCGCCTGCCGGAACTTCCCCAGCACACCCTCATCGTGTCACCTATCACGAATCCTGCCATCTCTGCCACGGACAGAAAATCACGAGCCAGCCACGCCAGCTTCTGAAACTGATTCCGGGCCTGGAGCTGGTCGAACTCCCCGAAAGCACCTGGTGCTGCGGAAGCGCAGGAATCTACAATCTCACTCAGCCCGAAATGGCAACACGCCTTCAAAAACGCAAGGTGGACAACATCCTCTCGACGCGCGCACAAACCGTGGCCAGTGCAAATCCTGGCTGCACGCTTCACATCGCAGCCGGTTTGAAGGCGGAGGGAAGCCAGGTCGGCATCAAACATCCCGTCACACTGCTCGCCGAAGCATACCGCCGTGCCAACCTCGAAACGCGACAACCAAGTTAGCCGTCAGCTCTCTCAATGGACACCGCGCAATACTTGTATGAAGGCTGGCGCGAGTACGGATCGAAGTCCGCATAGGTGAGCTGATTGGTTGTCGCGTAATGCATCGGGATAAACACCTGTCCCCTTGAAACGGTCGCTGTCAGAAACGCAGTCGCCGTCAGCTTTCCCCGCCGCGAACGCACGATGACGCGACGATTCTCCCCGATAGCCAGCTTCGCAGCATCTTCCGGGTGCATTTCGACATAGCATTCCTTCGGATACAATTTTCGGAGCACATCGCTCTTGCCCGTCCTGGTCTGCGTATGCCACTGCGAGGATGTCCCCCGCCCGGTCAACAACACGAACGGGTAGTTCGCGCATGTCTCCTCAGCGATCGGTCGCGGGCTCTCAAACAAAAACTTCGCCTTCTGATCAGGATGATAGAACTTTCCATCTTCGAACAGGCGTCTCTGTTTCTCCGGTTTCGCCCCAGGCGGCAGCGGCCATTGCATTCCGCCTTCGCGCTCCAGCATTTCATAGCCTTCGATCCCCGAAAAATCACACGGCTGCCCCACGGAGATTTTCTGCATCACTCGGAAAACTGCCTCCGGCGACGTCCACTCCTTGAACATTTCTCCGCAGCCCCATGCGTCGGCAATCAACCGAAAAATCCGAAAGTCGGACAGTGCGATTCCGGGCGCCTTCGACACTTGGCGAATCCTCCCAATTCGCCGTTCGGAGTTGATAAATGTGCCGTCCTTTTCCCCCCAGGCTGCCGCCGGCAAATACAGATCGGCCATCTCCGCAGTCTCGGTCGAATAAAACATGTCCTGAACAACTAGAAACTCCAGCTTCTTGCGTAATTCACGGAAACTGTTCTGATGAATCCAGGAATGCGCCGTATTGGTCGCGATGATCCACAATGCCTTGATTCGGCCCGATTCAATCCCCGCGACGATTTGATCGTACGCCAAGCTGTTTTGAGTCGGCACAAGTGCTTCGTCGATTCCCAGAACGCCCGCGACCTTGGCGCGGTGTTCCGGGTTAAGAAAATCGTGGCCGCCCAGCAACCCGGTCGTATTGCTGAACAGACGCGATCCCATCGCATTGCATTGTCCCGTAACGGAATTGGCCCCCGTCCCCGGGCGCCCGATATTGCTCGTCATCAGGGCAATGTTAATAATCGCCTGCGCGGTTCGCGTCGCTTCGTGGCCTTGGTTCACCCCCATGGTCCACCAGAAGCTGACCCTTTTTCCAGTCGCTATAATTCCGGCAACCTTCTCGAGCTGTGCAATCTCCAATCCCGTCGTTTCTGATACCTTTTCCGGCGTATACCCGGCAACAAACTCCGCGAACGCATCAAACCCGGTCGTGCTAACATCCACGAACTCGCGTTTCACAGCGCCCATCCGAATAAGCAAGTTCGCAAGCCCATACAACAACGTCAGATCCGTTTTCGGCCTAAGCGCAACATGTTGGGTCGAGTTCATGGCTGTCTCCGTTCTACGCGGATCGATCACAATGATCTCGGGATTGTTCCGATTCCGTAACACGCGCTGCCACATGATGGGATGCGCAATGCATAGATTCGACCCGACAAACACCAGCACGTCGGACTCCTCGAAATCCTGATACGTAAACGGCGGCGCGTCGAAGCCGAAGGATTGTTTGTAAGCTGTCACCGCTGTGGCCATGCATTGACGCGTATTCCCATCGCCATGCAGCATCCCCATTCCAAACTTCGCGAGGACGCCCAGAAACGCCATTTCCTCCGTCGCAATTTGGCCAGTACTTAAAAACGCGACAGATTCCTTCCCGTGACGGGTCTGCACATCCCGGACTCTTGAAACAAACACTCTCAGTGCAGCTTCCCAATCCACGGGTTGCGTCCGCCCCTTGTCGCGGACGAGTGGCGTCACCCCACGATCCGGCGCCGTCAACGGCGTCAGCGCCTCCCAACCTTTTGGACATGCCATGCCGATGTTAACCGGGTAGTCGGCATTGGTGCTGAGATTGATAGCTTCTCCATCCCGGAGGTGAACCTTTAGCGAACAGCCTGTCGAACAATACCCGCAAACCGAGTGGACGGTTGCATCCGGTTTCAGTCGTTCCGGAACCCGGCCGAGACCAAACTTGCCCGGCGTCTGCACGAGTTCACTCGTCAGCGGTCCCGTCCATGCCCGAAGAAGCGGCTCCATAAAATCCGCGAGTGGTTTCATGGCTAAATTCCTCCCGGCATTTTGGGTGCAGTCACGGCTCTAAAAAACAGATAGCGCTCCGCAAGTTCCCCGAAAAGTATGCACATCGCGCCGACGGCTGTCAGCGACACGTTTCCACAGAGGGCGGCGCCCGTCACCGCCAGCGCCAGCCGTCCTATCAAAACGCCTCGCAACGGCCCCAGTATCGCCAGGGCCGATTTTTTGTCCGGCGACCATTCGCCGGCTCTGGCGTGCCGAAGAAATGCAAGCTCCCCGGCGATTTTGACAACGAGGGCGATGCACAGAATGGCATAGGCCATTGTGGAAGGTTGAAAAATTTGGCTTCCAGCCAAACCCGCGACAAGCGTCGATCCGAAAAATTTTCCCGCCGTTCGCGGCAGATTCCAGAACGGCCGCCGCGTATCCGCATAAACCATCACGGAGCAGAAAACGCAAAGCAGACCCATGAATGCTCCAGCCGCTGCGATTCCCGCGCCAAAAACTCGGAAACGCTCCAGCATGGGCAGCCAATCCAGAGCGGAAACGGTCAGCAAAATCGGAGGCAACATTCCAAACCCGATCACTTCCCGGCTCAGCCACGACGTCCGCAACCCAAGGAAAACACGCCAGGCTTTCAATGGTTGGCCAAGATGCAGGATGCTGGCGATCAATCCCAAATGAAAGACCGCCAGTGCAGTCAGCCACTCCCATGAATTTCCCAGGCCGAACGAGCGGTGAAATGATTCCACAACCGTCATGCCAACGGCAGCCTGTGTCAGCGTGAGCATAATAACCAGCGGCCAGTGCGTGTGCTCCAGATGAATTTTATAGGCATCCGCGGGCCGTAGTTTTTCCCCGTCAACCCGATTGCTCAGGTAACGCGTGCTGGGCAACGTGTAGCTGGAATCGAATGCACCGGCGACCAGTCTCCTCGTCTCCTTTGCCCGTGCTTCGATTTCTTCACGGGTGACTTTAACGATCTGAATCGCCTCGTTGGGGCACGCTTGAACACATGCCGGTGCCTCACCTGCCGACAGCCGCGAGTGGCACATATCGCACTTACGCACGATGCCTTTCTTTTTTGAATACTTCGGCACGTCATACGGGCATTTCAGAATGCAATACTGACAACCGATGCACTGGTCATCGAGATGTCTAACAATGCCTGTCTCCGGGTCCTTGTCATACGCCATCACGGGACAGCCGTTTAAACAGCCTGGATCAGCGCAGTGATGGCAGGCGGTAGTCACCGTCTGAACTGCCGGCTCGTCAGTCCCGATCCCATACAACAGTCCGACGTCCCGCCATGTTTCATGGTCATCCAGCCCGTTGAGATTATGGCAGGCACTTACACAGGCTTTACAGCTTGAGCACACATCCAGGTCCACCTGAAACGCATACTGCTCTCCCGAACCCGGTTTTGTTAGCGGAATAAGGTTCCGATAATATTTTTCCAGCGCAGGCGTGTCATGGCTGTCGTGCCAGTCCGCGAACGTCCCCGCGGCAGCCTTCATGTTCTGCTGCTCTGCGAGAAGTTCATCGACGAGGTTCATGTAAACGGTTATTCGTTGTTAGTAAAAATCGCCTGCAGGGCACCGATGTCATGCCGGTTGCAGAAGCTTTGAAAGCTTTCCGTCCCTTCGCGGCGCCGGAGATACCCTTTCAGCATGTTCTCCACCAGCGGCTTCACTTCGTTATGCGCGATATTCTGAAAAATCTGCCGGCCAACTTTTTGATTCTCCTTAAAACCGCCGCCAATGACGATGTGATAGCCTTCCACGCTCTCCCCCGCTTGCTTCACCTTGGTTCCCAGCAGCCCAATGTCGCCCATGTAATGCTGGGCACACGAATTCGGGCAACCTGTAAAGTGGATGTTAATAGGTTGATCCAGCTTTATCTTCTTATCGAGATAGTTCATCAACTCGATGGCGTGCCCCTTCGTGTCAGCGGAGGAAAATTTGCAATAACGGTTGCCCGTGCACGCTACGAAACCGCTCTTCAAATTGGACTGCTCCGTGTTGAAACCCATTCGTGCCAGCTGCTTGCAAACGGTCTTCAAGTAAGCCTCTGGCACATTTGGAATCAGGAAATTTTGCCATACCGTTAGCCGAATCTCGCCTGTTCCATAGTTGTCGGCTAGATCAGCAATCCAGCGCAGTTGCTTCGACGTGATCTGCCCGACCGGCACGTTCGCGCCGATGTAAAAGAGACCCTTCTGCGTCTGTGGGAAAATTCCCACATGCGAATGAGGAATAACGGGCTTTTCGTGTCTGAGCTGCGCCGGTGATTCCAGCGGAAGCCGGCTGAGCTTGAAGCCCAATTCCTTTTCCACCTGCTCCAAAAAAGCCGGCAGACCACGATCTTCAATCAAATACTTGAGCCGCGCACGCTTGCGGTTCGTGCGGTCGCCGTCGCGAATGAACACCCGCACAATGGCGAGGATTACCGTGTTGAGTTGTTCGGACGAAACAATCACCCCCCAATCACGCGCAAACGTTTGGTGACCGGTCACGCCTCCCAACGCAATGCGAAACCAGATTCCCGGTGCGATGCCCAGATCGTTCTCACCGATCTTCACCGCCGTTGCCCCGATGTCGTTCGTATCCTCCACCGAGCTAATTAATCCCCCGCCGTCATAGGCGATGTTGAATTTACGCGGCAGATCGTAATATTCCTTCGTAGAAATGATCGTGTGTCCCAGATCCCTGGCGTAAGGCATCACGTCGATCAATTCATAAGGATCAAATCCTGCCGTCGGATTCGCCGTGATGTTTCGGATATTATCCGCCCCACTCCCCTTGGAATGCAGCCCGCAGCCCTGAATACGCCTGAGGACTTCGGGCGCATCTTTCGGAGCAATCAAACGCAACTGAAAGTTATTGCGCGTGGTGATCTGGATATAACCCGTAGTCAAGTCGTCAGCAATGGAAGCCAGCTCCCGTAACTGATAGGATCTCACCACCCCACCCGGAATCCGCAACCGGCACATGTATCCGTCCTTGACTGGCGCCAGCCAAAAAAGGCCGTTCCATTTAAACCTGAAAACATCCTCGGGTTCGGGTTTCGTGTCGTGCCTCGCGTACTCATTGAGGACCTGGTAGGCATCCAGCGGATTCAGCTCGTGCTTGATCCGTTCTTCCTTGGTTAAATCATCCAGGTTTGGACCGTGGGAGGCGCCGTTTGTTGCAGGCGCTGGCGCAAGGTCCGAGAACGTGACTCCGCGGACTTTGACACCTGCGAAGAAGCCCTCGAGATAACGTTGTTGATCGTCGGTAAACGTAGCGGTGGCAGTCATTTTCTCAGTAAACATCGCGCGCATAGCGCTTTTCAGATTTCAGCTTTGCAACATAAACAGCAGCAGCTTCGGCACTCATGCCGCCATGCGTTTCGATCACCTGATGCAGGGCAAGGTCGACATCCTTCGCCATGCGACTGGCGTCGCCGCACACATAGAAGTAGGCGCCTTCCTCCAGCCACTTCCAAAGCTCCATGCCGTTCTCAAGCATCCGATTCTGGACATAAATCTTCTCCGCTTGATCGCGAGAGAAAGCCAGGTCGAGACGATTCAGGACGCCGGCAGATTGCATTTCCATGAGCTGTTCCTGGTAGAGGAAATCGGTGGACGCCTTTTGGTCGCCAAAGAAGAGCCAGTTCTTACCTTTGGCACCGGTTGCCTGGCGCTCTTCCAAAAACGCGCGAAATGGCGCAATCCCCGTTCCCGGTCCGACCATGATGGTTGGCAGATCGGTGTTGTGAGGCACTCGGAAATGCTTGGATACCTGGAAAAAGATGGGCAGGGGCATGTCCGGCGTCACGCGGTCTGCCAGGAAGGTGGAACAAACACCCTTGCGCCCCCGACTATGTGCGTCGTAGCCGACCCTTGCCACAGTCAAATGCACTTCATCCGGATGCGCTTTCGGGCTGGACGAAATCGAGTAAAGACGCGGCTGCAATTTGCGCAGAAATCCAACCAGTTCCGCAGGAGGAAAACTTCCTTTCGGCGCTTCCGCCAGAACATCGATCACTTCCCTGCCCCATAGCCATTTCTTGAGGTCTTCCTTCCGGTCAGATGCGGTTAGCTCCTTCAGGGAATCGACGGCTTGAATGAGTTGTGTATTGGGAATTCGCAGGTCGTAGTTCTTTTGCAATGCTTCACGGACTGGCGCGGAACCCCCATCCGGAAGAGGAACAGCCTCGTCGCCGCTATATCCCAGCACGCTTAGCACATCGCGCACAAGTTCCGGACAATTTTGCGGAAAAACGCCGAGGGCGTCACCCGCTTCATACGTTAGTCCCGAGCCGGCCAGCGAAATTTCGAAATGCCGGGTATCCTTCCCGGAACCGGCCCCGTTCAACTTGCGGTTGACGAGCAGCCGGGCAGGAAACGGATTCTTCCTGGAATATGGTTCCGGCGCCTTCGCTTCCGCTTTGGACGCGACTGCCGCCGGTGTGGGCGCAGGCGCTGCCGCGGCTCCCGGAGTTGGCGCAGAGGCAAGTTTTTCCCATACCCCATCCAGCCAGGATCGGAGATTGGTCGAATAGTCGACGTCGCAGTCGATCCGCTCGCGGAACCTGGCTGCGCCGAGTTCCTCAAACCGCTTGTCGAGCAAACGTCCGGCCTGGCAAAAGGTGTCGCCGTAGTTTTTGTCGCCGAGAGCCAGGACGGAATATCTAACATTCGTTAACTTCGGATGCTCCGCGGAGGAAATGCGTTCCCAGAACGGCTGAGCATTGTCCGGCATATCTCCCTCGCCCCATGTGCTGGTGATCACCAAAACGTCGCTCTCCTTCTGCAGATCAACCGTTTCATGTTTGGCAAGGTCCACCACGCGTGATGCGTAGCCTTTCCCGGACGCCTCCTTGCCCACCTGTTTTGCGATGGACTCGGCGGTGCCGCTCTGACTGCCGAATAGGATTAACAATGGTTTCGCTGCTTCAGCAGGCGCGGCAACAGCCCCGTTTGGAGCCGTTCCATTTGCGCCCGATAACCAGCCGGCTAAAAAGCCGTTCAGCCACGAGCGCTGTTCGGGTGTGAAGGGGGCGGAATCAGGAATGAATGGAACGGTCTCCATGGTGGGAATTAGCGATTTGTGTTTTTAATGATTTAGAAATCCACGGTCGCCATGAGATAGCCGAAATCGGCGTCACTCCCGGGGCCCGTGTCATCAACGTACTCTCCGGCGAAGAAATGGGAGTATCCGGCCTGGACCGAGTAATGTTTGCTTGGTTTCCAGGTTGCGGTCAGGTCGATCTCCGCGCCGACGTAGTTCCCGGCGCTGGGAGTGATGGGCCGCACCGGAGTTGCATTGGCCCGATACCACGCATCACTCGTATCCGCCAGCCAGAAAAGGTGCCCGTCAGCCTGTAGAGTCAAAGTCTTGGTGGGACTAACCTTGAAGCTGATTGCCGGGTTGTGAATGTTCTGCCACGAAAACAGGTCCATGTAACCATAGAACTTGTGGTTCGTTGGGAAAAGATTCTGGAACGTCTCGACATCACCGTCGTTCGGATCGGTGTCTCCTGAACCAAAGTTATACTCCGCGCCAATGCGCGGTTTCCATGGTGTTTCCAGGAACGTGTAACCGGCTCCCACGTGAACAGCGCCCGCAAGCAGGTCCTTCGAACGGAAGTCACCGAATTGAAAAGCGGCTTCGGCATCGTAATCGAACCCATTAAATCGCTTTGGATTCGATTTTACCCGTCCGCCGATCGTTCCGAAGTTAGTCTCTGTCCCTGCGCTCTTTTGATCTTCGTGAAGATAGAATGCGTAACCGTCCGTGGTCTGGAAATCCAGGAGGGTCGTGCTGAAATAAACTCCAGCAAAAACCTGATCCCGGTGGGTCTCATTTCCATTGAACAGATCGGATTGATTGTACGCTCCACGCTCGAAAACAACGACCGATGCGGCGAACAAATCCACCGAGTATTTCTCGCCGGCATACCGCGCCTTTGCCGCGTCGAAGGTTCTTCCGAGATTGCTCCAGTCGAGCGGGCCAACAAGGCGCTCATCGCCATAGGACAAGATCTGCCGGCCGGCAGTGACGCTGAATCCCTTCGTTTCTCCAATCATAATGTAGCCCTGGCGCAGATCAAAGGCGTCGTCGCCTTCAGCGCCGTTCACATTTGGGATATCCGCGCGATCCGAGTACGCTTCCCGCGAATCCTGCGTTTGCGCGTAGATTTTCAGCCAGCTAACCGGCTTGATCGCAAGACCGAGGCGAAACCGCAGCAGCAGCCACGAATCGTCGGT
The DNA here is from genome assembly GCA_036525185.1 of Chthoniobacterales bacterium. GTDB lineage: Bacteria > Verrucomicrobiota > Verrucomicrobiia > Chthoniobacterales > DASVRZ01 > DATDAW01. The sequence continues at coordinate 46,807 of DATDAW010000041.1, read as the reverse complement.
CACGGCATCGACCCCGCTGTTAAAGTCGTAGTTGTTCTCGCGGTACTCCCCTCGGACGCGTTCCTGGACGTCAAAAACGAGCGCCCCGTCGAAGAACGACAACGGATTTGTCACTGGCGTTTTCATTGGAACGATGCTCTTGTCTTTTGCAGACGACATCGCCATGTCCCCGGCAAAGGCGGGCGATGCGGTCACCATGAGGGTTGCCAGCGCCGCTTGACGCGCGTATGGCAGCCCTCTCATTTTTTTGCACAACGTTTTTATCATGTGAGATTGAGGTTTCATTGTTCGCTCGCTTGATTGCGTGGCGAAATCTTCCAACTAAAAGGCAGCGAGCGCGGCGCCGAAATCCGCCGAGTGAATGTTAGTGGCGTCCGCTCCGTTTTGCGGAACGAACGGCGTCCGTTGATGAGCCCGCACCTCAAGGAACTCAATGAGGTACTCGCGAAGCTTCTGATAATCCGGAAGCTCCATGATGACCTTGCGCTCTCGCGGACGGGGAAATTTGACTTCGAGAATATCACCGATTGTCGCCTCAGGACCGTCGGTCATCATTACGACGCGATCAGAGAGATAAAGGGCTTCGTCCACGTCATGCGTTACCATCATCGCCGTAATGCGTTCCTTGCGCCACAGATCAAGAAGAACCTGCTGCAATTCATAGCGCGTCAACGAGTCCAGCATTCCGAAAGGTTCATCGAGCAGCAACATTTTTGGTTTTAACGCAAACGCCCGCGCGATACCGACGCGTTGCCGCATGCCCTGAGAGAGCTCGACTGGATATTTGTCCACCGAATCCGCGAGGCCAACGACGCTGAGATAGTACTCTGCTATCTGCGCGCGCTCCCGTTTGCTAGCCGTGAAAAAGACCTGGTTGATACCCAGCATCACATTCTCCCTCGCCGTCATCCAAGGAAGGAGCGACGGAGATTGAAAAACGATGCCGCGGTCCGGACCCGGTCCACTCAGCTCTTTTCCCGCCAACACGATTCCGCCATCGGTAATGCTGCTCAATCCGGCAAGCATCATCAGTTGCGTGGATTTGCCGCAACCGGAGTGACCGATGACGGTCACAAACTCGCCTTTCTTTAGGCGGAGGTTGAAGTCCTTCACAATCACGGCCTGACCGCCATCTGCAGTTGGATAGGCTTTGACGAGATTCGAAATTTCGCAGTATGCGCTCATACCTCGACCTCCACGTTTTCGCGTTTGATTTCGCTCTTGCGAACCGGACCACGCCGTCCTCCGGAAAGACGACGGCCGCGAGAGATATCCTCGGGTTCGATGTCGGGAAGGACGAGGTTTCGGGACAGCGATGCCTTGTGCCTGTCGCGTGCTTTAAGAAGGTAGTCGATCACTTCGTTTCGGATTTGTTTGAAATCATAGTCTTCGCTCACGCACTTGCGATCGCGTGGGCGTTCGATAGTCACCGGAATGGACGGCCCAAGGGTCGCTTTCGGACCCGCGGTTAGGGGAATGACGCGATCCGCGAGAAGGATGGCTTCGTCGGGATCGTTCGTAATTAGAACAACCGTTTTCCGATCCTCCTGCCAGAGCCGGCTGATTTCATCCTGCAGCGTAGCACGAGTGAGCGCATCGAGCGCGCCCAGGGGTTCATCGAGCAGAAGTACGCGGGGATTGATAGCCAGTGTGCGTGCCACGGACACGCGCTGACGCATGCCGCCGGAAAGTTCTCGCGGCAGCTTTTTAGTCGCCGGAGTTAGATTAACCATTTTGATGAATTTTTCGGTGTGCGCCTTTCGTTCAGCCGTGCTCCATTTCGGAAAAACCTGGTCTACGGCGAGGGCGACGTTTTCGTAGACCGTCAACCACGGAAGCAGGGAATAATTCTGAAAGACCAAGCCGCGGTCGGGGCCCGGGCCGGACATGGCCTTTCCGCCGAGGGTGACAGTCCCTTTGTCGGGCTTGATGAGGCCCGCCAGGAGCGACATGAGGGTCGTTTTGCCAGCACCGGAATAGCCAATAATGGAAACGAACTCCCCTTCTTCGATGGACAGGTTGATGTCTTCGAGGATTTCGGACCGCTTCCACGGCGGGCCGTATCCTTTGCTAACGTTTTTGACCTCGAGAAATGACATAGTGTTTGCTAGGCGGTTTTGAAACGGGATTCTACAAGGCTCATTACGCGATCCAGGACAAAGCCCACGAGTCCAATGGTCAGGATGCAGAGGATGATCTGCTCGTAGATATTGGCGTTGTATTGCTGCCAGAGGAAACCGCCGATTCCAGGACGGCCCGTTAGCATCTCGGCAGCAACGATTACCAGCCAGGCAAGACCCAGGCTTAGCCGGAATCCGGTGAACATGTAAGGCAACGTTGCCGGAAGCAGGATCTTGAACAGCATTTTCACTTTGGACAGCTTGAGGACCTTGCCCACATTCAGATAGTCCTGCGGGATGGCCCGCACGCCGACAGCCGTGTTCAAAACAGTCGGCCACATGGAACAGATCGCGATCGTGAAGAGAGCGGCGGCATCAGACGCGCCGAAGATCGTCCGTCCAGCGCCGTTCTTAATCGCAAACGAACTGAAGAGAATCATTCCAAGCGGAAGCCACGCCAGCGGCGAGACAGGTCGGAGAACCTGGATGATCGGATCGAAGATTTTGGTGAATGTTTTTGATAGACCAAGAAAGAATCCGATCGGCGTGCCGATCAGCAGGGCGATGATATAACCTTGCGCAACGAGTTTGAGCGACAACCAGGTGAAGGCAAGGATGCCCTGGTCGAGTTCGCCGCGTTTGGCAAAGGGCTGCTCAACGTAGAGCTTGCTTTCCTGCCAGGTCTTGACAGGCCCAGGCAGATCCTTGGACAAACCAACTTTTTCCACGTTTTCAAAACCGAATTCGTCCTTGGTGACCTTCTCGTGACCGGCAACTAACGCCCAAAGGCCTATGATGATCGCAGCGCCTACGAGAGGCAGGAGCAAGCCGTCAAATTTTTTAAGGAAGTTCATAGTATCGGTTTATTCGGTTCGGATGCTGTGGATTTTGAAGGAGCGGGCGTATTCTTCCGGTTTCGCCGGGTCGAAGGCTGCGCCGTCGAAGAGGGTTTCCGGGGAGAAATCCTGGGCGGCTGGTGGAACACCAAGTTCTTGCATCGCGGTCTGGTACAACTCCGGGCGCATTACGCGTGCGGGTATGCCGGTGTAATCGGGCGAGCCAAGCGTCATGTTCCAACGGCGCATTTGGGTCAGCCACCAGATCGCGTATTTGAGTTGTGGATAGTTGGCTCCGTTTCCGCTGAATGTTAGCGGGGACACATCGTTTTCCACCGAGCGACCATCGCCCAGCGGATAGCTGCCATTGAGCCGTTGGGCGATCGTGTCCTTGCCACCCCCGATGTATTCGGGCTGGGAGAGAATCTCAGCGGTTTTGTCCCGGTTCGCAGGATCCGACAACCATTGGCTGGCAAGGTGCAATGCCTTCAAGACGGCTTTCACAGTGTCCGGATTGGCTTCCGCGAATTCCTCTGTAAAAACACACACCTTTTCGGGGTGCCCTGCCCAAATTTGCTGGGTGGTGATGGCCGTAAAGCCGACACTGTCAGCGATGGCCCGAGCGTTGAGCGGTTCGCCGGCACAGAAGCCGTCGAGGTTTCCCATACGCATATTGGTCACCATCTGCGGCGGCGGAATCGTGATGAGGGCGACATCATTGTCCGGAGAAATGAGGCCGGACGCGAGCCAGTAGCGAAGCCACATGGCGTGTGTGCCAACCGGCAGCGTTACACCGAAAACGAGAGGACGCCCCTTGTCACGCTTTTCATGGGCGACGCCTTTAAGGGCACCGGCGTCGGTCTTGATTTTTCCGGCATACTTCTTGTGGAGCGTGATCGCCTGCCCGTTGCGGCTGATAATCCACGGGATAATGAGAGGTTTGCTATTAAGTCCCAGCCGGCCGACTGCATTTGCGACGGGCATGCCGAAGAGCATATGCGCCGCATGGCATCGCCCGGAGATGAGTTCGTCACGCATCGCAGACCAGGTTCGTATGACACGGATCGTGGGCTCGATGCCGAACTGCGCGAAAAAGCCTTCTGTGCGGGCTATGACGAAGGGCGCACTGTCCGTGAGTGGGGCAATTCCGAATGTTAACGGCGTAGGCATGGGCAGATTCAAAAGATGTTAACCAACAGGCGTTTTGACGGCGAACGAAGCGGCGTATTCCTCGGGTTTGGCTGGGTCGAACGTGATGCCGTCGAACAGGGTTTCCGGTTTGTCGTCGAGGCCGCCGGATGTGTAGCCGATTTCCTTCATGGTCTCTTCATAGATTCCTGGTTGCATGACCTGTTTGGCCACGCCTTCGTAATCCGGCGCCCCCGAAACCATACCCCAGCGGCGGAACTGTGTGAGCCACCATTTGGCGTATTTCGGCTGAGGATAGTTGCAGTTGCGCGAACTAAAGATCATGTAATTCGGATCCTCGAATTTGCGGCCGTCACCCATGTCGTATTTGCCCAGGAGACGCGGCCCAATGAGACCGGGAGGGCAGTTAATATAGCTCGCCGTTCCGACGATGCTGGCTTGTTCGACTCGGTTCTTTAGGTCGTCGAGCCAGACACTGGCGTCATGCAGGCCTTTGAGAACGGCTTTGACCGTTTTTGGATTTTTTGCGGCGAAGTCCTCGGTAAAGGCGCAGACTTTTTCCGGGTGGTCTTTCCAAATGGCCTGTGTGGTAATAGCGGTGAAGCCTATCTTGTCGGCAATGGCCCGCGCATTCCACGGTTCACCTACGCAAAAACCGTCCATCTTGCCGACCTTCATGTTGGCAACCATCTGCGGAGGGGGAACCGTGATCAGCTGAATATCCGCGCCGGCGCCTTTGGCGTCACCGGGATTGACACCGCCCGCGGCGAGCCAGTAGCGAATCCACATTGCGTGGGTGCCCGGTGGAAAGGTCATCGCAAAGGTAAGCGGCGGGCCGGATTTCTTGGCTTCATCAACAAACGGTTTGAGGGCTTTCGGGTCCTCGGCGACTTTCCCCGCAAGATCTGCCTTCAGGGTGATAGCCTGGCCGTTGCGATTGACGATCCAGGGAATGATGATGGGCCGTTTCGGAGCCCCGCCGAGCCCCATAGTCGAGGCAAGCGGCATGCCGAGAAGCATGTGGGTAGCCTGATTGTCACCGTTGGTCAGCGAATCGCGAATGGCAGCCCAGTTCGCTCCTTTGCTGATCGTGGAGTTGATTCCGTATTTTTTGAAAAAACCTTTTTCATGGGCGATGACGAAAGGTGAACAGTCTGTTAGTGCGATGATGCCAATTTTTACATCCGCGACTTCCGGCGCGTCATCGGCAAAGACGCTGCCGACCCAGCCTCCCGGCAGACCGTTGAGAAGCGCGGCGAGGCCGAGTCCCTTGGCGGCGGAGCCGAGAAACTGGCGTCGGGAGACTACTGTCGTTGGGGCGGATTTGTTAGCGTCAGGTGTTTGCATGGATGGTTGGATGGGGTCAGGAGGCGAGAGCGAGATCGAAGTATTCTTCGCGGAAAACCGTGCCGGCGAGGTCATGTAGATTTGCCTCGCTGGGTTTGAAAATGTCTGCGGATTGCAGGTGATCGAGTGTCCAGGCCGCCTTGCCGAGGTCAGGGCGATTGGTGTCGTCCCGGTAAAAACGGTGAAAATCAGGAAGCGCTTTGGTGATGCCACAACCGTGTTGAAACGGACCGATAAGCGAGTTGCGCATATAAACGGCGGTCCCAGGGAGCGCCGTCCGTTCGAGCATAGCGATGAGCTCCTCCCGATGAGCGGGGTCGTCACAGAATTGCGCGGCCTCATGCAGAGCACGAATTGCGGCGAGGTATTCCTCCAGGCGGCGTTCCGGAAAGTCGGCCCGAACAATGAATGCCTTTTCTGGATGCTGGGGAGCCAGATCGAGGCTGGTGGCCGGGCACCACCCGGCGCCTTCGAGAATGGCGCGGGAGTTGTAGGGCTCTCCAACACAATAGCCGTCGAGAAGTCCGGCTCGCAGCGTGGGAAACATCTGCGCTGGCGGAATCACAACGATCCGGACGTCGCGATCAGGATCAATTCCGGCCTGCTGCAGCCAGTGTCGCATGAGAAAATGGTGGGAAGAAACCCGTGAGACGACCCCGAGGACTAGACGCTCCTCCCGATGGCCGCGAATAAGTTGAAGGAGGCTCCCAGCATCAGTGACACCCTTTTTCCAAAGAGTAGAGGAAAGCGTAATCGCGTTACCGTTGAGGCTGAGGATAAACGACGTTTGGACATCACAGGGCCGGCACTGAATTCCAAGTTTCATTGCAAACGCCATGCCGGCAGGCGCATGCGCGGCATCGATCTCGCCATAGAAGATCTTTTCCTTGATGGTGGCCCAGCCGACTTCGCGGGAGAGCACCACATTCAGCCCATGTTTCGAGAAAATGCCGAGTTCCTGCGCGGCGATGATGGGCGCGCAGTCCACCAGTGGCACATACCCGATGCGCAAAACGGGCGCTCCGTTCGTTGGAACAGGAGCGGAAGGTCTGGCTGACGTTGTGCGAGGGTTTGGCATTGGCGGAGACATTTAGCAATGGGGATGCCATGCCACGTAAAAAGTCGCATAAAGATCATGAATAGTTGTTGGCCAGTGCATGAATTCTGCTCATGTTTCATGACGATGAGTTTCCGCGCGACGTGTTTTCGGCGTTTGGCCGAGGGAAGGGGCGAGTCCCAGGGTGGGACGACAGGATTTTTTTGTGCCACTACGCGTCAACCAGTCGGCCAAAAGCCTTTTAAAATGGGAGATCCAAATGATCAATAATCGCCATAATGGAAAAAATGGAACATTGTTATCCCCTAAGAATACCCAGGTTTTAAAAAATTGGGGGCTCTCGTAATGTTGGAAGTGATCGATTCCCGCCAGCTGCGCGCTTTTGTCACGATGGCGCGTCTCGGCAGTTTTACCCAGACGGCTCGCGAGCTGGGGCTCACGCAATCCGCGATCAGCCACACGATCCGGACGCTGGAAGAGGATTTGGGTTGCCAGTTATTCTACAAGAGCGCCAAGCGCGTTTACCTGACGCGTGAAGGGCAGCGATTGCAGATCGACGCCGAAGCGATCCTGCTTGCGATGGCAAACGCCCGCCGACGAATTTCGAACATGGACGCCATCGATCGCGGAGAATTGCGGATCGGATGCAACACATCGGCGTCGCAGTTTATTCTTCCGACCGTGTTGCGCGAATTCAAGGAATGCTTTCCGCACTACATCGTTTCAGTGATACCCGAAGATGCGCCGGATATGATCGATGGCCTGGAAAGCGGTGCCATCGACATCGCGCTTGGAGTAAAGCCGGACTCGATGGAACAGCTGACGTCGCGTGATCTTTTCGAAGACAACCTGATGTTTCTAGTGAGCCCAATGCATCCGTGGTGCACGTCCGGGCAAGTAAATCGCAAGGAACTTCGGGAGCAGCATTTCATCCTCTACAACCGACGCAGCTATACATTTCAGATGATCGAAAGCTACCTGCTAAGCCAGGGACTTCGGCTGCAGAGTTACATCGAGATGAGCAGCATGGAGGCGATCAAGGAACTGGTAAAACTCGGCCTCGGTGTGGCGATCGCACCAAGGTGGGGATCCGTGCGGGAACTGGAAAACGGTTCGATCGTGGCGATTCCCATGCCGCGCCCGGGCCTTCGAAGGAAATGGGCGGCCATGTATCTCAAATCGCGCCCCCTGAATCTGGCGGAGGAGACGTTTCTGGGACTATGTACAGCAGTTGTGGAGCAGTTCGAGAAGTGAACGTTCGCGCGTTGGTGCTAGCAGGCAGGATCGTCACTGTCCATTCGCCGGGATTGACTGAAAGGTTGCCACCGGATTGGAAATGATGGTTCTGGACTCCACGGGGTGACGTGTTATTGAATCCTTTTATTGTCCGGCATCTCGGTGGATTTTTTATGGCGGAAGCGTTCGAGCACTATCAGCTTCTGGAGAATCCCGATGGCACATTGGTGGAATTGGGCCGCGGGGCGATGGGCATTACCTACAAAGCATTCGATACGAACTTGTGCTGCAACGTGGCCCTTAAGGTCATCAATTCCAGCCTGGTGAGCGATGGGATAGCCGCCGAACGATTCCTTCGCGAGGCTCGTGGGGCAGCTCAACTGCGCCATCGCAATGTGGCTTCAGTATTCCACCTCGGTAAACACGGCGACGTGTGCTACTACGCGATGGAATTGATCGACGGCGAGACAGTCGACGCAATGGTCAAGCGCGACGGCCCGCTCCCCACGCTGTTGGCGCTCGACATCGCGCAGCAAGTCGCCTGCGCACTGATCGCCGCCGAAAAAAAGCATCTGGTGCACCGTGACATCAAACCATCGAATCTAATGCTCGTGCGCGAAAGCGATGACGAGATTCTGGTCAAGGTCATTGATTTCGGTCTCGTGAAATCCGCGGTCGTGCAGGCAGCCAGCGGTGCGCTCACCGCCACCGGTTTTGTTGGGACGCCCTATTTTGCTAGTCCGGAACAACTCAACGGGCAGGCCGAGGATGTGCGCTCGGATATTTATTCACTCGGCGTCACGCTCTGGTTCATGCTGACTGGCAGGCCGCCCTTTATGGGGACCGTGGCAAGCGTCATCGCCCAGCATCTCGATAGGTCGCCGGCCTTCGAATCGCTGGCGGTCCTTCCCACGGATGTCGTTGCCGTGCTGCGCCGGATGTTGCAAAAAGATCCGCACGAACGCATGCAGTCACCTTCCCAGTTGCGCGTCGATCTGAGGGCCTGCATCGACAGCTTGAAATCCGCGCCGCCGCCATCGGTTTCGTTAGCCGGTGACGGCGCGAACTTTGAAACCGTCGTCTTGAGCGGCAGTAACGGGCTAAGTTCAAGCCCGCGGACCGGAGGTGTCATCAAGGGACGTTACCGGCTGATCGAAGACCTTGATCCGAAGAATCCCGGCACCACATTTCACGGTGAAGATACGCTCTTAAAAAAGCGCGTGTTGCTGAAAATCCTGCGCGGTCCGGCAGCGGTCCTGGCACAGATCGAGGAGGCAGTCAGTCTGTTGCAGCGCGCGCCGCATCCTTGCTTGATGGAAGTACTGGCGTTCGAACGGGAAGCGACCTTCAGTGCTGCCATTCTGGAATGGCTGGAGGGATTTCCTCTAATCGATCTACTCAGGGCGCGTCGCGAACTAACCTTGCGTGAAGGCCTCCTCTTGCTTGGTCACCTCGCAGGTGCGGTCGACAGGGCGCGCGAATTGCAGATCAAGATCGAGATGAGTGCACGCAGCGTGTTTGTGCATTTCCCGGATGGAACAGGAGATACGGCTACGAATGTCATGCTGCGCTGTCCGCTCGATGAGTGGCCGACGTTTGTGGTTAAAGTAGATCCGATTGGCGGTTGGATGGAAGGAGGGGAACCCACACCTTGGGGAGTTCAGGCGACGATTGGGACCAAACGCGACGCAGACGGCGACGTTGCTCAGCTAGGCGCGCTTGTTTACGAATTGCTCGGCGGCAAAGCAGGCCAATTCACGCCGCTTGCAAGTTTGTCCGAGGAAGGCAACGCCGTTTTGAGGCGTAGTCTCGAAACCTTCAGGGCTTTCGCCACAGCCACCGAGTTTTACAACGCGCTCAATGCAACGCTTGGGAGCGAGCATGGGAAAAGGCCCCCCAGCCAACCGGCCTTCAAGGGGAGCGATAGCCGCAGGCTGGTTTCGATGAAAGACTTGCCCGGCCGTTCCAAGGCAGAATCCGCCGCGCACAACTTCCGACCGCCTGTCGTTTTCGCATCGGTAATCGCAATAATTGTTATCTTCGCGGGCGCAGCGTTGTTCTATTTGAACCATTCGGCTCCGACAGCTAATGAGCCCCCGTTGACTACCCCCGCCACGTCCCCAAAAGCGGCGGTCGTCCGCAACATCCCCATCGCTCCACTTCAGGTTGGAAAACCGTGGGTGAACAGTCTCGGAATGCGTTTCGTGCCCTTGGAAGAAATCCATTTTGCCGTTTGCGAGACGCGGCTGCGTGACTTTCAGGCATTTGTTGATGCCACCGGGTATGATGCTGAGGGCGGTATGTATTCGCTCGCCCAAGATGGTTTCAAGCAACACGGCAATAGTTGGAAAAATCCCGGATTTCCGCAGTCACCGGATCACCCGATCGTGGGGTTGAGCTGGGACGATGCGAAGCAATTTTGCGCTTGGCTTACCCGCAAGGAACGGAACGAAGGCGCTTTATCGCCAGTGGAAACCTATCGCTTGCCGACCGATTTCGAATGGAGTCAAGCGGCAGGTCTTAAGGACGAAACCGGCCCAACGCCCGAGGATCGCAGCGAAAAAATCCCCGAAGTTTACCCGTGGGGCAGCCAATATCCCCCACCCCCGAACGCCGGCAATTACGCAGGAGCCGAGGCGCGCCCTGGCGCACCCGTGAAATGGGCTGTGATCGCAAACTATCAGGACAATTTTCCGCGCACGGCCCCCGTGATGAGTTACCCCGCGAACGCGGCCGGCATTTTCGGTCTCGGTGGCAATGTGTGGGAGTGGTGCGCGGATCTGTATAACAACACCTCCAAATGGCGCGTGCTACGCGGCGGCTCATGGGCGACGTCACGTCAGGAGAAAATGCTGTCTTCCTACCGGCGCGGCTACGATCCGAGTTTTCGCCACGACGACGTCGGTTTCCGGTGCGTCATCGCCACGCATAACGGCGGTGTTCAATGATGAAAATGCTGAAATTCAACCTCGTCTTTCTTCCCTTGCTTGCCTTGTGCCTCGGCGCAGTTGGCTACGCCGCAAATCTCGTTCTGCAGGCCAACGCACGCGATCAGGTCACCCAAAACGCGCGGATCATGATGGAAACTGCGTTGTCGAGCCGCACCTACACCACGAAACAGGTTGCCCCTCTGCTTCAGCACAAGAATTTCAAACTGGAATCCGCGATCGCGGAGTTCAGGAAAACGATGGACGAATTGCCAAAGGCAGTTGATTCGGCCGGCGCGGGAGGTCTGCGAGCCAGCGCGCGCAAAGGCTTCCTCCTTGGTCAGCAGCGCGTTCTCGAAATCCAGCAAAAGCTCATCGATTCCGTGAAAGACAAACCTGAGGAATTGCTCGACACCGAGTTTCACCCTCAGTCGGTTCCTGCGTTCGCAGCGACTGAAATCTTCAATTACCTGCGAGAGAAATTTCCCGATTACTTCTACAAGGAAGCCACGCTCAACCCCACCAACCCGCGCAACCGTTCCACCGATTGGGAGACCGACATAGTCAACCAGTTCCGGGGCGGCAACGGGCAACAGACCGAGTTTATTGGCACGCGGGATACACCCAACGGCACATCGCTCTTTCTCGCGCGCCCGATCAAGATCGGCAACGTAAGCTGCCTGCAATGTCACAGCACCGCCGACAAAGCGCCTCCGGAAATGGTTAAACTCTACGGAACAGCGAATGGTTTTGGCTGGAAAATGGACGAAATCATCGGCGCGCAGATCGTTTCAGTGCCCATGTCACTTCCAATTAAGATGGCCGAACAGAGTTTTCGGGGATTGCTGCAATGGCTGGGAGGAGCCTTCATCGCCATCGCTGTCGCGGCAAACGGAGCTGTGGCTCTTGTCAGCGCCAGCAAGCGCGCCCAGTAACGAACTTTCGGGAGAATTCACGCTGACTCGATTTGTTCGTCTCGACATGGCAGGCCAGCTGCATATTTTTTGCCATCCCTCTATGAATTCCAAAAATATCCTGCTGATAACCGGCGACTTTGTCGAAGATTACGAGAACATGGTGCCGTTTCAGGCATTGCTGATGGTCGGGCACAAGGTTTCAGCTGTCTGTCCGGGCAAATCAGCTGGCGACAAGGTGCGCACAGCAATTCACGATTTTGAAGGTGACCAGACGTATTCGGAAAAGCCGGGCCACAACTTTACGCTCAATGCGACATTTGCGGAGGTGCAACCGGAGGATTTTGATGCGCTTGTGATTCCCGGCGGGCGGGCGCCGGAGTATTTGAGGCTGAATGCTGACGTTGTCCGCTATGTGCGGCATTTCTTCGATGCTGGGAAACCCGTCGCGGCGATCTGCCATGGATTACAAATTCTGGCTGCGGCAGGTGTGCTGAAGGGCCGGAAAGCTTCGGCCTATTATGCCTGCGGGCCAGAAGTGGTCCTGGCCGGCGGGGAATTTCAAAACATCGCCGTGGACGCAGCGTACGTGGATGGAAATTTAGTCACCGCGCCCGCATGGCCAGCGCATCCGGCATGGCTGGCAAAGTTTTTGGAAGTGCTGGGGACGAAAATCGAGTGAAGGAAATCACGGAAACGAATTCAGATCGGAGCGACCAACGCGGCTTTGCGAGCTGATCCTGGATTCATGAGCTGCCTACAATTCTCGCTTCGCCAGCATCCGCTCGACGTATTTGGCAAGGATGTCGAACTCCAGGTTGACAGGCTGGCCGCTCGCCAGGTCGCGGATATTGGTATTTTCGTAAGTGAAAGGGATAATCCAGCACACAAGACTTGAATCATAAGCCTCTGCAACGGTGAGACTGATACCGTTGATGCAGATCGAGCCCTTGTAGACGATGTAGTGGCCGAAATCGGGAGGGAAAAGAACTTCCAGTCTGTGATCGCCTCCATGGGCCTCAAGCGAACCAACTGTGCCGACGCAATCGACATGGCCCTGCACCATGTGGCCGTCGAAACGGTTCCCGGCGCGCATGGCACGTTCGATATTGACCTTGGAGTCGGGCTTCAGCGCATGCAGGTTCGTGCGATTCAGCGTTTCTTCCAGGAGCTCGAAACCGATTTTGTCGTCGGTTTGCGTCGTGACCGTAAGGCAGGCTCCGTTGATTGCGACGCTGTCCCCACGACGAACTTTTCGCCCCAGTTTGCTGCTGACGAGCAACTGATAGGTTTTTGTCGTGCGGCGCAGCCAAGTCACTGTGCCTGTTTCCTCGACGATTCCGGTAAACATCCGGGCAAAAGTAACGGCAAAAGTCACCCGCGCGAGTCCTATTTTCGACCCCACGAACGCTCATAAAAACCTCCCGCAAAACCGCTTGCTTTCACACAGCTCTGCCCTAATTTGCCGCTAGTCAGACAAGCGCAAGTGCAGTTGGTGAACCGTCAGTTGATCCAGTCAGTGACGATTTGAAACCCGATGAGCGGGAACAAAAGAAGCAGACCGTTTGAAGCTGATAGATCAACAGACAATGGGTAATAAACTATTCGTAGGCAACCTCTCGTTCAATACCACCGAGATGGACCTGCAAGACCTCTTCGCACAAGCCGGCACCGTCAAGGAAGTCGCGCTTATGCAGGACAAATTCACCGGTAAATCACGCGGCTTTGCTTTCGTGACCTACTCCACGGACGCCGAAGCAGCGGACGCGACCTCCAAATTCAACGGATTCGAGCTCGACGGCCGTTCGCTGACCGTCAACGAAGCGCGGCCCAAAGGCGATGCTCCAGGCGGTGCACGCGGCTTTGGCGGTGGTGGACGTGGCGGCTACGAACAGCGCGGCGGTGGCGGTGGCGGTGGCCGTGGCGGTTACGAACAACGCGGTGGTGGCGGTGGGCGCAGCGGCGGCGGTGGCCGCAGCTTCGATCATCGTGGCGGCGGACGCGGCCGGTAATTCCCGGTCCGACTGACAAGTCCTTTTGAAAAACGCGCAGCCCTGCACGGGTTGCGCGTTTTTTTTTGAAGGGACGTTCTTACTTTACTCTTGCTCTCAGCAGGACGCGCTTCTACCCAAGAGCAAGGGGTAAGGAGCAAGAGAAAGAGCGCGATTAAAGAGGTGAAAATCCACGCTTGCCTGACTTCGGGCTGTCTGATTTGGTCCATAGATGAGCGACACCCCTGTCTCCAAACCAGCTGATTCTCAATTTCTTGATCGTAAAGACCCGGTCCTTCGCGTCGGCGTGCCTGCGGGCGATTTTTACCTCGAGCTTTTCGCGGATGCGGCTCCCAAGCACGCCGAACGCATCCTCCTTCTCGCCAGCGAAGGTTTTTACGACGGCATCCGGTTCCATCGCATCGTCCCGAACTTCGTTGCGCAGGTGGGCGATCCGAAAACGAAAAACGGCGTCGATGTTCCCGGTGCAGGCTCCGGGGGTTCGAAATATCCCGATCTCCCGCTCGAAGTGAATCGTGCTTACAAAAACACGCGCGGAGCACTGGCTGCCGCACGCACCAACAACCCGAATTCCGCCAATAGCCAGTTCTACATCGTTCTCAAGGACGCACCGCACCTCGACATGCAATACACGGTATTCGGCCGCGTCCTGGCAGATGGCATGCAGATCGTTGATCAAATCAAGCGGGGCGACGCGATGACTATGACGATTGTTAAGAAATAGGAGCACGGAGAAATCAACGCGCCTTGCGTGAAGCAAGAGAGAAAGAGAAAGAGAAAAGAAGTAAGAGACAGCCAAGCATGAGCGGAGGAATTTCCAAAATCGTCATTCTCGACTTCGGTTCGCAATACACCCAGGTCATCGCCCGCCGCGTTCGCGAGTGTCAGGTATATTCCGAGATCTTGAAATACGACACGCCGGCCGAGGATATAGCCGCGGCTGGCGCAAAAGGGATCATTCTAAGTGGCGGTCCTGCCAGTGTTTATGCGGATAACGCGCCACAGCCTCACTCGGCAATTTTCTCCCTTGGAATCCCTGTTCTCGGCATTTGCTACGGGATGCAGCTTTTGGCTCATCATCTCGGCGGCAAAGTGGAATATTCTGGACGACGCGAATTCGGCCCGGGACATTTATCGGTGAAGACCGACTGCCCGCTTTTCCGGGATTTGCCAGCAACGCTCGATGTCTGGAACAGTCACGGCGATAAAGTCACGGAACTTCCCGCAGGCTTTGAGCCGGTGGGAACGACTGAAAACTCGCCATTCGCCGTGATCGAAGACGTAAAGCGAAAATTTTACGGACTTCAGTTTCACCCCGAGGTCGCCCATACTCCGCGCGGCCACGAGATTTTGCAGAATTTTGTCTACGCGATCTGCGGTTGCGCGATGGATTGGACGATGGGCTCATTCATCGACCAAGCCTGCGCGGAAATCCGGACGAAAGTCGGCTCGGAAAAAGTCATTCTCGGTCTGAGCGGCGGTGTCGATTCCTCGGTCGCTGCCGCCCTTTTGCACAAGGCGATCGGCGATCAATTGACCTGTATTTTCGTCAACAACGGGTTGTTGCGTTCGAAGGAAGCCGAAGCCGTCCAGCGGCTTTTCGGCGAGAATTTCCAGATCAAACTCAAATATGTCGACGCTTCCCAAAGCTTCCTTTCAAAGCTCAGTGGAGTGACTGATCCGGAACAAAAACGTAAAATTATCGGCAATGAATTCGTCCGCGTTTTCGAACAGGCAGCCTTGGAATTGAAGGCGGACCATCCGCCGGGCGACGAATCGCACTACAAATTTCTGGCGCAAGGAACGCTGTATCCCGATGTCATTGAAAGCGTCTCGATTTCCGGAAACCCAGCGGCGCTCATCAAGAGTCACCACAACGTCGGCGGCTTGCCGGAAGACATGGATTTCGAACTTGTCGAACCGCTCCGTCAGCTTTTCAAAGACGAGGTTCGGCAGGTGGGTCTCCAGATCGGATTGCCGAAGGAAGTCGTTTTCCGCCAACCATTTCCGGGTCCGGGACTCGCCGTTCGCATTCTGGGTGAGATCACCGAAGAGCGGCTGCGAATTTTGCGGGACGCAGACGAAATCGTCGTCAATGAAATGAAGGCGTCGGAATGGTATTACCGGGTCTGGCAATCGTTCGCCGTGCTGTTGCCGGTGCGGTCCGTAGGCGTTATGGGCGACGAACGGACCTACGACAACACCATTGCGCTGCGCATCGTGGAAAGTCAGGACGGCATGACCGCTGACTGGGTGCGGCTGCCGTACGATTTGCTCGCCCGGATCTCGGCGCGAATCATCAACGAAGTTAAAGGCGTCAATCGGGTTTGCTACGATATTTCCAGCAAACCGCCCGCCACGATCGAGTGGGAATAGGTGGTCCGCTTAAAGTTTCGCGGCCATTTCAGCCAGCTTCGCGACCGTGTTAATGTTGCGCGCTGTTCCAGTCTTGGCGGCAGGAATAGTCAGTTTGGATTGGCCTATGCCATCGCCATAAAAGACATAAATTTCCCGGGTCCCAAGCCGGATTTCCTCGTCCTTGCGACCGCGAATTTCGTCCAAAGCATTTCCACGCGGCGGCTCATCCAGAAAAATTGCCACCGTGCGATTGGGCGGTGCCGTGGGAAACGGATTCTCCGCCAGGACATTAGCGATTTCCGCTGCCGTGCGCACAAGCACGCCAACCGGCTTCCCCGCATACGCTCGTAGACGCTCTTCGAGCGCAGATTTTACCTTGGCCGCCGATTGCTGACTCAGGAAGACGACATTGCCGCTAGCGATATAGGTTTGCACTTTCTCAAACCCTGCTTTCTCGCACATGGCTTTAAGGTCGCTCATCGGCAGCTTGCCTGTGCCCCCGACGTTGATGGCGCGCAAGAGAGCAACGAATGCGGTCATATTTTCTATGTATGGCTTATTCACCCGAAAATGTGCATAAATTGGCGTACGAAGACTCATTAATCATTACACGTGAGCAAGAAACAACGGAGTGGAAACGCGGGAAATAACGCGGCATGGATGTGAGGATGACAACGGCCCAAGTGACTCGCTCCAGCCCCCTTCCGGATCTCAGATTGAGCCAGGCGTGGGTTTGGTGGCGGAGATTTCTTTTGGTGGCATCGCTGATGGCACCTGTGCTGGTCGTCACAAGCAACCTGGCTTGGTGGGCCTTGGTATACGCTGTGTGTGCCCATGGATTGGTGCTTGTCGGGATGATCCTCCCGGGTTCAAACTGGCTCGGACCGGTCCTCAACCGGTTGCCTCTCAGTCAAAAAGCAGTGTGGCTGACCATCGACGACGGGCCCTCGCCAGACTCTATCCCGCTGGCGGAAATGCTTAACGCCAAAGGAATTACAGCCACATTCTTCTTTCGCGGCAATCAGATCGGAAAATTCCCGGGAGTGACACGACGGGTTACGGAACTCGGTCATTCCGTTGCCAACCACACGATGACGCATCCACTACCGTGGTTCTGGATGCTTTCCCCGGTGCATATAGCCGCCGAAATTGACCGCTGCACCCAAAGAATCCGGAACGAAGACGTCATTCCCCTGCCCTATTTTCGGTGTCCGGCCGGAGTGAAAAACCCCTTCTTGCATCGCGTGCTGAGTCATCGCGGAATGACGCTGCTGGGCTGGACCGTCCGCGCCTACGATGGGATCGTCTGCAATATCAAACGCTCGACTGCGCACATTCTTCGCCACCTTGTCCCCGGTGCGATTCTGCTCGTGCACGAAGGCAAAAACGACCTCGCAGGAAACCCAGCGAGCCTCCGATTCATCGAAACCCTCGTCGACGAAATCGCACAGCGCGGCTTTCGCTTTTATCAAATCCCGCAGCAAAGCCTTCCCAAGAGCAGCCGAGGATAGCGAGGTCGTCACGTAAACGGACGGACAACGGTGCGCTGAGTTTTGGACCTGGTGGTCTCGCCGTCGTGGTTGTGCCGGTGGCAGCTCGCACTTACCCTTGATCCGCCCCTACCCCGTTCTACCGTTGTTTCATGAAAGCGCCGACTCCACGCGAATCGTGCCCGAGCCAATGCCGCCCGCTCGGGCGGTGCTTTCGCCCAACCGGCAAACCGCGCGGCCAGCGTCACCACTGGGCGTGTGCGTCCCCTTTTTTTCCGAATCCGCCCCCACCATTGAATTGCCATGAATTACAAGATTCCAAGGCCAGTTCCTCCCAATCCCTCGGCCCGCACCGCGTGGTCACTCGCACTCTCCATGTTAGCCTGCGCTCTTTTCGTCGTCCCATTCGCCGCGCATTCGCAAGTCGCTGAGGCCAGCGTCAACGGGTCGCAAAAGACTATCGTGATCAAAGCCGACGCAAAGAAGGTGAAAAAGACAACAGGCGTTTGCACCGCGGCCGCCAGGGTGTCCAACCCCAAGACCGAAGATTTTCGTGTCAGCAGAAAACCGGCGGGAAATAACAACGGCAATGAGAAAGCCAACGCTGGCGAGCAAGCAAGGCTAACCGAGATCCTAAATTCCCTGGCGGGCGGCATTGCGGGTCCTGAACAACTCGCCTCCGACATCAAGGAAAAGACCCAGCCCAGCAAAAAGGACCCCAACGCCTTCAAGGAGGTTGATAAGAGCGAAGAAGCCCCGCTGATCGCCGAAACAGATCAATTGGCAAATGCCCAAGCCCTCGAGGAAGCCAAGGCACTTGCAACGACAAAGAAGCAGGCAGGTGGTCCAGACCCTCTCACCGGCGCCACCTTCACCCTCGACTCCGATGTGCAGACCCGTGTGGAGAAGAAGACGGCTTTGAAACCTCAGGCCGTCGCGCTCGGTGTCGTTCGCGATCCGGTCGCCATTGACTGGCAAAAAAACGCCGATCGGAATGTCACTATCGATCTCTCCGACGTTTCTCTTAAGGCCTCGAGTGAGGGAAGCACCGCGAGCGCCGTGGCGCTCTATGGGAGTGATATGCTCTTTATCGATGGAAAGCTAAACATCCATCTCGCGGAAGCTGAGGCGACGCCACTGTATGACCTTTTGATATCCTATGCCTCGGACAATGGCGGCCAACCCGTCCTCGATGTGCTCCTGGAATCGATCGATGACCAGATCTCGGACAGTTTGGGAAATGTCGGCCGCGATGACGTCATTGATGGAATCCTGAGTCAGTTGCAGGTCCTGGCCGATGGCTCGATCGGATTTCCTTTGCCTTACACCATCACCGTCGAAGTCCCCGACGATCCATCCAAGGACGTTCTCTTTCTGCGGAACTTCGCGGCAGCGTCCGTAACCCTAGAGGCCTTCACAACTCCGACTCCGACACCCACTCCCACGCCAACGCCAACTCCATCACCCACGCCAACTCCATCACCCACGCCAACTCCATCACCCACGCCGACGGCGACGCCCTAAGAGTTAGTTCCTTCGTCCTTCCTGCACAACCGGCGTGTTCACAGCGTAACGTATTCCGCATGCTCCCTCATCGCCAAAACAGACCCGACAACCCGTTACATCGAAGCCCCGTTTTTACCTGCGGATGTGGATCGATACCGATCCATCAAACGGAAAAACCGGATCGCGTCACGCAAGGGATGAATTTGGCTCGTTTCGTCGCCGTAGATCGTCTTTACGGTCACGGAATCGATCTTAAAGCCGTGACGCGCAATGAGTAGGAGCACTTCGGTTTCGTAGTCGAACTTGTTCGTCTCGCAGAGCAGGTGCGGCAAAGTGTCGCGGCGATACATGCGGAAACCGCATTGGGTGTCCGGGATCATCTGGCGGCACGCCCGGCTGACACGATTGGACATGTATTGATTCGTCCAACGCCGAAGTCGAGGCATCGTGTCGATGTTGCCCATTCGATTTCCACAAAAAACTGCGACTGAGGGGTTTGCGGCTACAGCAGCGAAAAAATTCGGAATATCGTCTGGGTCGTGCTGACCGTCGCCATCCAGCACCAGAAAATAGTTGGCCTGCCTGGATTCCAGAATCCTCAAACCCGTCTTGAGCGCTGCGCCTTTGCCCTGATTTCTCGCATGACTGATCACTTCGGCCCCCGCCTCACGCGCTTTTTTGGCCGTTGCGTCGGGCGATCCGTCATCGATTACCAGCACCTGACCCACGTACTTGCGAACGCCGGAGACCACTGCCGCGATGTAAGGTTCCTCACAATACGCGGGAATTACCGCCGCGGGCGACGGCATCGAATTTCCGGGAGCCACTTCCAAACTACGTCCTATTTCCTATTTCCGCTCCACAGGGTGAAAGTCGGCTGCGTGGTAAGAACTCCGGACCAACGGACCCGAAGCGACATGGGCAAAACCTTTCTTCCTCGCGATGTCGCCATAGAGGTCGAATGTCTCGGGGCGAATGTATTCGACCACCGGCAAGTGGTTCGGTGATGGTCGCAGATACTGGCCCATCGTCAACACCTGCACACCTGCCTCGCGGAGGTCGTCCATGGCCTGAAAAAGCTCCGTTTCCGTCTCGCCAAGACCGAGCATGATGCCGCTCTTGGTCACCACCGACGGCGAAATCTCCTTGGCACGACGCAGAAAATCGAGCGACAACCGGTATTTCGCGCGCGACCGAACCAGCGGTGTGAGGCGCTCGACCGTTTCCAGGTTGTGATTAAAAATATGCGGGGCCGCGTTGAGCACAGCGTGGAGCGACTCGTCCTTGCCGTTAAAATCAGGGGTCAAAACTTCAATAATCATCTCCGCATCCACCCTGCGCACGGCTTCAATCGTCCGGGCGAAATGCTCCGCACCGCCGTCAGCGAGATCGTCTCGCGCGACAGCCGTGATGACGACATGTTTAAGCCCCATCCGCGCAACGGCTTGCGCCACTCGCTGCGGCTCGTCGACTTCCAGCGGAAATGGTTTCGCCGTGCTCACTGCGCAGAAGCCGCAGGCGCGCGTGCAGCGTTCGCCCGCGATCATGAACGTCGCGGTGCCCTGGCTCCAGCATTCCCAGCGATTCGGGCATTGGGCTTCTTCGCAAACGGTAACGAGCCGGAGGTCGGAAATCAGGGCTTTGGTTGAGAAAAACTTCGGATTCGAAGGGAGACGAACCTTAATCCATTCGGGCTTACGTTCCTTGTGGAGGGCAGGGTCGATCTTGGGTGTAGCCATGTGAAGGGCAAATAATAGGAGGCGCGTCTGGCAAAATCAACCTTCCCAACTGGCTTTACAGCCTTGATTTCAGAAAACTGAATCGAGCAACCACCTTATTGTCGGTCGACGGCGGTTTCATCGAAACCGCCCTACCAACGTCTTCCGGTAAGGACGTTTCGATAAAACGTCCTGGTCTTTCCGATACCCTGCCGAAAACGCCTGAATAAAAAACACCGGGTTGCGATAGACAAGCACGCAATCCGCCGTCAGCGCAGTGCCGCGCCTGCCAGCCCCTTCGATCCGCCCGAGAGTGATCGGGTATTCGCGCAAAATGCGGCTGCCTCCACCACCCCCCAGCCAGCCGCCTTGAGCGCCGGATCGATGTATTCCGCTCTCACCCGCCATTTCTTGAGCCAGGTCTGGCATTCGGCTTCGGGGAAATAACGGTCCTGCGATCGCAGGTATTCCAGTCTTGCCGCCGCGACGCCACTGCTAATGACCTTTCGCGCCACCAATTCATCAAAAATCCATAACGTCCCGCGAACTTCCACGCGCCGCTGCTGACCGGCCTTCCTCAACGCCAGATCACCGGAGATCAGCATGGCGCCCAGTTTCATCGCGAGAAAGAGGACCGAGCAATCATTGAACTTCGCCTTGCTGGCCACCTCCTGTTCGAGCAGGGAAACCGCAGCCAATTCCTCAAAGGTCAGCCCATGTTCCCGCACCTGCCCGCTGGTGAAATACGAGAGCGCGAGTCGATGGCCCCCTTTCTCCAATTCCGCGCGGATGAAGCTCGTCGTGTGCGCCTCGATACCGGTCTGAAACCAAGCCTCGAATAGTCCTGCAAGTTCCAGGTCGATCAAGACATTGGCATCCTGCACAGCGACCTTCATACGACTCTGGTTCAGGCCGCTTCCGCTGCGAAGAGATGATCGAATTCCCGCAATGTCACACCAAGAAACTCCGCCGCTTTTGCTCGTGTAATCAATTCCTGCGAAGCCGCACGATGGACCAGTTGCGCATAACGATCCGCTTTCTCCGAGCCTTCCCATTGTCCAGGCTCAGTCTTGCGGTTTTTGGCCGTCACGACGTGATAGCTCTTCAATTGAGCCGCCGTGATAATTCCGAGATCGGCCGCCCGCCGCATCAGCGCAGCGATGGAAATGCCCCAGTCTTCCTTGATCCCGATCCGTTCCCGAAAGCTGATGCCATCCGGGCGCTTATCGCCCACACGCGCCCGCAACGCCGCGGCGGGGAGAAGCAACGCGCCGGCGAAGCGGAAACACAGACTTTCTTTCTGCTTGTGCGTCAGCTTCTCGGGCAGACGCAACACCAGGTGCCCGAGCTCGTGCAGGCTGGTCAGCCGTTTGCGGGGCAGATCTTCGTTCAACCAGCGGGCCAACACCACGATCGGCGTCCGCTCGTCGGCCCAGCCGGAAAAGCCGTTAACGCTGTGGTCCGCGTCCACTTCTTTCACTTTTACGCCGTGCTCCTCGAAAAGTTCGTGGACATTCGTCAGCGCGTCTTCGCCGAGCTTCCACGCCTTGCGAATTTCCCCGGCAAAACGTTCCACCGCTTCTGCCAGGTCGTTTTCCGCATCTGGAGGAAAATCGCTCAGATCAAAGCGCGGCAACGGCGGATTGGTGATTTCGAGGATTTCTTCGATCTGCAGGTATTGCTCGAAAAAATCCGCCGCTTCCTCCCGCACCCGGGCCACTTCGCGTTCGGGAAACTTCGTCAGCTTGCGAAATTCGATCTTCTCGAGCGTTACCGCCTTGGACCGAAAAAAATAGCCGGCGTCGAGACCGAGAATTTTGCCAAGAGCGAGCACCACAGTGGAGTCCGGCCCCATCAAAGCCTTCTCGTATTTCTGGAGGGCTGCGTGGGAAAGCGGATGCCCGGCTTCGGTGAGTTGTGCCGCCACATCCCGCAAGGTAAGTCCACGCATCCGCCGTGCGCGGCGCAGGCGTTCGCCGAAGCGCTGCTTGGTTTCCTCGGGATTCATGGGTTACAAAAAAACCGGTTATTCACATTTTGTCAACCACGTGCCCCAATTGCGCGCCGGAGCATCGGGCGTCTTTGCGAGGCAGGGAGCAGCCCTGTGCTTCAAAGCTGGCCCGTGAAGGCCCGGTGCAGCAGCGCCTTCTTCAACTCGTCCAGCGCCGCGACCTTGCGCTGGTAACGGGTGGCAAGGCGTTGGGTTTCAGCTTGGAGTGCGGGACACTTGCTCATGATTCGGCGTTGCTCGGCCAGTGGCGGCACAGGAAGAATCAATCATTGAGGATACCATGGTTAAGACTGCTCATCGTGGTTCCAACTGCGCTTGCTTCAAGCCGGGCTTTGAATTGTTCGGAACCAAACAGAGAAACGAAGAATTCCCCACCCGCGGCATCCGAAAGGCGTATGAAAAATGATCCGGTTCCACAGAGCCAACCTTCCTCAAGCTTTCGTCACAAGTGCGCATCGCCCCACCTCCTCGCCGGCCAATCACGAAAAAGGAGCCAGGACGTCTGTTCCGCGTCGAGCTCGGAGGTGCAGCCGGCTTCCTTCCAGAGGACGTCATCGATGTTTTTGAAGGCTTGTTCGAACATTAGGGATGCAAACGCGTATGCGAAAGCAACCCATGCAGGGTACGCGGGCGGCTGGGCAAACCAGATTCCAGAAGCGCGGGATGGGGAGCTCGGCGCACGGGCGGTTTCATCGAAACCGCCCTACCAACGTCCCTCAATAGGCGATGGACAGGGTGAGCGAGCCGAAGAGCTGACCACTGGCCTGGCCGGAAAATTCCTCTGTCCGATAAACAAAGGCATACGCAAGTTTGGTGTTTTTGAAATTCACGGCGGCGCCGACACTCAGGTCGCCGACCAGAGGCTTGTGATTAACCGATTGGCTGTCCTGGAACGTGTTGCCGTCGAGGAAGATATTGTGTCCAACCAGACGGCCTTCGACGCGGCCAAAGACATACAGACCCACGTCGAATCGCGCCCGTGGGGCCGCGGCTTCTCCGCTCAACGGCGCTTCGGTAATCGTGGCCGTTTGAAGGGTGCCAGTGCCGAAGTCGTCCGGCAGATTCAAGCCCAGGCGCATCTCCGTACCTGCACTCGCGTAAATTGCCACATTGCCAGCGGCAGCTCCTACGTGCGGCAAAATCTCAAACCCTGGACCCCGTCGCGATTTCAGATGCGGCCAGCGCCACGTTCGCTGGTAAGTGAGCAGAACACCAAATTCATTGCTCAGCTGATTGTCCCAGCCGGCCGGCATATCAAACCCGCGTATTGCATGAATGAGCTGCTGCGTTTCCTCCGCATAAGAATAGGAGCCAATGATGCCCAATTGCACACCGAAAGAATCACGCTGGAATTGATTTTTTCGGTCGATCGAGAACCCCAGATAGAGCCAACCCGCATAGGGACGATCGTCAGGAATGCGCGCGCTGGTCTCCGTATCGTCCGGCGTGTACATATTTTGCCCGAGCGAAAACCCGATGTCCTTCTGAAAATTTTCGTTCTGGAAATACGGGATCGCTCCGAGAATAGGCCGAGCAAATGGCAAATTGGGCGCGTCCTTGATCGCTGTAAAATTTTCCGAAGTAAAACTCAACCGCACCCCGTTCGTGTAATACCGGTCCGTGCCTGCAAACAGATCGTTCTCGAAATAAACCGTGATGGTTCCGTGGTCCTGACCAATTGCATCCGACACCAAGGAACAAGTGAACACAACGACGGCTGCAAACAGGGCGGCTGAGCAACGCATGGGACGGATGATGCGGGCGTTGCTTTCGAATTCCAAGCCTCTGGTTCCCGAAAAGCTGGACTTCAAGGCCTTGCCACCGTGTCCGGTACAAAAAAATGGCGGGTCCATCCGGTTCGATTGGACAAAGGAGCCGGTTTGATGTCCCCCAGACGCGCCCCATGAGATAACAGGCCGTGTGACGAATTTTTCGTATCCACCAGTGACCCGGACAATGTGCGGTGACTGCAATTGGCCCAGGCGACGACAGTACTCATAGTGCGGGTTCCTGCAGAGGGCCGTGTCAACGAACTCCGCCAAGTGGTCGAGTTGACCTGGGATGGGCCCTCCCAGAACAAAACATAATGAAGCCCACCGGAGTCTTCCTCCGGAGCGGGCATGGCGAAAGAAGGACTAATACGTGCCCATTCGTGCCGAGTTTCACCGGCCAGTGAGCAGGCGAATGGCGGATGCGTTCCGCAATGGAACGAAAACTGTACGCATGCTTCCAACCCTTTGTGGTTTTGGCGAAGAACTGGCGGCGCGCAGTGGCTGCAAGGGGCCCGCCGAGCACAACCGTAATACCGCGGCTGCGGAAGTGATCAGCCAATTCGTAGGCTCGCATCGCGGTTCCCCGTTATAACGGTCAGCCCGACCAAATCAGCTTCCAGGTCAAGCGGGACATCGCAGATTCCTTCATCAAAAAGCTCGTTTCGGCTTGAATCTCCTCCGGAATCAGCGCCGCCAGGGTCGTGAGCGTCAGCGGCTCATAGCGCAACGCTTTTTTCCAGATGCCCCCTCGGTGGCGATAAAGGGGGCCTTTGGGAGAGAATCAAGGCGACTCTCATCGTGTTAACTTCGGAGAGATCGTAGGGATAACGACACAAAACAGCAACATGGAAAACACGTTACCGATGTTTTACAGGGACACAGGCGAGGGCTTCTTTTCGGTGGCGCCGGATTTCGCTTAACTTTCGATCGTATTCGTGGGAAAAGATGGCCGTCCCTCCTGGTCAACGAATGTCCCTCCACATCCTGCCCGTCCAGTCGATTGTTTCCGCACCGATTGCCTCCAACGAACTGCGCACTCGCTTCCAGCGGACCCTCATCGCTCACGCAGCACCGCCTGCCAGCCGTCATTTGCGGTTGATCGTCCCACAGTCTTCACGCCATGGAGGAGTGAGTGCGGGCATGGAATACAAATTCAAGCCGGAGGTTCACTTGCAACTGGCGGGCGCCTCGGAGTTTCAGTTTCCGGATTTGTCTGTCCAGGCACCCGCCGGCAGCGCGATCATTGTCCCCGCCGGATTGCCTTGCAGACATCGGGCATGCCGGGAGCCGCACACATTTGGCACATTAAGCGTCAGTTTTCACTCCACGGCTGTAGCGATCTGTTTTACGAAAGCGGACTCGCAACAAGCGGTTGTCGCCGAGGAAATGGGTCTGTATCCCACGGCGAACTTGGGAAAACTCGTAGATCTCGCCACAATGGCGATCGATCTGGGCCGAAACGGCCACACCCATGGAATGGACGGGGCGAAGGCTGTTGCAGTGGCATTGTTTTGGGCCCTCATCAATCTGCTCGAAACTCCCCCACCAGAGACCGGAGCGGATTCAGACAAACTGTTCCAGGTGAAATGGCTGGTCCACAATCATCTGGCCAACCCCGAACTTTCGGTGGCGTTCCTGGCAAAATTAATGCACTGCTCGCCGGGTTACCTCTCGCACGTGTTCAGCGAAGAAGCTGGAGAGTCGCTTATTCAATACATTCATCAGCAGCGAATCGCTCGGGCGAGCGAGGCTCTGGCCGTCAAAGCGCTGTCCATTTCAGAAGTTGCCTGGGCGTGCGGCTTTTCCGACGCGGGTTATTTTTCGCGTCTTTTCCGAAAAACAACAGGGCTGACACCGCAGGCTTACCGGCAGAAACTCGCCGGAGACGAGCGTGTGGATTTCGAGGCCTAATTCATCCGCAGATTACGCAGATTTTCGCAGATGATTTTTTGATACATCCGCGGAAATCTGTGTATCTGCGGAGAATTTATTTCTTCTTTCCGCGTTTTAAACGCAGGCCGTGGCGCATCACATCTTGAATGGCTTGTCTGCGGTCCAGCGGGAAGGCGAGCGTGAGGATTTCCACGGTCTGCCCGGCGCGCAGGAGCAATTCCATGGTCGCGAATTTCCCGTTCGCCCCGAACCGGCAGTCCTCCACACGCGACAGCGGGATGCGTGTAGCGACGCTGCCGAACTTGTGAAAAAGCCCGATGTGAAAGCCTTTCGAAAGGTTTCCTCCGGGCAGGAGCGTCTCCTCGGCGAGCAGGATCAATTCCCGCACGCAGACTATCAACGCTGTTTCAGCCGAGATCTCATGCTCGATCCATTCGCTGTCCGGATGCACAACTGCCGGCCACCAGGCAAGCGCTTCGATGCCCTCCCCGGGCGGAAGCACGCGCAGGACGGAGTTTTTGAATTTCAGCGGGAGTGGCGCCAGTGGGGTCAAATCCAGCGGCTGTGGGTTGGGCGCGCGGACCGGCGTGCCGCCCATGGATGCGAGCAATTCGTTTACGAGGTCTTCGTAATAATTCGCCATGACGGTATTGAACTCGACCACGACGCATTTCACGACCCGGCCATCGACGTAGTCAATTTTCAGCCGCCCGAGAAGCAGCACGACCGTGGATTCCACCAGTGTTGTTCGCGCAAAATCGGCCTTCGCGATTTCGACTCCGCCTGCGGAATTCTCGGCCATCCATATCCAGCCCGTATCGATCAACGCAAAAACAGAAGCCGAGCTGGTTCCCTGCGCTATCGTGAGCGCCGGTGTAAAGATGATTTTTCGGGCTGTCAGGCCCGCCAGTTCGCGACGTAAAGCCGCCTTAAACGGATCGCGCAGCTCATCAACGTCTGACGCTGTATAAGAGAATCTCTCGGAAGGATTCATGGGGCGCGATCTTCGCTCGCGCCGTCGCTGGCTGGCACGAGTCGGAAATTCGCCAGAAAGATAGGGATGATCAGGAAATCAGGCGCGGGAAAATTTGACATCCATCCATACTGCGAGTGCAAGCACAGCCCCCCGAGCAATAAATTTCAGCTCTGGAGACACGGCCATGAGCGTCATGCCGTTGAGCAGGCTGGTCATGATGAACGCTCCAAGCAGAACGCCCACAACGCTGCCGCGCCCCCCCTTGAGCGACGTGCCGCCGATCACGCATGCCGCAATGGCGTCCAGTTCCATGAGGTCACCCACGGTCGTCGTCGAGGCCCCGGAATAGGCCGTCATCATAAAACCGGTAATCGCGACGGCCACGCCCATGAGAACGAATGCACCAATCAGAACGCGATCCACCTGAATGCCGGAAATGACCGCTGCCTCTTCATTGCCGCCGATGGCGTAAAGGTTGCGCCCGTATGGCGTGTGGACGGTGATGAAATACACGGCGCCGGCAACGGCAGTGAGGATCAAGAGCGAGACAGGCACACCGCGGAAGCTGTTGCAGATGAGCACAACACCGAAAATCGCGATCGCGGCGATCGCGATCCGGCCTGCCATTGCGGCTCCGCTGCCTGGTGGCAGGCCATGCGAAATCCGCTCGCGGCGGTCGCTGAATTGCAACCAAGCAATCACAGCGGTGAGACCCAGGGCCAAAATCAATCCAGCCTGGGGCGGGAGCGAGTAGGTGGTGAGCAGTGAATACAGGTTGTCCTCGCCGCCGCGCGAAATAGGAATCGTGGAATTCTGGATGACCAGCCAAAACAGGCCCTTAAAAATCAGTAAACCGCCCAGGGTGATGATAAACGATGGCATGTGTTGCTTAACCACAAACACGCCGATCAACGTCCAGAGCACAAGCGCGCTGCCCCCTGCCCCAAGGAGCGCAAAAGGAGCGGGCCAGCCTTCTTTGAAGATGAGCACGGCTGCGATGCCTCCGATCAATCCCACGCCGCTGCCCACCGATAAATCGATGTGACCGGTAAGAATTATGAGAAACATCCCCAGCGCCAGCGTGGCGACGATGGAATACTCTATGAAGAGTTGGGTCAGATTGCGCGAGCCGATGAACAAAAAGCGCGCGCCTTCGCGGCCGAGTAGGGCGTCGCGATCGAGCATGAATGAGAAGAACAGCCACACGAGCAGCAATGCCGTGGGCATGGCAATTTTTTGAAGGAGCGAACGATTCATTAGAGAAGGGAGGATAGGACGAAATTTCGGCACGGGGAGTTAGTTGTTAACGGCAGCGGTTTGACCGACCGCAGCGGCGAGTAATTTTTCCTGGGAGAATTCTCCGCGCACGAATTCCCCGCCGATCTGGCCTTCGTGCAGCATGATGATCCGGTCGCTCATTCCCATGAGCTCCGGCAATTCACTGGAAACGAGCAGGATGCCTTTGCCTTCGGCGGTGAGGCGGTTGATCAATTCGTAAATCTCCAGCTTCGCGCCGACGTCAATACCGCGCGTCGGTTCGTCAAGCATGATGACGGATGGGCCTGTCATGAGCACTTTCCCGAGGACTACCTTCTGCTGGTTGCCGCCGGAAAGCCCCCCGACGACACTGTGCTGGCCGGGCGCCTTGACCCGCAACTGGTCGAAAAACTGCTGGTTACGGACGTATTCCGAGGAAAAATTGATCTTTCCGAATCGGGTCATGTCATGAAGGCTGGAGAGCGAGAGATTAAAACCAACGGCCATGCTGAGATTGAGCCCGTAACGACGGCGATCCTCCGTGGCCAACGCCAGACCGCTCCGAAGAGTTTTCGATGGTGTGTGGAGGGACAACGGATTCTGTTTAAAAAAAACGTGACCCGACTTTCGGACTCCCCAGGCGCCGTAGATGTGGGTGAGTAACTCCGTGCGTCCGGCTCCCATTAGGCCGCCGATGCCCAGGACTTCGCCCTCGCGAAGGTCGAAGGAAATGTTCTTCAGAAAGTTCTTTTCCGATGCGTTCCGGGCGACTGTGAGGTCTTGCACCGAAAGCAGGACTTCACCGGGCGCAAGCGGCGGCTTCCGAGGGAAAAGGTCCCCCAGCTCACGGCCGACCATGTATTTGATGACTTGCGGAATAGACGTGTCTTTCGCGTCGAGCGTCACGATGCTGGAGCCATCGCGGAGGACCGTGATGCGATCGGCAATCGCGAACACTTCTCCCAGTTTATGCGAAATATAGACGCAAGTTGTTCCCTCGGCCCGAAGACGCTGGAGCAGCTTTAGCAGGACATCAACCTCTTTCTCCGTGAGTGCCGCGGTTGGTTCGTCGAGGATGAGGACGCGCGATTTTTTATCCATGGCGCGTGCGATTTCCACGAGCTGCTTCTGGCCGACACCCAGCGATCGGACCGGAGCGTCGGGAGGCACTGCCAAATCGAATTGTGCAAGCAATTCCACAGCCCGCTTCTGCATGGTCGTCCAATCAATGCAGCCCCGCCGGACCGGCGGACGACCCAGAAAGATATTCTCCGCGACACTCAAGTCGTCCACGAGCGCAAACTCTTGCGTGATGACACCGATGCCTGCGGCTTCGGCGTCGCGGATGGACCGGAAAGCCACCGGCTCACCGTCCACCCGCAACTCGCCCTCATAGCTGCCATGCGGATGGATGCCGGATAGCAGTTTGATAAGGGTGGATTTCCCCGCGCCATTTTCGCCACACAGCGCGTGAATTTCTCCCGGCCTCAGTGAAAAACCAACGCCTCGTAGAGCGATGACTCCAGGGAATTTCTTGATCAATCCCCGCGCCTCCAGCACCGGAGGCCGTGACGAAAGGCTCTGGGGGGATGATGCGAAGATAGTTGGCTGGGATGGATCGTGGCTCATGACAATGCTTCTAGCGGATTGAAGGGATTACTTGAGGGCAGCGGCGGCGTGGAAACCGTCGGCGACAACCGTGGATTGAAGGTTGTCTTTATCCACGGGAATCACTTTCTCGAAAATCGACGGGACCTTCTTAAATCCATTGTCCAGTTCCTCGCTGGCGTTGGGTTTGACGCCTTTGGCGAGATCGACAGCCACCTTGGTAGCGAGGACTGCGAGGCTCTTCAAAGGTTTGTAAACCGTCATTGCCTGGGTGCCGCGGACGATGCGCTGGCAGGCAGCAAGCTCGGCGTCCTGGCCGACGACCATGACTTTGCCGGCAATGCCTTCTTCCAGCAGGGCTTGAATGGCACCGCCGGCGGTGCCGTCATTGCTGGCAATAACGGCGTCGATATCTTTGCCCGCCCGCGTGATGGCGGCGTTCATGATTTTCTTGGCGTTCTCCGGTTTCCACTCCAACGCCCAGTCCTCAAAGACGATGTCGATCTTTTTGTCTTTGATCCCGGCCGCGAGAACGTTGTCCTGGCCTTGTTTGACGAGCTTGGCGTTGTTGTCGGTCGGCGCGCCGAAAATGCGCACGACGCGGGCCGGGCGATCCTTGGGGAGGCGTTCCACCACGTAGGACGCCTCGGCCTCACCGACCTTGACGTTGTCGAAAGTCAGGTAGTAGGCGATGTCGGAGTTAAGGATCAGGCGGTCGTAGGCGATGACGGGAATTTTTGCTTCATTGGCGGATTTAACGGCGCGGGCGAGCGCGTCGCCGTTGTGGGGCACAACCACAATAACATCGACGCCGCGCGTGATGAGCGACTCGATATCGCGCACCTGGCGGATGTCGTCGGAGTTTGCTGACTGAACAACAACTTCGGCGCCAAGTTTTTTGGCTTCCTCGACGATGATGTCGCGATCTTTCTGCCAGCGCTCCTCCTTCAAGGTGTCTAGTGATAAACCGATGACGGGTTTATCCGGCGACGCAGAGGCGAAACCGGTAAGTGTTAGCAATAAGGCGACGGCTGCAGTGAGGGAACGATGGGTATCTTTCATGTTTGTTGGGTGGAGTCTAGTTGTGCTGGGAGATGAAGGTTTGTTCTGGGGAATTTCCGCGCGAACGAGATCAGCGGGCAGTTGGTTTTATGGCCGCTCTTTATCGGCTGTTTTCCCCTGCAGCCGCAATCGCTGAACCTGTGACAAATTGGATAAAACTGGGACAAATAAGCGTCGGCATCCCGGGTTAGTGCGGCAGCCAGCATCAGCGCTGACTGCTGGCTGCCGCTGGTTCCTCACTGACCGATAGGCAGCATCGGTAGCGGAACTGGTGATGCCGTCTGCCAGTCGAGCACGCTCGACTGTGTCTGGCCTGGCCCGACAATCACATCGATCGCGTTGGGATCGCGCGTGTCGGTGTCCTTGCTCGCGAGGCCGAAGTCAATCTCTCCTGCACCACCGCCAAAGCGGTATTCCTTGACCCAGCCCATTCCGCTCGGGGGGTTATTCCAGTATTCGAAGCTGTAGACCGGACGAACGAATCCGATTCCTTCGCCATCTCCGCCGTGGCACAGCATCGCGACGCCGTAGCTGGCCGTGGCCGGATCCAGGCTTCCGAGCGCCGAACGCGGAACCGCGAGGGCGATCTGGCGGGTTTGCGGTAGGGCGGTTATTCTCACGTCCGCCACCTGGGTTCCGTCGGGCGCAAAAACACCGGCCAGGTTGAACCCATCAGCCGAGATCGCCACGCTCCAGGGCGTCGCTGTGTTCATATTCGTGCCGGCGAGCGCCGGAACGGAATCGCCAGCCCCGGCTCCGAGATAAACGTTGAGCCTCTGAACTGAGATCTGGTTGCCGCCCCACGGATTGAGCACTTCGCTCGCGATCCGCGCCACGAACACGACATCATCGCCTAGGGAATAAACGTCGAAGCCAGTCAGGTCGAAAGCTCCCGGGTTGAACGCGGAATTGGTCGGATACACGTAGGAACCCGGCCCGTTATCGTCGCCGGCCGGATCGGTGAGCCCGCCGAGACGCGTGCCAAACGTGATCACGGAAACCTGACGCATGCTGGTGCCACCATCCGCGGCGACCGCGACCACGGTGATCCTGTTATTGATCTCCGCGAGCGGAACGGTGACCTCGAAAGCTCCATTCTGGGGTGTAACCGTCTGGACGGTCCCGCCGACTCCGACGTAGACCCGTTGCGCGTCCGTCGTTCCCTGCACGATCACCTCGGGTTGATCGGCCACGATGCCGTCCAGCGGCGAGGTAATGGCGAGCGCCGGCACGCTGAGTTGGACGCCGGACGCGTAGCGCCGGGCCACGACCGCCGGCGTCTCCACCGGGCGACCCGCGCCAATGGCTCGCGCGAGCCGGACGTATTGGGCCATTGCCCAGGCGAGCGGCGAGGCGGAACCGGTCGCCTTGCCGGGCTGGTAATTGTAGGGCGCCGGGGCGGGCTCCGGCTGATCCCAGACCTGCTCGGGGATCATGTAGCCGTCGTTCGCCGTATTGGCCATGGTGCGCAGGTAAGGCAGTCCGTCGCGGCCGTTGGCAACCTCATACTCGCCGCGCTCGCCGCCGAGCAGAGGCCACGCGCGGCCGGTGGTTCCCGGAGTATTGATTCCCCAGGCCGAACCATCGGCTTTGTCGCCATAACCATCAAACGTGTAACGATGCCAGACGCGCCCGCTGGGCGTATCCGTGGCGATTGAGGCGTCCATCTCCGGCAGCGATTCCGCAACGTAAGGATCGTTCGGCGCCTTCACGCCGAGCCGGATGAGTTCCAAAAAACCGCCGTCGACGACCATATTGTCCTTGTGCACGCCCGAGGCGTTGCCAGAATCACGTTCCGATCCGTCGTTGGGGTCGCCGTTGTCGTCGATGCGCACGTAGTAGCGACCGTCGCCGTAGGGACCGTTGGTGGTGAACAACCACTTCTCGATACTGCGCTGCCACTCGTCCGCAACGCCCAGCCACAGCCCAGCGCGGGCGCTGTCGCCGCGTTGGCGGGCGAGATCCGCCGCCGTCACAAGACCGGCGATTTCCGCGGGAATGGTCGAGTTGGAATAACCCCCCGTTTCCTCCCAGCGCTCCTGCGGCGTGGTTGGGCCTCTCGAAACAAGGGCATCGGCTGCCTTGCGCACGCCCTCCCACGTCGCGTTGTCCGTGCGTCCGAGTGTCCAGGCCAGGATCAGCGGGAACGCCGTCTGGTCAAGCTGGATGCCAAACGTCTGCGCTGTCCCGTCGACCGTCGACGTCTGCGGGAACGTGCCGTCGGCTGATTGCTGTCGCGTGAACAACCACGTCACCGCGCGATCCGCCGTCACCCGGTCGCCGGCTGCCAGCATCGCAGTTACCTGCTGATACATATCCCGCGCCCAGACGTAATGGTAACCGCCGCCGCCTTCATCGGCGTTCGCGTCGAAACCCCACGGGAGCGTGAGCGAAGCGAGAAAAGCGCCGGGGTAGGTCTTGTCTTCATGCGCTTTGACCGTCATTACCGACACGTTGTATTGCGTGCGCAAAAGTCGAGACGGAAGGCTCGGCGGCGGGTTCAGCGAGCGCAGGTAGGCATGCCATCCGAGCGCGTACGCGGCAGCATGCGCGACAAAAGGCAGCCTGAGGCTGGCCCGAGCGGTCAGCTCCGCGTTGGCCGCCGAATTCCCAAAAGCGAGCGCCAGCGTGAACGACGTCTCGCGTCCGGCCTTGGTTTCGAGCGGTAATTCGCCGACTTGCAGCACGTTGCCATCCGGCGCCGTGTCGTAATTCCAGTCCAACCGGTGATCGGCCACCAAATCGGTCCAGCCGTCGCTCGTTCCGACGAAGCCGCTTGACGTGCGCACGAAGCCGCTCGCGGAAACCAGCGCGCTGGCCGCAGAACCGTCGCTCGCGAGGAGCGCGACGTTACTCCCATTTCCGCTCCGCGATGCAGTATCATGGAGTGAGGAATTACCAATCGCCGGGTCGTAGAGCGCAAACAACCGGTAGTTTCCTGGTATAAGCGGCTTAAAGGAAACCTGCATTAGCACGGTCGCCCGCTTCACGTCAGTGATATACGTCTTGGTAATCTGGTAACGTCCCGATTTGGCCGTGTTGATCTGTCGATAAATGAGCGCACTGTCGTCAACGAGCTCGACCTTATGGGTGGTATTCTCACTCTCACGATCCACGAAAGAAGTGCCATCTGTAACGGCGAACTCGAGCGAACGCACGTTCGCCTTGTCGCCGCTCGGGAAGTAAACTTCGCTCAGGGCGCCTCCGGAAAGCGTGTACCAGACCTTGGAGTCGCGGCTCACCGCCGTGCCAAGGCCCTGTTTGTTGCCGGTCGTCCAGTTGGCAGACGCGCCCGGAGCTCCAGGAGCCACGCCATCTCCGGCCTGAACGGCTGGCGCGGTCCACGCGCAAAACAGCGCAGCGGCGCCTGTGAGGCATGCAGTTCGCATGCGTTTCGAGTGTTTATTCCGTGTGACGGAGACTGCACCAGTGGATGCAGGGAGCGGCGCATGCGCCGCAATACGAGGACGTTGTGTGTATGTCATAGGGTTTGGGGTAGCAGTGGAGACTTCCGCCGCGCCAAAGAACGCGACGGGTTCGTTTTGTCGACAATTCGTATCGCCCCAGTCTCCATGTCATCACAACGGCCAAACCTGTAACAAATTGGATATAACTGGGACAAATGAGTGCCGCGGCACCTGAACGCGTCAATTCACCTCTTCAGAAGGCTGAGCCAGAGGAGCCGTAGACGGCCCATTCGCGGTCAGCGGTGGGATATTTCTCATCAAGCGCATCCGGCACTTCCACGCCAGTACGCCCGTCTCGCGATCCTGCCCATGGCAGCAATTGCACTCGTTGCAAATACGCCTCCAACTCCGCCCTCACCGACAATCGTAACGGCGTCGACCGGCCTTCCTTCCCTTCCCGTCACGCACCAGAAATGTAACCGCGATCAAAACCGTATCCTTCACACGCAGCCGCCCGCATTCCATCAGCCGCATCCCCGTCCCCTACAAAAGTCGGGGTCCGTGCCTAGGCTCCCTCGCGTTTCCGGCTCTGAGGCGGTGCACGCGTTGCAGCGGCTCGGTTTCGAGATCACGCGCCAGCGTGGCAGCCATATCGTCATGCGGCGCGGCTCATCCGACTGCGTGGTTCCCATCATCGCGGGATCAAGATTGGCACACTCGCGGGGCGTGCTTCGGCAAGCGGGTGTTCTGTGGATGCGTTCATCTCTGCTCTCTGAACAGGAAACGCCTAACGTTGAAGCATTCATTCCGCGATGGCCCGAATGCAATCCGTGTTAAACAAGCCTGGATTTCGCCGCTAGCGCGACGCGAGACGATTATGCGGTTTTCTGTGATTTGAGATTTTCTGGCTTGCGGACCGCTCTTTATAGCTGTTTTTCCCAGCTGCCGCAACGGCCGAGCGCGTAACAAATTGGATAAAATGAGCGCCGGTATGCAGGATGTAGTTGGAGCCGCCGTGAATGCCGTTCGCCGACGGTATCATCGAAACCGCCCTACCAATGCTTTTCGGTAGGGCGGCTCGATGAAACGTTCCTGTCTTCGTGCGGATCTGATGATCGCCTTCAGCCTGCAGAACGTCCTTGTGGGCAATGACAATACATCACCTAAAAACCCGTGTGCAATTTTGGCGGACTATGGTGAGACGTATTACCCGAGTCGATAAATTCCGATTCAACCGAGTACCAGACCATCTTTTGGATCGGCAGGATTTTGACCTCGGCAATATTCGCATTGTTAACAGGGCCCTGGCTGCCACCTGCCCCGCCGGTATAAATGGAGAAGTGCTCGAAGTAAGACATGTTGTAAAAGTCTTTAATCGTCACGGTGTATTCCCGCCCCGCCTGCATCGAGACTGGCAGAAGACTGGAATCACCCCAATCGCCCCAATTAGTTCGGTGGGGCATCGTGACCACCCCTTGACCGACGATGGCTCCGGAAGCCTTATCCCTGATCTCAACCCACTTGTTCGCCGCCGTAATCCCGGTGTTGATACTGTTGTACGCATTTCCATATACGATCTGGATATAGTGCTTGCCTGATTGATGAGCCCGGAAACGGCTCGTCACAAGCTCGTCTGTCGGATTTCCCCACAACGCATAGTGCCAGCGACCATGCTCATAGACGGGAGCGCCGACGTTGCTGAATAGGCCGTTATCCGGCGTGAAGCGCTGAATCTTTCCAGGCATCTTTACGGCACCGGAATCCGGATCTATCCACTCCGTTGTAGTCACCCCGGAGGCATAGAGTTCACCGTTGCGGTAGATGTTAAACACGACATCCTGCTCGCCGTTGCTATCCAGCGTGAGTTTGAGTCTGCCGTCTTGAGTTTTCGTGATGGAAACAATATCAGGCTCGTGCGGCGCCCAGATTGATCTGATTTCATCCTCCGTCAGATTTTTGTAATCAGCCACACGCACGACATTCACTAGCCTATGCGGAGCGTTTTGATGAGTCAGCTGAATCACCAGACGATTTTCTACGTCAAGCAGGTCGCGTTCCCTCATCCATGAGTCCCAGATACTGCGCCCGTTGAGCACCGCGCTGGCGAACTTGTAGTAACCGCCGTCCTGGCCATCGGAAGCTGGCAGCTTGATCTCAACGGTGAGAGTCTTGCCTTTATACGGAAAACGCTTCAGGGTCAGCGTATCGGCGTTAGCGAACAGGGTGTTGCGCAGGTGGCGCGTGATAAAGGGCTGGAAGCGGATAGCCTCCTGAGTGGATTCCAGACCGAAGAGGGTATCCAAAACCATGGACATGTAACCCGCCACCGACCAAAGCTGGCGCTGGGAGTTGATGACGGGGCCGGTATAGGGCCCGTCCAAAAAAGTATGTTGCCCCGACAAAAACTCAAAATTCTCCATATTGGAAAGATTTAGCGCTGCCTCTCGCAGCAACGACGTCACGTTATGATCCACCACCGCGTCGTTCTTTGCGACCTTGGCGGCACGCAACGAGTAGGCGGTAACAAAGGGCCAGATTGCGCGATTGTGGTAGATTGGAATCTTCGGCAATTGCGGCCAGAT
The DNA here is from genome assembly GCA_036525185.1 of Chthoniobacterales bacterium. Taxonomy (GTDB): domain Bacteria; phylum Verrucomicrobiota; class Verrucomicrobiia; order Chthoniobacterales; family DASVRZ01; genus DATDAW01. The sequence goes on along the minus strand of DATDAW010000041.1, from coordinate 9,569 downwards.
GACAGGCGGACCGGCTTCGCTGTGAGGATAATTCTCCATGATGGAGGCCGTTTTGGCAGGATTTGCAATACCTTGCAGAATGGCCAGGGATTCACCGAGAAAATCGTATTTTTCCACGGCAACAGGATCCAATTCAGTGGTTTTCATGGTGCTGTAGAGCCCGACTTCTTTTAGCCAAAAAGCCCGGTCAATGTCTTTTCTTAGCTTTTTTGCCCACTCTCCGTATTTACTACGGGCTATGCTATCACCTTTTTCTCCCGCCAAGGCGGAGGCGATATTCAGGATCGCGGAATGGGCGATGTTAGTGGAGAGCGCCTTTGACATTCCGATATGCACAACCTCGGAGGCCATCCAGCGGGGATAGGTCTGTTCCCGCCAATCCAGGTACGATTGCTCGCCCCGATACAACCCATCGCTTGGATCATAGATCGCCTTCCGGTCATTTTCGATGGTCGTCACGATCGCATCGTAAGCTTGATCTCGAAAACTCTGCCGCTCGTTTCCATGCAAATACTGGAGCACTTTCCACGCACCCTGCGCCCAGGTGACGCGATCGGTGCTGATCGGCCAACTGCCACCGGAACCGGTGTCCTGCACGATTTCAGGACCGGCCTGCACCGGCCCACCGGGGGCGGGATTCACCCTGCGCTCGGAGAGCTTGAACAGGAGGGAATTCATGGCCCGTTCCGGGTCCAGGAGACCCATCGCCAGGTCGGTCGCATAGGCCGTATCCCGCGTCCATACATAATGCCACTTGGCGCCCGTCTCGAAACCTTTTAAGTCCACGGGTTGATTATTGTTAAAGCTACCATCGGTAATGGCGTCGACACTGAGCTGGCGGGATTCTTCAATCGCGAGGGCAAACAAGGAATCAAAGAGAAGGCTACCCGAGCGCAGCGTCATTTGACCGGGTTGCTCGGCATAAACGCGTTTGCGCGTCGGCGGCTCATTGTCACGTAGCGCGACGGTGGTGTGAAGTGAGTAAGTGCGGTTTTCCGCATTTACGTTATCGACCGTAAGCGCCGCGGTCTCATCACGCCAAGACAGGCTATCATCGGGGTTCTCCGGCAGCGGCTCTGGTGGTGGCCCTTGAAGAGGGGCGGTTTCGATCAATAGCGTGGGATGCCCCAGATTGGCAGCGTCGACGAACAAGGTGAATTTGTAACCACTAAGTTCTCCCACTGGTACGATATTCTCATTATTGCCACCTTGAGCGTCCTCCAACACCGTTGTCTGGTTTAGAGGAATCTCGGTGCGCTGCTGGCCGTCGGCAGCGAAATTGAGATTCCAACCCTCGTTGGCAATCTTGAAGGCAAGGTACCCAATTGCCAGGTCGACGGTCTCCTCGTAGACGTGCAATCCCTGATTGTTCGTGCCCACGTATTGGAAGGGGTTTGCCAAGCCCCAGCCATTCATCTCGCCGCGAAGATACATGGTCTCGCCATACGGGCCAACGCCTTGCGCGGACACCGAGCTTGCCGACATGCCGGCAAGTAAGAAAATAATGATAGCCAGGATGAATGGTGTTTTACGATAATTGCTATTAAAGCAGTTCGCCTGCGTTTTGTGTTTATTCCGTGTGACGGAGACTGCACCAGTGGATGCAACGAGCGGCGCATGCGCCGCAATACGAGGACGTTGTGTGGATGTCATGGGGTTTTGGGATAGCAGTGAAGACTTCCGCCGCGCTAAAGGACGCAACGGGTTCATTTTGTCGCCAATTGGTATTGCCCCGGTGTCCATGGCGTCACAACGACCAAACCTGTAACAAATTGGATAATGCTGGGACAAATGAGCGGTCACTACCCTTTACGGTGGTGCGTTTGACCCATTTGTCCTTCCCTTTCCTTCCCCGGTTGGCACACTTTGAAACGCGCCACAGCATGCCCTGCCGTTTGGCTGCCGGCCACAAAAACCCGGTGTAGCCGAAGCCAGGACCATTCCCTCCACCCCGAATCCGGGGGCCAAGACGATCGACGAAGCCACTCGGAATGAAGTTGAGAACTTGCTTGAGGAAGATCAGATTGGAAACGGCCCCTCCATTTTCCATCCCCTGTCCATTGGCGAACGTCTTCCCAGCCTTGCAATCCCCACCTCATGGATGGAAATTCTGTAGCTAGCAATAAGGAGGATTGATATGAATTCGCAATTCCTCGGACTGCGCGTGGCCAGTGTTGTCTTCGGATTATTGGCAATGGCGCAATTGGCACGGTTGCTGATCCGCCCGGAGGTCATTGTCGCAGGTCACTTGCTACCTGTGTGGCCGAGCGCCGTGGCTTTCCTCTTTCTGAGCGCCATGTGTCTCTGGATGTGGCGACTCGCAGGCGCGCATGCGCACTGAGCGGGCTCGCACAGGTTCTACGCATTGCTTGACGCAGGAAGCACGATGAAGAATGGGCTTTGCCATGCTGAGATCCGAAGCCAAAGATCAGGGATTTCCGATCCGGGTTGTGCCCGGCGCCAAAAGAAACGCCGTGGAAGTAACAACTGAAGGGACCGTGAAGATCCGGTTGCAAGCGCGTGCTGTGGACGGGAAAGCCAACGCAGCCTTGAAGGAGTTCCTCGCCGACATACTCGGTGTTTCGCCAAACGCCGTTGTGATTCGTGCGGGCGAACATTCGCGCAACAAGATCGTCCAGATCGAGGGCATCCCGGCAGCGACGCTCCACGCACGGCTTACAGCTGCGTAGTGGGCCTCGCGAAACAGCGAGTTTCAGGCCGACGTGCCGATCCAGTGCAGGATCTCGGCAACCGTAGGCGCATGCCCAAATGCAACGGGTGCTGTGCTGAAGGGTGGTTCTTTCGGAATGGATTTCGGACGGCCGCGCTCGATATCCACGAGTATCCAATGCGTCTCGCCCCGAGCGATCACGGCGGCGTCCGACTTGCGCACAAAGAGGCATTTACGCGTCGTGCCCACTTTTTGAAGGTCCATCAGCCAGGTAGCGACCACCAATTGCTCGTCCAAAAAGGCCGGGCGCAAGTATTCGATGCGATGGCTTCGGGCAACCCATGTCGCGCCGATCGCGTTCGCTGCCTGAGCAATGCCGAGCGCTTCGGCGTGAGCGATCGCGGCATCCTGCATCCATTGGACGTAGGCGACATTGTTCGCGTGACCGTTTACGTCGATTGCCTGCGGAGGAACGGTCATCGGAAATTGAAAAATCACGGCCGGAGCATGGCATGGATTGCACTACCACTACCGCCGCCACAGCCGCGTAAAAAGAATTGCGCCCAGCGTAATGAAAATGAGATTTGGCAGCCAGATCAGCCATTCAGGACGCGCCGAAGGCGTGTTTCGGAAGTTGTCCGCGACCATGATGAATACGAAGTAACAAACGGCAACTCCAAGGCTCATCGCGAAGCCCACAGACGTTTCCCTGCGATGCGCGGTAATCCCCAACGGAATACCCACCAGCGCCAGTGCAAAACAGCCCAGAGATAACGAGTATCGCTTGTTCAATTCCGTCAACGTGGCGCTCTTGCGCTCCGAATTCGCGACGTCGGATTGCAATTCCGTGTTCAGCTCCGTCAACGTGAGCGAACTCAGTCCGCGCTGTTTCTGGCTCCGCGCGTACAGTTCCTCCAGCGAAATTGGCATCACACCTTCCTCCATCGTGATCCCCTGGCGGATCCGCCGAATGTTGCCGGGATCTTGCGGGTCGCGCTCTTCGTAGATGGCGTTATTCAGCCGCAAAAGTACCTGTTTCTGCTTGAGATCGACTTCGAGCCGACCTTCGCGTGCCACGACCACTCGCGTGGGACGTTCCGAACCGTCAAACTCGTAGACCTGGATGTTCTTCAACTTCGCGCCCTCCTTCTGTCCCACGTAAATTTTTCGCCCAGGAAATTGATCGATGATCCGGTCACTGCCGAAAAGCGCCAGCGGGTCGCGGGTCGCGAGATCCTTGACGGTGTCCTTCATCGCCTGCTGCGCCTGGGGAGCGACCGAAATATTGATCCAGAAACATAAGCCACTCAGGATTATGGCGAGCGCCAGCACCGGCGCACAAAGATTGGGCAGACTAACCCCGCAGGCGCGCACGGCGATCAATTCGTTTTCCGCGGACATCTTGCCAAAAACCAGGAGCACGGTAGTCAGCATCGCCCACGGGATGGTGTACATCAGCGAAAATGGCACGATGTAAGCAATGAGACGCGCCACAAAAATGAGCGGCACGTCATGGTTGACCAGCAGATCGAGCACCCTCACCAGGATGGACCCGAGCACGAACACGCCGCTCAACACCGCCACAGCGATCAGAAATGTGACCAAAACCTGGCGGGTAACGTATCGGTGAAGCAGGTTCATTGGCAGCGGGACGCCGAACTTCGCTGTGGACGGATTCGATTGCAAGATGTTTGGCCACAGGCTAAAAGGCCGTTCGCCGGAAGGGATGGCCGGCGGATGAAGAAAATTTTTTATGACATATGACGTTGCCATTATCGGCGGCGGCCCGGCGGGGAGTACGGCAGGTATCAAACTCGCCACAGCTGGGCGCCGGGTCCTGATTCTTGAACGCGAAAAATTTCCCCGTTTCCACATCGGCGAGTCGCTGTTGCCTTATACGATGGAGGCTTTCGACCGACTCGGGCTTCGGGAAAAAATGGAAAAACGCTTCATGGTCAAACACGGCGCGGAGGTTGCCAGCGCTTGCGGCACACGCGAAGTCCGGTTCCATTTCAAAAACGCCTTCCGGGCCAAAATCCCAACGGCCTATCAGGTAACTCGATCAGAGTTCGACAAGGTGTTGCTGGATCATGCGGCAGAACGAGGAGCGGAAGTTCGGGAGGAAACGGCCGTTGAAAAAATCGATTTCGGAAAAAACGATGTGGCGCTTCAAACGGTCTCGGCGGACGGCACAAAAGAAACGATTTCAGCCAGTTATGTCATCGATGCCACCGGCCGAAATTCGCTCATCGGCACCCATTTCGGTCTGAAAAAACCTTACGATGGTCTGAAAAAATTCTCCGTTTTCGCCCATTTCGACAACGTCGAACGCCCGGAAGGCATCAACGGCACGCTCACTCGGATGGTGCGCACGTCAAAAAACTGGTTCTGGATGATACCTCTCACGGACACCCGCACCAGCATCGGATTGGTGATGAATCAGGACGATTTCAAAGCCGCCAAGAAATCGCCTGAACAGATGCTGATGGACACAATCGCCACGCAGCCCGTCATGCGCGCCCGCATGGAGGGAGCCACGCGTGCCACTCAGGTCTATGCGACAGGCGATTATTCGTATCGGAATATGCGACTCGCAGGCGACCGCTGGATTCTGGCCGGCGATGCGGCCGGCTTTATCGATCCGGTTTTCAGCAGCGGCGTTTTCCTGGCGATACTCAGTGCGGAGAAAGCGGCGAGCGCATTGGATGAAGTCCTGAGTCGGCCGGCGAAACGCGAAAAGCTCTTTGCCGACTACAGCCGCAGCGTGAACAAGGTGATGGACGTTTATCTGCACTTCGTCCTCGGCTGGTACACGCAACCGTTCATCGAGACCTTTTTAAATCCAACGAAGCGCTTCCAAATGGTCCCGGCCATCAACGCCATACTCGCGGGACAGGATGGGAATAGTTTCGCCATCAAATGGCGTCTGTGGCTCTTTTACATCGTCGTCTGGCTGCAAAAACGCTTCGCTCTTTCGCCCAGACTTACGCTCGAGCCTGAAGGATACGGACAGCACGAGCCGCAGATTCAGACCGTATGATGCAGGAAGCCGTGTTTTCCACCTGCGACAAGGCGGCATCGGACCTGCAGCCATGGCCCGCCCAGAGTTTACCCCGCAGCCAGGCGGCACAGCAGCCGCACTCTTCCAGGCCGGCCCCATTGCGCCAGATCACCCGCAATTTCTGGTATTCCTCGTGGAGTTTTCATAATACTCACCGCCTGGTCCGCATTCTCCCGCGACAGGTAATTCGTGCGCTTTCGTCCGCCATTGGGCATCTTGCATTCGATCTTTGCGAGGAGCGGCGTGACACGATGCGTGACAACCTCCGCGTTCTCACCGGATTGACTGGGCCTGAACTAACAGCCTGCACGCGAGCAACTTTCGTCAATTTTATCCAAATGATCCCCGATACGATTCGGTTCGCAGGCGGCTCCTTCGAGGAAGCAAAATCTCTCCTGGCCGAATCGGACGGATTGGATCTCGTCAATGCTTCGCGCGCGAGGGGACGCGGCACGGTCCTGATTACAGGGCATTTGGGGGCTTGGGAACTCGGCGGCGTCCTCCTTGCCATGCAGGGCATGCCAGTGACCATTGTCACTTACGCTGAGCCGCAGCCGGAGCTTCACCGCTGGCGGGTAGAATACCGGAAGCGATTTGGCATCAGGACTATCACAGTCGGTCACGACAAGTTTGCGTTTGTTGAAATCATCAAAACTCTGCGCCAAAACGGTGTTGTCGCCATTCTCGTCGATCGTCCGCAGGATGGCGGCGTCCCCGTGCAACTGGCCGGGCGGACCAGCCATTTCTCCCCCGCCCCGGCGCTGCTGTGGAAACACACAGGCGCGACGATCCTGCCGGCCTGCGTCCTCGCAGAACCTGGCGGTAAATACCGTTGCCATCTGTATCCACCTATCGAAATGCGTGAGGCGTCCGATCCCGCTGAATTCCAGCGCATGAACGCTCAGCGCATTGCGGATTTCTTCGAAAGACTCATCCGCCAGCATCCCGAGCAGTTCTACAATTTCGTCCGGCTGTGGGTGTGATCCCTCGTTCTCGGATTTCCCTCAAAAATCCATGCCCGTGTGGAAGCCGAGCACAGTGGCGTTGCGGATCTGATTCTCGCCGTTTGGGTTGAGGATGTACTGAATGTAGGGTTGAAACCAGAAGGATTTCGAAATCTGAACGCGGTAACCGAGCTCAAAAACGGCCTCGTAAATACGCTGGATCGTTTTTCCTTCAGCGCGGCGGGCCTCGATTCGATCCGGGCTGTACTGGGCCCAGGCAAAACCGAAGCCGAGCTTGTCCGCGTCGCGGCCGGGGATGAGGCCCTGGTAGAGGAAGCCCGTCTCGACAAAAACGGAGAAGGTACTGTTTTCCGGCGGTGATAAAGTCAGCAGGTTGAAGACGTACATGCCCTGGCTGTTCAGCTTGCCGCCGGTTGACGGCTCGCGGAAGATCATTTGGTCAGCCTCCAGATAGAAGGATGTGTTAGCATCGTATTGGACGCCGTCGAAACCACTGTTTTCGACTCCCCAGTAAAACATACCGGCGGCATATTTTCCGGGAAGTTGATCTGGACCGATCTTCGGGATGAAACCGGTTTCAGCGATGAAAAAAAGACTCCTGTCCGTGTACGGAACACCGTCAAAGTCCAAACCGTTGTTCTTCTTCGTCGTCGTGCCAGGAAAAGCGCTGTAAAGCCCAAGCTGCACATAATGCCAGTCGGCCGTTTTCACCCGAAGTTCGCCACCCCACGATGTATAACTCCCACTCCATGGGAGACTCGCAATTCCATTCGTCGTGAAGGCGTTGTTACCGAAAAAACGGTTCTCGTTCTGCACAATGAACGTATCCACAGGGCGAATCCACCCGGCCCGAACCAGAATAGCGTCCTTGGTCCAAAGCAAATCCTGCGATTTCCAAGTAATCGCGAGCGTGGTAAGCCGAAAGCCTTTGCCTCCTTCCAGATACGAAGGGCTGAATAAAGGCGAACCTCCCACCAGTCCCGTTGCATTCAGGCCGTCACGATAGCGGAAAACACCATCAAAGCTGAGCCCGGGAATGCCGGCGATCTTTTCCAGGTCGAGAGAGAGTGAAAGCTTCCACTCCTGCTGGAACGAAGCCGGATTCTGCAGCAAACCGCCATCAACGACCGAGTTGAAAAGGCCTTTCCAGCCGAAGCGGATGGTGACACCGCTGTCGACAAGCTGGTCGCGGAGACCATTCCAGTTGCCTGTCGCAAGCGGCTGATTCAGCCAACGCCTCACAGCCGATTCGGACGGTGCGGGCCCCGCACAGAGGGAATCTGTGCGGGACGCGATGAGGATGAGCAGGGTCACGAGGGCGCAAACGAGCGCGCGTGGGCCGTTGTTCATAAGGGGAATCGGTAGTTTGTGAACCCTTTGTTCCTTGTTACGCGGGAATACGGCCCGGATTCGACGCGTTGGGGCTGACTTCCGGCGCCGAACAAGAAGCTCCGCTGGCACTGCGACTGCGCATGAAGAAAACCAACATTCCCGAAATGAGCAGCGCCAGGCTCATCAGCATGAACGACCACGTCGGGCTGCCGGTGACTCCGTTCAAATACCCCACGAAAAACGATCCCAGGAACGCGCCCAGCGCACCCATGCTGTTAACCAGCGCTGTCGCACCACCGGCCACATTGCCCGGCAGAAATTCGCGAATCATCGCGAAGAGGAGCGGAGTCGGCACATACAGGCCGATGCCTCCGACGATGAGCAACGCATACGAGAGCCAGAAGTTCTGTGCGCCAACGAGGTAGGAACCGAAGAATCCAAGTCCGCCAATGATCAGCGACGAATAGACAAAGCGTCTGCGCTCGCCGAAGCGATCCGAGAGCCATGACACGACAATCATGCCGATGACGGCCGCCAGATACGGTCCAGCCGAAAGCCAGCCGGCGTCGGCGATGTTCAATCCGGACCCTTGTTTGATGATCGAAGGAAGCCACAGAACATATCCGTAGATGCCAATGCTCTGGAGGAAAAATTGCGCGCAGAACAGGATGACTTTTCCCGAACGAAAGGCCTCCCCGTAATTCATGGGTTTCTTCCCTTTCTGCTCCTCGGCAAGCGTCCGTTCCAGCGCATCCTTCTCCTGTTGACTCAACCATTTCGCCTGGGACGGTTTGTCCTGGACAAGCATCCACCAGCAGAATGCCCAAAGGATCGACGGCAATCCTTCAATGATAAACATCCAGCGCCAATTGAGCGTCTGCACCAAATAGCCCGAAACGATCGACATCCAGAGAACCGTCACCGGGTTGCCCAGCATGAGAAAGGCGTTGGCCCGCGAACGCTCACTGCTAGTGAACCACGAGCTAACATATAGCACCATGGCCGGCATCACCGCCGCTTCGAAGGCACCCAGGAAAAACCGAATGGCCATGAGCGCTGGAATGTTCGAAATCATTCCTGTGACCGTCGCCAGGCTTCCCCAGCCGATGAGGCACCAGAAAATCAAGCGCTTAACGCTGCGCTTTTCGGCGTAAAGCGTCCCCGGAATCTGAAACGCGAAATATCCAAGGAAGAACAACGCACCCAGCAACGAACTCATGGCCGAGGTGATTTTGAGATCCCCCGCCATGCCGGACGCGGCCGCGAAGCTGTAATTCGCACGATCCAGATAGGCGAGACTATAGGTGATGAATACGATCGGAATGAGCCTCCACCAGCGGCTGGAGGACAACGGGATGTTCGTCGGGTTATTCATGGGTCTAGGGAACGGAATGTGTTGTTTTAGTTGTTGTTATTTTTGTTTTTACGCTGCGGTCTGAGAAAACTCGAAAACCCTTACCGGGGTGGAAAAATGCAATCGTTCAGCCCTTTCGAGCTCTTCACGGGTCGGCAGACCTTCCATGTCGCCCGTTACTTGAAT
>DATDAW010000040.1:0-61268 GCA_036525185.1 Chthoniobacterales bacterium | reverse complement strand
GGACCGACGTCGTCGTCGAAGCAGAAGAGCTCCATCTCGCGTCCGATCTTGCGATGATCCCGCTTTTTCGCCTCTTCGAGCATGGCGAAATATTCGTCGAGCTGTGTCTTGTTTTTGAATGCCGTCCCGTAGACGCGCTGGAGCTGCGGATTTTTTTCGTCCCCTCTGTAGTAGGCGCTGGCAACGCTGGTGAGCTTGAAGGCGCCAATGTTCCCCGTGCGCATCACATGCGGTCCTGCGCAGAGGTCAATGAAATCGCCGTTCTTAAACAGGCTGATTTCCTCGCCTTCAGGAATATTTTCGATGATGTCCCGCTTGAAAACGCTCTCGGCGGGGCGCTCGGACAATCCGCCGAGACGGCCGCTTTTTGCCAATGCAAGCGCTTCGTCGCGGCTGACTACGATCTTTTCAAAGACCTGGTTCTCCTTGACGACCCGTTTCATCTCCGCTTCGATTTTCTCGAAATCTTCCGGCGTGATCCGGTGATCGAGGTGGACGTCGTAATAGAATCCGTTCTCGACCGGAGGTCCGGCAGCGAATTGGGCTTCCGGCCAGTATTTCAGGATTGCGGTCGCAAGAACGTGAGCACAGGAATGGCGGAGGCGTTCGAGATCCGTCATCTTTTGACGGTCTTCGGAAGTCTTGCGATTGTCTGACATAAAATCGAGCTGTTGAGTCGGACCGACACGGTTATCCGAATTCCTGTTTGCCTCCACCAAAAAATGGTCGCGAATAGGATTTTAGCACGCTGGTCAACGGCACACGAATAGGTATCCGAAGATCCCGGCCGGTGCGTTGCGACTGAATACAAGTCAAGCCGGGGGCGATCTGCAGATCGTTCCCCGGGGTGGAAGTGAGAGTGGCTTGGTGACGGTGGCTGTCGCCTTTCGCAATTAGCCCCAGAGGCGCTTTTGTGAATCTGCTTCGATAGCCGTCCAAAGCGAGGCCAGGGAATCGGCCACCTTTGGTTTCAAAGCGGTAAGCTCTTCGAGCGTAAATGCCTTGCCCTCTTCGGGTTCCTCTTTGGCAAACAGGTAGTATTTGATCTTCGGCTCGGTGCCTGACGGGCGGACGGCGATCCGGCGGCCGTCAGCCAGTTCGACGATGAGCATTTTTTCCTTTGGAACCGTGTCGCCCTCGCTGTCCGTGAAGGTTTCGCTGGCAAAATTCTTTAAGGCCACGACTGGGCTGCCATCGAGCTCCTCAGGGGGATTTTCGGCGTAGGATGCGACGAGTTTCGCGATCTGGGCCGCACCGGAGGCTCCTTCGAAAACGAGCGAATTGGATTTCTCCAGATAGTAGCCGAAGTCGGAATAAATGCGGTCAAGGAGTTGGTCGAGTGTCTGGCCGCGGGATTTCGCATACGCAGCGACTTCGGCGAACATCACCGTTGCACCGTTGCCGTCCTTATCGCGGACGAAATCTGCGCCGCTGTATCCGTAACTTTCTTCGCCGCCGAAAACGTAGAATTTTGAATGCTGAAGGCGCAGCGCGCGGGTTTCCTCCTCGGAAAGCGTACGGTATTTGGCCGTATCAATGCCAGGAATGGCCTTTTCGTATTTGCCGAGTTTTTCGCCGATGTATTTGAAACCGGTGAGCGTTTCGACGACGTGCAAGCCGTATTTTTGAGCAATGGATTTTTGTAAGTCGGTCGTTACGAAGGTCTTGATGATGACCCCATGGCTGGCAGTGGTGCGGGTGAGAATACCGCTATCGAAGAGCGCCTTCGTGCGGTACCACGCCATCAGCGAACCGATCTGGTTCCCGGTAAGCAACTTGATGGAACCATCCTGCGCCCGGTAAGCGACGCCCATTCGGTCGCAATCCGGGTCGGTCGCGATGACCAGATCCGCGTCGGTCTCGGTCGCCTGTGCGATGGCAAGCGAGAGCGCTTCTGCGTTTTCGGGGTTTGGGCTCTTTACGGTGGGGAAACGGCCGTCGTGCTGGTCCTGAACGGCGACCGTTGTGAAGTTGAATCCGAGTTTTTTGAAGATTGGGACGATGATCTCGCCGCCCGTGCCATGGATGGGCGAGAAGACGATCTTCAAATCGCTGTTTTTGACCAGGTTCGGGTCGAGCAAAAGCGTTTGGAGACGTTCGATGTAGGCCGCATCCACTTCAGCGCCAAGGACGTGTAATGTCCCGCGATCCGCTTCAGGAAGGGGTGTGTATTCGTCGCTTTCCAGCGCGTTGACCTTCGTGATGATGCCGCTGGCATGCGGCTCGACGACCTGTGCGCCGTCGAGAAAATAGACTTTGTAGCCGTTGTCGTGGGGTGGATTGTGGCTGGCCGTGAGGACGATGCCGGCGAGTGCGCCAGTGTAGCGGACGGCAAAACTCAACTCAGGCGTCGAGCGCGGTGCGCTGAAAAGATAGACATCCGCCCCAAGGTCGGTCGCTACTTTGGCGGTAAACTCCGCGAAATCCCGCGAAAAGTGTCGGGTGTCATGCGCGATGGCGATGGATGGTCTGCCCGTGCGCCCTTCCTTCGCAAGGAACTCTGCGATGTAGGCGACCAGCCCTTGGGTCGCCCGGCTCACGTTGTAAAAGTTCATCGCGTTTGTGCCGACGCAGGGAAATTCGGGACGTCCAAGGGCCGTTGGCGTGCCTGTTTCTGCTTTGGTGACGTTGCGTCCGATGGTGCGCCCGCGCAGACCGCCAGTTCCGAAGGCGAGCGTGCGGAAGAAACGGTCGTTGAGCTCGGTCCAATTGGCGGCGGCGATCAATTCGTCGACGCTGGCGGCGTAAAGTGGAGAGGTGCTCCGCGCGAGCAACTGTTTGATGTTCGCGGAGGAGGAGGCGAGGAGGTGACCGGCGGCGACGGCCTGGTCGAGAAGGGCATTGCGATCGCTCATACCGGCGATTTAGTCTTTCGTCCGCTGGATTGCAATTCTATGTTCGCCGGGCCGACATGGTTTTCATTTTAACTCTGGTCAATACGAATGGTTTGGAGGTGAAGGTTGAAAAAGAGGCGCCGGATTTTTTGCGGGCGCAAAGCGCGGAAGTGTTTGGTGTCAGGCGGTTTGGAAATGCAGTGGATATCGAATTTTCCGGTGGACGAATCGATCTCACGGCGCAGGCGGAAATCTGGAACGCAGATTTTGCGGTCCAGCCGGCAGCTTTCAGGCGAAAAAAACTTCTCGTTTCCGATATGGAATCGACGCTGGTTGAAAACGAATTTCTCGATGACCTGGCGGCATTGATCGGGGTGGGGGACAAGGTTCGGGAAATCACGGCGCGTGCGATGAATGGCGAGATCGATTTTGCGGGCTCCCTCCGGGCCAGGCTCGCGCTTTTGGCCGGCCAACCCGTCGATCTGCTCGAAGAAGTCTGGACCGGTCTGCGTTGGATGCCTGGTGCGAAGAAATTGGTTGCAACGCTTCGCTCAAACGGCATCCGGACCGTGATCGTTTCGGGCGGTTTCAAAATTTTCACCGGCCGCGTCCGGGAAGTCCTCGGCGCCGATGCAGATATTGCCAACGATTTGGAAATCGTCGGTGGGAAACTGACGGGAGCGCCGATTGAACCGATTCTCGGCAAAGAAACCAAGCAGCGCATTCTTGAATCTACGGCTGCGGAGATGGGTATTTCTCTCGATGAAACTCTGGCTGTGGGCGACGGCGCGAACGATTTGCCGATGCTGCAAACGGCTGGTCTCGGTGTGGCTTTTCGAGCCAAACCCAGCGTCGCTGCGGCTGCGCGATGCCGCGTGAAATACTCGGATTTAACGGCGTTGCTCGCCTTTGTTGGAATATCGGAATCAACGAACTAACTAAACCCGTCACGATCTCTTCCGTGTCAAAACCGCGATGCACGTGCATCGCCATTCTGGCGCTTTTGGGAACGCTCAACGAACCGTGATAAAAATGTCTGCGCAAAACCGCGATGCATGTGCATTGTTTTTCTGCGCACAGGTAGACGTCGAAACTCAGACTGCCGCCCCTCTTTGCCCCACACGCTCGGCTACGATGCAGCGTCGTTTCCATGCCTCCTTTCCCAAGTAGCCCGCGGGCCACAGTGATCGTGGCAACAGCGGATCCACCTCCAGCGCTTGCAACCAGGCTTCACGTTCAACTTTCAGCCAATCCTGCAATTCGCCGATATTTCGGCTGTCCGGACAAGCGGCCAGGATCTGTATTTCCCGCCGCCATAATTGGTTGATTTCCTCGAAATCCCAAGATGCGGCCACGACCTCCGCATCCGCCATTCCTTTGCTGAGACGCGCCTTCATGGCGACCAGCGTATTGGATTCGCCCTTTATGCCTGCCCAAAGAAGTTGCAGATTTTCTGAGGGCGAGTGTGGCGAAATCCAAACACTATCTTGGAAGTAACCAAATCCTTCCCGAATCAGCCACCTGCGGAGTCTGTTGCGGGCAGAATTATTCTCCTTGGAAATATCAAACATCACCAATTGCCATTCACCATTCCAGGTTTGGTTCCACGCTTGCACGGGATCGCGTCCGCCCAAAGCTGCAAGCCAACCCGCGGTTGATAAGCGATAAATTCGCTCGACGGTTTTCGCGTCCGGCTTCCTCTCGAGCAAATGTGAGGCTTCAAGGTACCTTACGCGTCGCAATAGCCGATTGCGGTAAGCCCAGCCTTCGAAAGATTCAGTCAAGTTCCGAAAACTGGGGCACATCAACTGACCCGATACCCAAAGAAACTGATACAGAAACTCTTCGGTCCGCGACTGCATAGCGACGTTGAATACAATCACTCTTCACGAACGAATGCGCGCAAAATTTGCGGGAAACATTTGCGTCGATCCATTCCGATAAGTCTCACTGTCCGCAGACCGCGACGCAGGTGCGTTGGCTCGTTTCTGAGGGCGTGCCAAATCCATGATGCACGTGCATCGCTGATTGGTCGTTTGTTTTCATCGGATAGGGAGATGGGAAGTGGTGCAAAGGATATAGCGCGGCAGAATGACAGTGCACGTGGAGCGTTGTTCTGCTCTGAGATAGGTTCTCTCACGGCCGATAGGCGCGGCCTTTCCATGTGACGCCGCCTGTGTGACTGCGAATAAAACTGTTGATGGCCATGGCGATGCCGAGGGCGTAGCCCACTGGATGAAGGAGTGTGCCGAGGAGGCTGGTGCGATAGTTGATCGCGATCGCAAAACGCAAAATATAGATCAAGGTAACCGCGGAAAGCGTCAGCGAATTGCCCCATCCTCCCGATATCAGGAGCAATATCGGCAAAATCATCACAAGGAATTGGACGGCGAGCCCGAGCATAAAAAAAGGCACGTTGCCGCATACTACCGGCCAGAGATTTTTGGTAAAACCTTCCCATAACTGGCTGAACGATTGATACATGCGTGTGCTAACGACATGCGTGCCATCGCAGTTCTGGACCACCTTTCCCGCGACGGCATCTTCGGCCATTATCCGGCCGAGCGTAATGTCTTCGACGATTTCATTAGCGATTCCGGCGTGACCACCGATGGAGTCATAGGTTGTGCGTTTGAAAAGGATGTATTGACCGCAGGCAATGCCAAGACTGCGGCAGCGTTTCGAGCCGAGAAGCCGGGCAAGGGCCGGGCGTTTTTGCGCGAGATCCAATAGCCAGAGTGGCGTGGCAGCAGCGCTTAGAACGAACAAAAGCGGGATCACGCATTTTTCGCTCCATGTTTTCGTTTCTTGAAATGGCCACACGGAAAGCAAATCGGCGTTGCGGGCGAGCGATTGTGCCATCGCCGCGCGCAACGCGAAGGGTTGGTGGTAAGTATCCGCGTCCGTGAAAAGCAGAAATTCGCCGCGAGCCGCCTGAGAAAGTTGATGGCATGCCCAGGGTTTGCCGACCCAGCCGGACGGAAGCGGTTGGCCGGAGACGAAGCGAAATTTTTCATAGCCTGGCATAAACCCCAGTTTTCGAGCGATTTCAGCCGTTCGATCCTCCGACTGATCGTCCAGCAAGATCACTTCGTAATTCGGATAATCCTGTATCTGCAACGACGCCAGGCAGCGCCCAATCGTGACCTCCTCGTTCCGGGCCGGCACCAAAATTGACACCATCGGCGGTTCTGGCGGAAGTTTGGACGCTTTTGAAAGTCTTGGAGCGACACGGAGATTCAGCACGAAATTCAACAGCAGGATCCCCAACACACTGAGCACCAAGCCGTAGTAAAGCGCAGCAAGTGTCTGCACGGCAGGGGACTATCCGTAAATGACAAGTTGGATGTCCTCGGGCAGTCCCAGCGCGACTTCGTTGACGACATTTCCCTTGAGCAACCGCCCAAGCGATAGCCGGTGCGACGCGCCAAGCATTAGCATATCGACGCCAAGCGTCGCTGCTAGGTCGAGAATCGTCAAAGCGGGTGCTGTGCTGGTCACAAATATCGGTAAAACGGGCACGTCGTGCTCTTTGCCGAGATTAAGCATTACGCTCATAATCGCGTAAGCCTGCGGGTCGTCCTGCCATTTTGCCTTCTGTGTTTCGGGCGATGTCGGCATGAAAACGGCAATTTCTTTCACATAAACAACATAGAGTGTGCCCTTGAGCAGCCGTGCCTGTTCGAATGCATACCGCAACACGGGATTGACTCCACGCGCTGCCACAAGAATCCGCACGCCCTCATGAATCCGCGGCTCCAGCCGGGCCAACGATTCGGGGGAAATCATCTCCGCTACCTCCTTGCGGACCGTCACGGTTTCCAGACCAGAGCGTTTTTGGGCCCAGGAACGCAGTCCCATTCCTACGATGAGAATCATGCACACAAAAAACAACGCTTCGTGCTTGGTCCAAGCCAGCGTCAGAGCGACGGCTCCAACGATGACGAAGGTCACGGCCATCAATGTCCGTTCGTACCATTTCACTGGCAGTTTCGGATTCGACGCACAGGAGCCGAGATTGAGCGCGATCGCGCTGACGACGCCGATGGCATAAAGATTTCCGAGCGACTCCAGACTTCCACCCGTAAACAGCAGGACAACGCACGGCAGGACACAGGCGATCAGGAGCGGGATGACGGGCACGCCATATCGGTTCAGTTTTAGAAACGGCCTTGGCAGTTCGCCGTCGCGCGCCAGCATATAAAGCAAGCCGATCAACGCGGCGATCGCTGTATTAACTGCGCTCATCAAAAGCAGGAAAAACACGAGCCCGGTCACCCAGCCAAAGATCTCTCCAAAATGGAGGCCGAACGTCACCGTCCCGTAGTGCTCAGCGAGGAAACGGATCATATCCTCTTTGTGCGAGGCGAGTTCCTCCTTCATCTCCTTCGGCAGCGAAAGCATTGCCCAGCCCAGGAGCGCGGTGCCGGCTGTGACCTCGATCGCCACTGGCAGGATCGCCTTTAACGCAGTCCTCCCGACCTGGGGCGCTGCGGCACTCGCGCCTTTATCGAGTTTCATCACGCCGGTCAGATTCGCGATCGCCTCTACGCCGCTCAATGCCAGTATCACACTTACAAACGCTACCCAATTATGTGAAAGAGACTCATGCGACGGCTCGAAATGTGTTGTCGTGAGATGGGGCGCCGCAAGCAGGATCAAAATCACCACAACTGCCACGGTAGGAATCGCGAGCCCTACCGCGACTGATCCACTGTGTTTTGGCCCAAAGGAGTTCAAAACCCCGAAGACCAGAATGCTCGCGATCGCCGCGCCGACGACCAGGGAATTCGGCACTCCGAGATAATGCATCGCTTCGAAGGCCGACAACGAAGCGGTGACGAGCAAATCCGCAGTGAGCAACAGCGCGCCGATGACCGCCAACGTTCGTCCCTGGGCACGAGCCGCTGAGTAAACGCCGCCTCCGTCGGGAAAACACCGGCAAATCACTGCATAGTTCGCGCCGACGAGTCCCGTCAGCAGACAGACGGCCAGGATGATGGGCATCGAGGAGAACGCCGTCGCGGCGAACGCCAGACCGATCACGTACGCTTTGCTCGTGCCCCAATCGCCGTAAAGGAGCGCCGCTGCTCGCGCCCAATCGACATTTCGCGTCCGATGTTCTGAAATGTCTGCCATGTGGGAAAGCGTTTCCGGTTTTCAGGCAAATACCAGCCTGCTTTCCGGCATGCCAGCGCTGATAATGATCTGAGCCCGATCGGTCAACCCATTTGTGCAGCAAGCCGGGACGGAGAAAGGGAAACGTATCGAGGCGGAGTCAAAACTCCAATTTCATGCGCCTCGGTGGATTTCGTCGCTGGCAATCCTGCGGCGGGGAGCATCAAAGGGCGAATTTGATGAGGGTCATACTTCCAAATAACGCTTGCGACCGGCATATCCCACTGGCATTGAGGCCGAAGTTCGATTTAAACACAACCGTAAAACTGCATCTCTATGCGAGTTACAAGTAATAGCAGGTCTCGGACCGGCACGTCCGAGGCGATAAAAATCCAAAAATTCTTTCAGAACGACAAAGTTGCGCCAGCTGTGGAAGAGCAGGCAAAGGACCTTTCCCAAGATGGAGATTTCAAAGAGCGCAATGGTGCCGATGGCATAGGAGCAAACGGAAGTCGTTCCGAACTTCTCTCCGCAAAATTGGACGCAGTGGAAACGCTGCTGGAAAAGCAGGAGGAATTGCTCCAGCGCAGGGCCGCGGAGGCGTCGGATGCATTGACCAAGTTCGTGGAAAACTCCCCGACAGGTTATGACACGATCGATCGTGATCCCCTTTTGCAAATCCATCGGCTCAAAGAAAAGCTGCTAAAGCAATCCGCAACAATCGAGCAACTCAGTAATTGGTGCAAAGACATGGGAAATAGCATACCCTTGTCCCTGGCAAGCCGTAAGGCCCGTCGAGAATTCGAAAAATGGAAGGTTAAATATAAGACGAATTTTGGCAAGCCTTTACCTGCACCGATGAGTGTATTGAGGGCCGAGGCCGAGGCCCGGGTAAATCAGTCCGTGCGTTTGCGCCAGGAATTAAAGGCGGCTGAATCGACGATTCGCGACTTTCTTTTGGAAGTCGAGTGCGAGATGTTTTATCCGCGAGGCGAAGTTTCCGAGTTGCGCGAATTGATGGCCCCCGCCGGCACTAAATCTGCGAAACGCCGTGGTGGACCTCGTTTTCGGGATTTTTCATGCGGGCGAGGGCCGCGCGTTTCAGTTATTATTCCGGTTCATAACCAATTCGGATACACGCTTGGATGCCTGCGGTCTTTGTCGAAAATTCACGAAAAAACACCATTTGAAGTGATTATCGTCGACGATTTTTCGGATGATATCGATGCGGGGCGCATGCGGGGGCTTGGCGGTATTCGGTTGATCCGTAACACGGAAAATCTTGGTTTTATTGGCAGCTGCAACAGGGGTGCGGCCGCTGCTCAGGGTGATTATTTGGTTTTCCTAAATAACGACACCAAGGTTACGGAAGGATGGTTAGACTCATTGATGAGAACATTTGAGAGCCGGTCTGATGCTGGTCTCGTCGGTTCGAAATTGCTGTATTCCGACGGCACGCTCCAGGAGGCTGGCGGTATAATCTGGCGCGATGGCAGCGGATGGAACTACGGTCGAGGTGACAACCCGTCAAAACCGGAATACAACTATTTACGGGAGACGGACTACTGTTCGGGCGCTTGCATCATGATGCCGCGCCAGCTCTTTGAGAAGCTCGGCGGATTCGACACCCGCTTCGTGCCTGCCTATTACGAAGATACAGACCTAGCATTCCAAGTTCGAAATGCAGGGTTCAAGGTCTACTATCAACCGGCTTCACAGGTTATCCATTTCGAAGGTAAATCCAACGGCACTAGTATCACCGGAGGTATCAAGAAATACCAGGTTGTTAATTTCTCCAAGTTCCGAGATAAATGGAAAACAACCCTGGACTCGGACCACTTCGACAATCCACAACACGTTTTCAGGGCCCGGGATCGCAGCCGCAACCGGAAAACAGTCGTAGTTATTGACCACTATGTTCCGTGTCCGGATTGCGATGCGGGTTCCCGAAGCACGATGCATTACATCCGTCTCTTTTGCGATCTTGGCTATAACGTCAAGTTTATCGGCAACAACTTCGCCGCGCCACAACCATACACGAGCCAACTCGAGCAGCTGGGAGTCGAGGTCTTGCACGGAGATTGGTACGCGAGGCATATCAATCAGTGGTTAGAGGAGAAGGCCGACCAGATCGATTTTATCTTCGCCAATCGCAGCCACATTACCATCAAATATCTTGGCACCTTCAAACGAATGCGCCGGACTAGGATTCTGTATTATGGTCATGACCTTGGCTCGGTGCGCAATCAGCGTCACTTCGAAATAACGGGAGATGCTGCGGCTCTTTCTCGTGCCGAAAAAGAGACTGAGCTAGAAACCCAAATTTGGAACGCTGCCCATGCGATCTACTATCCGTCCGTAGAGGAGACGGCGATCGTCAAGGCCCGTGTGCCGGGTGCAAATGCGCGCACCATTCCGCTCTTAATACTGGAGCCAAAAGAAAGTCGGTACGAGGATAACTGCTCTGATAGAAGGGACCTCATCTTTGTTGGTGGATTTGGTCATAAACCAAATGAAGATGGCGTGCTATGGTTTATCGAGAACTGTTGGCCGAAGATTAGCGCAACACTTCCCGATGTACGCTTCTGGGTTGTGGGAAGCAAACCCACACCCGCCATCAAGCGGTGCGCAAGCGAACGGGTGATCATCACCGGCTGGATCTCCGACGACGAGCTTAAGACTCATTACCAGAATGCTCGAGTTGCGGTGGTGCCATTGCGATACGGCGCCGGCGTAAAAGGGAAAGTTGTCGAGGCCCTGCACAACCACCTGCCAATCGTCATGACTTCCATCGCTGCTGAAGGGTTACCTGGCACTGCAGAATTCTGTGGTGTGATAGATGATGCGGAAAGCTTTGCGAACACAGTGATCACTTTTTACAACTTGGAGCCCGCGAATCTCTCCCAGATCGCCAACCTGGGAACCGACTATATCCGTTCTCATTTCTCTACGAAGGCGGCGGCAGCGGTTGTAGCGAGGGATCTTGATAATACACTGGCTGGAAATCATTTGTTCAAATAGTTTTCGATGCCATGGGGGTGAATTAGGCCAACGATATGCGCATCGAATTCAATCCATGGTTTGAGAACCTCCTTGGTTGGCTTCCAGATTCCAATGTCCGCACGGTAACCTGGAAACTGGACAGCCGGTTTCTTCTGGCCACCAGACCGTTGGAGCCGCGGACTACAACAGGAATGGTTATCCGGACCTCGTGCTTTTTTACAGCGCTACTCGACGCTCCGCAATCTGGTACTTGAACGGCCCGTGATTCGCCAGTTCCGCGTGGGCACCGCGGAGCCTCCACATTCTTGATGCAGTGTTAGTATTCAATGATGCCGGATGATTGCCTTGCCCTGAGACCAGCAATCAAGACTTTCCAATGAAGCAAACCTTGCCAAGACCGGTTGTTAGGATGTTATTGGGGAAGTATTTGCACAACAGGCCAGCGATTTCACGTGGACGTGAAAGCCAGTTTTCGTAGGTGTCACGTTCGTTGTCGATCATGACGGCGAGGGCGTCCAGCTTGACCGAGAGCCTGCGCAGCAATCCTACGCCGCAGGCGAAATGCACAGCGTGCAGGAAGGACGTCAACCACGGCTCTACCAAAAAAAAGCGACCTCCAGGTTTCAAAATGCGAGCGATTTCGCGAAGCGACCTTTCCAGGTCTTCGGGAAGGTGCGGCAAATGATGCAGTCCTCCCTGGATAATCGCGATATCGCGGCTGGCTGTCGCAAAAGGAAGTTCGCGGCAGTCGCAGACATAACATTTCGCCGGTCCGGAATACTGGGAAATCAACGGTTCGGAAAGGTCGGCGCCTTCGACGTTCGTGAAGCCGAGGCGTTCGAGCGCGCGCAAACCGTTTCCCCGACCGCAGAAGAGTTCGATAACGCGTGCATCCTTTAGCCAGGAATCCGCCCCACCGGCCCTCAGGCGTTTAATGAACTTGGCGATTTCTTCTTCGGGCGTTTCGAAACGGTTGTAGGCTTCCTCCCACGGACTGGAAACGCATTGCTGCGAGTCGTTGACCCGCACAAGTTCAGATTTGCTCTCTGGTCGCATGGGGTCGGGGCCAAGATTCGTTCAAATCGACTTGTTGCTCTTTTCCAAACGGGCGATGAAATGGAGCGATCTTCCGAAAATCCAGCTCGCCGGCGCCGGATACAGGCCCACATCGGAAATCCACGTTTCCAACGAGACGCCCAGCTCACGAAACGCTGACACCCAGCGCCGATACGGCCAGTAATTGTGCGGCAGCACGACGTTATGTCGCAGGTTGCCCACGCGATCCATGAATCGCAGGGTTGTCCCGGCCAGCCAGCCGTTGAGCGTGTGGTCTTTTAAGACGATCGCCCCTCGCGAGACTCTCGCCGCTTCGCGCAAGAGCACCATGGGGTCGTTCGTGTGATGAAGTACGTCCACAAACATGACCGAATCAAAACTGGCGTCTGGAAACGGGATCACCACACCGTCAAACTCCGTGACAGGCACTGCGGTTTCGCCACGCACCAGCACATCGATGCCGCTGATGGTGGCACCGGGTTTCCGATCCTGAATAAGCTTCGCGAGCACGCCATCTCCGCAGCCGATATCGAGCACTTCGCCTGCGTCGGGCAACAGTCGCGCGAGGTGATCCCGTAGAACGCGTACCCGGCGTTGATGGACGTAACTTCCATGGATTCGATCGACGACGTTCATCTCACTTCCGTCTCATGCCGAGGATGCTGATGAAAAAGCTCGAGAGCATGGTTTGGAACCCGAGGGCCGTCAACGTCGCGCCGGGGATGACGATGCGCATACCTTCGCTGTAATCGAAACGCCCAAAACCGGTGCGGCTCCAGAGTAAAATGGCAAAAGCCAGCAGCGCGACACCCGCGACACTTGCTGCGACGCCGGCGATCAATGCCTTCTCGAGATTGATCCAGCCAAAGGCCTTCTCAAGGCGTTTGTCTCGAGGAAGAAGCCCTTCGGTAATTGCGAATATTTTTGTAAAAACGGCAAACTCGATTGATTGCCAGCCGCACAATATCGCCAGGCTGCCAAACAAAAGTGTATGTGCGTCAAATGAGATATTGCCGACACGGGCGTGCGCCAGGGCCAAGCCAGATGCGACCAGCCCCGCAAGAACCAGGCCGATTCCAGGTAGCAAAAAAAGCCAGCGGGGGCTGAAAAGTAGAAAAAATCGCAGCGTTCGCCAGCCGTCGCGGAATGTTTTCAAATGCGGCTTGTGGGTCTTCCGACCGTCCGGATGAAGCGTGATTGGCACTTCGGCGATTTTCTCGCCACGCAGGCTGGCCTTGATGATCATCTCGGTGGCAAACTCCATGCCCGTACACCTCTGGTCGAGCCGCGCATGGAGTTCTTTCGTGAAACCACGCAAGCCGCAATAAATGTCGTTAATCGGCGCTCTGAACCATACGCGGGCCAGCACGGAAAACATGGGGTTCCCCCACCATCGGTGCAAGGGCGGCATGGCGTGGGGCATCACAGTGCCCCCGCCCGACGGCAGTCGGCAACCCTGTACGAGATCGTATCCGGCACGTAACTTTTCCACAAAGCGACCGAGATCGGAGAAATCGTAGCTATCGTCCGCGTCGCCCATTATTACGAGTCTCCCTTTTGCCGCCGAAATTCCTCCCATCAAAGCACTTCCGTATCCTTTTTCCGCAACCCGGAGAACACGGGCACCCTCGCCAGCGGCTATTTCCCGCGAGCCATCGGTGCTGCCGTTGTCCGCCACGATCACCTCGCCGGCCACGCCGTTGTTCCTCAACCACTCGACGGCCTTGCGCACGCAGATGCCGACCGTTTCGCTTTCGTTAAGGCATGGGATGACGATGGAGATCTCGCACGCACGCCCGGTTGCAGGCGTTGTTATATCTGCGCCGCTGAGTGGAAAGCATGATTTCGGGGTTGCGTTCACTAAGCATCAAGAATTTCCAACCAGTGGAACGCATCAAAATCCACCTCGAAAAGCAAGACTGGAGTAGATGAACTGCCAGTCCGCCGTGGACCTGTTCGGGTTCCTTTCCAAGAGGGTTGCGCAAATCGCTCGCATTGTGGGGCCTGTTCCTGATCTGAACCCGCAAAGCGGCACTAATCAGTTGCAACGCGAGCTGCGCGTCTTTTAGCAGTTCTCTATGGGACCACCAGGGAATAGTCGCTTGTAATAGTCGGGCCCCAAGCTCCTCCTATTGGCGTCAAGTTATTCAGATACCAAAGGTATGTCCTCCGGTTGGAGTTGCCGGTGAGCACGTAGTCGACTTTCCCATCCTGGTTGAAGTCAGCCGCGCCCGCCAGGGTGTAACCGGACGTGACGACCGGTCCGAAGGCGCCTCCCGTGTATATCGCGCCATTCAAATACGACACCCATGTTTGTCGCGTTGTGGCTCTGTAGAGGAGGAAATCCGGTTTCGCATTCCGGTTGAAATCCGCTGCTCCTGCGAGTACCCAGCCTGCGGTGATGTTTGGACCCCAGGCAGATCCGGAGAACGCGTTGTTATTCAAGTACCAGATGGCGGTCTGCCGTGTTGTGGAATTGGAGAGGATATAATCCGGTTTTCCGTCCGCGTTGAAGTCGATGGCATCGATAATTCGCCAACCGCCGGGGAGGGTGGGACCCCAGGCGCTGCCGGCGTATGTCTTGTCCTTCAAATACCAGATGGCGCTCTGACGTGTCGTAGAATTATGCAAGACGTAGTCTGGCTTCCCGTCTCCGTTGAAATCCGCGACCGCGGCGATACTCCAACCTGTCGGAATTGTGGGACCTTGTGCAGCGGAGGCCAGCGTGGGACCGTTCAAATACCAAATGGTCGTTGCCCCGGTGGCCTTGCTCTTGAGCACGTAGTCGTTCCTGCCATTTCCATTGAAATCCGTTCGAGGGCCGATCGCAACAAAGGTGGCCGCGAGGATTCGATTGGCAACCGGATTGAATGAATAGCTGGCGGCCGTGCTAACAATGACGCTGTTTTCCTTCCAGCTCGCGAATGTAAAGCCTGAGGCAGGTACAGCGTTTACGGTGCGGAGAGCTCCTGCGGGAGCATTCCCACCACCTGTTGTTGTCCCGCCATAGGTTGGCACCGACTTGGTTGTGATCGCGTATGTCGGTAGAAGGTGGGTATAAGACGCCGTCAATGTGACACCTGAATAATCGACGAACGCATGCAGCATGATGTACCAGTCTCCCGCGGTCGGGGCTGCATCCGATACGGTTTCTTCATTGCCAGATAAAAAAGGCCGATAATCCCACATTGTGAGTGACGGGATTGTGCCGTGTCTCACATACAGATCGGCGTCGCCAGCGCCTCCTGTCGTCCGGATAACGAGATTCGTCGCACCCGCTGGCACAGCGATTTTGTAGAACTTAAGTCCATTCTGAACGTCCGAGATATTCGTGACAGGCACACCCCTGGCCAGCACCGTCACATTGGATGCGTGCGACGCGATGAGAGTCACGCCCGCGTAGTCGGCGAAGCCATCCAGCATGATAAACCACTCTCCGGCTTCCGGCGCCGCCACAGTGACTGTGTCCTCGTTACTCCATTGGTCCGATAAGGCATCCGATTCCGTCTTTGTCGGAATGCCTCCACGCTTTACATACAAATTGACATCGCCTGTACCGCCGGTGGTGGTCACTTTCAGGGTCGTAGCGCCGTTTGGCACCGTGATTCTGAAATAGGCCTGACTGTTCAACGTTCCCGAAAGCCCCGAGACGGGAACGCCATTCTCCAGCGAGGGAATGGGAAGCACGGTCAATGCCAGGACGGCATTACCCGTGCCATTGACGCTCGTCGCGCTAATGCCAACGTTGGCTGTGCCGGCGGCTGTCGGTGTCCCGGAAAGGAGACCGGTGGACGTATTGACGCTCAGTCCAGCCGGGAGACCGGTAGCGGCGAAGCTGGTGGGATTGCCGGTCGCGGTAATCTGGTAACTGAACGGAGTGCCCTCGGCCGTGGCTGCCGTCGTCGAGCTCGTGATGATGGGCGGGCCGATGGGATTAAGTTTGAAAGTCATTGACGCGCCTGAAGCGCCAATGGCAACGATGGCATTGCCACTCGTGGACACGACGCCGCCCTGATAACGTTGTGTGTCGGGGGCCGTGGTATCCGTAATTGATGAGACGCCTGCCGCGTGATAGACGTCCCCGGCATCCCCGCGGTTCAATCGATTCTCGAGGTCGTAGAAACCGTCTGCCTGCAGCAGGGCAATCTTGTAGTGCTGATTGTTGCCCGGCCAGCCGTTTTGACCGGGATACCCTTCGGACCTGTTGTCGCTTTTGAGTTCGTCGATGTGCCAAACGGCCAAGCCGCCTTGTGGCATGTTTCTCTCGAATCCATAGGGCTGCCGGTTTTCAACCAGGAGATATTCTCCCGCCGGGTAGCCGCTGTTGATGCGGAAGACCGTCGGATCGCTCTCAACCCTGGGCGCAGTGAACGTGCCGGACGTGATGAGCGTCGGCGTTACCCACCCCAGGACAATTTTTGTCCACGCCGATAGATGAGGCGGATTAAATTGGGTCCCGTCGAATCCCCAGGAATTGGCCATGAGGCAGTAAGAGCCGATTCCTGAGCTGCTGCCGTCTGTGTCGTAGAGGTCCGGCAACCCAAAAAAATGCCCCGTCTCGTGGCAGATGACTCCGATCCGGGTGATCTCCGTGCCCGCAGTGCCCCAGAGCGCGGGCTCAGTGTGGTAATCATAAACCTTTACCTTCACGCCGTTTGCATTGTCATCTGCGCTGGTCCACTGGCCGCCAGGCAATTGCCACAACGTCCACTTGTGCGACCAGATCCAAAAACCTCCACCACCGCCGGTCTCGGCTCCGTATCCGGAATGGATGATGGCGATGGCATCGATGTAGCCGTCGTTATCTGAGTCGAAATCTTTGAAGTTGATGATTGGATCCAAAAGATCCAGGGCATCCCGGACCATGCCTTGGGAATTTGTCGGAAAAGATCCGTCGAGACCGCTGGTTCCGTTGGCATAGTAGGCTTCTGTTTGTGGGAGCGTGACCCATGCAACCACGGTGCTCTGCACCGTCAATATCCCATAGGATGCTTCGGTGAAATAGTCGCGCACACTTCCCGTCGGAGCGAGCGCGGGGTCCCCGCCAACTTGGTTGAAAAGCACGTCGTAGTCGGCGGGACTGCGTGTGTGAACCCCAAATGTGTGATTGCTGAATTTGCAAAGAACGACGAGGTTTTTCACCGTGCCAGCGGGGGCGACTCCGCTTGGCGGCGCAACCGTTTGATTTACGCCATAACGGGCATTGCTCCTTTGCATGAGAGGAAGAGCCTTGATGCGTTTCGCCCGTCGAACTTCGGGGCTTGGAAGGATTCCTTTCTGCAAACCGACGCGTTTCGGGTCGTCGATACCGGCTCGCGAGGCCGTTGGCACCAGTTCTCCAGCGCTATCCAGTTTCCCATAAACGTATTGGCCTCTATCGGAGACGACCGTGTATCCCTCCGCATCCTCGAACCAGTGAAAAAATTCATCGCCACGGATGTGCACCAAGATCCGGGTTCCATTCGGCTGCCGAAGTTCAATGGGAAAAGGGCTGGCAGGCACGGCAATGGCGCGAGGGCCGGCCGCAATGACTGCCATCGACGCCGCCAGAAGGAGCAGCAATAAAAGCCGAAGCAAGGAATGGACTTCCCAACGCAAAGCGACGCGGTTCTGAGCATCGCCCGTTGATCTTCGGAGTTGGGGAGCCGCCAGCGGGACATTGCCGGGGCATCCTTGCGGACGACAGATTACGACGGCGGACCGATTTGTTTGGGGGGCTTTTCTCATAGTTCCGATTCTCCGACTGGGATCTTTCCAGCCTCACGCCCCTTCTTCGCCGCGCCCTCTATGCCCCGTTTCGCTGGCGCCACTCGCGTTCGACGCTCTCTTTAGTCTGGAGCCGGCGGCTGCGGACTGGAAACCGCAGGCTCCGGCGTCGGAGGCGGTATGTTCTGCAGGGCGGGTTCCGGGGTGGGGGGAGGGACATTTTGCAAAAAGGGTTCCGGCGTTGGTGGCGGACCCGGATTCTCAGGCACGGATTCCGGCGTGGGAGGCGGCCCTTGATCGACGGGCGCAGTGGACGGCTCCTCGTGCTGCTCCGGCGAAGTAACCCGTCCGTCAAGCACTCGGGAACGGATCTCTGACGAGGTCGAGGCTATCGAAACGGGACTTGTGACTGTTGAAGCGGTTGTCCGAGCATCGTGGTTACTGGATTGCGTTTTGGGGTTGCCTTGCGAGGACACCCACCAGGTGGGAACACCAAGCAATAGGACCACGCCCAATACACCGGCCAACACTTTCTCGGAACGGGTTAGTTTCATGAAAGCAATCGTATGATCGATACCATCTTGGCACTGCCCATCAAAACGCTGGTGGAAAGGGCGCCCAGCTATCTGGTTCGCAACGCACAACAACCTCTAATCCTGTCCGACGGGACTTGCAACAACCGGATCTCCTTGCACCGTCGAACTTCCAATCAATTGCGCATGGCTGCCACGCAGGGGAGTTCGGGGTATAACCCGGGACCGTCTTGGGCGTGTAAGCGCCGGCGCGGAGATGCTGCCAAGGAGATACCAAACTGCGGCCTGGCGCGTCAGGGGATGGTAGAGCAAGTGGTCGGGTAGGTGTCGCGGTCGAAGTCCGAGGCCATCTGGATACCGTCCGGTGGGGCCGTGGGTCCCCAAGCGCTGTCAAGATAGGCGCATCGGCTCTCAGAAAAAGGCGGTACGGCAGTGCCGGTGTTGTAAAGCAAATAATCAAGGTAGCCGTCGCTCATCTTGGCGCACGCTATCAAACGCCAGCCGGATGTAACCTCTGTTAAAATCCGCAAAATGAGCAGTGATCCAGTTAGCTGGAATTGAAGGACCGCATTTAGAAAGGGATTCTCCGACTTCGAAATTGACGGACCAGTAGCGTAACCATAACCAGCCCGTATTTGGTTTTTGTTTGTCTAATGGGTTAAGTCAAAGGGTGTCGATACGCGGTTTTCGGGGACAACAACTTCTGGGGCGATAATGCCTCCAGGCTTCCCTCGGCAAGAATGGCGGCTCGCTTCGGATCGTTGTCTTTCTGAAAAGCAATGAACAAAGGTTATGATTACTTTGCCGAAACGCGATTGCGGAATTGCTCGCCCCATGCCTTGAGGGAAATCCACCCGAGCCAGCAGAGTACTATGGCGGCGGGATAAATCACGTAGGCCAGGGAAACGAGATATCGGGGGGCCGTGCCGGGGAATGATGACGCGTCGATCAACGCCAGGAGCGCGAGTTTCGGAAGAAACGCGCAAAGTGCGAGTGCAAGGAAGGCGACAGCGACGAGGTTCTGGCGGATGATCATGCTCCATCGCGACAGAACAAGGAGAAGCGCCAGGGGCATGAGCGCGCATCCTGCCCAGGAAGCCCGGTGATATTTCCTCGCGATGGATTCCCATTGGTCCTGGGTCTTGTGCAACGCGCGTCCTTTGGTTCGATCCCAGTTTACTTCATCAATAAAAATCTCCAGGCGGGATCCGCTTGCTTTGGAGGTGAGAGTGAGTGGCCCTTCTCTCAACTGCTGGCGAGATAGAACAAAAACTTCGCCGTTGTCCGTTCTGAGTTCTGCCTTCCAGGGAGTGCGCGGATTCCCGTTGATCCGTATTTTTCCCCTAAAGCCGTACTCCCCGTCAGTCTTTAATGCATGGTCTTTGCCGTTTGGCGCAATCGCGTCGGCTCTATAATACTGCGCAAAAAAGGCTTCCTGAATGGAATCCGGCCTGCCTTTTGCCGGAATAACACGCATGGCGATAACCGGGTGATCGGCCGAAAACGCGAATCCCACGAAGCGGACCCACGTGAGATCGGGTTCCGGGAGCAAATTGCGTCGGTTGGTGATCCGATCGAAGTCTGCTCGCGGACGGTCGCGGATCGTGGGTACATCCTGAAGCATTTCGGGTTTCGGCCAAAACAGCGATTTTACGACTCCGGCAGACGATTGAGGCAGACGCGAGAAGATGCTGGTATCGGGCGCTGTAAATGGGATCCAAACGTGGCGTTTGGCGATTTTTCCGGATCGGAACCCTGCCTGGATTTCGCGGCTTATGGTTTGATAGTACTCGGCGGCAGTGCGGGCGTCAGCATGGAATCCCGCGCTCCCGGCTGCCTGCCGAAACGCAAACAGGAACCAGCCTCCCCCGATCTCGGGAAACGACACATGATAGAACCGGTTGCCATTGGTAGACCAGCGCCGCCCCAGATTCCCTTCGAGCGATTCGCGGAGCCTGGCAAAAGCGGGGCTTACGGTGTATGCCTGCTGGCGGGCGGCGGCGCTGACAGCCACATACGGTGCACTGGGACCCGTATCGATCATGAGAAGCGATTTATAGGCTGCGGTGAAGGACGGATCTGTCAGTTCATTCAATGCGAAGGTGCCGAAGGCGCGCTGGTTCGCGACGCGAATGAGCAAGTTGAGTGTGCCTATGAGCAGGACGGCAGGCAGGATGGCGGTGAGCGACATGGCCGTTGCCTTGCGCAGGGAAGCGCCTGAAAATTTCCGAAGTCCGAAAGTGACCAGGGCGAATGCCGCTATGACTAACCAGATAAGAATCTGTTCGCTGCGTGAATAAAAGCAGACGGCGAGGGTGAATGCGGCAGCGATGGTGTAGGCGACTCGCGAGGCATTCGATGCCGCGAGCAGGCTGCGAACGATTAACACCACCGACATGGCAAACATCGATGCGTGCAGCGCGTCGGGGGTAACCAGTTGGAGCACGGGAGGAGCGAGCGGGTAGAACATCATCAAACCGAAGGCTAGCAACGCAACGAGTGGCGATGAACAGATTCTCCACAACGTAAGCGCTGTTAGGAGCGCGCACGCCATGGCGATAGCTTCGGTGACCAGATACAGTGGCAATCCGAGTTGTTGAACCAGGGACACGTAAAGCGGATATGCCGGGAGCCGGAGCAGAGAGCGCACATCGTATGCGCGGTCCCAATAGTTGGCGTCGGCCAGCTTCAAGTAGAGATAGTCGTCGTTTCCGGTGGCGTCCGCTCGGATATCGAGATTCCTGATGAGGACAAGCTTGAAAAGAACTAAGCTAATAACACCAACCCAGAAAAGTCGATTGCCCCATTTCCGGATTCGGCCGGCAGCCGAAGGCTTTTTCGATGACTCCTTGAATGTCTGGTCAATGGGTTCGGGCGTTATGTCCATCAATGGATCTGGTTCCCGCGAGGGAATTTTCAATTGTTTGTGGAAATTGCGATGGCTCGCCAGAATGCACTTTGGCCGTTGGGCGGATTTTCGGTGCGGGGTTCTTTCGGGCGAAAGGGGCCGGAATGCGAGCGTTGCAACCGGCTGTCGCGCAAAGCCCCGACGATGTCCTGAAAACGGCAGCGTCAATAACAGCGCTTTCCCTAAACCTGATTCCGATCACGACTTCGTCTTATTGCAGGAAAGCAGCACAGGTCGAGAGATTTGTGGCGATGGCACGAAAAGCCTGAACTAGCGCGTATTTAGTCGGCGGCAGCATCACCGGCTCGCAGCTGCCGGCGGATAAACACATGCCGTGACCAACGAAGGTTGTAAGCCATTGCCGTCATCGGCGTGGGGCCCTAGATGGATTGGTTTCCGGGAATTATTTGCTGGTCTTGGTAGCCGCCGGCATATAGCTGTTGTCATCTACGCCCTTCATATTTTTAGCACAATGACTGACGCAGCAAGTGTTCATGACGATCCGGAGCCACCCAATGGAACGCAGAAACGAGGGCCGGCTGCACCGCCTTTTTTGCCGGTCATCTCCCAGGACCCCGGCATTCCAGCGCTCCGGGCAGAACTCAATGGCATCGTCGAGCAGTTGGCGGAGTTGCGGTCGCTGATGGTGTCCATCGTGAATGAAAAAGAGACGCACAAGACGAAACTGGACGTCTTAACGGTCGAACAGGAATTTCAGGAAAAATCTGCGGCCCGTCTCGGCGCGGCGCTCGACAACCGCGAAACCGAGCTTGTCCGCCTTCGCGAGAGACAATACGAACTGGAGGACGAGCTGGGCAAGACCGTTGTAGAAAGGGATAGGGCAAGACACGCGATTGTTGTGTTACGGCACGATTGCGAGGAATGGCGGACGAAGTTTGAGTCGCTGTCCCAAGAGACAAGTGTCGAAGTTAAAGCACTGCGCGAGAAAGTCAGTTCCATTGCTGCTGACCTCGAGCTCGCGTTGCAGGAAAATCGGACCTTTCAGGATCACGTTGCCTCTTTGGAAAAAGTGGCAGCCGAACGTGACGAGAATGCGGTGGAGTGGAATCGCGAGTTTGAACAGTTGAAAGTAAAGTTACTCGACCTCGAGAGCGAAGTGGGAACCGCTGCCAAAGTCGAAATCGAGCTCCGGCAAACCATAGTCAAACGCGATGCCGCAATTCGAAGTACCCGACGTGACCTCGAGCAGGCCCAGGCCCAGCTGGGATTCCAGGAAAGATCCGTCGCAAGGCTGAAGGAAATGCTGCGATCGGCAGGAGGGCAGATCGACAAAATGATGAAGTCGTCTCGCTGGAAATGGGGCAGCTACATCCTGTTTCGCAATCCCCGGGACAAGAAGGTCAAGGGCAAAATGTCCGATCATCTGCTGGAGCAGTTTCGCAATTGGGCCAAGACGAATAAGACCTCTGAGGCGGTTGGCGTGAGGCCGAAAAAATCTGAGCCCCCCCCCGAGCCGCGGCAAGCGTCTAAAGAAATTTCCAAGGGAGCGGCTCAAGTTGCAACGAGACGCCCTTTGGGCCCTATCCCCACGGTCATTGTTCCCGTGTTCAATGCCTTTGATGAGGTTTCCAAGTGTCTTGAGAGCCTGACGAAACATTGCGGCACAACGCCACACCGAATCCTGGTTATCGATGATTGCAGCACGGACGAACGCATTTGGCCATTATTGGAAAGGTTTGCGGTAGGTCATCCCCACGCAACGGCGCTACGCAACGACCAAAACCTCGGATATACCGCGAATGTAAACCGGGGCTGCCGTTTGTGTGAGGGTGATGTCATCCTTTTAAATAGCGATACCGTTGTGACCGAAAACTGGATCGAAAAACTCGCGGCATGCGCCTACAGCCGACCAAGTGTGGCTACAGTGACGGCACTGTCCAACGCGGCCGGCGCTTTCTCCATTCCGGAAAACGGGCGGATTAACGAGGTCCCGGAAGGCATCGGAGTGGACGGCGTGAACGCCTTGCTTGAGGCCACCACGAATTACATCCGTCCGGCGGTTCCCACAGGGAACGGCTTTTGCCTCTACATTCGACGGCTGGCATTGGACAGAATTGGTCTGTTTGACGAGGCGAGTTTTCCGCGCGGCTACGGCGAGGAAAATGATTTTTCAATGCGGGCCATTGCCAACGGCTTGGTCAATCTGGTGGACGACGCGACGTTCATTTACCACAAACGGACAGCATCATTCGGCACTGAAAAGGAAGAGATCCTCGCCACGGCCAGGAAGACTCTGGATAAGCTGCATCCGACTTACTCCCAGCAGGTGGATGATTGGCTCTCGAACGATGCCCTGGATCCGCTGCGTGCGCGCCTGCGCGAGGGACTGGATCTGATCCAGGGCGGCGTTGCTCCAGCGGAGGAAGAACAGCCAGGTCTTCTCCTTCTTGCCGATTCCCTTCCGGACTACGAGAAAGGGCTTGCCACAACTGTGGATACATCGCCCGTGTTCGGCCTGGTCGTCGAAAAGCAGCAATGGACATTCTTTAAACAGGCAAATGGCAAACCGGTGCCTGTCCAGTTCCACCGTTTTTCAACGAATGGAGGTGTTTTCGACGTCGCCCGGAAGAAGGTCCTCGAATCCATTTTGCAGCGTTTTCCGATCAACCACGTGGCGAAACCAATTGGCGACACGCTCGCGAACCGAAAGGAAAGCACCTGGCTCCTGCAAGCGCTCCAGGCTACCGCTGGCGGCGGGGCGCGTCTCTCCGGAAGCGCAATTCCGTATGGCGCAGACCGAGCCGACTACGCGCTTCGCGTTACGATTATTTCGTCCACGACCAACATCCACGGCGGCACAAAGAGACTCCTGCAAATTGCTCAATTGCTCCATCAACGGGGCCATCACGTCACCTTTGTCCGGCATTTTGGCAGTCGCGAATTGGATTGGTTCCAACTCGATCCGCCATTGCGCGAGATCCGTTTCGACGAGAAAACGGCTTCGGCCGATCTCGAAAAGCGGCTTCCTGACGCAGATGTCCTGCTCACTTACGGCAACAATCGGGCCGCGACGGTGGTCAACAATCTTTCCCGGCGCAAGGGACTAAAATACCTCCTTTACATGCACATGGGGGTGCACGACCGCGCGCTTGACGAGAGTAACGCATTATTGATGCGATTCAAAAAACTCGCGACCACGAAATGGATCGCCGATGAACTCGGAAAAATTGGTGTCGAGGCGACACCCATCGGATTTGGCGCGCACCTTGATCAATTCTATCCCGTGGAAGCGAGCCGCGAGTTTCGCGTCGGCACGCTCATTCACAAGGATGAATGGAAGCGTTCGCAGGACGTCATCGAAGCTTTCAAGATCGTTAAACAACAGTTTCCACAGGCAAAATTGGTCGCGTTTGGACAGGTGGAAGATCCAGGCCTCGACGTTGAATGCGAGTATTATTTCAATCCGGATCAGGACCAGCTCCGGACGATTTATTCGTCCTGCGCCGCATGGGTGACGGCTAGCCTTTGGGAAGGGATTGGCATGTGCAGTGTCGAGGCCATGCTTTGCAAAACACCTCTCATAACGACCGACACCGGAGGTTCCCGCGACTTCTGCACTGAAGAAAATTCGATCATCGTTGAAAAAAAATCGCCTCAGAAAATCGCTGCAGCCATCGTTAGACTTCTTACTGACCGAGCCCTTGGAGAACGGCTTGCAGCCCGTGCGCATGCGGACATTCAACAAATGAGCTGGGAAAACAGCATTCAACGGCTCGAACAGGTTCTTGTTGCGGACGCACGAAACGAAAATCCCACCGCTATCGCCCGCAAGTTCCGACATTTGACCATCGGCATTCCCATTCACAATCAGCCCGAGTACGTGAGCGCGTGTTTGAAGAGCATTTACGAGAACACGATATCGGACTTCGAAATCATCCTCGTGGATGACGCGAGCGACTCGGAGACGCGGGAGCTTCTTCGCGATGCCCTGGCCAGCGATCCAGGGCGGGTCCGCTACATCCGCAACGAAACACGCAAAGGTTTCCCTTACAACTGCAACCGCATTATCAGCAACGCTGCTGGCCGTTACATTTGTCTTTTGAATTCCGACACTGTGGTTACCAAAAATTGGGATAAATATCTCACCGAAACACTCCGGGACCGGCCGGATCTTATGATGACTGGGCCGTCCACCAGCTACGGTGTTGCAAAAAATTTCGATAGTGTCGCGCAGCAGCTCTCCGAAGTCCACGACAAGCGCTTCGATATGAGCTATGACGAGATCCAGGAATTTGCCTCAGGCTTGTCGAATCGCCAAGCCGGCGCCGTTGAGAATACGGAGTACCTCAATGGCTTCTGCATGATGATTAACAGGGAAATCATCCCCAAGATTGGCTTGTTTGACGAGAAATTCGGTCTTGGTTCGCGCGAAGAGGTTGAGTTCGTGGATCGCATCAGACTGGCAGGATTCAACTGCGCGTGGGTCAAATACGCCTATGTCCATCATTACGGGCATCGGTCATTTGATCCGTACGGCGAATCGAGCAAGAAGCTGTGGGAAGCCAACAAACAACTCTACTTCGCATCCAAGAACAAGCAGCGTCAAGTTTTGGTTAGTGATGCTCGCATAGCCTTCGTCTATAATTCAAAGTTCACGAGCTCGACCCGCAAGCGCACCTTCGAGATTGCCCGCAAATTAGGCAGTTATCTCTCCGTTGAGACCATCCACGTGTCGAAACTAGGTGAAGACGTATTTCGGCGCGTAGACATAATGATTTTTCAGCGAATTGGCGGACTCAGTGAAAAGGTTTCACCTGAGATCATCCAGCGTACGCTTTCCCGAATCGAACGCTATCAAAAGGAAGGGAAAGTGTATTTCTACGATATCGATGATTATGTTTTTGACGGCCAGGATGGTGCTCCCACTCAGTTCATGATGACGTGTGACGGCGTTATAGCCTCCACTCCTCATCTTCAGAATCTGGCTCGCACCTTCAATTCCCGCAGTCTCTGCCTCAAAAACGGCATCGACTACGATCGCTTCCTGGCAGCTCGACCGGTTGGACTGGATCCGGCCAAATTCCATGTTGTCTGCGCTTCCCTGGGGGCCGTTGGCCAGTCCATGCTGACGGATATAGCACGGCAGCTTCACGCTCTGGCTCCCGATATCGAGATTCATTTTTTTCGAGACAACGCGTATAGCGAGAATATTCCCGGCGTCATGCAGCATTCCCCGGTAGAGCTCGATGAATTATTTGGCTTCATGAAGGCAGCGGATGTCGTTGTTAACTTCGACGTTCCAGACGCTGCGTATCGCCGGCAACTCCTCCGCCAGTATCACATACTGCCGAGCCAACTCGAAAATGTTATCAATGCTAAGAGCGGTTTGAAATACTACAACGCCGGCGCTGCGGCAAAAACCTTTATCTCCACCCCCCGCCCCATTTGCTACAAGGAAATGATTCGTCACGGCGAAAACGGTTTTATTGCCGAGACGGCGGCAGAGTTTGTCGAGCTAATCACACGGGCAAAGGAAAACCCGAATCTGCGAAGGGAAATCGGCCAACGTGCTTTCGAGGATGTCATCGCTAATTATACGCTGGATATGACCATTTTTGAGTACTTGACGGCACTAACAAAAACCGTCC
The DNA here is from genome assembly GCA_036525185.1 of Chthoniobacterales bacterium. Lineage (GTDB taxonomy): Bacteria > Verrucomicrobiota > Verrucomicrobiia > Chthoniobacterales > DASVRZ01 > DATDAW01. Next base: position 34,501 of record DATDAW010000040.1, on the reverse strand, counting down.
CGGAGTGGAAGGCGGGAGAATGAGAAGGGCTGCGCTGTTAACGGACATCAGCGGTCAATGGCAGTGTTAGCCTGTTGGCCACGTGCTCAAAATCCCCACTTTTGTTCGTATAGGTATGGGCGTCTATAATAACGTGGGTCGGCGTCACTCCGGCGATGCCAAAATAGGGTCTGAGATTCCGTACCGCCGCAAGATAACAAAACGTGCTCCTGGCGTTGCCAATAACACATTTGCATTCCGCGAGTCCCAATAGATCGACGAGCGCATCCTGGATGGACTCGTGTTCCGAGTTCTTGTTATAACTACGCTTCGGATGCATCAACAGTCGGTTAGGAATGACATCGCTGAAATATGCGGCGGATTCCTCGGCGTCCGATGCAAGAAAGACTTGATTGGTTTTGTCGTCACCGTCGATTTCCTCAACGGCAACTCGGTATGCGGCATCCGTGACCTTGTTAAAAATACTCTTCGAGTCCTCTCTATCGAGTGTTCCGCGCCTGACATGCAGACCAGTTGTGTCACAAGCTCGAATCTTGCCGCGACTTTGCTCGAATAAATCCTGAACGACAGGATTGAGCCCGAGCTTTTGAAATTCTTCCGAGATGTCAGTCAAAATGGGGTCATAGCACCAGAAATCGTCGCTCCGTGAGCTATCCCCTGCATAGGTTACCAGGCAATTTGATTCTACTAGTACGTCTCCCTCCATGTTGCCAAGATCCAGCCGGGGGGGCAGACGAGCATGGAGAACATCCGACGCATCTATCGTCACGATGTTGTCTTTCGAAACGTTAAGTGCGTTCGGCTGGACACAGGGAATGTCTGTCTCAAACAAATCCCGCCAGTCACAGAAACAACTGGCAGTCCGTCTCCAAACAAGGACGAGTTCCCGATCGAACAGCCGCGCAAGGCGTATGCACGAAAGAATGGCCAGGAGACGGTTCGCAAGTCCGGCGCGGGGTTCGAGGAAGAGCTTGGATTTCACTGGCACAAGTTATGCCTCCTCTTGATATCGTCAATTTAGACGTGCCGGATGCCGGAATGCCCACGGTAGCTCAATGGAAAAAGAGAGGGGCCTCGCAGGCCGCTATCGAGCACGGGCAGTTTCCCGGGGGCTAATAATGCATTCTTCGCCAACGTTCAATGCCGCCTCCGATTGAAAGGCTTCATGGATCTAGTCTGATCCACGGACGACGATAACAAAATGGCAACAAGAACGACTTTCTCGCAGCCTGAAAAAGAGCTGAAGGGAACCTCCATTCAGCTCTTCGCCGTTTAGCATTGTACGTTCATTCGCATTATTAAGGCGAGAAGCGACGGGTTCTGGGGGTTCTTTTATTTTACTTTGCGTCGCCGGCACCTTTGGAAAGGTACCACTCGTACGTGCTTGTGATGCCTTCGCGGAGCGGGACTTGTGGGGACCAGCCCAAGGAGCGGATGATGCTGTTGTCCATCAATTTTCTCGGGGTGCCATCGGGCTTGGTGGGGTCGAAAACGAGTTCGCCCTTGAAACCGACGACGTCGCAGATCAGCTCTGCCAGCTCACGGATCGTGACGTCCTCGCCGTAACCGATGTTGACCAGGTCCGGAGAATCGTCGAGCTCGAGCAGGAAGCGGCAGGCGCGCGCCAGGTCGCTGTTATGCAGAAATTCCCGTAACGGCGTTCCGGTGCCCCAAACGACGACTTCCTTGTCACCGCGCTCTTTCGCTTCGTGGACTTTGCGCATGAGGGCCGGCAGCACGTGTGAGCTCTGAAGGTCGAAGTTGTCACCGGGGCCGTACATGTTTGTGGGCATGCCGGAAGTGAAATCTGCACCATACTCACGTCGGTAGGCCGCACAGAGTTTCAGCCCGGCGATCTTGGCGATGGCGTAAGCCTCGTTGGTCGGTTCGAGTGGGCCGGTGAGCAGGCTCGATTCGTGCAGCGGTTGTGGTGCAAGTTTTGGATAAATGCACGAGCTCCCCAGGAAAAGCAGGCGTTTGGTGCCTGCCTCGTAAGCGCTCGAGATAATGTTGTTCTGGATCTGTAGATTCTGTAGAAGAAATTCGACCGGAAAATCGTTGTTGGCTTTGATTCCGCCGACCTTGGCTGCGGCGACGATGACTGCTTCGGGCCGGGTTTCCTCGAAAAAACGGCGGACGGCGATCGCATCCCCGAGATCGACTTCAGCTCGTGTGCGTGTGATGAGGTTCGGGTAGCCAGCTGCCTGTAACTCGCGCAAAATGGCACCCCCGACAAGCCCTCGATGACCTGCGACAAAGACGCTTTTGAACATGGGGCCGAGATAATCGCCAGGAAGGGGCTTTGGGCAAGCGTTTTCGCGCTTTTGTCTTTTTAAGGGTCTTCGGCTCACCCAAACAGGAAAAAAACGACGACCTCCTCGGCTGGCGGTTGGGCCAATGAGCAGGGACGTCAAATCCCGTGCTTCTCGTACCGGGCGTCGAGAAAGCGACTGCGATCTTTATCACGATGAGGCCGTTGTCGGAACCGGAAAAGCAGACTAGATTGGTCGCCCAAATGAACCCCACCGTTGATTCAATCGAAGACGCGATTCAGGATATTGCTGCTGGCAAAATGATCATCGTCACTGACGACGCGGACCGCGAAAACGAGGGTGATCTGCTCATGGCGGCCGAAAAAGTGACGCCAAAGGATGTGAATTTCATGGCCATGCATGCGCGCGGCCTCATTTGCAGCCCAATCACGGAGGAACGCGCCGCCGAACTTGGCCTCCAGAGCATGGTGGCACAGAATCGTGAGATGTTCCGGACGGATTTTACGGTGACAATTGATGCCGCGGTGGGCGTCACGACGGGCATCAGCGCGCACGATCGGGCGGTAACGATCGAGCTGCTTACCAATCCGAAGGCGAGGCCCGATAGTTTTGTCCAGCCGGGCCACGTTTTTCCGCTCCAGGCGCGCAAGGGCGGCGTTTTGCGCAGGGCTGGGCATACCGAGGCGGCGGTCGACCTGGCGCGTCTCGCGGGCCTTCAGCCTGCAGGAATGATTTGTGAAATCTTGAACGATGACGGCACGATGGCGCGCTTGCCGGAGCTGCTGCAATTCAAGAAAAAACACGGGCTGAAGCTGGTAACAATCCGCGATTTAATCGCCTATCGCCGGAAACGGGAAAAGCTGATCATCCGCGAGCAGGTCATCCACATGCCTACCGATTACGGGGATTTTCAATTGTATCTTTACCGGTCGGCACTCGACGACGCGCATCATCTGGCGTTGGTCAAAGGCGTTATCGATCCGAAAAAACCGGCGCTTGTCCGCGTCCACAGCGAATGCCTGACCGGCGATGTTTTTGGGTCGCGGCGATGCGATTGTGGCACCCAGCTGCATGCAGCGCTCAGCCAGATCGAGGACGAAGGTTCCGGCATTTTGGTCTACATGCGCCAGGAGGGTCGCGGGATTGGGTTAGTGGCAAAAATCAATGCTTATAAGCTCCAGGAGGAAGGCCTTGATACGGTGGAAGCCAATGAAAAGCTCGGGTTCCCGTCGGACCTACGCGAATACGGCCTTGGCGCTCAGATTCTGCAGGATCTCGGGGTTGGCAAGATGCGGCTGCTTACCAACAATCCGCGGAAAGTTGTCGGTCTGGATGGTTACGGCATCGAACTCGTCGCGCAACTTCCCATCCGCTCGGAGCCGAACCCGCACAACGAGCGTTATCTCAACACTAAACGATCAAAGATGGGGCATCTGCTGTAAGGGGAACCGTTCAACTTCAAAGCGGAACGCACACCCCTCGAGCGGACCCCATGTCGTCCCGGGCTGAAAGTTGAAACTTGGACATTGAGGGTTGACCCTTTTTCCTCCACTGTCCTTGCCCACCTCGTATGTCCCACGCCCTGCCTGCCCGTCCCCGCATCGCTGCCACAAAGCGCACCTTTGTGATTGTCGCCAGCCAGTACAATCCGGACTACGTCCAGGGCCTCATTGATCACGTCAAGAAAGAGCTCCAGGTGCTCGCTCCATACGCCGCCACGACGCTGGTGCAGGTTCCCGGTTCATTTGAAATTCCCCTCGCCGTTCAGGAAGTGGCACGAAAAGGCGGTATCGACGCCATCATCGCTCTCGGGGTCATCTTTCAAGGGGCAACCGGACATGCGGGACATATCGCCGAGGCCATCACGGGCGCGCTGATGCAGATTTCCCTCGCCAACCGTGTCCCGGTCATCCACGAAGTGCTCACCGTGAATAACGACGAGCAGGCTAAAGCGCGGTGCCTGGGCGAAGAAATTAACCGCGGCACTGAGGCCGCTCGTGCCGCTGTCCGCATTGCCTCCGTCATGAACGATCTTAAAGGCAAAAGCTAAGGAGCCATTACGCTATGGGAAAACGCCGGGAAGGACGCGAAGCCGCGATCCAATATCTTTACAACGCCGATCTTAACCACGGGGAAAATGCAGGCACCCGTGAGGATTTCTGGGATTTGCGTCCTGCAAAACCCAACATTCGCGAGTTTGCCACTGCGCTCATCGACGGCGTTACAGCGCATCTCCCTGAAATCGATGAACGTATTCAAAAATACGCCGAGAACTACCAGCTCAGCCGCATGCTGGCTGTCGACCGCAACATCCTACGCCTTGCGATTTACGAAATGGTCTATTGCACCGACGTCCCGCCCGTTGTCGCCATCAACGAAGCCATCGAGATTGCCAAGAGGTTCGGCGCCGACGAGTCCAGCCGCTTCGTGAATGGCATTCTCGACCGTATCAAGCTGGATATCGCGCGACCGCTTCGGACTGTGTGATCACGCCGACCCGCCGACGGAACAGATGTCACACTGAGACACGGAGGGCACGGCGGACCTTAAAAGATTCATAAAACTCCGTCTCTCTGCGTTTTTGTGTGAGACCCCATCCGCAATCGAATGAGCAGCTTTTTTAAATCCATTCTTCAAAAGTTCAGCGGGAAACCTGTCGATTGGGACGACTTGGAAGAAACTCTCATCCGCTCGGATCTTGGCATCCCGCTTACGCTCAAGATCGTCGAAGCCCTTCAGGCGCGTCCCGAAAAAATTACCGCAGAAGATGTGGTCACCGTTGCGCGTGACGAGATCAAACGGATTCTCCCATACGACAGTCCACCCCTGCGTCCACTTCCCAATCGACCGAAAGTGGTTCTCATTGCCGGCGTTAACGGCACGGGAAAGACCACCAGCACCGCCAAGCTCGCCCATTTCCTTAAGTCACGCCGCCACAGCATCTTACTGGTCGCTGCCGATACTTTTCGTGCGGCCGCCATCGAGCAATTAGAGGTGTGGGCCGGTCGCATCGGCGTGGAAATGATCAAGGGTCACTACAACGCAGACCCGGCCGCGCTTTGCCATGACGCCTGGCAGGCCGCCAGCAAGCGAAATATCGAATTCCTTCTCTGCGACACGGCCGGACGCCTTCACACCAAACACAACCTTATGCAGGAGTTGGGCAAGGTGAAGCGGACCCTGGCCAAACTCGACCCCACAGCTCCGCACGAAAACTGGCTCGTCGTCGACGCGACCACCGGCAGCAACGCCGTCCAACAGGCAAAAGAGTTTCACCAGATCCTCGGCCTCACCGGCGTAATCGTCACCAAGCTCGACGGCAGTGGCAAAGGCGGCGTTCTCGTCGCCATCCAGAACGAACTCGGCATCCCCGCCAAATTCATCGGCACGGGGGAAAAACTCACCGATTTCGAAGAATTTGATGCCCGGGATTTCGTCGAGCGGGTGTTGTAGAAAACAAAGGGTTCAGTTTTTCAGGAGTTCAGTTTTCAGGCGTGCCTGCGGAGTCTGCAGACTTGTGAAGCGGTGTCTTTTTCTGAAAACTGAATCCTGAACCCTGAAAACTGGCATGATTGACCATGACGCCTTCATCGTTCCACCAAATCCCCCGGTTGATGCAGGAGACGCGACGCTTTTCGATCGGATCGGTGGCAGGCCCGGACTTAGCAGGCTCATCAAATGGTTCTACGCCCGTGTCCGTTACGACGCGGAACTGGACGCCATTTTTCGCGAAAACGTTCACCATTGGCCCAGCCATATCGAGTCCCTGATCGACTTCTGGCAGCGAATGACGGGCGGTCCTTCTGCCTATGCCGGCAAGGTTCGCGCCATTCATCGCCCGCTCGCGCTCGAGCCGCGCCATTTCGAAGCCTGGCTTCGCTGGTGGGAGCGGAATTGCCGCGAAGTCTTGCCTCCCCAGGAAGCCGGGGAAATGATAACGCTCGGCCGTCGCCTTGCTGCGCAGTTGCAGCGCCCTGAGTCCTGAAAATTCCGGGGCTAAACTATCCCGCTCTGAAGCGGCAGCACCCATGACATCATGATTCATGAAGGTATCCAGCTTTGAAACCGTGATCCGGATTTTGAATGAGGCCGGGGTGCGTTATTTGGTCGTGGGAGGCTCACGGATACTTGCGCTTTTCACGCATTGGAGTCCGCGGGCTATCATCCGCGAGTTCCGATCGGGGCGGAGGAGTTTGGCGATGCAGCCAGGCGGACACGTTTGATCGAAGAAAAAGGAATGGTGGTTCTGCAATTCTACAGCGACCAGCATCGTGAAACGCCTCTAGACGTGTTTGTTCGCGAGCCATTCGACGTGGACAAGGAACTCGAAGCCTCGTTTCGCCAGGAAATTGCACCGGGGTTGGTCGTCCCTATTGTTTCGTTGCAAACTTTGCCGCTTGAAAAACGAAGTAGGCCGGCCCAAAGATCAGGAAGATGTCAGACGCCTCACCTGGAGACTCGAAGCAAGCGATTAGCATTCTGGATAATCCGGACGTGGATTGGAGTCTTTGCACCTGGGAAGGCAGCGAGAAGGAGCAATTGCGGGTGTGGAGCGGACTGACTTTTCGCGAAAAACTTCTGGCACTCGAAGAGATGTGCGACTACGCCCGGCGGACAATCGAATGGCGAGTCAAACGCGGGTTGCCTTACATCGATCCGTACACCAACGAGGTCGTTGTCCCACCGAAGCCCTCCTTGAAGTAACCTCGAAACTGCGATCCGCGCAAAAGGCCGAAATGTTTGTTCCGGATCGAAATGTAGCGGCGGCTATAGCAGCTTGAGAATCAAATGATCAGCATGCAGTCGCCGTAGCTGTAGAAGCGGTATTTCTGGACAACGGCTTCCTTGTAGGCGGCGAGGATTTGTTCGCGGGTTGCAAAGGCGGAGACGAGCATGAGCAAGGTTGATTTCGGAAGGTGGAAGTTGGTGAGCAATTTGTCGACGATCTGAAATTCGTAAGGCGGATGGATGAAAATACGCGTCTCGCCGCTTTGTGCGTCGACTCTACCGTTCTCGGCGCACGATTCGAGAACGCGAACGGTCGTGGTGCCGACGGCAAAAATGGATTTGGCCGCGTTGATTTTTGCGACCGTTGAAACGGAAAGCTCGAACTGCTCCGAATGCATGAGATGACCTGTAAGATCCTCGGTCTGAACCGGTTTGAATGTTCCGGCGCCAACATGGAGCGTGAGAAAAACATGCGGAATTTTCGCGAGAATAGCCGGCGTGAAATGCAGTCCTGCGGTCGGCGCGGCAACAGCGCCCGGAGCGGCGGCATACACGGTTTGATAGCGTTCGTGATCCTCGTTCTGGGCCTCGCGTCCAAGATACGGGGGCAAAGGAATCCGACCGATTTTCTCAAGATCGGGCAGGGGATGAAAGTGGATCGTTCGTGAGCCGTCCTCCGCAATGGCGACGACTTCGCCCGTACAGCCGCCCGCGGTTACGGTTTTTCCAATGCGCATTTTGCGTCCGGGCTTAACGAGGCACTGCCAGAATCCGTCCGGTCGCGGATTGAGAACCAGCAACTCGATGCTGCCATCATCTGAAAACACGCGGGCAGGCAGGACTTTGGTATCGTTCAGAACAGCCAAATCATCCGGGGTAAGATAATCGAGGAGTTCGGCAAAGCTGCGATGCTCGATGTTCCCACTCGCCCGATGAAGTACCAGCAGCCGCGACTGGTCGCGCTGTGCTGCAGGATGGCGTGCAATCAGCTCGTCAGGTAGATAAAAGTCGTAATCGGAGGTCCGAAGGCTCACAAAGTGCAGTTGAACAAAAGGCAGAGAAGAAAGCTACGGATGGGGGATGCTCTGCCCTCCTCTGCCTCTTCTGTAAAGCTTTACTTCCTATCCGTCCGCTGCAAACCGCATCGGGCGGCAGCCGTTTCGATCAACTCCGCGGCGCGCTTTTTCAGGCGGATGGCGCGAACGGCCAGGTAGATGAGGAAAATAAGCGTGACGGCTCGGAGCCACCAATCGTCATTGGACGTCGAGATGGCGCGATAGGCCAGGATGGAAAAAAAGATTGCCGCGATGAGTATTGTTGAGACCGTCGGGACGGCTTTCAGGCCAACACGGGTAAGGCATTTCGGGCCGCCGTGGTATTCGGTCACCGTCTGGAATTTGCTGATCCACCAAAAGTTTCCATAGATCTGCACGTCCCAATTCTTCCAGCCGGTGTCCGTGGAATATTTCCAGCCTTCATTTTCAAGCGACTCGCAAACTTCGGTGAGCAAAGCTTCGCGACCCTGGCCGGTTTCATTCCAAAAAATCAGGTCACCCCAGCCGCTGTAGGGCTTCAGATTCTTGTGACCCGGTTCGTGGGTCGCGAGAACGGATTGCGGCGTCCTCTTGAATTTCAACCACGTGAAATACCTTGCCCAGCCACGTACAAGAGGTTGAAACAAAGCGAGAAACGCGACCAGCAATCGGGCGCGGACCGTGTCGAACTTTGGTTCGATCCGTGCGTGGATCATGTAGCTGAGTGCCACGAGAAATGTCGCTCCAAACATCAAGTAAGGCACAATTCGTAGATTTGGAATCGGCAACGCGAGGACGAAAATGAACAGTGTAAGCGCCACCCATTCGACGCTGCTCACATACGCAGAAATCTCCGACTGGGGCGTCGGATAAATGGACTGAAATAATCCCTGGCCGAATACGCCGTGGTAAATGATTGGCTTGTTAAACAGCCAGGTGAAGCGCGGCGTGCCGTAGATGTTTCCCTTCCATTTCGCCGTTCCGGTCGGTCCGAAAAATACAAGATGCTTGAATCGCAGCATCGATTCCGCCTCGCCGTAACCCTCTTGCTGTTTACGAAATGCCTGGAGGGTGAACCTCCGGTAATGCCACACGATCGCCGCAGGACTGAATGCAATCACGCCGCCGCCGGTCTGCAATCGCCAGCAAAAATCTACGTCGTCGCCAGCTTTCCGATACTCCACATCGAATCCATCCACGTTATAAAATGCCCATCTGTGGAACGCCATGTTGCATCCCGGGATGTGCTCGGCCACTACATCCGAAAGCAACACGTGGCTCGGCCCACCCGGCGCTCCAGCGACCGCCGCCTGAATCCAATTAACGGCTGGTGGCGAAATATTCGGACCGCCCACACCGGCATAGTCACCGCTCAGGAGCGTGCCGACCATGTAGTACAGCCAGTCTGGGTCAGCCATACAATCGCTGTCGGTGTAGGCGAAAATCTCGCCCGTCGCTGCATGCGCGCCAGCGTTCCGCGCATAGCTGAGGCCCATGTTTTTCTGGACGATGTTCTGAAAATCCGGGAGCATTTTGCCGGTTCCCTCAGCACGGGCAGTCCGAGCGGTGACGTAATCCGAGACAATCTGTTGCGTGTTGTCTTTCGAACCATCGTCGACGAGTACGATCTCATAGTCGGGATAATTGACCTCATCGAGCGATTCGAGGCAGTCCTTCAGCGTCTTCGCGCCGTTATACGAACAAACGATCACTGAGACGCGTGGATATTTCTCCAGTTTAACCTTTGATGTCACCGGTTCGTCGCCTGAAAGCAGCTCTTTGAGTCGGTTGTAAGCCAGCTTTGGCTGACGGTCGCGGGTGACCAATCCAAAGGCCCAATCCGTAATTTCCATCCCGCCTGTGAACCACTCATCCGTCCAGGCGTAAAAGATCGTCCCAGCCGCGCCACCTTTGACCACTGAATCCAAATGCCACTCGAGAACCTCGGCCTGTTTTTCCTCGGGATTTCGGATGGTATCCATGCCGAACTCCCCGAACATCAACGGCTTATCGCCCGCGAGATTTTGCAAACGCGCCAGGTATCTTTCAAAATCCAGGCGTCGTTCGAGGTAAACGTTGAAGCTGTAGAAATCGACGTTTTGTGGCAGCAAATACTCCGTCGGAGGATAACTGGCGTAGGAAAATAAAGCCTCGGGATCCTCGGCCCGGGCGACACTCACCAAGTGTTCGACAAACTCAATGACACGCCGTGCGCCCAGCCACCGAACCATCGTGCATGGAATTTCGTTTCCGACCAGATACCCGAAAATCGCCGGATGCTCGGAATTTTTTCGGACCGCTTCGGCAATGGTTTTGACGATTCCACGCCGTATTTTTGCGTCCTCAAGAAACGCCACATGCTGTGTCCATGGGATCGAAAGCAGTACACGAATGCCGCCTTCTGCACACAAATCGAGGAACCACTTCGGCGGCACATGATAAATGCGCAGCAAATTCGCTCCCATTTCGCCCATGAGGCGCAAGTCCTCACGCGTACGCTCGGGCGAGGCAAGATAATCGCCTTGCTCGTTCGGGTGGAAAGGACCGTAGGTAACGCCTTTGACGAAAAACTTGCGGTCTCCGGTAAAGAAAAATTTGGCGCGGACTTTGACGCGCGGGAGTTCACTCACAGGGCGTTACCCCTAAGGGAACGTTTTGTTGCTGGCAACTAGCAATTCCGTTCAAACCGCGTCCCGTTGGGAAGCCTGAATGATGAATGGTGATCCGACCAGACGCGGCCCCATTACGCTTGCGACCATTCACCCATCACCATTGCCTTACTTTTCGTCACGCCAGCGCACTCTCGAGATCCGTCTCCGGCTCTTGCTCCTCGGACTTCTGCTCGGGTTTGTGCTGATGATCTTTCGCGATGGCCAGATAGATCGCCGGGACGACGAAAAGGGTGAATATCGTTCCAATGATCATTCCTGTGACGAGCATGATGCCGATGCTATTGCGCGCCCCCGCCCCAGGGCCCTTGGCGATGACCAGCGGGAAGTGACCCACGACGGTCGCAACCGTCGTCATCAAAATCGGCCGTAACCGCGTGCTGGCGGCTTCAATAACCGCTCGCAATTTGTCGCGTCCCTGTTCCTGCAGATGGTTGGCGAATTCGACAATGAGGATGCCGTTCTTGGCGATAAGCCCCACCAGAGTCACCAATCCGACCTGGCTGTAAATATTGATCGTCGTAAATCCGAGGAACGAGAACATCAGCGCACCGGAAAGTGCCAGCGGTACGGATCCGAGAATGATGATGAACGGGTCGACGAAATTATTGAACTGTGCCGCGAGCACGAGGATGATGAGGACAATTGCAAAGGCCAGAGTGACCAGCATGGTGCTGCCCTCGCGACGGAGCTGACGGGATTCGCCCGCGTAGTCGAGCGTGTAGCCTTTTGGCAAAATTTTTTCGGCTTCATCTTCGAGCGTTTTGAGTGCGTCGTCGAGACTGACTCCGGGAGGGATGACGCCTTGAATTTTGGCCGAGTTCATTTGTTGAAAACGGTTCAGCTGGCGCGGTTCGGTGGTTGTTTTCAGTGAAGCAAACGTGGAAAGTTGCACGGGTTTACCGCCTGGTCCCGTTACGTAGAGATCCTTGAGTTGGTCGGGGTTAAGCCGTTCTGTTCGTTTGATCTGGGGAATGACTTTGTAACTGTGGCCCTCGATACTGAACCAGTTGGTATAATTCCCGCCAAGCATAGTACCGAGATCGGCGCCCACTTGTTGAAGGTTGAGCCCAAGCGCAGCGACTTTGTCCCGATCGAAGACAATTTCTGCTTGCGGCAGGTCGAACTTCAGGTCCGTGTCGGCAAACATGAATTTGCCGCTCTGAAATGCCGCGGCGACGAGTTTGTTGGCAAACTCCAGTAATTCCTTGGGCTCAGCGGTAGATGCAATGACGAGTTCCACCGGGAAATCGCCGCCACCGGGCAAAGGCGGAGGTGTCGTCGCAATCACCTGGACGCCAGGGATTTGTCCCACTTTTCCCATGGCTTCAGCGGCCAGTATTTCTGCGCTCTTGGTGCGTTCGCTAAAGGGCTTGGTAAGCATTCCCGAGAAGCCGAATGTCGGCCCGGTGATTTGAAAGGTCTGCCTCGCTTCCGGGAAGGACATGAATGCGTCGTTGGCGGCCGTCGTGTAAAGCAGCGTCTGGTCCAGTGTTGAATATGGCGAGGCATTCACGATTCCGAAAACGACGCCCTGATCCTCGCGCGGTGCCGGTTCCTGCATCGAAAACATGTAAAACGGGATCGCCAGCAAAAAGACGAGGGCCCAAATCGTGATGGTGATCGGCTGCCATTTCAGCGTCCGGTGCAAGGTGCGTTCGTATCCGCGACGCACGGCTGCGAAACGTTTGTTGATCCAGCCGGCATAGCCTTTTTCCGTATCGCCATCGCGCAACAACACCGAGGCCATCATGGGCGAGAGCGTCAACGCCACGACACCGGAAACGAGAACCGCGCCCGCCAGCGTGAATGCGAACTCGCGGAAAAGTGTTCCGGTCAATCCTCCTTGAATCGCAATCGGCGCATAAACGGCCGCGAGCGTAATGGTCATCGCAATGATCGGGCCGGCCAGTTCCCGCGCCGATTTGATCGCTGCCGGGAAAGGATGCATGCCTTCTGCAAGGTGGCGTTCCACGTTTTCGACGACGACGATTGCGTCATCAACCACAAGACCGACCGAGAGCACGATCGCCAGAATCGTAAGCAGATTGATCGTAAACCCGAAGCACAGCATCAAAAAGACAGCGCCAACGAGCGAAATCGGAATCGCGATCACGGGGATGATGACTGCCCGAACGGAGCCGAGGAACAAAAAGATAACGATCACGACGATAATGAGCGTCTCGGTGAGCGTTTTGAAGACTTCGTGAAGTGCGTCCTTGATGTATTCCGTGCCATCGTACGCGACGCTCAGTTTCAACCCCCCGGGGAGCGCTTTCTCGATGTCGGGCAGCTCATTGCGCACGGCCTTGATGACGTCGAGTGAGTTGGCTGTGGGCAGCACCCAGACGCCCATGAACGTGGCCGTCTTGCCGCTGAAACGGACGTCTTCGTCGTAGCTTTCCGCTCCAAGAACCACGTCGGCAACGTCTTCGAGCCGGACAACCGAACCGTTCTCCTGTCGAATGACGAGTTTCTTGAATTCTTCTCGCGTTTTCAGGTCGGTGTTGGCGACGAGATTGACCGCGATCATCGAACCTTTCGTGGAGCCGACTGCGGACAGGTAGTTGTTCGCTTGGAGCGCAGCGCTGACCTGCGCCGGCGTGACGTTGAGCGCAGCCATGCGATCCGGCTTGAGCCAGATACGCATCGCAAATGTTCGGGCGCCAAGAACATCCGCCTTCTGGACGCCCTTTACGGACGAAAGTCGGGGCTGGACGACGCGTGTCAGGTAGTCGGTAATCTCGTTCTGATCGAGCTGGTCCGAGTAGAAACTCAAATACATCGACGCAAACCGGTTGTCGCTGGTCTCGACGTTGATGACCGATTCCTGCGCCTCCGGCGGCATGTTGTTGCGGACCTGCGTTACCTTGCTCTGAATCTGAGCGAGGGCTGCGTTGGTGTCGTAATTGAGCTTTAAGTGAACGGTGATCGTGCTGAGCCCCTGCGCGCTGGCCGATTCGATGTAGTCGATGCCGTCTGCGCTGGCGATGACGCGTTCCAGAGGAGTTGTGATGAATCCGCGCACGAGATCGGCATTCGCACCTACGTAAACCGTCTTAACGATGACTACAGCGCTGTCGCTGCGTGGATATTGGCGGACATTCAGCGTATTGATCGCCTGCAACCCGGCAATGAGGATGATGATATTGACGACGATCGCGATGACGGGCCGTTTAATGAAAAGGTCGGTAAATTTCATGGTTGCAGGGCGCCTTCCGGGCTTGTTTGGATTCAGAGGGAACGAGGCAGCACGCCTCTTTTAATTCTTAGCTGTCGCTTGGCTTTGGATTCGGGTCGTTTCCGGGCTGGATCTTGTCGTTTACGAGCACTGCGCCACCGGGACGCAGCTTGAAAACTCCGGAAGTCACCACTTGTTCGCCCGGTTTCAAGCCGGATATGACCGAAACTTGGTCGCCGCGTTTGTCTCCGAGCTTGACGGTTTTTGGTGTGACGATTTTTGCCGGTTTGCCGGTTGCGTCCTTTCCGTCGGATATTACGAAAACAGAATCTCCATACGGGGCGTAAGCAACGGAGGTCGCGGGAATGGCGATCACTTTTTCCGCTTTCGGAAGCTCGACCTCGACTTTGGCAAACATGCCGGGCCGCAGTTTTCCGTCCGGGTTCCGGATTGTTGCCTGGATTTCGATGTTGCGCGTCGAAGAGTCGACCATCGAATTGAGCGCGGTGATTTGACCTTCAAAAGCCTGATCAGCGACTCCATCGACCTTTACGCTCACGGCTCTGCCCTCGTTGAGAATGGTCGTGTTTTGCTGCGGCAACGAAAAATTCACGTAAATCGGATCGAGGGACGTCACGCTTACAAGGCTGTCGCCTGGGTTGACGTACTGGCCGATGTTCACGCGGCGGATACCAGCAAGTCCCGCAAATGGCGCCCGGATGGTTTTGCGTGCAATGAGGGCTTTTTGCTCATCGACCGCCGCTTGCGCCTGGCGAGCCTCGGCTTCAGCGGAGTCGAACTCCGACTTCGAAGACGTTTTCTTTTCCCAAAGCGCTTTGATCCGGGTACGGTTAATCTGCGCCAGATCACTCCGAGCCTGGGCCGAACGAAGCGCTGCTTCCTCCTGGGTCGTGTCGAGCTGCACAAGGATTTCGCCGGTGTTAACGGACTTCCCGGACTCAAAACCGATCGACCTGACAATACCGCCCAGGTCGGTGCTTACGTTCACACCATTCACGGGTTCCAGCGATCCGATCGCGGTCAAAACCGGCGCCCAGGACTCTTCTTTCGTGACGACAGCCGTCACGGTGTCCGGCGGGGGGACGAAACCGCCCTGCTTCATAACCTTCTGAATTTGCGAGTACTTGTAGTAGCCGATTCCTCCGACAATGAGGAAGAACAGTCCGAGGACGATGACGAAGCGCTTGAACATAGAATTAAGTGGTGATGGAAGTTCAGGAGGCCGGGAGGGGTTCAGGAATCGTTTCCGTGAACAGCCCGAAGTGGATTTTCTGCAAAAGGGCCACAAGAAGACTGCGTTCCGTCTCGTCCAGGGGACTTACGATTTCGGTGACGCGCTCGAAATACTTCGGAGCGACGGCGTCGATGAGGGCCCGCCCTTTTGCGGTCATCTCAACTTTAATCGAGCGCCGGTCCGTTGGGCAGGCTTCGCGAGTGATGAGGCCGTCGCGTTCCAGCGTATCGAGCACGCCGGTAATCGTTGCCCGCGTCACGCCACAGCTTTCTGCGAGCCCTGCCGGATTCGCGGGAAAATCCCGGCATTGGCTCAGTGTCATCAGCATCATGAATCGCGCCTGTGTCAGTCCGTGTTTACCGAGAAACTCACTGCCCGCGGCCGAAATTGCGTCGCCAGTTTTCCAAAGGTTCAAAAACACAGCGCAGGCTCCCGGGTCGAGACTCGGGAACTGTTGTGCCGCCTTCTGGAGACACTCGAATCGGGGTAAATCGTAAGACGCGGGGGTTTGCATTTGATTAGGCACCAAATAATCAACGACCCTAAGTTCTGTCAAATGCAGTTTTTTTGACGGGCTGACCGGAAGTCGGTAGTCAGTACATGATGAAATTCGTCATTGCCGGCCTTGGTGTTTGGGGGAAATCGTGGGCCTCCCTTCTAAACAACGACTCGCAAATCACGCTTGTTGCTGTGGCTGACCCACTCCCAGCCAACGCGGAATGGACTCGGAAAAATCTGCAAATTGCCCATTTTCCGACGCTTACAGATGCTCTGGCGAACTGCGATGTGGACGCGGTTCTCGTGACTACGCCGCCCGCATTGCATGCCCCTGTCGCCATCGAGGCCCTGGCGCGTGGCAAGCACGTCTTGCTCGAGAAACCGCTCGCAGCCACACTCGAGGATGCCCGCCTCATTGAAGAGGCTGCCGCGAATTCTCAGGGCCGCATCATGGTCGCGCAGGGATACCGCTTTCTCGACGCCGCGCACAAAATCCGCAAACTGCTTGCTGAAGGTGCGATCGGCGAACTGCAGGCAATTCGCGTTCATTTCCGCCAATGCGTCCCGGCCATTTTTGGTGACCAGCTGGATCATCCGCTTTATGCGCTCAAACACTCGATTCTCATCGACATGGCGGTTCATCACTTCGATCTCGTTCGTTACATGACGCAGCAGGAAGTCGCCAAAGTATCCGCTGCCGAACACGAGACCCCGGAAAATATCTTCCACCATCCCTCGAACGCCATGTGTCATCTGTCGCTTGGCAACGGAGTTCCGGTTTTCTGGGATGGCGATTGGTGCGTTTACGAAGACCTCACCTGCTGGGAAGGCGACTGGGAATTTATCGGAAACGATGCCCGGCTTTTCTGGTGCGGCGATCATTCCGGTGCTAATTCCCTGTCCTCTCTCTGGATCCAAAAGCCTAACGAAAAACCTGTCCGGGTGGATTTCACCGAAACGGTTACCGACCGCCGCTTTCCGGTCCTTAAACATTTCCTCGACTCAATCGCAGCTGGTATCCAACCCGAACCCGCCATCCCCGACAACCTCAATACCCTGCGCGTCGTCTTCGCCTGTGTGGAATCCGTCGAAAAACAGAAGGAGATTGCCCTAACACGGTAACACCAACGTTCGCGCCGTCCGGTCTTCGGATTAACCGCAGATGTCAGATAGATAATAAAGAATCTGCATAGATCCGCGAAATCCGCGGTTCAACTTGAACGATCGATCTCCGACCCTCACAATCAGGGGCTATCCTGGCGCGTATTATGGCGTCACATTGACGGGGAAGCTGGTTTCACCTTTTCCGGAAGGACCGTCGAAGGCTAGCTTTGCGTTCCAGTCGCCGGTCATTCCGGGGCTGACTTTGATGCGGTAACGGCCTGGCGTTTCCGTGCGTTCGACGGCGCCGCCGGCGTGCATGACCATGCCGGGCATGTTCATGCCGAATTCGAGTTTGACTTCGCCAACGTCCACGAGGTTGTCCGATGCGTCGCGGAATTCAATGGTGACCTGGTTGTCGGTGGTGCCGAGCTCGCCTTTGGGAGTAGAGATTTGCGCGATAATTCCGTTTACGTTCTGAGTGGCTAATGGCGTATTGCGCGTTGGTGTCGGGCGGAATTTGGTCCACGCTGCTAGACCTCCCCATGCAACAGCGGCAACGACCACGGCGGTCAGGATAAACCGCACAACCCGAAGGCGGCCTGACTGGGCCGTACGCCGTATTTTTGGACATTCATTGCGAGTTTCCGGATTCAGATGGCGGCGGCGCCAGATGACGTAAATGACGGGATAGATAAGCAATTCGAGCACCGCGCTGGTGATGACGCCGCCGATCATGGGCGCGGCGATTCGTTTCATGACATCGGCTCCGGCCTGTGTGGTGGGTGACCACATAATTGGCAGCAGGCCGAAGAGAATGGCGCAAACGGTCATGATCTTCGGGCGAATACGCTGCACGGCTCCTTCCTTCACGGCGGCGTAGAGGTCGCCGACAGAACTCATACGGCCCTGCGCGACCGATTTTTCCCAGGCGTGATCGAGGTAAAGGAGCATGATGACGCCGGTTTCCGCGTCGAGGCCGGCGAGTGCGATGAGGCCTACCCAGACGGCGACGCTCATGTTATATCCTAGCAGGTAAAGCGTCCAAAATGCGCCGACGAGTGAGAACGGCACCGCCAGCAACACGATAAGCGTTTTTGTGGCGGATCTCGTGTTCATGTAAATGAGCACGAAAATGATGAGCAGCGTGAAGGGAACGACGACCGCGAGACGTTTTTCCGCCGTTTTCAGATATTCAAACTGTCCGGCCCATTGCATGTAGTAGCCGGGAGGAAAGTTGACGCGTTCGTTAATGCGCTCGGTGGCGGCATGTACATAACCTTCGATGTCACTGCTAGTGATATCCACAAAGACGAAACCGACGAGCTGCCCGTTTTCGTTACGGATGGAAGGCGGCCCGGTTTGGTAGCGGAGATCCGCGACGAGCGAAATGGGGATATGAGGAGTGGGGGAGTTCGCCGTTTCGCCCATTCGCCCATTCGCCGTTCCGCCTGCCATAGGCGCCGGGATTAGAATGCGCTTCAGCGCGTCGATGTCGTCCCGAAAATCCCGGGCATATCGGACATTGATCGGGTAACGTTCGCGGCCTTCGACGGTGGTAGCAATGGTCTTGCCACCGATGGCGGTTTCGATAACCTCGTTAATGTCGCCGACTCGCAGACCGTATCGGGCGGCGGCTTCCCGGTTGACGGTGAAATCGAGAAAGTAACCGCCAGTCGTGCGTTCGGCGAATGCGCTGCGGGTGTTGGGAAAATCGCTCAATGCCTTTTCGATATCGACAGCGACGTTCTCAATTTCCTTGAGGTCGGATCCGAAGACCTTTACGCCAAGGATGGTGCGAAAACCTGTGGTTAGCATCTCGGTCCGTGTCTGAATCGGCATCCAGAAAATGTTCGCCATGCCCGGGACTTTCACCTTTGCATTCATCTCGGCGACGATCTTTTCCCAGGTCATCCCCGGACGCCATTGGTCGTGCGGCTTGAGGGTGACGACCGTCTCGAACATAGAGAGCGGTGCCGGATCGGTAGGCGTTTCGGCCTGGCCGGCTTTGCCAAAAACGCGTTCCACTTCAGGAATCATGCGCAGCATGCGATCCTGAATCTGCAGAATGCGTGTGGCTTCGTTGATAGACATGCCGGGAACGGCGGTTGGCATGTAGAGGATCGTGCCTTCGTTAAGCGGCGGCATGAATTCCTTGCCCAACTTTGAATACGGATAAACAGTAGCCGCTAGTACTAGGACAGCCAGCGCCAGTGTCAGCGAGCGGAACCGCAACACAAAATTGACGAATGGTTGATATGCCCAGATGAGGAAACGATTGACGGGATTTTTCCTTTCTGGCGTGATTTTGCCGCGGATGAGCCACGTCATCAGCACCGGCACCAAAGTGATGCCTAGCAACGCCGCGAAAAACATGGCGAAAGTTTTCGTGAACGCGAGCGGTTTGAACAGGCGTCCTTCCTGGCCGGTCAATGAAAACACGGGCACGAAGCTAACGGTTATGACCAGCAGCGAGAAAAATAGTGGACGGCCTACTGTCTTGGCAGCATCGATAATGATTCGGGCACGTTCTCCATTGGTAAGAGGAATTGGCGCGTCGGTGAATGGGCGAGCCGTCGAGCCCGCCTTTCGCCCTCTCTCCCATTCTGCCATTCGCTCTTCCTCAGCGTGCTCCAGCGCCTTGTGGGCGTTTTCAACCATGATGATCGCCGCGTCGATCATGGCGCCAATGGCGATGGCGATTCCGCCGAGCGACATGATGTTGGACGTAATCCCAAGGTGGAACATCGGCAGGAACGAGAGGATGATCGCGATGGGCAAGGTGATAATCGCCACAAGCGCGGAGCGGACGTGCCAGAGGAACACGACGCACACGAGCGCCACGACAATGCTTTCCTCGATCAGCTTTTCACGGAGCGTGTCAATGGCCCTATTAATCAATTCGCTGCGGTCATAAGTGGGCACGACGCGCACGCCTTCAGGCAACGATGCCTGAATTTCCTTAAGCTTCTTTTTAACGCCATCGATGACGTTAAGAGCGTTTTCTCCATAGCGCATCACCACGATGCCGCCGACCGTTTCGCCGCGCCCGTCGAGCTCTGCGACGCCGCGCCGTAGGTCGCCGCCAAGATGAACCGTTCCCACGTTTTTAACATAAACCGGTGTGCCGTTCTGGACCTTGAGCACGATATTTTCGATATCCGACGGACTTTTGATGTAACCGCGTCCCCGGACATAATACTCGGTCGTGGCGACTTCGAAGATCTTCCCGCCCACGTCCCCATTGCTGGTTTTGATAGCATTAACAACCTCCGCCAGCGGGATGTTATAAGCGACGAGTGCGTTCGGATCGAGATCGACTTGATACTGCTTCACAAAACCGCCAACCGGCGCGACTTCGGCGACACCCTTCACGGATTCCAAGGCATAACGTAGATTCCAATCCTGAAAGCTGCGCAGCTCGGCAAGGTTATGTTTTCCCGTGTCATCGACCAATGCGTATTCGAAGACCCAGCCAACGCCCGTCGCATCCGGCCCAATGACGGGATTCACGCCCTCGGGCAGCGAACCGCGCACAGAGCTCAGGTATTCGATGACGCGCGACCGCGCCCAGTAAATATCCGTGCCATCCTCGAAAATGACGTACACGAACGACTTCCCGAACATCGATTCGCCGCGCACAAATTTTACCTTCGGCGCCGCAATGAACCGCGTGGAAATCGGATACGTGATCTGATCCTCAACCAGATCCGGCGAGCGTCCTTCCCACTCCGTGTAAACGATTACTTGCACATCGCTGAGGTCGGGAATGGCGTCGAGCGGCGTTTGTCGAAGCCCGTAAATCCCGGCGGCGATGCCGAAGATGACGAAGATGACGACGAGGAATTTGTTTCGCGCGCTAGCCTCGATGATGCGCTCGATCAAGGTCGACTGACCGGAACCGGAATGAATGGGCGAATGGGCGAGTGGGTGAGTGGGCGACTCTTCGCTTTCCCCTTTCCCCCTTTCTCCCACTCCTCCGTTCATTTTTTCCCCATTCATTGCTTGTCCTTCCCGCCGATGATCCACTTCTCCGGCTGGTCGATCATCATTACGATCTGGCCGATGATCTTTTCGTAGGCATCATCGATCTTGCGAAACTCTTCCATCGAGATATAGCCATGGCGTTGTGCGAATGTTGCGTGTACCTGTGTCTCCGCAGCCTCTGCTTCGGCGTCGCTGAGCTTCGAGATAAACGCGGCTGTGTCCTGCCGTTTCCGCCTCGTTTCCGCGATGTTTGCACAGACCGATCGCGACGAGCGCCGAATCTGATCCGTCAGTGAATATCGCTCCTCCGAAGGAAACCTTTTCGTAATTTCGAAAATCGTAAGTCCTATCTCCAGCGCATTGTGGTAAACCGCGAGATCTCGAAAGTGGCGAACCGGATTCATGGACGCGCCTCCTCGTTCGCCCGTTCGCCCATTCCCCCATTCGCCCTTTCAGCATTTCCCTCGTCAGCTTGTTCCGGCGCCTGAAATGCCTTCACCGCCCCCTGCACTTTCGATTCGGCGTCTATCAGGAAATTGGCGCTCGATACGACCCGTTCGCCGTCTTTCAAACCATCTGTTACAAGGTAAGAATCGCCATATTTTCCAGCTAGTTGCACAAAACGCGGTTCAAGCTTCCCTTCCCCTTGATCGACGAAAACGAGCGATTGTTTTCCCGTTGGCATGACGGCGCTCACGGGGATGGTTAGTCCTTCGCCCATGTCCATTCCGAGATCGATGTTCACGTACATGCCGGGACGCAATGCCAGGTCGGTGTTGGGAATATCGATCCGAACCTTTCCGGTGCGCGTCATTTCATTCACAAACGGATTAACCAACCCGATTTTTCCTTCGAATGTTCTTCCCGGATACGAAGCCGATGTGACAGTGACGGGCAGGCCACCTTTTAATATAGGTAATTCGTTTTCGTAAAATTCCGCCCAGACCCACACCACGGTTAGATCGGCCACATTCACGAGGCGCTCCCCGGTCATGACTTTTCGCCCCTGATCGACCGGGACATCCTCGACTACGCCCTTGAACGGCGAATACAGGGTGAGAAATTCCGAGGGGCGCCGCGTTTTTTCCAGTTCCGCGATCTGCCGTTCGGTGACATTCCACTGCGCGAGTCGGAATTTTGCCGAATCGATAAGCCGTTGCGTGCTGGCGCGCATGTCGGGCGATGCTGCGCGGTCGCGCGTGTCAAGCAGGTTCACGAGTTCGCGCGAGGCGGTTAGCAATTCCGGACTGTAAATCGTGAGCAGCGGCTGGTCTTTTTCCACTGGCTCACCCGGCGATGTGACGCCGAGGTTTTGTACGTATCCCTCGACGCGCGCCACGAATTCCCAGCGCCGGGATTTATCCGGGACGATGAGACCAACTGACCGGATTGTGTGATGGAGCGGCTGCCACTTTGCCTGCGCATAAGTCACACCGATCTGTTGCTGGCGCTCGACGGGAACGGTGAATGCTGAGAGAATGGGCGAATGGGCGACGGGGTGAGTGGGAGAGCTGCTCCCATGCTCCGTCTCGCCCATTCCCCCTTTCATTTCTCCCGTTTCATTCGTCTTTTTTATCACTGGGACGAGGTCCATCGAGCAAATGGGGCACTTCCCGTGCGGATCCTGGGATTTAACCGAGGGATGCATCGTGCAGGTGTAGTAATCCACATCAGGATCGGTCTTGTGCGTCGCGGTAGTTTTCGGACAGGCGGAAAAACCCCAGACTGCTAACAACGCGGCGATGAGGATGATGGTCTTGTGAAAAAGTTTAATCGTCATTGTTAGTTAAGTGATGGTGTTTCGCGGGCGTTGCTGCCGGACGCAGCGGAGCGCCGATGACAGCTTCCAGTGCAGCGAGGGCGCTTTGGTAATCCGTCAGGTGTTCGCGGGCGGTGGATTCCATGTCGCGCAGGTTGCGTTCGGAGAGGACGACTTCGAGAAAACCGCCGCGTCCGGTTTCGTAATTCGCCCGGTTCGCCTCGACCGTCTGGCGGGCAAGGGGAATGAGTTTGTCGCGAAAAAGTTCGACGTGATGATGGAACGTCTCGATGCGTTTCAGTTGATCGCGCAGCAACCCGAGGGCAGAGATTCGCGCGCTTTCGACGGCCTGTGCGGCCGCCGCGACGCCGGCTCCCGCTTCCCTTTCCCCGGCGCGATATTTTTTGCCGTTCAACCACGGCACATTAAATGAAATACCCACGGCGACTTCACTAACGGCTTGCGAAGCCTCGTTGTAACGCTGCGCTTCGATACTCAGCGCCGGATCGGGAATCCATTCGCGTTTGGCCAGCTCCAGCCGAAATTTTGCGACGGCGAGTCCTGCCTCGGCCATACGGATTTCGGGACGATTGGCAAAAAGCAGCCCGCGCAAATTTGCCAACGACAGGCTCGGGTCGTCCGTTAGCAACGGCGGGGCAGCCGGTCTGGCCAGCGGCGCGAACGGGTCGCGATTCATGAGCACCTTCAGGCGCGTTTCTTCGTCGGAACGCGCCTGCTCCAGATCGCGCCGCGCTTCCTGGATGCGTGCCAGTTCGTTTTCAGCGGTGAGTACTGCCGCCTGCGATTGGCCGCCCGTTTCGAATCGAGCCTGGCTGATTTGCAGCGTCTGCTTGAGCGAGGTTTCGTTGGCCTGGTTGAGATCGAGCAGGGCATACACTTTCGCGAGCCGGAAAAACGAGGCGCGTGCTTCGTTCACTACGTCGAGTTCCCTGCGCCGAGCTTCTTCCAATTCGACCAGCGCTTCGGCGGCGGCGATTCGTTCGCGGCTTTTATTTTTACCGGAAATTGGAATCATTTGCTCGATGCTAAGAGTCTGGTCGGTGAACCCATTCGCCGGCACATTGACGAAACGGCCCAGTTTCGTCCCGGCGCTGATTTTGAAATCCTCCCAGGCCGCCACCTGCGGGACGCGCTGCTTGAGCGCCTCCCATTTGGCATTCGCCTCGAGGATCGTTGCGTTTTTCGCCAGCACTTCCGACGTGACGGCATCGAGCGTGAGCGTTTGTTGGGAATTGTCGCCCGCCTGAACGAAGCCCGCGGACAGGGCAAAAAGAAATAGGATCGGCAAAAATTTCATCATCGTGGGACACAGCCGTTTTTCGACAGGAAGCGCCCTGCAAATGGGCGCACTTCGCCTGTGAAGGCTGTTTCTCAGATGAGGAAAATGCCGCTACGGACGAGCGGCGGCGGAGCGTGCGGAGTCAGAGAATCCGCGACGGGATGGGTGGAAACGTCCTCCCGATTTTGTGGGACAGCTAAAAGTGCGACGACTTTCAACGCAATCGGAATGAATTTCAGGTCTGCGGATGCTGTCGGAGCCGTGACTGGCATCGGCGCGGCGTCTTTCGAGCTGGAATTCATCTGGCAGCAAGCCATTCCCGTGCAGCAATCCATCGGCTGCGTTTCTGCCAGCGCACATTTCGCCTGTATCGCCGCCGCGGTGGCAGGCAGCACGCCCGCGCCGGGAATGGCGAGGCCGACCAATAGCGCGGTTAGCAGGCGGAGAAACACGATCACACTCTGCTTTATGCCGATTTGGGCGTCAAACCCTCAAAAAACTTCAAAATAAACACGCCGGACAATTTTCCGAGGGATTCGGCAATTTCAGGCAATGAACCGGACAGAGCCCGGGCGAATCCTCATCCCCCAAAAGGGGGTTCGCCATGTCGCTTCTTAACTACAAAGCAGCGATCCAAAAATTAGAAACAACATGAAAATGAATTCCCCAATCAAAATCCTGGGTATTGCCGTTCTCGCGACGGCATTCGTCGGAACCGCCTTCGCGGCAGGCGGCGGCGGCGGCGTTACTGGCAGCTTCCAGTCGCGTGACATAAAGGGCGGCGGCGTGACAGGCACAACGATTCGGACCTGCCCAATGATGAAGCCGGTATATAAAATCGAGACGGTGTCGAATCCCAAAATTAACACCACCTACCGCCGGCTGGTGGGATATCGGCACGAAGGCTGCGTCGGGACGAACATCGCCAACATGAAATGCGCCGGCTCCAAAGTGACATGCGCGTCGATGCTGGGAAGCTAGGCTTCGCCTCCGGACCCACGATCGAACCCGTAAATTCAAAGGCGGAAGATTCGCTCTGCGCTATCTTCCGCCTGGCAACCGATCATGAAAGACGATCTCAACGACCTCCTCCGCACGTGGAACCCGCCTGTTCCCGAGCCTGACAGTTTTCGGCGCGTCGTTTGGCGTCGCATCGGTTTATCCACCGATGCGCAACCTTCCGGCTGGCTTGAGAAATTTCTGATTTTCGTGGCGAAACCACACATCGCCGCGGCGACTGTCGCGGTGGCGATTCTAGCAGGCGGCGTGACGGGTTTCGCGCTCACGAATGCAAACGGCGCTGAAAATTACCTGCGTTCCGTTAATCCCTACGCACAGGTTCGATGAAACATGGACTCCTCGTTCTGCTGGCCGCTCTCGCTGCCGGAGTGCTGACCGCTCTGGGCGTTTCCTGGTCACGGCAATTCGCCGCTGCTCCTGAAAACTGGCTTCGCAATGAATTCGACCTCACGGCGGAACAGGCCCAGCACGTGGAAGCTGTGGACCCGGGCTACGCAAAGGCAACGAGCGATCTGTGCGAACGTATCCGGAAATCTGACGAACGTGTCGCCACAGCTTTGAAATCCTCAAAATCGCTGACGCCGGAAATTCACGCCGCTATGGCCGAGTCGAACGCTTTACGCGCCGAATGCGCCCAGCGGATGATGACGCATTTCTACCTGGTCGCGGAAAAATTGCCGGCGGATCAACGGGATCGCTACCTGGCGATGGTCCTGCCGACCGCCATGAATCCCGACGACACGGACGTCGCCTCCATGACGGAATGACGCCGTCACCGGATGACGCGGATATTGCCGCTATGCGCCGGTTGCGCGACGGAGATGACTCGGCGTTGAATGAAATCATGGACCGCTGGCAGAGGCGGGTAACGGCCTTTATCCTGCGGTATACCGGAAACGAGGCGACGGCCGTTGATCTGGCGCAAGAAACGTTTGTGCGGGTTTACCAGAACCGCGAGCGCTATGAAGCGAGAGCAGCGTTTTCGACGTGGCTGTTTGCCATTGCCGCCAATCAAGCCCGGCAGTACTACCGCTGGCAAAAACGGCATTCCGTCTTTTCTCTCGACGCCGAATTGGAGAATTCCGAAGGGAAATCCACTATCGCCCAGCTTCCCGCGGACTGTGACGATCCGCGGAAGGCAGCCTTGCGCGATGAAAAGGCCCGCCTCGTTCGCGAGTTCGTGCTCGCGCTCCCAGGCGATCTTCGCGAGGCGGTCATCCTTTCGGAATACGAGGAATTTTCGCATCAGGAGATTGCCGGGATTGCCGGATGCACGGCGAAAGCGGTTGAGACCCGGCTTTATCGGGCACGCGCCATTCTGAGGGAAAAGTTGGCCCGCTTCCTGAGGTAGGAGCTGAGTTAGAGAGAGTTATGGAATATCAGCCGGAATCCGACGTTTGAGAGGGGTGTTCGGCGCGAAGCGGCCATGGAGCCGGTGCTGCTGAACCGCTTGCCCGGAAAGCTAGTCAATCGGGAAATGCTACCAGGCTTTGTCTCAAACCGGTCACAGCGCAGCAGTCCAGCAGTCCAGGACGCTCCGCGCAGAAATCTTTCGTTAAACCGTTACAAAGTTCGGCCAAACCACTCAACGGTGGCGTCCAGAGCCCGCTGGGCGCTTGGGTCGCCGGGAGTCAGGACATTGAAAATGTGGCTTGCGCCGCCGATCCAGAGCGTTTCGGTGGGTTTGCCGGTGGCGATTTTCAAGAATTCATGCTCGTGTGGCGGGATGAAATCTTCGGAGCCGCGGACAGAAAATAGGGCGCCGGGGTATTTGGCCAGGGACTCGTCGAGGTTGATTCCTCGGAAGCTTTCATAGAACTGGCGTTTGGTGGTGATCTTCTTCCAACCAGGAACTTCTTGTGTGGCCTGTCCCTCGCGCAACGCCTCTTTCGCCACTTCGGTCGAGTTCATGAATTTTTCCAGATCGCCACCGGGACTCGACCATAGGGCCATCGTTTTAAACCATGTCGGGTGCCTTCCGGAGACTTCGATCGCCGTTGCGCCACCGAGGCTGAAGCCCACGACTCCCACGTGTTCTGCTTTAACCCCTGGGAGTTTCACGAGAAACTCGTATGCAGTCTCTGCATCGGCAATGCGCGTGGCAAAAGTGGATTCAATGTTCGTCCGGTTGCGATCGCCTTCTCCCCGAAAATTGATGCGCAGACTCGCTATTCCGTTCCTGGCGAGAGCGGCTGCGAGGTGTTTGGTAATGTCTCCCGCGCCGTCCATGTCGTCTGCGAACCCATGCAAAAGGAGGACATTGCGTCCGTCCCAGTTCGCGTCGGGCTGAACCCAGGCGCCTTTGAGCTCTGCTTTGATGGTGACGGGGGTCTCGCCGGCAGAAGCCGTGATGGCAAAGACGAAGAACGCAAAATACTTCCCTACATTTCCCAGGATTTTGAGCATCGCGGAACAATAACCACGGGGACCCCAGGGAAGACAAAGGGAAGTCGTCGTTGAATTTTGATTGTGTCCTTTGCGTTCTTTGCGGTTAACGATTCGGCATGTCGAAACTCGGTTTTATCGGTTGCGGGAAAATGACGGAGGCGATTTTGCAGGGAGTGGTAAAATCCGGCGTTTTCCCAGGACAAGACATTGTGTTGAGCAGCCGGAGCGCCACGCGTGTCGCAGAACTTGCCACTGCAACGGGTTCACGTTCAGCGGGTTCCAATGCTGAAGCCGCCAGGACTGCCGATGTGATCGTGCTCGGTGTAAAACCGGGCGACATCCCATCCGTTCTCAGCGAAATCGCTGCGGAACTTCCCGGGAAACTGCTTGTTTCCATTGCGGCAGGCGTTCCGATTTCCCGGTTGACGACGCTTGCGGGAGAGAAAGTGGCCATTGTGCGCGTGATGCCAAACACTCCGGCCCTCGTTCATCACGGTGCGTCCGCATACGCCGTGGGGCCCGGTGTGACTGCGGCGCAAAAGGATGCTGTGGAGAAAATTTTCGGTGCTGTCGGGACGGTTTATGCCGTGAAAGAAGAAGCTTTGGATGCCGTGACAGGCGTCAGCGGAAGCGGCCCAGCCTATATTTACATGGTCATCGAAGCGCTGGCCGATGGAGGCGTTTTGACGGGACTGCCGCGTGATTTGTCATTGCAGTTGGCGACGCAGACGGTGATCGGTGCAGGTGAGATGGTGGCGCAGACGGGTCTGCATCCGGCGACGCTGCGGGATAATGTGGCCAGTCCGGGTGGGACGACGATTGCCGCGATTGAAAAACTGGAACAGGCTGGCCTTAGGGCTGCGCTGATTGGGGCAGTTCGCGCGTCGGCGGAAAAATCGATCGCGATGCGAAGCGCTGCGGGGAAATGAAGAATCCGGGGAGTCGAATTCTGCTCATCGCATGGGTTACCGGCATTGCGCTTCAAGCTTTTGCACAAGAAGCGACCCCTTCGCCCACGCCCAGATTCCCTCCGCTTTCGGTGGAAGCCAAAACCGCAGCGCAGCAAGGGATGACGGCTTTTCAATCGGGCGATTTGGATTCTGCCCGGCTCGCTTTTGAAAAAATGCGCGGGCTCAGTCCGGGCCACCCGATGGCGCTCATCAACCTTGGCACGATTTTGTTTCAGCAAGGAAAACTCGACCAAGCTGCGGAAATGCTCCAGCAGGCGACGGTCATCGCCCCCGATTCGGCGGAGGCCTGGACGTTTCTCGGTATGGTTTTTGTCCGGCAGGAAAAGTTCGATGAAGCGCTCGCCGCACTCGCGCGATCGCAGGTGATCGACCCAAACAATCCGCGGACACACAATTACTTGGGCGTCACCGTCGGTCGCAAAGGCTGGTTTGACGGCGCCGAAGCGGAACTTCGCCGTGCCCTTGAACTCGATCCGAAATATGCCGATGCGCAGTTCAATCTGACGTTGATTTATCTTCAGCGCGACCCGCCGGATCTCGAACTGGCCAAATATCATTATCAAAAGGCCATCGCGCTTGGTGCGCCGCCCGATGATTCGGTCGCGAAGCAGTTGAAGTAATTTGAAGGCCCTCGCCTCCGCCGTCGTCTTTTCAATCCAATCCGCTATGAAAATTTTCCTTTTCCTCCGATCCTCCACAGCCTTGCGTTTCCTGCCGGTTTCTGCGTATGTGGCGTGCATGAAACCCTGGCTCCCGAAACGCCTTGCTTTCCTCGTGATTCTCGCTGCGTGCCCGGTTTCTATTTACGCTCAAGACGCCGCCCAAACCCCGCCAAACAGCGATGTCCGGCGCGATCTCGCGGCGTTGCGGGAAGCCGTTATTCAACAAACCCGCCAGATCGATGCGCTCACCGCTGAGGTCGCCCGATTGAACCGCATCGTATCAGGCTCCAAATCAACTGCTTCTAGTGCTCCCACTGCAACTCTTCCCGCTCCAAAAGCGCTTCCTGCGACTGCGCAAGCCCAGGAAGCGGGGGTAACCAACCCGCAGGAATCACCCGTTGCAGAAACCCCGACCGGCCCTGAGCATGAGATCCAGAAGGGTGAGAGCCTCTCCAGTATCGCCAAAAAATACGGCACCACTGTCGATGTCCTTGCCAAGCTGAACCACATCAGCGATCCGCGGAAAATTCTTGCGGGTCAGAAATTGAAACTTCCGCCCACAGCCGTTGCCACCCCGGCAGCAGCCAGCCCTGCTGCGGTAAGTCCGCTTCCATCGGCAACCCCATAGTTTTTGTAAAACCAGCTGTATTTTCGCGGTAAAAAACTCCCCCTTTTCTTCGTTCTACTCCCCCTGAACACTATGGACTCTCTCGAACATTGGCATCTCATGAAACACGATGACGGCGCCGTTTTTGGGCCGACCACGTTTTCCCAGATCAAGGATTGGGCCCGAGCCGCCCAAGTCTCTCCGCTCGATAAAATCTCGCGCGACAGAGTCTCGTGGACCAAGGCGCCGATGTTTCCAGATCTGGAAATGGATTGGCTCCTCCACGTTAGCGACGACCATTACTACGGGCCAACGACGCTGAGTGCCATTCAGGAATTCATCAAAGAAGGCGACATCACGACGGACACGGCAGTCATCAATTGTAAAACCGCCACCGAGCAAACGGTCGCTGATCTTGCGTTTCTCGCCGCGGAAGACGCGGAAGAGGCCGCTGACCCCTACGAAAGCGAGACGGAACGGCTCATGAAAAGAGTCCGCCGGCTGGAAAACGCGATATTGGAGGATCGCCGTGTCGCACGACGCTTGGAAACGCGCTTCAACGCCCTGCTGGAAGCAATCGGTGCTCGCGAGGAGACACTGTAGAACGTTCTAATTCCCAAACTCTGGATTGTGAGTTGCTATGTGTTGATCTCTCACCCGTCGTTCTGATGTAAGAAACCTGGAAAATTCTGTGCCGTCATGAATTCAATAACTGCTTTTATTTACATGATCGTGATCGGCCTCGTCGTGGGCGCGATCGCCAAGTTTCTAATGCCGGGCAAAGATCCCGGCGGTTGTATCATCACCATTCTCCTTGGTATGGCCGGCTCGCTGGTGGCTGGTTTGATAGGGCGCGCCATTGGCTGGTACGGACCGGGGCAGGCGGCAGGATTTATCGCGTCGATTCTCGGCGCGGTCATTCTATTGCTGATTTATCGGTTTCTTACCGGAAAGAAGGGCTGAGACGGCTTTTTAAAGCAGGGAGTCGCACAATCGGGCGAGGTTTTGCAAGACCTTGGTCGATGGCCTGCGTTTTCTCCATGCCTCCAAATAAATCTGGTCGCTGTTGCGGATGCAGCGATCCTGGATGGCGCGTAGTCTCGCGACCACGGCCCGATCGTAAATCAGCAACGTCGACTCGGCATTCAGCGCGAACGACCGGATATCAATGTTCGTTGATCCAACAAGCGCTACGTCGCGATCGACGCTTAGATGCTTGGCGTGCAGGAAATGGGGACGGTACAAGTGAATATGCACGCCAGCCTTAAGGATTTCCTCATAATACGATCGTTGCGCGAATTGGCTCAAAAGCTGGTTGGCGTGTTTTGAAACGATTAAATGAACGTCGACTCCGCGCCGGGCGGCAGAGCGCATGGCTTGCAGAAAGGGCTCGTCGGGAACGAAATACGGAGTGATGAGCGTGATATTTTCCCGCGACGAATACAGCAGCTCAAGCATGAGCTCCTTGCCATTCTCCCGCTGATACCCCGGCCCGCTCGGCATCATTTGCGCCGGTGACCTCCCAATCGGAGGCAAAGGGGACAGGTATTCTTCCTCGGAAAGGACGACGCCGGTTTCGAAAAAGTAATCGGAGAGTACCAGCGCCTGCATTTGGGTTACGACCGGACCTGTGACCCGTGCGACCAGTTCTTCGTTGGGATGATCCCGGATAAAATTGGGATCCACGATGTTCTGCGAGCCGACATGTCCGATGCGGCCATCAATGACGGCAAGTTTACGGTGATTTCGCAAATCGAAGCGTGCAGCGTTCCTGCGAAGGAAACCGGCTTGCATCAGGGGCACCACCTCCACTCCAGCCGCTGTAAGGGGGCGATAGAAGCGAACAATCCCACGCCGTGAACCGACAGCGTCGGCCATAAGGCGGCAGATGACGTTGCGTTTCCTGGCGCGAATGAGTGCCGAGGCAAATTTTTCACCCACAGGGTCCGCACCCAAAATATAGGTTTGCAGATGAACGTGGTGCTGCGCCGATTCGATATCTTCGAGCAGACGGTTGAGCGATGCACTGTAGTCTTCGAGCAGCTCGATGTCGTTGCCACCGAAGACCTTAAAGTCGCCAAGCGATTCTGCGAGGGCCGGAACGCTGCCGAGAGTTGGGGGCAGCGCGGGTGTCACGAGCAAGCCGGGATGCAGCTCGTCCTGCTCATCCCGGATCCGAAGGGAGGCGCGTTGTTGATCGCGCAAGCGTTTCCGTGGCAGATAGATACGCCCGAGCATCATGTACAGAATCAATCCTGGCAGCGGGAGAAGAAAAATCAGCAGCAACCACGTTCGTGAAGCTGCTGCGCTCCGGTGCTGCGGCACGTAGAAGAGCATGATGATCCGGATGATCCATTCGCTGTAAAGGTAGACAACGCTCCAGTGCGGCACGTGCGGGGTTATACAGGAATCACGCGAAAAATCGGAAACGCAATCGTGCTGATAAAGTTTTCAGGATTCAGGATTCAGTTTTCAGACCCGAGCGCGTTAGGCCTCCCATCGCGTTGGGGAACTTCGGTCCAATCCACATACAAGCATCTGAAACAGCCCACCTAATGACTGAAACTGAAAACTTTCCTTACGTCTCATGCACCCGCGCAGCAACCTTCAAACGCAGCGCATTCAGGCGGATAAATCCAGTCGCATCCGATTGATTGTAAGCTTGTGTCGGATCGGCCTCCATCGTCGCAATATTCGGGTTGTAAAGACTGACCGGACTCTTGCGACCAGCGGTAATGATGTTGCCCTTGTACAATTTCAGCCGTGCTGTGCCGGTGACGTTTTTCTGTGATTCCGTTACCAGCGCCTGCAATGCGAGTCGTTCCGGCGCATACCAGAAGCCGTTGTAAACGAGCTCGGCATATTTCGGCTGCAATCCGTCGCGGATGCGCATCACTTCGCGATCCATCGTGATCGTCTCCACCTGCCGATGCGCCGCATACAAAATCGCGCCGCCTGGAGTTTCGTACACGCCGCGGCTTTTCATGCCGACAAAACGATTTTCGACCAGATCGACACGCCCCACGCCATTGCGTCCGCCGAGGCGATTGAGCACGCGCATAATCCACAACGGACTGAGCAAAATCAACCCATCGGCGTTGCGCTTGAGACCTTCGCCATAACTGAAACTTTCGAGAACTTCGTAGACACCGTCGCCGCTGAGAGCTGTGCAAATGCCATTTTCAAAGCCAAGTTCAACAATCTCCGGGTGATCCGGCGCGTCTTCGGGGGACACGCTCAATTTGTACATGTCCTTCATCTCCGGCGCACTGGCGTCGAACCAGGGGTCTTCCAAAATGCCGCTTTCAAAACTGATATGCAGGAGATTCCGGTCCATTGAGTAGGATTTCTTAGCGCTCGCCGCGACCGGGATTTTGTTTGCCTCCGCGTAAGCGATCATCTCTGCGCGTCCAGCAAATTGTTCCCGGAACCTTTCCTGCCGCCATGGCGCGATAACCTCAATATCAGGAGCCAAAGAGGCTACGGTCAGCTCAAAACGCACCTGATCGTTTCCTTTTCCCGTTGCCCCGTGGGCAACAGCGTTCGCATTTTCAGCGCGCGCGATTTCGATCATTCGCTTCGCAATGAGGGGCCGGGCGATGCTGGTGCCGAGATAGTATTGATTTTCGTAGAGTGCGCCGGCTTGCACCATGGGGAAGATGAAATCCCGGGCGAATTCCTCGCGGAGATCATCGATAAAACACTTCGACGCGCCTGTGTTGAGCGCTTTTGTTTCGAGGCCGTCGAGTTCTTCCTCCTGGCCGATGTCGGCGCAAAACGCGAGCACTTCCGCGGAATAAGTCTGACGCAGCCAATTGAGCAGCACGGAAGTATCGAGTCCACCGGAGTAAGCGACGACAATTTTCATAGGGATCGTTGTCTTACGTTGGGTCCGCGTGCGAGTCTAGTCACTTTCCTGTGACTTCTTTAAGCGACCTTTCCTCGTGGCAATGGCTGATGGCGATTCTCGCGGCGATTACGCTCGGCATGTCCAAAAGCGGCATCGCCGGTGCGTCGATCGTCGGCATTTTGCTCATGAGCAGCATTTTCCCGGCCCGAGCGTCGACAGGAATTATTTTGCCGATGTTGATTGCTGCCGATTTCATGGCGTGCGGCGCTTACTGGAAGGATGCGAAATGGCGGCACGTCTTTCGTCTTCTTCCGCCGGCGGTGGCCGGTGTCGTGCTGGGTTCGCTGCTGATGCAAATGATTCCGGCCTCGCAATACCGGCATGTCATTGGCTGGATCATTCTCGTGATGGTCATTTTGCAGGCTCTAAAGTTGAGATACCGGGACTTCGCACCGCCGCTTTTTCATCAATGGCCTTTTGCAGCGACCATGGCCGTCCTTGCAGGTGCGACGACGATGATGGCAAATGCCGCTGGCCCGGTCATGGCGTTGTATTTGACGGTTGTGGACCTGCCGAAAGTCGAATTTGTGGCCACCGGCGCGTTTTTTTTCCTTGTGATCAACTTGGTAAAGACACCCTTCAGTTGGAGTCAGGGGCTGATCACTGAGCAGACTCTGGTTTTCAACACGCTCATGCTTCCCGCCATCGCCGCTGGTGTCTGGCTGGGAAGATGGATCGTCGTCCGCCTGTCGCAGCGGGTGTTCGAAATCCTGATTGTCGGCTTCTCCGCCGTTGCCGCCATCCGTCTTATTTGGCCCGGATAAAAATATTTTCGAAAACGGAATTGCATTGAAGGCAATCCCACCTACATTTGTTTTCCTAAATCAAACGCGGGGTGGAGCAGTCCGGTAGCTCGTCAGGCTCATAACCTGAAGGTCCTGGGTTCAAATCCCAGCCCCGCAACCAATTTTAAGGGATGGGCAGTAGATCTCGGAAAGCTCATAATCCCGCCGTGGCGGGATCCTGGGTTCAAATCCCAGCCCCGCAACCACTTCAAGGGACGCGGTAGTGTATCGGGTGTATGTGATGGAGAATGGCCAAGGGAAGCGCTACATCGGCCTGAGCGCGGATGTGAGCCATCGTATTGGACAACACAACGACGGCGAATCGAAGTGGACGCGTAACAAAGGGCCGTGGGTATTGATTTGGGTGAGCTGC
>DATDAW010000039.1:0-75149 GCA_036525185.1 Chthoniobacterales bacterium | reverse complement strand
GCCCGTCCGGCCTGGATGAGCTGATTAAGCTGATGCAACCGCGAAATCGGCTCGTACAAAAACCGCGCCAGAAGCATGAAGGCAAAAAGTTCCCCGATCTCCATCTGCCCGGCGAGCACGGCATGACCGCCAAAACCGGCGATGAGCACCAGCCCGCACGACGTGAAAAAATCCATCGACGGACTGTAAATGGCCCACGCTTTCATCACGACGAGCGTCGCGCGTTTTAGTTCCGCGCTGATCCGGTTGAAATGCGCGTGTTCCTCATCCTCGCGGACATATGTCTTGATTTGACGGATGCCGGCAAGGTTGTCGTGCAGCAGCGAGTTCATCGATGAGGACGCCTTCCGCTGAAGCCGGTAACGCTTATGCGCGGTCAGTGTGTAGGAAAGCGCCCCCGCAACCAGGAATGGGACCGGCGCCAACGCCAGCCACGTGAGCCATGCGTCCTGATAAAACATCAATCCGGCCACAATGATCAGCTGGATGATGGCAATACTCCCCTGCTCGATGCCGTCGATGAGCACACGTTCCACGGCATTTACATCCTCCAGGATGCGCGTCATGATGTCGCCGGTCGCCCGGTTATCGAACCACGGGAGCGGCAGGCGCTGGATGTGACTATAAAGATCGCTGCGCAGATCAAAAATGACCTTTTGCTCAAAGGTATTGTTGAGCAGGATGCGCAGGCTGTTGAAGACATGCTGCAGGAAAAACGCCCCAAAACCGGTCAGCGCCAGCGGCACCAGTAAGTCAGGACGGTTTCCACGAATGGCCCGGTCGATGATGAGCTGGGTCACTGTCGGAAAAACGACCACCATCAGAGTCGTCAGCACCGCCGCGACCAGAGTCCCCAAGGCCATCCACCGATAACGCCGAAGATAGCCGAATACGCGCCACACCGTGGAGAACTTCGGTTTTCCCCGTTTCTCAAACTCTTCTTCGCGGTATCCGGCACGACGCATGAACGCGGAATGTGCGGGAGCATTGGCTGGTACGCAAGAGCGCTCGCCGAAGGCATGCCCCTCACTCCTACTCCTACTCAATCGTAATCTTTCTTTGCTCTTAAACTCTTGCCCCGAGCCCTTCCCGGAACCACCTACATCAATTCCTCGGCCGGATACGTCCAAATTTCGCTCAAGGTCGGATGATAATGAGGCATGCGGGCGATGTCGGCGGCGGAACCTCGGAAATGCATCACCGCAACAATTTCGTGGACAAGGCTGGATGCCTCGGGCCCAATCACCGCGGCGCCAATGATTTCACCGATCGGACGCCGGGCGATAAGTTTGACGAAACCGTCGGTCTCGCCCAGGACCATCGATTTTCCATGATCGTCAAACGGATACGTCGCTACGCCAAAATCGATACCTGCAGCGGCTGCCTCGCGTTCTGTAAGCCCAACGAACGCAACCTCGGGGCTCGTGAAAAGGACGAAAAGTTTGCTGCGATAATCGGTCTGTTCCAGGGGTGCGGCCGTTTCGCCACGAACGATGCGGCCAGCGTTGCGCACTGCGACTTCGGCTTGCTGAATGGCTATGTGAACGATCTCATGCGGCCCCGCCGCGTCACCGGCAGCAAAAATGTGCGGGACGCCGGTCTGCTGCGTGGGCTCGACCTCAAGACAACCATTTTTGAAGACAATCCCGGCGTTTTCGAGGCCGAGCCCGCGCAAATTGGGGCTGCGTCCCAGGCCGTTAAAGACTTCCGCCGCCTCGATGGTGCGAGGGAGGGTTTCGTTTTCCGCGGCGAACGTGATGGACTTCCCGGTCGCAGAGCGTTGGGCTCCAAGAAATTTGGCGCCGGTAATAATTTCAATGCCGAGTTTTTCAAGACTAGCACGAAGACAATCGGCAACATCGGTGTCGGCGCCTTTTAGGATATGCGAGCTGCGCTGGAGAATGGTGACCTTCGTTCCGAGCGCATTGAAATAATTCGCGAATTCGAGGCTGACGGCGCCAGCGCCCAGGATGATGAGCGATTTCGGTATTTCAGTAAGATTGAGCGCGGCATCGCTATCGAGGCATCCAATGTCACTGAGTCCCAGCACCGGCGGCGGATTTTGAATACTTCCGGTCGCAATCAGAAAACTGCGACTGGTGACCGGGCGCCCCTCGATCTCAACCGTATGCGGATCCACAAAAACGGCGTTGCTGTGAATGAACGTGAACGGCCCGTTTTTTATGCCCTCCCGTCGATCGCTGGCAAAGTCGGCGATGAGCTCGTTCTTACGTTCGACAATCCGGCGGGCGTCGATGGCGACCCCATTCGTTTGAACGCCAAACTCGGCGCTTTTGCGGGCGATTCGTGCGCGATTTCCGGCCGCGATAAGCGCCTTGCTCGGCATGCACCCCCGTAAAATGCAGAGCCCGCCGAGTTCCTTTGCGCCGTCGACGAGAGCGACGCGAAGCCCGAGGCGTGCCGCTGTTCGTGCGCCGTTGTATCCAGCGCTGCCGGCACCAATGACGAGAAGGTCGAAATCGAAACTACTGGGAGCTGAACTCATAGAGCTTGAAGAACGTCGATTCGAAACGGAGTTGCAACCATGGCGGCGCATGCTCAGGCGTTCGATAGAGAACCACATCCATCGCATCCGGCATCGGAAGCCGGTTGAGCAAAGCCCCGGATGTGGACAACACCCGCGATGGCTCATAGGCGATCACCCAACGGACACGGCGTCTTTGCGCAATCTCCCAGGCGCGATCCGGAAAACGCTCCAGGTAAAATTCCGCCGTATCGACAATCCCCGGCAAACTTTGATGCGAACTGCCCGCCACACTTGGCGCACCCGACCAATACGTGAGCGGTGGCGAAAGCCACCAGGGTGCGATGACGCCGCTCTTTCCCACATCGCCGGCTTCGCGGATAACGGAGGCGACTTCACGAAGTTGCCGGTAATCCTCACGCTGCTCGGCAGAGCGTTCCAATGTTTCGCTGTCCGGGAAAAGCCGCGAATCCCATTCGCGGGCAATCGGCCAAAGGCTCACAGCGAAAAACAGGACCACCGGCCAGCGGCCTCGCCATGTTTCCAACACCCAGGGCAGAGCAAGGACAATTGCCAGCGCGAAGAAATAGCCCCACCGGACCATCCACGCGCTGAGTCCCCAGGTAACCAGCGCCACAGCCAGCCACGGCAGACAGGCAGACTCTTTGTTTCTTAAGAGGCGCCAGCCAAGAACGATCGGCACCGCCAGGCAAACCAGCCCTGTCCAACGCAGAAAGATCCCTGAAAACCAGCCCGGACGTGCCAGTTCGCCAATAGACAAGCTCCAGCGCCGAAACAGTTCCGCGTCTGGAAGCGTCCCGATCCGCCAGTGCTCGACCCCGAGCGACAACAGGAAAATCCCGGCAGTGGCGCCGATACTCATGAGCCGTTCCTTCGTAAACTTTCCCGAAAACACCGCAGCAAGTGTCATCACCAGCCACAAAACGACCGGTTCGAACAGCGATGTCCAGAATGCAAGGCCCCAGGCAATGCCGCTCGTGACCGGGTAGAATTGACCGTTCCAGCCGTCCGCAGCCAGCGCCAGGGTTACCAGAAAAATCAATAGTGCCTGATGATCAGGGCGGCCCAAGCTCGTCCCATGCACTAGGATCGGGCTCACTGCAAACAACATCAACGTAGCCGCCTGAGTGGGAAAACGCCACTGGCTGGCGAACTTCCAGAGCACCATCCCAGAGGCCAGCGCAAGCAAAGGCGGCACAAGCGCCCCCGCCAGATCCCGACTGCTCTCACCCGCAAATGGCTGCAGAATCACTGCGCCTGCCGCAATCAGATAGTCCAAAGGCGCGGTCGTGTGCGGCGTCGTTCCGTCCGGCCAGTTCTCAAAATCGTGATGCCGCAAAATCGTCCCGGGACGCTCCATAACGGCCTGCACACGTGTCATCCGAGAATAACAATCTGCATCCGTAAAATAGATGGCTCCGTTCTTGTCAAAAACCGCACGGTATTCAAAGCGAGCGGCAAAAATCAGCGCCATGGAAAGGACAAGAAGAACACTACGACGGAACACGTTGGGGAGAGAAAGGGGTGAAGTCTGACGCCCTGTTGTCGGGCCCGGGACAGATGACGGCACAAAAAAGGCGCGGTCCTACTTAAACCGCGCCTCTATTATTTAACGTGCTGACCGCGAAAGATTTACTTCGTTTTATCCTCGATGTATTTGACGACATCGCTGACAGTTTGGAGTTTCTCGGCATCCTCATCCGGCACTTCGACATTGAATTCCTCTTCAAAAGCCA
This sequence comes from Chthoniobacterales bacterium, assembly GCA_036525185.1. Taxonomy (GTDB): domain Bacteria; phylum Verrucomicrobiota; class Verrucomicrobiia; order Chthoniobacterales; family DASVRZ01; genus DATDAW01. The sequence goes on along the minus strand of DATDAW010000039.1, from coordinate 70,907 downwards.
TCACGAGTTCAACCGTATCCAGCGAATCGGCTCCCAGATCTTCGATAAACGAGGCGCTCGGAACGACCTGTTCCGGATTAACGCCGAGTTGCTCGACGATAATGTCTTTCACTTTCTCTTCGACTGTTTTGTCTGACATATAATATAAAGGTTTCCGATTGGGTTGATTGTTGGGCTACGCTTAATAACGAAGCCCACCCTTGGCAACCAATTATTTCTTAGTTTTTTTCCTCATTTTTCGCTCCCGAAATCGACACAGTTGATTACCTTTCAAGCCCTCTCTCCCCGACTGCCGACAGCTTGACTGACCCAACGCAACGAACCGCCGAACCACCTAACTATGAGCGACTCCGACCCCGCAGCGCCTCTTGATCTCAAATTTTTGCCTTCGTGGCTTAAAGAAGACTCCACCACCGTCTCCCAACGCTACGCCGATTATGAAGGCGGCAGCGACCGACGCCCCCAGCGTCGCGATCGTCCACCTGGACGTCCCGGAAGCGGCTTTCAACCCAATCGCGGCCCGCGTCGCGAAGGCCCTGGCGGCCTTGGACCTCGTCCTCAAGGCAGTCCCCGGCCTTCCTTTCCAAATAGAGACAGCGGAGGAAGACCCGGTAACCGCCCACCGCAACATCAAACGGGTGGCCCCCGACGGGAGTACGATCGCGGCCAGGATCGTCGACCACAACATGCCGGCGAAGAGCGTATTGCTGAGCAGGCAGCACCGGTAAACGTTCAGTTTTTGCCCGAAGAAATCGCGCTGGAAAAAGTGACTGCCCAGATCAAGGGATCGCCTGCGGCATATCCACTGTTCGGCGTCGCCCGGATGTTCTTGCAGCGGCCAGAGAGGCATCACGTGCGGTTTAGCCCCGCCGAAGGTGCAACCCTTTTTAAACTCAAAGGGACATCACTTATTTCCACGGACCGTTCCCGACTTGAAGCGATCGCTTTCAAGGAAACCCGCGATCAATGGTTCCGTATCGAAGAAGGCGAAGCGGCGGAAATCAAAGGTAATTTTACGTCCGTCGCCCGCAGCACACTCACAGGCAAGCTCCTGGGGCCAACCAACTATCACACGTTCCAGACCGCGCTCCGCAAGGAATATGACGAACGTTTCAGCAAACGGATGAGTTTTGGAGAGTATCGCCAAAAAGTTGAGACGACGAACGATCCCGCCCTCGTCGAGCAATGGAAACAGGAAAGTCGGCGCACGGAAACCTTTATGACATTGCAGGCGGAAATCGAAGAGACGTTCCCATCCCCGATCGAAGCTGAGCTGTATTTCAAAAGAGAAATTTTGCCGACGCTCATTGAGGAAACGACGTCGGAAGTAATGTCTGGACAGGCAGCTCGTGACCAGCGGGACGCGACCATCATTGCCGCCGTCCGGGCGGGCTGGGACAAAGAAACAAAATTCCCGATCACGGTCGTAAACGAAATACGCAATCACCTGCAAAGCAATGGATTGCATATTTTTAAATTCAAAAAACGTATTTTACTCGTTTCGTCGATCCGGCCCGTGCCTATGGACGAAAAATCCGATTCGTTGTCGCCGTCCATTCGGAGCGTTCTGGCGACACTCCGCCAAAATCCTGGGATCAACCGCAAACAGCTCGCGGAAAAGATTCTGGGCTCCGAAGCAGGTCTGACTGAGACCGACATGCAATCGCGGAAAACGATCCTGATCGGCGATCTCTACTGGCTCGCCCGGCAAGGCCACGTCATCGAGTTTGCCGACGGAACGCTCGATCTTCCTCTCGCCCACAAAACCGCAGAGTCCAGCAAAGAAGCCGCTCCAGTGGAGGAAACGGAAGAAAGTTTGCCCGTGGAACACGCTGAACCCACCGAGCAGCCTGAAGCGATTTCGCAACTGCAGCCTAATTCAAATCCCAGTCAGCAACAGACTGTGGAAGCGGCCGAAGCGGTTCCCGAAACCGAATTTACATCCGAATCAGAACCCGAGTTAGTGGCCGCCTCCTCCACCGCACAGCTCCAGCAGCAAGAGCAATAGGATGCCGCGGGTTTTTTCGAGGGCGTTTCTCGTCACTTGCCTTTCATTTGTCTGCATCCTAAGCGGTTTCGGTCAGGCCCGGAAACCCAGCGGTCCGCTTGTTTTTCAGACGGACTTCGGACTTAAAGATGGCGCCGTTTCAGCGATGAAGGGTGTGGCTTATCAAGTGGATGCCGGGCTGCGGATGTTCGATATCACTCACGAAATCCCGGCCTACAACATTTGGGAAGCGGCGTTTCGGCTGAAACAGACGGTGTCATATTGGCCTTCTGGAACGGTTTTCGTGAGCGTCGTCGATCCCGGGGTCGGCACGGATCGCAAATCGGTCGTGGCAAAACTAGCAACCGGACAGTTCATCGTCACTCCGGACAATGGCACGCTGACGTTTCTCGCTGAACATCCTGGCATCACGGAACTTAGACAAATCGATGAAACAAAGAATCGGCTGCCTGGCTCAGAAAAATCGTACACGTTCCACGGGCGCGATGTCTATGCCTACACGGGCGCGCGCCTGGCCGCCGGGGCGATCAGCTTCGAAGGCGTCGGCCCCGTTGTGGAAGGGGCTGATGAACCTCTGAAGCTTGCCTATCAGCAGCCGTCAGAAAAAGACGGCGTTTTGAAGGGCAACATCCCGATTCTCGATGTGCAGTACGGCAACGTCTGGACAAATATCGAAGATCCTCTCTTCCAGAAACTTGCTCCGGAAAAAGGTGACACCTTTACCGTGACGATCCGTTACGGCGGCCGGGAAGTTTACAGAGGTGAGATGCCTTACGTCGCAAGCTTTGGCGATGTGCCGCAAGGAAAGCCATTGCTATACTTGAACAGTCTTCTGGAGGTTTCCTTTGCCTTGAACATGGGCAATTTTTCCGCGCAGAACGGTGTGCAATCTGGTCCGGAGTGGAGCGTGGAAATTGCCCGGAAGTAAAGATCCTCCTGAGCCGCTCGAGCCCGAATGAGCCGGGCCCGCGGGAGGATCAGGAATAAGACGGTTCGGGCAATCGCCTTAGGAACCAACGAGCTCGTTCTGACTGGATAAGCTCAAAAAGGACGACACAAGGAACCACACAGAGCGTAAAGGAATGAGTTAGGACCCAAAATTGTCGTCGAATACGTCACCATGCAGACGAGTCAGGCTTCATATAGTATTCAATCTGCAAGCAACTATCTCTGTGCTCTTTGCGTTCTCTGCGGTTGATTCCTATCCGGGTTTTTAGGTTAAGCTATCTCGCCGGGTTTGCGTGTAGTGCTTGTCCAGGAGCGGCTGCGGAATCGGCGTTGCACCAGGATTGATCGTCAGCGTCTTAATCGCCATCTCAGCGATGACTTCCAGCACGAAGGCTTTTTCGACCGCTTTTGCACCGTTCGGCCCCCACACAAAGGGCCCATGACCGTGAACCAGCACCGCACTAATTTCATTCGGATTCAGGTCCTTGAAACGCTCAACAATCACATTGCCGACTTCGCGATCGTACGCATTCTCAATTTCCTCGAGCGTCATCGGCCGGGTAATCGGAATTTCGCCGCGAAAGTAATCGGCATGTGTCGTCCCAAAACAAGGGATTGGCTTCCCAGCTTGCGCAAACGCCGCGGCATTCCTTGAGTGTGTGTGCACAATCGAGCGGATGTCCGGGAACGCCTGGAACAAGCGTTGGTGCGTCGCCACATCCGCGGACGGATGCAAAGAACCATGGACAATTCGCCCTTCAAAATCGATGACGATCATCTGATCCGGACGCAATAGGTCGTCATCAATGTTGCTGGGTCTGATGGCAAAAACGCCGTGTCTGGAATCGCTGACACTGACATTTCCAAACGCGAGTTCGACAAGCTTGTAATCGGGCAGCAACAAATTCGCCGCGTAGCATTCCTCTTTCAGTTCCGAATAGGCAGACATAGGGGTCTTTCAGGAGTCATATCCGGCTTCAACGTGCCGGGAGGTCACAATGCGGCGCATTGTTGCGTAAACTCTTTTTAAATTCACGAAGATTCGTCTTCGCATCGACGATAAACTTCAAAACGGGAATAGGAATCACCGCAGACAACACAAAGAGCACGGAGATAATCACTTGCAGAGGGAATGGACATTAAACCACACGTTCTGTCCGTTCCGCTCACAAGTCCCTGGCATTAAAAAGGTTCGATCCTAAACCGGACTCCTTGCCAAGCCCATCCCTACCTGATCGCAAGTTCCTGTGCTGTCTTTTCCGGGTCCATCGCGGCATTGGAAGCTGTCTTCAGCAGGAACTCGCGAATGGATGCATCGGCGCCGAGAACCGATTCAAAGGCGCTGGCGCCAATCGCCACGACCGTACTATCCTCCGCAGCGATTGCGGTCACGTGCCAGATCTGGTCGTTCAGCAGAGCACGCTCGCCAAAATGGTCGCCCGGGAGCACAGATCGCGAAGGAGTGTTGTCGGCATTGAACAATTCGATGCGCCCGCTTTTCACGATGTAAAAGAAAAAGGCGGGTTCACCGGCATGACAAAGCATGTCGCCAGCCGTGCAGAAGCTCTCTTTAATGACCTGCGTCGGTCGGGATTCCAACAAGCTGATGTCTCGCGGGAAAAACAGGTCGAGCGTCCACTCGATCATAACGCGAATTTTGCGCTCGAGACCCGGCAATTTCGAGAGGTAAATCGTCCGCCACATAATCCACGCAATGAATCCGGAGAATTTTAGGCCCATGATTTCCGCCACAGCAGCGCGGTGACCGATGGCAGCGAGTTCGCCGAGGCCGCTGAACTTGAAGGGACGGCCACGGCCCCGATTTTCCAAAGCTGCAGCGATGTTTTCCCCCATCAATTTGCCTTGCCGCATCGCAAACTGCGCCGTGGGAGGACAGAACTGACGTTGCGCCGTCGGCGACAAAGGCTTCGTTTTCGGCATCGGCACGGCAGCGCAGTCGCCCGCTGCCCAGAGCCGGTCCCTGCCCTCGACGCGGAAGGTTGAATCCGTTAAAACCCGCCCTTTTTCCGAGGGCAGCGAATAGTCTTTGATGAGTTTTAGGAGAACAGGATTGGGAGCATTGCCGACCGTAGTGACGACGGTATGCGCGAGCACGATGTGATCGCCAAAGAAAATTTTGCCGGAAGTCATCGCCGAAGCGCGCACACCGAGCATGATCTCCACACCGCGGCTGCGGAGGTTTTCCTCGCAATAGCGGCCCAGCGAGCCGCTAATCTCCGGCAGTAGCTGCTTTCCGCTGTGTGCGAGCACAACCCGGAACGAATCTGTCGGCACGGACGGATAGTAACGAACGATCTCACGACAGACATCGATAATCTGTCCCGCGACTTCCACTCCGGAATACCCGCCGCCGACAACCACATAGGTGAGCAATCGTCTGCGTTCCGCTGGGTCAGGCGTCACGGCCGCCTCCTCAAAGCGGTCAATAATTGCCATGCGCAAACGCAACGCGTCGCCTACGTTCTTGAGGAGAAATGCGTGCTCGGCCATTCCCGGAACCCGGCTCAGATCGACGACACCCCCTATCGCCAGCGAGAGATGCTCGAAATTGACGGCTACGCTTCCAGAAAAATCGCCCGTTTTCACCTCAAGCCGCCGGGCATCCAGGTCGACCGACGCAATGGAACCGCGAATGACGGTTACATTTTTGCACAGGGCCCGGATCGGGTTAACCACATGCGTGGGCGACAATGACGAGCCGGCGACCTCGGCAAGCATCGGCTGGAAGAGCATGAAATTCTGTTCGGCAACAATCGCCACCCGCGTGCAAGCGCTGGAACCAAGTTTCGCAGCGAGCGCTTTCGCGGCGTAAATGCCAGCAAAACCGCCACCCGCTATCACCACATCAAACGTGTACTTCGTCTGCTCCGGGCGGGAAAACTCGAGGTTGGCTGGATTCATGAGTTCAAAAGGACGCGCTTTATGCCAAAAGTCGCAAGTCCAGATCAAGGCTGGCAACATCGACCCCAGGAAAATTCATTCCGAGTTCTTCGAAATGCCTTCGCGAACCTCTCATTGAAAAGCCTCTCTGTCTTCCGGCTATCTCAAAGACTGGACTTCGGACGGACGCACGGCTTCTAGCACATAAAGCCATCGGCAATATTCCATCCTGACAAGTTTCAGGTTTTCGACTTCCGCTTTCCGGCTACTGTCTTCACCTTCCGCCTATGAAATTCCGCCATCTCCCGGCTGTCATCGTGCTTTTTGCAACCGCATTCGCAGCCGCTCTCACCCACGCCGGCGACAAGACGCCCGTTACTGTCCCAGGTTTCACATTCGTCAAATCTGCAGGCGGCATTTCCGAATACGTCTTCGACAAGAACGGCCTCCAGGTCCTCCTCCTGCCGGACCATTCCAGCCCGACACTCACCTACATGGTCACTTACCGCGTCGGATCCCGGAACGAAGTCACCGGCACAACCGGCGCAACCCATTTGCTCGAACACCTCATGTTCAAAGGTTCGCCGAATTTTAATCGCGGCAAAGGCAACAACATCGATCAGCTCCTCGAACGCGTCGGCGCCAACTACAACGCCACAACCTGGCTCGATCGCACAAATTATTACGCCAACCTCGGCAGTGACCATTTGGAGCAATACCTCGCCGTCGAGGCCGACCGAATGCGAAATCTCTGGTTGCGAGATTCCGATCGGAAACCCGAAATGACGGTCGTCCGCAACGAATTTGAGATTGGCGAAAACAACCCGGTTTCCGCGCTCGAAAAAGAAATCTTCGCAGGCGCATACATCGCCCATCCCTATCATCACTCCACGATCGGCTGGCGGTCCGACATTGAAAATGTGCCGATCGAGAAGCTGAAAGCCTTCTACGACACGTTCTACTGGCCGGACAACGCCACAGCCACCGTCATCGGCGACTTCGATCCTGAAAAGGCGCTCGGTCTCATCGCTAAATACTATGGCGATTATCCGCGCGCACCCCAGCCAGTCCCCCAGGTTTACACGGAAGAACCTGAACAGACCGGACCGCGCCGTGTCACCGTCAAACGCGCCGGACAGCTTGGGGTCGTCGGCGTTGGTTATAAAATCCCCTCGGCCCGGGATCCGGACCAGCCGGCATTGCAAATCCTCGGCTCGATCCTCACTTCCGGCAAGAATAGCCGCCTCTACAAGTCCCTCACCGACAATAACTTAACCACAAACGTGAGTGCCGACACGGGTTTTTTCCACGACGCGTCGTTGCAAATTTTTTATGCCAATCTCGCCCCCGACGCCACGCATGAACAAGTCGAGAAAATTCTGCTGGCTGAAATCGAAAAGGTAAAAAAGGATGGCGTCACCGACGATGAAGTAAGAGCCGCCACAGGCCAGATCCTCGCCGACTTCGCGTACGCTCGGGACGGCTCTTTCGCCATCGCCAGCACCCTCAACGAATATATCGCCGCAGGCGATTGGACGCTCTACACGACGATCAATGATGCCCTAAAAAAGGTCACCGCTGCCGACGTGAAACGCGTCGCGGAAAAATATCTCGTCGAAAATAAGAGCACCACCGGTTGGTTCATTCCCAAGGTCCCTGATGCGGCCAGGACGCAAGCGGAATCGCGCTGATTTATTTCCAGCATAAGGCGCTTGCACAGCATTGCCGGCGGCTGAAAAAACCGCCCCGCCTTTTCACGCCAGAATTTCTATGAAAAAACACTTCGCTCTCCTTTTCCTGCTCCTAACCGTCGCCGGGGTCAACGCTCAGATCGCCGCTAACATCGTTCGCACTAAAACCGCGGGTGTCGACCTCGTCGCTTATAAAACGGGCGTCAAGGACGTCATCACGTTCCGCGGCTCCCTTCCCGCCGGCGACAGTTTTGCCCCGAAAGACAACGTCGCCATTCCGACCCTCGTCGGCGAAATGCTCGATCAAGGCACTCAGAAACACGATAAGTTCGCCATCGCCGCCGAACTCGACAACATCGGGGCCAAAATCAGTTTTTCCGTCGATGGTGTGAATGTCAATTTCGCTGGAAAATGTCTAACCAAAGATCTCCCAGTTGTCATTTCCCTGCTCGCCGAGCAACTCCGAGAACCGGCTTTTTCGGCAGCCGAGTTCAACAAAGTGAAAAAGCAACTCGAAGGCGATTACACACGCGCTCTGGACAGCACCGATTTTCAGGCAAAACAGGCGTTCTCAGAGATGATCTATCCCGCCGGACACCCAAACTACACGCCGCCTGTCCAGGAATTCCTTGCCGCCGTTAAAACAGCGACCGTTGATCAGCTCAAGAAATTCCACGCCGAGTATTATGGCCCGGCCCAAGCCAATTTGGTCGTTGTAGGCGATTTCGATCCCAAAGCCCTGCAAACTGCCGTCGAGAAATCCTTCGCCGGCTGGTCCGGTGGCAAGTGGCGTCCCAATTTCGCCAAAGCTACACCAGCCGATTCTCCGGAAGCTAAAAATGTTTTTCTCGCTGACAAACCTAACGTCACCGTCATCCTCGGCCAGGCCACCGGCCTCAAATACACAGACCCTGACGCCCTCGCTCTTCGCGTCGGTACAGCCATCCTCGGCAATGGATTTACCGGGCGCCTCATGGCCAATGTCCGCGACAAGCAAGGTCTTACCTATGGCATCGGTGCCGCAGTTGCCAACGACACCTTCACGGACGGTGACTGGTTTATCCGCGCGAATTTCTCCCCGGCCCTCCTGGAAAAAGGAATGATCTCGACCAAACGCGAACTTGATAGCTGGTACCAGGACGGCGTCACAACAGGCGAACTCGACCGGACGAAAAGTAAGTTGGTCGGCACTTTTAAGGTCGGAATGGCCACAACAGACGGCATGGCTGGCGCAATCTCGAGCGCCATCAACCGTGGTTACGACCTCGACTGGCTCGATAAGTATCCCGATCTAATCAACTCCCTCACGCTGGACCAGGTGAATGCTGCGATCAAAACGCACATCCAACCCGCAAACTTGACGGTAATTAAGGCAGGCACCGTGGAAACCCAACCGAACGAGCCTTAACGGAGACGCTATCGGATGGCGAGATCAATGGCGATCGAGACGACAAAAACGGCGCCAACGAATGCATTCGCGTTGAAAAAGGCTTCGTTGATGCGGTTCAAGTCGCGCGTCGCAGCGATGCGATGCTCGTAAATGAGCGCGCCGGCCGTGAGGACTAGACCCGCCCAGAATGGCCAGTGCATGCTGGTCATCCAACCGAAAACGCCGAGTAAAAGCCACATGGCGACGTGGAACACAACCGCCAGGCGCAGGCTTTTCTCCACCCCAAGCCACACGACCATCGAACGTAGACCTTCCTTCTTGTCGAACTCGTAGTCCTGCGTTGCGTAGATAAGGTCAAATCCGGCCACCCACGGCAAAACAGCAAGGGCCAACACGACCGGAGCCCAGGCAATTTTTCCCGTAACAGCCAGCCACGCCCCGACCGGGGCCACGGCCAACGCAAGCCCCAGAAAAAGTTGGGTAAACGACGTAAACCGTTTCGTCACCGAGTAAAGAAACACGATTCCCAACGCGACGGGCGAGAGCCAGAAAACCAGCGGATTGATGCACCACGCCGTTGCCACAAACGCCGCAGAACTCCCTAGAAGGACCACACTAGCGAGCGGACGCGAAACCAGTTTGTGCCGCCCCGCTGTGCGGGGATTTCGCTGGTCGATCTCCCAATCGGCCAACCGATTGAAAACCATCGCAGCGGTCCGCGCAAAGACCATGCAGAGCAATATCAGGCCAGCCAGTCTGGGTGAAGGCCAACCGTTTGCCGCCACCAGCGTCGATCCTACCGCGAACGGCAACGCGAAAATCGTGTGCGAAAACCGAATAAACGTCAGGACACGCCGGACGCGATCGAATAACGAGATGGACGGGACGGTTCCTGTCACTTCACAGAAGGTAACAAGAGGTTTCTCAACAGAAGGAGACGAAGTTCGCAAAGATAGGCCGCAAGACCTTAAGGAGTTCCCCAGCCCAACCGTCTGCATTCCCCCTTACGCTTACGCTGTCGGTGGCCTTCGGTTCAGACGGTTCGTCCGTCACTTCCCGCTCTTTGTTGCCTTCTGTTCGAATTTTTCCTCTGTTACTCCGAAGCAGATGCAAAACCCCGATCCGGATCGATCATTTTCGCCAGCAATGCCTGTGCCGGCGCCGGCGCGGTTCGCCCCTTGTCTTTCACTTCAGTCTCGGATAGCGCGGCTTCCGTTTGCGGCCAGGCCACTTTCCAGGCGAGGCCAAACTTTTCGAGCAGCCAGATCAGGTATTTCGTAGGGTCGAACTCCCACCAACGCAGGCCATGCGCAGCGCATTTCGGATGGGCATGGTGATTGTTGTGAAATCCTTCACCCAGCGCGCCAAGACTCACCCAGAAGTTGTTCCGGCTGTGGTCCGTGGTCTCGAATGTCCGATAGCCAACATTGGGCAAATGGCAGATCGAATTCACCGCCCAGGTGAAATTATACAGGACCATCATCGGAAAATAGAGGCACCACAGCATTCCCGCAGGGCCGAGTGTGAACCACAGAGTCAACGCCATAGCGACGTGTGGCAGGGCATAAATCAGCGGTTTTTCGAGCAGTTTGCAGTACCAGATTTTGCGGACATCCGAAGCGTACCGCGTCGAGCGCTCCTTGAATCCCTTCGGCTTCTTAACCAGCCACAGCATGTGCGCATACGGAAAACCGTGCAGCGGGCTGTGGATATCTTCGTCCGTGTCGGATTTGAGATGGTGATACCGATGATCCCCCACCCACGTTACAGGGTCGCCCGAAAGTCCGACCGACGTGCTCATGGCGAAGAAAAACTTGAGCCAACCCGGCATTTCCATCCCGCGGTGCGTGAGGTAGCGGTGCATGTAAAGCGTCGTCCCGAATCCCATCCAGAGATACATCGGGATCATGATCAACAGGTATCGCCATTCGAAATGGTGGAGCAGCGCGTAAAACCCGGCGAGTTGAATGGCAATGAGAATGAAGAAAAGAAGGACGTCGAGTTTTTCGTTTTTGAACATGAAGTATTGGGTATCTGCAAAAATAAAGATAGGACATGGGAGGGGCGCACCATCCCGTGAAAGATGGACGACGGCAACCGGGAATTGTTGGAATTGCCGAAAATTGAGCAGTTTACTCCGGTAAATGCCTCCAGTAGTGTGCCGCTATGCCGTCAGAAGCACATTTCACGACATATCTCTGGGTTTTCGGTGCAGGCTGCCTGCTGGGATTAATTTTTGCCGCCATGGGATGGTTTCGCCTCCTCTCAGCGAAAGGCGAGGCAAAAAAATTGCGCCTCATGCTGGGTGAACGGATGGAAATCGAATCCACTGCGACGTCGAAGCTGCGCAACGAACTCGAGTCACTGCGTAAACAGAACGAAAATTTGCGGATCAAAGTCGCGGAATTGAACCAAAACCCCGAACGACGGCTCCAGCGCGAATTGGAAATATTGGCCCGTGCCGAGAAAATCATGACGTCAACTTCGCCCGGTTTTCCTGCCGTTTGGGAGAGCGCAAAGAAAACGGCCTACGATGAATTGGCCGTCGAGGAGACCGGAAACACGCTGCCCAAGAGAATCTTTCAGAAGTTCACCGCCCTGACACCCAGCGCGAAGGCAATCGAACAAAAGTAGTCTGCGGAGCGTAAACCCCGCGTTTTTTGCCAGGCAGAGGGACCACTATTTTGCCGGTAACTGCATCGTTTGCCCCCGCGAGACATAGGTGAATTCCGCATCCGGAAACGGAATTCCGCTGCGTTGCGCCAACAGGACGATGTCCACGAGCGATTTCGCGCGTATTTTTTCCATCACATTGCGGCGATGAATCTTGATCGTTCCCTCCGCAACGCCGAGGCGCGCTCCGATGTCCTTATTGGGAATCCCTTCCAGCAGGAGCTTGAGCACGGAAAACTCGCGCCGGGTCAATGACGAAATCCGAAACCGGGCCGACGCACGGTCCTCGTATTCGCTCCGAAGGGCAGCAGAGCGTTCAAGGGCGCGATCTACGGCTTGGAACAGGGTGCTGCCGCCAAAAGGCGTAGCAAGGAAATCAATCGCTCCCGCGCGCATGGCGCTCACACAGCTTTGGAGACAGGCTCGGTGCGAAATGAACACCACTTGATCGCTTCGACCTGCCTCCTGTAACGCTTCCGGTATGGGCAGTCCGCCATCCGGAAGATCAAACTCGACAACCACGCAGGAAGGGCCGGGAAATTGCATTTGGGCAAGAAAATCCCGGGCAGTGGAAAAGGTGCGCACCCGGTAGCCGGCGCCTTCGAGTATTGCGCCAACACTTTCCCGTGTGACGCCATCATGTTGAACAACCGAGACGAGGGATTGCGATTTTAGCATCGTGGCACCTCCCCTCCAAATCCAGCGCTGGCTGGGAGGGACCGCACACCCGGCACTTTACGAACGGGCGTTCGGTTTGGGCACAGGACACATCGTCGCTCGCTAATCGATAACCATGCCAATCTTGTCATGGGCCTCAATGTCCGACAGGAAAAGTATTTGAGAAATTGATTGTTCAAATTCAGATCATTCGCCATACGAATGGTATGGACCTGCGATCACTGGGCGTTTTCGTCGAAGTCGTACAAGCCGGAGGCTTTACTGCCGCAGGCAAGCGCGTGTTCCTCACGCAGCCGTCCATCAGCCGCGTGATCAAGCAATTGGAGGACGAGATCGGCCAGCCGCTCATCATGCGCCATCGACGCCGGATCACGCTCACGGACACCGGGGCAGTCGTGTTTCAACGGGCGCTCGCCCTACGGGCAGAAGCCGATCGCCTGAAGACCGACGTAGCAAATCTGTCTGGTCTGACACGTGGCCAGGTATCACTGGGAATGCCATCGGTCGGCGGGACGCTTTTCGTTCCGCTCGTTAAAATGTTTCGCGAGCGCTATCCCGGCATCGAGCTGCGGCTCTTCGAAATGAGTGCCAAGGCCACAGAAGCTGCACTTCTGACCAACGACCTCGATCTGGGCACGCTCTCGCTGCCCGTTGACCCGAATCGCTTCCAATTCGTCACCCTTGCGCGAGACTTCCTGGCCGTTGCCGTCCCGCTGAATTCCCACTGGGCGGCTCGCGACAGCATAACGCTTCCGGAGCTGGCAAAGGAACCGCTGGTTTTACTGCCGGAAGGCTTTGCCTTGAGCGACAAAATCGACGCCGCGTCCCGGGCATGCGGGTTCGCCCCCATCGTTGCTGGCCGCAGTGCGCAATCGCAATTCATCGCGGGACTCGTGGAAAGCGGTGTGGGAATTGCTTTGTTACCGCGCTCGGTGTTGCGCGGCTTCCCGTCCGTCGCGGCCATCGAACTGCGCGAACCCACCATCGAATGGCACATCGCCCTCGCGTGGTCACGCGCAGGTCATCTCTCTCATGCCGCCCGCGCGGTGGTTGAAATGGTCCGGGAAGCCCCGCTCATGCCCATTTGACCAGAGCCAACGACATCCGTTAATACCACTTTCGTTTATATCGCCGGATGCACCATTTTGCTCATTGGGCGACGGATCTTACAGAAAATCGCTTCCAAACCAGGTCCCGCTTCTTCGCAGCCTCCGTTGATTCCATGTCAGGGAGTGCGTCTTTTGTGGTCCTCTCACCTTCCTGAATAAATGGATGACAAGTCTTCCGCGGCAGCGTGTAGCCGTGAAGCAGGAGCACCGAACTCCTTGCAGTGAAGCAATTTCCTTCGCGTGCGCCTTAACCAAACGTGATCTCCGGGGCTGCGAATATTCCTGAGCATTTCCTGCTGCGCAAGCGGGCCCGGCCCGACACCGGAACAATCCACGATTCAGCGCTTGGCACGCGATGTGCTTCCGCCCCGAGCTCACCGCGCCATCCGACAAACTCGTTGCACTGGACAGAACTGCCTCATGCAACCATGACCGACCCTCGGCGAGCGAGTTCGGAAAAGGCACACCGACCACAACACAAAGCTAACCACATCATGCTCAAGTTCTTTAACTCCCTTTTCGGGCGCGTCATCCTGGCGCTGATATTCGGAATACTCGTCGGAGTTTTCTTCCCTGACTTTGCCAAGGCCATGAAGCCGTTCGGCGACGGGTTCGTGAAGTTCATCAAAATGATGATCGCGCCGCTCGTGTTTTGCGTCGTTGTCAGCGGAATCTGCGGTGCTGGCGATCTTAAGAAGGTCGGCCGCGTCGGGGTGAAAACAGTCATCTACTTCGAGGTTTTGACAACGATCGCCCTCGCCATTGGCGCAGTGTTGGGACTCGTATTGCAACCGGGGGCAGGTATGAATATCGACGTCAAATCCCTCGACCCGTCCTCACTCTCGGCATATCAGGACAAAGCGAAACATATCTCGGGATTCGCTGACTTCTTTCTGCACCTCATTCCAAAAACGGCCTTCGACGCCTTCACATCAGGGGACATTCTGCAGGTGCTGGTGCTGGCACTCTTGACCGGGTCCGCCATTTCGCTCGTAGGTCCGTCGGCCAAGCCTGTCGCCACCGCCATCGATCAGGTTGCGCACGTTATCTTCAAGATCATTGGTCTCATCATTCAGCTGGCACCGATCGGTGTGTTTGGTGCGATCGCATTTACAACTGGACAATACGGCGTCGCTTCACTCGGTAAGCTCGGACTGTTCGTGGTGGTATTTTTCGCCAGTTGCGCTGCCTTCATTGCGATCGTGCTGGGACTTGTTACGTGGATGGCGGGATTCAATATTATTCAACTGATCCGCTATTTCCGGGAGGAGATTTTCATCGTCGTCGGTACAACCTCCAGCGACGCCGTCCTGCCGCGCGTCATGGCCAAACTCGAAGCGCTCGGAATTAAAAAATCCACCGTAGGTGTCGTTGTTCCTACGGGCTACTCGTTCAATCTCGACGGCTTTTCGATTTACCTCACGCTAGCCGTCATATTTATCGCTCAAGCGACAAACACCCCTCTGTCATTCCAACACCTGGCTCTCATTGTTGGGGTGGCAATGATCACTTCCAAAGGCGCGCACGGGATCCCAGGATCCGCCATCGTAATTCTAGCCGCGACGCTGTCCTCGATTCCAGCAATTCCCGCGATCGGGCTGGCTCTGATTCTGCCGATGGACTGGTTCATCGGGATCGCGCGGGCCTCAACGAACCTCATCGGAAACATCGTCGCAACCATCGTCATTGCGGCATGGGAGAAGGACATTGACCGGGAGCGCGCCAAATCCGTCCTGAGCGGAAAAATTCCTGCAGAACTCGCCATCCAGCAGGCAGAAGCCGCGTAAAAAGCCACCACCATCCAAAACAGAGAAATCAAAACACTCATGAGTTTTTTACTCCCTTATCGTATCTTTAGAGCATCGGCCATTGCGGGCATCCTTTTGGCGCTGTCGCCATTGGAAAATCTCCACGCTCAATCCGCCTGGTGGAATGGAAAAACAGCCACAGGCAACTGGGGAGGCGGCCGCGACACACTGGCGGACAACGGCGTTGCCATCAGCGGTTACTGGCTGGGAAATTATTACGGCGTCGCATCAGGGGGTCTCAGTAACATGGGCGCTTTCGACGAGGAGATGGTGCTCAAACTCGCCCTGGACTTCCGCAAACTCACTGGCAACGAGTCTTTGGACGGCCTAACCTTTGAGGTCCGGGGACGCTACAGAAACGGGACGGATATTAACAAATATACCGGTGCCTCCAACGCGTTCGATCCGTCAAACATCCAGGGCGGACAATACTGGCGCTTCCGGGATGCTTTCTTCACCTACACAACGCCCGAGCTCTTTGGGGTGAAAAAGCTGCTGACACTGTCGGCTGGTTGGCAGAATCCTTATCACTATTTTGCCGTTCAGCCGGAATCCAAGCTGTTCGACAACACCGCCATTGTTGCTTCGAAAGGCTTGAGCATGAGCGGCATCACCTGGTCCGGCACATACGCCGCTTGGGGCGGCTACGCGAGAGTGCAGACGGACTCGTTTTACGCGCAGGCAGGTCTCTACGAAGCCATCGTTGGCGCAAACGCCACAAATAACAACGGTCTGAATTTTACCAAGTCATCCCGTGGGCCTGAAATCATCGGGGAAATAGGTTTCACGCCAAAAATTGGCCCCGAAAAGTTGGCAGGGAAATATGCCCTTGGCAGCGTCTATTGGGGCGTCGACAACTTTTCCTACGTCTCCGGCGAACATCACGAGGGTCGTTACAACATCTATTTTCAAGCCGATCAACAGCTCTATCGGGAACCTTCCCCCGAGGAGCCCGTGTCGGTCCCCGACGGCAAGAGTTCCAAGGAACCGGTATCGACCGCTCCAAGAAAACTGAGCGATCAAGGGCTCTCGTGGTTTAACATTTTCGTCTTCGCGGACGAGGAAAACAACCTTACGCCATTCTATTTTCACACGGGATTCACGTACAAAGGTCTGATTCCACAGCGTGACGAGGATCGCGTCGGCCTGGCATTTGGATACGCCAGTTACAGCGATGACAAAACCGAAGCCGAAAAAGCTGCGGGCAAAACGATTCACCAGCAGTACGAAGCCGTCGTGGAAGGAATCTACCGGTATCAGATTAACAAATGGTTTTTCATCCAGCCCTTCGCCCAATATGTCATCCGGCCGGGAGGAACCGGTGAAACCAACGATGCCCTGATTCTTGGAGCCCAGAGCATGGTCACCTTCTAAAAAAATCTAAAAATTCGGACAGCCCTGCGAGCACGCTTTTTCGGGGGGAGAAGCGGATTTCACTCGGCAGGGCTGTCCTTTTTCCCGGAAAACGCCATCCAACCATGCGGAGCACGGCATTACCTGGCATTCTCGATCATCACGGTCGTCGCCATTTCGCTCACGGTATCTGTGTTTGGCGAGGTTAGCGGAGAAACCGACCGACCTCGCGAAAGAAACCTGTCTGCGCCGATTTGAGGCGGCGAAGGCATGTCCGACAGGAAACTTCGTTGGGATCGGCGCATGCAGCATTTTGCTCACGTTGCCCCTCATTTCACAAAAAGTTCGTTGGCGGCCGGGGACCAGGATTCTTTTCGTAATCCATTGATTTTCCTCAGACGCCGCTCAAACGCATCGGATGACATGTCTGCATCCGTGGCAAGCAATCACGATGCAGGCGAACTCTAACTCCCTCGCAGCGAGGCAATTTCCCTCGTGCGCGTTTCCCGGATTTTGATCGCCGGACCTGACGTCGTCCCCTGAAGGCCGCCCCGTGCGGCAACGGCAACTGGGGGCAGGACAAAGTGGCAATTTGAGCCCTCGGCACACTTTGTGCTCGAACCCCCGAGCACGTCAAACCGTCTGACCGAACTCGTTGCGCAAGACAGAACTGAACAAGCCAGCACCCAACGCCAAGCACCATGAGCGAACCTCTACCCGAAAAAGCCTTCAATCTTGTTTACGGTTTGGAGGAAAAAGTTCCGCCCGTCCCAGCTGCGCTCGTTAGCATCCAGCAGGTTGGCGCAATGGTCATCGGCACGATCACGCCGGCGCTGATCCTGGCGAACGTTCTGAAATTCAAACCGGAGCAGACGGCCTATTTGGTTAGTATGGCGCTTATCGCCTCGGCACTCGGCACGTTTCTGCAAACCATGCGCTTCGGTGGCCTGGTCGGATCGGGATTGCTCAGCATCACCGGCACGAGCTTTGCCTTTCTCGGGCCGCTGATCACGGCGGGTTTCTCGGGCGGACTGGCGCTCATGACGGGCATGGGCCTGGCCGGGACGCCCGTGCCATTGTTGCTGGCGCCGTTCTTGCCCAAATTGAAACGTGTTTTCACGCCGCTCATTTCGGGAATTGTGGTGCTGCTCATCGGTTTGTCGCTGATTCCCACCGGTTTGATGGGAATCGCCAAGGCTCCCATCGAAGGCGCGCCAACGTGGGGCGGCGCGCTCGTCGCCCTTGCCGTGATCGCCGTGATGGTCGTTTGCCAGGTGGCGGGAAAAGCCTGGCTTCGCATGGGGGCCGTGCTCGTCGGCGTTGCAACGGGTTATACGATCTGCGCCTTTCTCGGCTGGCTGCAGCCGCCGGCAGCCGGAACGGGCGCGTGGGTCACATTGCCGCAATTGTTTCCGAACGGTTTCAAATTCAAATGGGAGTTTTTCCTGCCATTCGCGTTTATTTACCTGCTTTCCGTGTTGGAAGCGATGGGCGACATCACGGCCACATCCCAACTCTCGGGCCTAAAGACTGAAGGCAAGGATTTCTGGGCGCGGATGCGCGGCGGCATCCTGGCCGACGGACTAACCTGCGTGGCGTCGGCGCTCACGGGCGCTTTTCCGAGCGCGACTTACGCTCAGAATAACGGTGTGATTCAAATGACTGGCGTAGCTGCGCGCCGCATCGGGTGGATCATGGCGCTGATTCTGCTCGCGCTGGGATTATTCCCCCCCGTGGGCCGCTGGATTACCGTAATGCCGCCGTGCGTGCTGGGCGCGCTGGCCGTGGTGCTGTTCGGCCTCGTCGCGGTTTCCGGGCTGCGGATTATTCTTTCCTCCGGCTTGAGTCATCGCGATGCCTTGATTCTAGCGATTTCGCTCGGAGTCGGCATTGGTGTTCCAAGCCAGCCGGAGTGGCTGAAAACGCTCCCTCACTGGGTGCAAATTTTCCTGGAATCGGGCGTTTCCGCGGGCGGTTTTGTCGCGCTGGTGCTGAACCTGGTCATCCCGGAAGATAAAAAGGCGGAAGCGGCAGAATCGACCACCACAGCGGCCATCGTCGAAGCTTCGCCTTCTTGATTTTTTCGACCCCAATTATGCCTATATTAGAATACAACCACTACGGAAAAGGAATGGTGCGCGTTCTTCGCGTGCAGAAAGATGGCGACATCCATAGCGTTTCAGAATGGGAAACCTATGCGCTGGTCGAGGGTGGTCAGGAAGCAAACTATCTCAGCGACGACAATTCCGCCATCGTGCCCACCGACACTGTAAAAAACACCGTAACAGCCCTGGCGCACGACCTGGAGGACGTAACCCGTGACGGTTTCGCGGTGGCTGTAGCAAAGCATTTTGTGACCAAGTATGCGCACCTCACCGCGTGCGATACCGATGTTTCGGAAAAGACGTGGATTCGTTACGCGCCGGCCGGAAAGCCGCATCCGCACACCTTTATCCGGGATTCGAATGGGAGATTCTACAGCAAGGCCCGTTACGAAAAGGACGGCGGCACCGTAAAACGTTCCGCTGGTGTCAAGGGTTTCGTCATTATGAAAACGACGGAATCCGGTTTTGTTGGCTACCCGGTGTGCGAGTACACGACGCTCCAGGAAACGACGGATCGCATTTTTTCCACGAGTCTTGATGCCGAGTGGGAGTATATCGGCGACGCAGCAGACCTCGATCAACGCGTGATCGACTCCATCCTGGAAGTGTTCGCCGGGACGTACAGCCCGTCAGTCCAGCGGACAATGTATCAAATGGGTGAAGCCGTTCTGGCAGCGTGCCCGGGCATTGCCCGCATCAAATTCACGATGCCCAACAAACACTATCTTAACATTGACCTAACCAAACTCGGCCGTCCCGAAGGACAAAAAAAAGTCTTCCTACCCACAGATGACCCGTTCGGCTATATCGAAGCCGTTATCGCCCGGGACGCGTGACCGCGTAAAAATGGCTCCAAGCCGACCTCACCTCGCGGAGGTTTGCCCGTAATGATGCCGAAGGGGATACGGGATCTCCTGTGGCGGCAGCTTCAAAATCCCAGGGCTCGCCCGGTCTGGTAGACGATGAGCGTTACCAGGTAGGCGAAACTGGTCATGTAGACGAATTGGAAAATCGGCCAGCGCCAGGAGTTGGTTTCGCGTTTAACCACGGCCAATGTGGCGATGCATTGCATTGAGAGGACGAAGAATACCATCACCGCCACGCACACGAGCGGCGTAAAGACAGGGCGGCCGTCGGGCCATTTGTCTTTGAGCAACGCATCGCGCAAAGGCTCAGGGTCTTCGTCGGCGCCTTCAATGCTGTAAACAATGCCGATCGTGCTAACAAACACTTCACGCGCCGCCTGCGCACCGATCAGGCCGATGCCGATTTTCCAATTGAATCCCAGCGGCTCGATGACCGGTTCCATGAAATGCCCGGCTTTCCCAGCTAAGCTATTCGCCAGGTTTTCCGCGTGACTGGTTCCCTCCTTTTTCGGGTACGTCGCTAGCGCCCAAAGCACGATGGACAGCGAGAGAATAATTGTTCCTGCCCGTTGGATAAACGCTTTTGCCCTCGAAAGCATGTGCTGCACCACGGTCCATAGACCCGGCATCCGATAAGGCGGGAGTTCGAGCACCAGCGGAGGAGGCTCGCCGCGCAGGATGGTTCGTTTGAAAATGAGCGCGAACAGAAACGCCGCGCCTGTCCCGAGCAGATACATCAAGAGCATGATGCCCGCTTTCTTTCCCGCGGAAGCGATTCCCCCCGGGATAAGGGTCGAAATCATCAGCGCATAGACAGGCAACCGCGCGGAGCAACTCATGAACGGCGCGACAAGGATCGTAGCCAGCCTGTCCCGCGGATTCTCAATGGTCCGCGTCGCCATGACGCCCGGGATAGCGCACGCGTACGAGCTGAGCAATGGGATGAAAGATTTGCCGTGCAGACCGACTTTGTTCATCACCCGGTCCATGATAAAAGCTGCTCGCGCCATGTATCCGCTGTCTTCGAGCAGGCCGATAAACAGGAACAAAATCATGATCTGCGGCAAAAAAACGAGGACGCCACCCACGCCCGCGATGATACCGTCCGTCAGCAAATCCCGCAGATCACCCGCCGGCATATGCGCGGTCACCCACCCTGACACGCCTTGGAATATGCCGTCGACAAAATCCATCGGGTAGCTGGCGAAAACAAAAATCGACAAAAACATCGCCGTCATCAGCCCGAGAAAAATGAACCAGCCCCAGACGGGATGTGTGACGATCGAGTCGAGCCGGTCGGTGAAATCCGTCTGGGCGCCCCCCGTGTATTGAATCGTTTCTTCGACGATTTCCTGAAGGCGCGAGTAGCGCGCGGCGATCACATCGTCCCGCCATGTTGGAAGAAGCTGCGACAATTTCTCCCGATACGGCGTCAATGCGTCCGGTTTTTCCGGCGTCGCAGCAAGGGCGAGCAACAAACGCGAACGCGAAGACGGATCGTCCATTGAAAAACCGGTTGGCGGATTTTCCCGCAGTCGCTGCAAGACCGTTGACACCGCTTCCGGGATGACGACGGCAAACCCGCTGGCTTGAGATGATGGTTTCGACAATGCCACGCGCAATTTCGCCGCAGCGCCGCCAGAATTCGCTTTGACGGCGACAACCGGACAATCCAGCAGTCTGGCCAGCCGCTCGGTATCGATTTTTTCGCCCTTCGCCTCAACCAAATCCATCATGTTCAGCACGATGAGCGTGGGTATCCCGAGCTCGAGCACCTGCGAAACCAGATAAAGATTCCGCTCCAGATTCGATGCATCGACGACGCAGACGACGCGATCCGGCGGCTGAGTTCTGTCCTGCACGCCCAGGAGCACGTCGCGGGTAACCGCTTCATCGGGCGATTGAGGCGCCAGGCTGTAGGTGCCGGGCAGGTCAACGAGAAATTGTTTGACGCCGTGCTGCGTGAAAAAGACACCGTCTTTCTTCTCGACGGTAACACCGGGGTAATTGCCGATTTTTTGTCGAAGACCGGTCAGGGCATTGAAAATCGTTGTCTTCCCACAGTTCGGATTGCCCACGAGGGCGAACGTGGCGGAGGTGGAAGCCTTGGCAATGGAGGAAGTTGCGACTTCAGCCGGCATGCGGAGCCTCCAGGGGTTGGATTTCGATCAGTTCGGCTTCGTGTTTGCGCAGTGAAAGTTTGTAGCCGCGGAGTTCGATCTCAAGCGGATCGCCCAAGGGTGCGAGACGAACAAATTTGATGGTTGTCCCCGGGACGAGCCCCATTTCCCGGAGTCTCTGTGTGCGACCAGAGTCTCCCAGGAATCGCACGACCTTCGCGCGTCCGCCCGGTGTCAGATCGGAAAGCAACACGGCATCAGGCGTCCTGATTCTTGCTCGGAGCTGCGGCCGTTTTCGCCCGGGAATCCAGGGGTTCGACCAAAATGCATGCGCCGAGGTCGCGGCTTAGCGCCAGACGCACCCCGCAGACCTGGCAGATAAGATTCGAGCCGCTGGAAAGTTTGATGACTTGTGCGGATTCGCAGAAGCCCATCTCGCGGAGGCGTTTACATAATTCTGGCTTAGTGTTAAGCGCGTGCAGTCGCATTTTTTTGCCGACGGGCGCAGTCAGCAAAGTCACCGGAGTCAAAAGTCCGATACCGGGAGCGCAGTTTTGGGTCACGGCGGCGACACTATTGCATCTGAGATTTAGTCTCAACAGAAAAGAACCCGGGCAGTTCAAAAACTGAGGGCAGGCGTCCTGTTTCAACGTCAACGGACGCGCGGTCGCCTTTTCAGGTGTCAGGTTTCACGTTTCAGGTTTTAATTGGTCCATGTCTTCCACCGAGTATTTGCGCCGGATCGATCAAGCTCACCATCTGCACCCGTTCACTGACCACCGCGACATGTTCAAGGCAGGGACGAATGTCATCCAGACTGGAAAAGGTGTGTTCGTTTTCGATCAGGACGGCAAACCGCTACTCGATGGACTGGCCGGCCTTTGGTGTGTAAACGTCGGATACGATTGTCCGGAAATCCGTGATGCCGTGACGACGCAACTCGAACGGCTGCCGTACTATTGCTCATTCTTTAACTCGACGACGGAACCCGCCATCGAACTGGCCGCAAAGCTGGCCGAGCTTGCTCCGAAGCGGCTCAATCACACGCTGTTTTGCAATTCCGGCTCCGAATCGAACGAATCGGCGCTCAAAGTTATCCGGAACTACTTTCATCTTCTCGGCAAGCCATCGAAACGGAAGGTCATCGCGCGGAATTTTGCGTATCACGGAGTGACCATTGCGACAACAAGTTTGACGGGTTTGCCGGGATGTTATCTACCGTTTGATCTGCCTCTGGACGGTTTTCTCCATGCGCCGGCGCCTCATCCCTATGGCTACCATTCCGATCTCGATCGGGAGGCGTTTGGCAAATGGTGCGTCGAGGAAACAGCGAAGTTGATCGAAAAAGAAGGCGCCGACAGCATCGCCGCAATGTTCGTTGAACCCATTCAAGGCGCAGGGGGTGTAATCGTTCCCCCTCCGAGTTACCTGACGGCAATTCGCGAGTTGTGCCGCGAAAAAGGGATCCTGTTTGTAGCCGACGAAGTCATCACCGGGTTTGGGCGTCTCGGGGAGTGGTTTGCCTCGACGCTTTGGGATCTTGACCCAGACATCATGTCTACGGCGAAGGGGCTCACCAGTGGCTATTTGCCACTCGGGGCGACCCTCGTCAGCGACGAGATCGCAGGAACTCTCATCAACGGCGGTTATTTTGCCCATGGTTTTACGTACAGCGGCCATCCCGTTACGACCGCCGCAGCCCTCGCCAATCTCGCAGTCATCGAGAAAAAACGCCTCATCCCATACGTCAAAGAGGACATTGGACCCTATTTTCAGGAGAAAATCCGATCGCTGGCCAGTCACCATGCCGTTACAGAAACGCGCGGATATGGTCTCATCGGCGCCATGGAACTCATCCCGCGCGGAGGGCGTGCCGCCTTGGAGCCCACCTCCGCCCTGGGCGCAAAAGCCGCTGGTTTGATCCGCAAACATGGCGCAATCGTCCGTGGCATCCGAGACCTAATCGCGGTGTCGCCACCCCTTATCATCACACGCGTGGAAATCGACCAGCTCTTCGAATCGATCCGGCGCGGCCTGGACGAGTTGTGGGGTTAAAATCTTAAAACAGAAGGAAGCAAGGACAGCGAAGGCCTCCATCGAAGCGTTCCTTTACCAGAGCATCGACTGCGTCAACGCCACGATTTTTCCTTCTTCAATCAACACGCAACGCCAGGAAGTGATCCGTCCATCGTCGGAATAGTCGTCACCGATAATGTTGAACCCTGATTGATAGGTCCCCAGAACGTCCGGGTAATATAGCTCCCGCGCCTGGACATAGTCGCCCAAGTTCACCGTCCTGTACTCCAACCGGACGGTGACGTTTGCCTTGCGATGTGCCCGCCACCAGAAGGTAAAATAATCGCCTGCCCTCTCCGCTCGATCGAGACTATCCACGGCGCCGAATTCCGCGCGACGCTTCTGTATCGACACCATCGGGTCGCGGCCCGGGTTAAATCCTGGGCCGTTGAAAAATGTCTTTGTCTTACGAAACTCGAACGCGTCACTCAGTGCCAACGGCAGCACGTTCACTTTCACCAACGGCGTCGGTTTCACTTGCGGAGCGGCGCATCCCGCCAGCAGAAAAAGACCGATCAGCGGTGAAAGGAGAAAAAACCTGCACATTTCCGCCGATGAAAGCGGGTCGGCCTAAAGGTGTCAAAAGAGTCTTAAGTTTAAAGTTTGTCAGTACGAAGAACGCGGACGGAGCCACCGACAGCTTCCCGCCCGCGTATCCCGCCCGCGTATCCTCTTACGACTTACAAACTGAGACTTAAAAACTCATGCTTCCCACTTGAGTCCAATCGTCGCCAGCGGCGGCAGGTTGAGATTGAGCGAGTAGTCCCTGCCCTGCCACGCGATGGCTTCCGTGTGAAAACCACCGTAATTTCCAATATTGCTGCCGCCATACGCTTCAGCATCCGTATTCAGCACTTCGCGGTAAAATCCTGCGAATGGCGCGCCGACGCGATAGGAGAACCGCGGGACCGGCGTCGCGTTGACCACGAAAATAATGATTCCGCCGCTCTTGTCTCGCCGCAGGAACGCCACCACGCTGTTGTCCGCATCGTGAAAATCGATCCAGTCGAAGCCTTCCCACGTATCATCGAGTTCGTAGAAGGCCGGCTCTTCTTTGTACAGGTGGTTCAGGTGCTGTACCAAATTCTTCAAACCAGCATGCAACGGCGCGCCACAGAGATGCCAGTCGAGACTTTGACCGTGATTCCATTCCGCCCACTGACCGAATTCCCCGCCTTGGAATAGCAATTTCTTGCCGGGATGCGCCCACATCCAACCGAAAAACATCCGCAGATTCGCAAACTTCTGCCAATCGTCTCCCGGCATCTTGGCAATGAGCGAGCCTTTGCCGTGGACCACTTCGTCGTGACTCAGCACCAGCACGAAGTGCTCATGGAACGCGTATAACAGGGAAAATGTGACCTGTCCCTGGTGGTATCGCCGATGGACCGGCTCCTTGCTCATGTAAACGAGGAAGTCGTGCATCCATCCCATATTCCATTTGAACCCGAAGCCCAATCCTCCCAGATACGTCGGTCGCGACACCCCTGGCCACGACGTCGATTCCTCGGCCATGGTCATAATCCCCGGGAACTTCTCGTAGCACACTTCGTTGAAGCGTTTCATGAAGTAAATCGCTTCGAGATTCTCGCGCCCGCCGTAGGCGTTGGGTACCCATTCACCCTCTTTTCGCGAATAATCCAAATACAGCATGGACGCCACCGCATCCACGCGCAGGCCGTCAATGTGGTACTCATCCAATAGGAACAACGCGTTTCCGATAAGGAAATTACGAACTTCGTTACGTCCGTAATTGAAAATCAGCGTGCCCCAGTCCCGATGCTCGCCCTGCCGCGGATCTTCGTGTTCATACAATCCTGTGCCATCGAAACGCGCCAAACCAAATGCATCTTTCGGAAAGTGCCCCGGCACCCAGTCCATGATGATGCCTATTCCACGCTGGTGTGCCCTGTTCACGAAATGTCTGAATTCGTCCGGGTTCCCGAATCGGCTCGTAATGGCGTAGTAGCCTGTCACCTGGTATCCCCACGATCCATCGAACGGATGCTCGGCCAACGGCAAAAATTCAATGTGCGTGAACCCCATCTCGACCACGTATTCGATCAGACGGTCCGCCGCTTCGATGTAGCTTAAAAACCGATTTCCCTCTTCGACAACACGCTGCCACGAACCCAGATGCACTTCATAAATGCTCACCGGCCGTTTCTGCCATTCCACGCTTTTCCGTTTTTCCATCCATTCGTCATCACTCCACGTAAACCGATTGATATCGAAAACCATCGAAGCCGTTTCCCGTCCGTGCTGCCCGTAGAACGCAAACGGATCGCTCTTCAACTGCAAATGGCCATACGCCGATCGAACCTCGAATTTATAATGAACCCCCTCGCCCAGACCCGGGATGAAGATCTCCCAAATTCCGCTCTCGATTTTGCGCATCGGATAAACCCGGCCATCCCAACCGTTGAACTCGCCCACAACACTAACCCTCGACGCGTTCGGCGCCCATACGGCAAACGTCACACCCCAATAGCCACCGACCTCCCGGATATGCGCCCCGAGTTTCTTGTAAATCTCGTAGTGATTTCCCTCGGCAAAGAGATGCGTGTCCACCTCTCCGAGCACGCGGCCGAATGAATACGGGTCTACGATTTCGAAGGACACGTCGTCCCATGTCGTGATCCGCAATTTATAGGCTCCCAACTCGGCAGTCTCATCGATGAAGGCCTCAAAGATTCCCGGATCACCGATTCGTTCTGTGGGAAACACCTGCGTCGTGTCCTCTTCTGAAACAACCTGAATCTCCTTCGCTTCCGGCCGCAAAACCCGGATCACCTCACCGCCGTCGACCGTGTGCCGGCCGAGCACGGAAAATGGATCGTGATGCATAGCAGATGCGAGCAAATGAAAATCGTGGGGGGACAAGATAGTGGTGGCGTTCATAGGGTGGGTTCGGGGGTTTTGGACAAAACGTTTTGCAGTAGAGGAAGAATGTTGTTCTGGAATATTGCCCGCCAATGATATTTGTCGCGAATGGTTTTGCGGACTTGATTTGCAGGGTCGCGGGATAAAAACGTAGCCACCTCAGCAGCTAAAGTCGCGGGGTCGACTTGGAGTGGAAAGACGACTCCGTTCAAGCGCGCAAGTTCCACAAGCGGCTGATTCTCAGAACAAAATACAGGCAGCCGTTGTGCTCCCGCCTCAAGGACAGGCAACCCAAATCCCTCCTCTTCGCTTGGGAAAAACAGCGCATCCGCCACCCCGTACAGCGCTCGAACATCGGCATCGGTCAAAACAGCGTCGTCACTCAGAAAAATCACTGAATTTTCCAGGCGCAGTTCAGAAATCATTCTGTCGAGTTCGGTTCGATACAATGCCTGTTTGCCTGTGAACGGCTCTGGCGCGCCAGTGATAACATAGAGCGGGTTCAAGCCCGCGTCCTGTAAAGCAGCAGTCAACCGGAGACCTAATCCGAAATTCTTCCGCTTCAGAATGCGCGCCGGATGCAGCAACACAGGGAAAGCGTCCAGGGCATCGCGTGCTTCAAGTCGTTGCTGCAAATCCAGGGACAAACCACACGATTTCAGCACATCCACCCCGTTTGGAATCACGGCCGAAACTCCATGCCCGGTCAGCGTCTTGTACGCATTCGCGCGCGCCTGAGACACTGCAACGACTGTCGCGTGCTTTGGGTGGCATCTTAATAACTTCTCGGCTGGTGAATTGCCGATCCTATGAAAGGGACTGGCTGCCGCCAAATCGTGGACCCAGGAAACAACCGGCATCTGCTCGCTTAGTTTCCAGAGTGCTGCCGTTGCCGCGAGGTCGAACGGCATGGTGAAAATGTTGTGCGCAATGAGGCAATCCAACGGCTCGTGCTCGAAGAACCGGACGATCTCATCACGCCGTTCGTCAAAGGGCGCCGGCGAGCTCATGCCCGGCACCGCGATTCCGGGGAGAGCGTTTGCGACACGCGGCTGCCGTCCATTGTGATACAACCTTACGCGATCTCCCTGTTCCTGGAACATGCGGGCGTGCGCTTCGATAACCCGCTCGACGCCCCCGATTAGAGGCGGCATCGAGTAATGCAGGATACCGATTTCCATAGGTTTGCGGATGTTGACACACATTTCACGGTGGCGAAAACAAAAAATGGCAGTTACCACGGGCGCGTTGATTCAAACGCCTGATTACAGCCGAAGAAAGCCAATATAATCGTTTGATTCATTCAATTGATTGAATAACTTGGAACATCATGACGAAGGCTTCCGACTGGGATCTCATGGCTGTGCCAGACTCCTTTCTTACCGGCAAGGGAAGCGAGCCGGACGCCCGGCAACGGTTGATCACGGCGGGGCTGGAAATCTTTGGCGCCTATAATCTCGAAGGCGCCACGACTCGCCAGATCGCACTGCAGGCCGGAGTAAATCAGGCGGCCATCGCTTATTATTTCGGAGGAAAAGAAGGCCTGTATATGGCCGTTATCGAGTCCGTCGTCAGCACGATCAAGGCGAATGTCCTGCCGGCAGCCCTCTCCATAAAGGAGCGGGATCCGGCCAATGGTTTCACACCTCGCGAAGCCTTGGAACTCGCCCAGGGGATGATCCGGGCGTTTCTGGGGACCTTGGTCCGATTTCCCATGGCGAGTTCCTGGTCCCGCATCGTCATGCGTGAGCAAATGCAGCCGACCAAAGGATTTGATTATATATACGAAAACGTCATTCAGCATATTCACCAAGCCTTTGCCCGATTGCTGGCCGATGCCACAGGGAGCCATTCGGAAGATCCACAGATGATTCTGCGCGCCCATTCGCTGGTGGGCCAGTTCATCATCTTTCTGGCCGGTCGTGAAACGGTCCGGCGGCGGATGCACTGGCAATGTTACACCGCGGAGGAAGCCCGCCAGATCGAGGCCGCCGTGAACGCAAATCTCGAAGCCATTTTTTTGTACGAAACGAACACCCCAGGAAAGGGAAACGATCAGTGAAACCACGCAGACTCGTTCTGATTGTCCTGATTCTCACCGTCGCCGCGGCCGCTGTTTATTTTGTGAAACAGCGCTCAGCGAGTGAAAACGGCGAGCTGCTAGTTCAAGGAAACATCGACATTCGCCAGGTGAATCTTGGATTTCGCGTCGGTGGACGGATCAAGGAAATCCGTGTGGATGAAGGCGATGTGGTCAAGGCAGGCGATGTGATCGCCGTTCTGGAAGACGGGCCCTACGTGGACCAGGTGCATCTGGCTGAGGCCCAGCTGGGGTCGGCTGAGGCCGCGCTGGCGAAAGCGGTCAATGGCTCGCGAAAAGAGGACATCGACCAGGCCAGGGCGCAGGTAGGGCAGATGAAAGCAAATCTGATGAACGCGGAAGCCAATTTTGGGCGTACGAGGGATTTGTGGGCACAGCGAGTCGTTGCGCGATCAGACTACGATACGGCACTGGCGACGCGTGATTCGACGGCTGCGCAACTCGCGTCCGCTCAGGCCAATCTGGCATTGCTGGAGGCGGGCTCCCGCTACGAAGACATCGACGCCGCGAAGGCCGAAGTCGCGCGGACAAAAGCGAATTTGGAGGCCGCGGAACGCGACGTGCTGGATTGCCGTATCGTGGCCCCGACCGATGGAGTCATTATCACCAGAGCCCTTGAACCCGGAGCGATCGTGGCCGCGGGAACAACGGCATGCGCTCTGAATTTGAACTCGCCAGTATGGGTGCGCACGTACGTGAGCGAGCGCGACCTTGGCCGAGTTTATCCGGGAATGCAGGCAAGCGTTTTTACCGACACCCGACCGAACGAGGCGATCCCCGCGCAGGTCGGGTTCGTCTCTCCGGTTGCCGAATTTACGCCGAAGTCCGTGGAAACGAGGGAATTGCGCGCGGACTTGGTGTACCGGCTGAGGGTTATCATTTCTAAACCGGACAAATTTCTGCGTCAGGGCATGCCGGTGACCGTAAGACTCTTGGAGGAGAAAGATCGTGAACAATCTGTTCCAACCGGAAACGTCGCGAATTGATGGCCCCATCGTCCGGGCACGCAATTTGACGAAGCGGTTTCCGAAAGCAAAAAAGCCAGCCCTGGCAGGCTTGGACGCGGATATTTTTGCCGGCCGGATTACCGGTCTGGCAGGTCCGGACGGGGCGGGAAAGACGACATTTTTGCGAATGGTCGCCGGACTGCTGGATCCGACGGAGGGTGAGCTAACTGTGCTTGGGGTGAACCCGGCGACGCAGGCGGAAGAAATTCACATTCGGGCCGGGTACATGCCCCAGCGCTTTGGGCTCTACGAGGATTTGAGTGTGCAACAAAACCTGGATTTGTATGCGGATCTGCGCGGCGTACCCGACCAGGAGCGGGCGGCCACCTTCGAGCGGTTGCTGGGCTTTACGGATTTGAAACGGTTTACGAAGCGAAAAGCCGGGGCGCTTTCAGGCGGGATGAAGCAGAAGCTGGGTCTGGCATGCGCTCTCATTTCGAAGCCGGAACTGCTTTTACTCGACGAACCTGGCGTGGGCGTCGACCCGATTTCCCGGCGTGACTTATGGACAATGGTCCAGGATCTCGTAGCCGAAGGCATCGGTGTCATCTGGAGCACCGCGTATCTCGATGAGGCGGAGATGTGCGAAAGCGTGATCGTCCTAAACGACGGCAAAACGCTTTTTTCCGGGGCGCCTGCTGAGCTGACGGATCGTGTGCGGGACCGGACGTTTGTCTTGCCGGTGACGCATGCTCGCCGTCAGGCGCTTCAACGCGCTTTGGACGTGGAGTCTGTCCTGGACGGCGTCGTGCAGGGAAACCATTTGCGGCTCGTACTGCGAGAAGGCGCGATGGAATTCGACGCGGCGGCGATCGGTCTCGAGGGAAAACCAAAGCACGTAAAGCCGCGTTTCGAAGATGCGTTCATCGACGCCCTGGGCGGCCCGACACGTGGCGAATCGCGGATTGCAGAGGCCATGCGGCAAATTCCTGGCGACGATAAATCCGTCATCGAAGCGCACGATCTGACCAAGAAATTCGGCGATTTCGCAGCGACGGACCGCGTGACTTTTGAGGTCAAACGCGGCGAGCTTTTCGGTCTGCTCGGTCCGAACGGAGCGGGAAAATCTACAACGTTCAAGATGATGTGCGGTCTTCTCAAACCGACTTCGGGCACGGCTCGGGTAACAGGTCTGGATTTGCAGCATTCCGGGAGTCAGGCCCGTAGCAGGCTCGGCTACATGGCCCAAAAATTTTCCCTCTACGCCGACCTCACCGTCCGGCAGAACCTCGACTTTTTTTCCGGAATTTACGGATTGAAGAACGGACGCAGAAAAGCGGTGGATTCCATGCTGGAGATCTTTGCATTTGGCGACCAGGCAGACGTGCCGTCTGGGCAGTTGCCGCTCGGGTTCAAGCAGCGGCTTTCGATGGCAGCGGCATTGATGCACGAGCCGGACGTGCTGTTTCTCGATGAGCCCACGTCGGGCGTGGACCCTATCACCCGCCGCGAATTCTGGAAGCACATCAACGGCCTCGTGGAAAAAGGCGTCACGGTCATGGTCACGACCCATTTCATGGACGAGGCGGAGTACTGTGATCGGATTGGGCTGGTGTATCGCGGCCAGCTGATCGCACTCGGGCCGCCGGACGAACTGAAACGCAAAGTAAGAACCCCGGAGCTGGAAAATCCGACAATGGAAGACGCTTTCGTCGCCTTGATTCGGGAGTTCGACCGGGAAAATGGGGTGAAAAGCTAAACCGAGAACGGGCACGGATGACACGAATGAAAATAGAAATAGAGAGCCGCGACCCACAACGAGGGGCGCTTTCCGAACGATCGTCGTCCGGCAATCGGAGGGTCGAAACCGGCGCTGCCTCGAGCGATTCGCGTTCTTTCGCAGTGGAAAAATTCAACCCGCGGCGATTGCTCGCGCTGATTCGCAAGGAAGGCGTGCAAATTTTACGCGATCCAAGCAGCATTCTCATCGCGTTCATCCTGCCGGTAATCTTGCTTTTCTTGTTCGGATACGCCGTTTCCTTGGATTCGACGAAATTGCGCGTCGGCGTGGTCATGGAGGAGCGGACACCGGTTAGCGAGAGCCTGATGGCAGCGCTGCGCGATTCGAAATATTTTACGGTGACACCTGGATTCACCCTCAAAGAAATGGAGGACCAGCTTGTCGCTGGAAAACTGCGAGGCATCCTCGTCATTCCCGTGAATTTCTCCAGGCTGTTTACGGGAAATAATGGTGGCGGAGACACGGCAGCCCGTTTGCAGATTATCGCTGATGGCAGCGAGCCAAATACGGCCAGTTTCGTGCAAAACTACATTCGGGCGGCGATCGGTGGCTGGCAAACGGCGCGGGCCCTGGACCAGGGCGCCAACGCCCCTCCAAATATCGAGATCGAGACGCGGATGTGGTTCAATCCCTCGCTCGAGAGCAAGAATTACCTCGTTCCCGGCTCGATCGCCATTGTGATGACGCTGATTGGGACACTGCTTACGTCGCTCGTCGTCGCGCGGGAATGGGAACGGGGCACGATGGAGGCATTGATGGCGACGCCCGTGTCGATCCAGGAACTGGTCCTGGGGAAATTGATCCCCTATTTTCTGCTTGGTTTTGGCTCCATGTCGTTCTGCACGCTGGTGTCGGTCGGCATATTTCACACGCCTCTGCGCGGATCGGCGATCGTACTCGCGCTGGTGACTTCGGCGTTTCTGGCAGCCTGCCTTGGGCAGGGGCTTTTCATATCGACGCTTGCGAAGAGCCAGTTCATCGCAGGTCAGGCCGCTTTGATTCTTGGCTTCTTGCCATCATTTCAACTTTCCGGGTTCATCTTCGAGATTCGGAGCATGCCGGCGCCGATCCAGGCACTAACATATCTCTTTCCCGCACGGTATTTTGTGCAAGCACTCCACACGATCTTTCTGGCGGGTGACGTCGGCGCCGTCCTATGGCGTGATGGCCTGATCCTGGTTGGATTCGCGGCCGTCTTTTTCCTCCTAACCTCTCGCGTCACCCGGAAAAAACTCGACTAAAAGGAGAAAAATGCTCCAACGCATCGCCGCCCTCGTCATCAAGGAATTGCTCGCCACGCTCCGCGACCGGCGCGCGCGCCTGGCATTGGTCATTCCGCCCATCATTCAGCTCTTGCTTTTCTCATTTACCGGGACGCAGGAGGTCAAAAATATCGGCATAGCCATTTTCAATCCAGACACCGGCCAGGCCTCGACCGAGCTTTGCAAACGTTTGGAAGCTTCCGGGAATTTCCGCTATGTCACCTTTGTCCAATCAACGGAAGCAGTGGCGGACGCGATTGATCGCCAGCAGGCCATCGCCAGCGTGCGGTTTCAGCCGGATTTCTCCGAGCGATTTCTCTCCGGACAAAATGCATCCCTGCAAGTCATTCTGGATGGGCGCCGGTCGAACGCTGCGCAAATCGTGAACGGTTACATCACGACGATCGTCGGGCAGTTTGTCGCAGAGCAGGCAGCGCCCGGTCGCATGACGGTTAGCGACGAATTGATCCAGCCGCGAAATTGGTTTAACGCGAATTTGGAATACATCTGGTTCACAGTTCCCAGTCTTGTGGCGATCATTACGCTGCTTATTTCGCTGAACGTGACGTCGATGTCCGTGGCCCGCGAACGGGAAATGGGCACATTCGATCAATTGCTAGTGTCCCCGTTGCAGCCGATCGAGATCATGATCGGAAAAACCATTCCCGCCTTCCTGCTGGCGCTTGCCGAAGCGACGCTGTTTCTTTTAGTCGCAGTTTTTATTTTCCGCATCCCCTTTCATGGGTCACTGCCATTGCTGTATCTGGCACTTGTAACCTTCATAACATCCATCGTCGGAGTAGGCCTTTTCATTTCGGCTCTCAGCGCTACACAACAGCAGGCATTGCTAGGCACTTTTACGTTCATGGTTCCGGGAATGCTTCTTTCCGGTTACGCGAGTCCCATAGAAAACATGCCGCAATGGCTGCAGGTGATCACTTATGCCAATCCACTGCGCTACATGATGGTGATCGTGAAAGGTGTTTTCCTCAAAGACCTGCCTCCGGAAGTCGTCTGGGCCAACACGTGGCCGATGCTGGTCATTGCCCTTTTTACCATTCCGGTTGCCACATGGTTCTTCCGTGCTCGCGCGTCATAATTGCGACTAGGCGCAGCAAATCCATCGGGGTCGCCTCACCTCCCCCGCCGCCCGGAATCCGGCCAACGCTGTTTGCAATTGGTTTTTACGCACGTTTCAGATTTCCTCCGTTCGTCCTCATTCTGCTCAAACATTATGCCTGCCTGGATCGAACCGTTCCTGCTCGTTTTCATTCCGCTCTTCGTGGCGCTGGATCCGGTGGGTTTGATCCCGGTTTTTTTGTCGATGGCCGGAAGCGTCCCGGAAAAGGATAGGAAGCGGGTCATTTTTCAAGCGACGGTCACCGCGGCGCTGGTCGCAGTGGGATTTGTTTTTCTCGGGAAATTTATTTTTCACGCGCTCGGCATTGGCGTAGCAGATTTCAAAATCGCAGGAGGACTGATCCTCCTTGTGCTGGCGGTTCAAGATATTCTGGCGCCACAACCGCATCAGCCCAAGGATCACCCCGATTTCGGCGTGGTCCCGCTCGGTATGCCGCTCATCGCCGGCCCGGCAATGTTAACGGCGTTGTTGACGCTTTCGGACACAGTCGGCGTGCCGATGACGCTGGCCGGGCTGCTCGTGAATTTGGTGCTGGTTTACGCTGCCCTCCGCTTCGGCGAACCACTCAAACGTTTACTAGGAGCAACAACGATGCGCGCCGTGTCCAAAATGGTGGCTTTGCTACTTGCAGCGATCGCCGTACACATGATTCGTTCGGGTTGGAACGACTAGAGAGAACATCCATGTCTGAGACGAAAGCAATGGTCAAAGCGCGTGACAAGCGGTTGGAAGAGGGCTTCCTGGATTATATGGATGTGGAGCGGAACTCGTCGCCGCGGACGCTGAAAGCCTATGGTGAGGCATTGGCCAAATTCCGGGATCAGGCAAGATTTGAAGGCTGGGGCAAGGCAACCGCGCATGATTTCCGAGTGTTCTTGATGGAGCTGATGAAGGCGGAAAACTCTCGCGCATACATCCGGCTGCTGTTTGCCGCTTACCGGAGTTTTTTTCGGTACCTAATGGAACGTCATGGATTCAAGTCGAATCCAGTGAAGGAGATTCAATTACCGAAAATGGGGCGAAGGCTGCCGGTGGTACTGACGGTGCAGCAAATTGAAGAATTGTTCGCTGTCCCGTTGAAATTGCCGCTTGCGAAGCAGGCGCCAGCGTGGATGCCGGCACGCGACGTGGCTATCCTGGAACTATTCTACTCGAGCGGGTTGCGGATATCAGAGCTCGCGGGGCTGAATGTAGCGGATCTGGATCCCTATTCCGAGGCAGTGCGCGTGATCGGGAAAGGCTCGAAAGAGCGTATTTGTCCCGTGGGAACCATGGCGTTGACGGCTATTTCGAAATATCAGAGCGAGGCGAACGTGAGGAATGGGCCGTTGTTTATCAACAAGCAGCGGAAACGGATCAACGTGCGGTCCGTGTGGTTGATGCTCAAGAAATACCTGCGTGAAACGAGCATCCCCGTGAACATCAGCCCACACAAGTTGCGTCACTCGTTTGCCACGCATTTGCTGGATAATGGAGCAGACCTCCGGAGCGTGCAGAGTCTGCTCGGCCACGCAAGCCTCTCAACGACACAGATTTATACACATGTAACGACGGAACGGATGAAGAAGGTTTACGACTCCGCGCATCCGAGGGCGAAGTGAAACGCAGCAGACGACAAAGGTTAATGGACTCGCCTTTGCTCCTTTTCCACCTTCTGTGAGAATTTATCAGCTGTTCAAAAACTGTTCCACGGCAGCTTTTGTGACCCGCCACGTTGCGCCGATTTTTTTACCTTTGAGATCGCCTGCTTCCAAAGTCGCGAGGACGTCGGCTTCCGCAACCCCCAGCAATTGCGCGGCCTCGGCGGGACTGAGGAGTTCGGGTAACCCTGAACTCGGCGGCACCGGCACAGGAGGCGGAGTTCCCGCCGCGGGTTGCGTCGGAAGGGGTGGCGGGACGCCGGGGGTCGTTTGCTGGCCTTCGACGATTTGTTTGGCCATGGCGAGGCCGACGGCCATTTCGGCGCCAATGCTGCCCGCGCCCCCGCCCTTTTCCATGCCCTGTGCCATTTGAAACTTGACGTAATCGTTCAAATTTCCAACGGCTGCCATGCTGGAACGTTTGTCGATTGCCTGCTCGACCTCGGGCGGGACAGAGACATTTTCGAGAATGAAAGACGTGATTTCGAGTCCGTATTTGGCCTGAACCACCGGGTTGAGCAAAGGCAGGAGCGCATCGCCGAGCTCACCGTAGCGGGCGGCGACATCGAGCACGGGCACTTTGGCAGTGGCCAGCGCGTCTGAGAAAACGCTGACGATGCGCGAGCGCATGGTGTCGGCAAATTCATCCAAGCGGAAATTCTGGTCCGATCCCGCGACTTCCTTGAGGAAGATTTTCGGATCGACCACGCGGAAATCGTAGGTGCCGAACGCGCGCACACGGACGATGCCGAAATCGTTGTCGCGCAACATTACCGGATTCGACGTGCCCCATTTGTTGCCGGTGAAGAGGCGGGTGTTGACATAATAAATGTCCGCTTTGAAGGGCGTCTGAAAGCCATATTTCCAGCCTTTGAGCGTGGTGAGGACCGGGATGTTCTCAGTCGTGAGGGTATGCTTTCCGGGGCCGAACGTGTCCCCGAACTGACCCAGGTAAACGAACTGGGCGACTTGCGACTCGCGGACAATAAGTTGCGCGCCGTTTTTGATTTCCTTGTCGTCGTCCGGAAATCGAAAGCTAAGGGTGTCGCGAGAATCGTCGGTCCATTCAATGATCTCGAGGAGCTCGCCTTTGATGAAGTCTAGAAGGCCCATAGGAAGAAGCTGGCTGTTGAAGGTTTACGCTGACAAGCGGTTGCAGCTGACGCCGTAATAGAATACCGGTCCGCCGCGGGGTTCAAGCGGGAACACTTGCCTCACCGGACCATGCAGAGGAATGATACGTTCCGATGGACACCAATCGCGTGCTGCAACAGGTCGTCGAACCTGATGAAAAGGTTTTGTGGGCCGGGATGCCTGCGGCCTGGCGCATGGTTGCCGGGTCGTTTCTCGTGTATGTGTTTGCCGTGCCCTGGACGGTTTTCACATTTGGCTGGCTATGGCAGGTAACCGGAGGTTTGCACTGGCCAAAACCTGCCGCGGGAGTTTATCCGGCGTGGGAGCCATTCACGTTCGCGGTGGTTGGCGTGGTGATGTTTCTGGCAGGACTCGTTATGTTGACGCTGCCGTTCTGGAAATGGTTCGCCGCAAAACGCACGATTTACGCGGTAACCGATCGTCGGGTTCTGAAATTCGACGCGACAAAGCCAAAAATTGCGCAAGTGTTGCCTTTGGCTGGTTCGATTACGCTCCGCATATCACCGGAACACAAAGGCGTCGTGGACGTCGAATTCGTCGCGAGCGAACCTAAAAAAACGCTTCTTTTGAAAGCTGTGCGCAAGACTTCCAATCTACTCGCAATTCTGAGTGAGTTCGCAGAGAACTAAAGCGATTCGATGCAAGATCAGATCTTTTCGGCAAGGGGCGATTTCAAAATGCCGCAATTCAAGTGCGATGCACCGTTCGATCCTGCTTACGGCTACCAGTTCGATGAACTGCTGAGAATTTCTCCGCCCGACCCGGCAGCAGATTTTGAGGATTTCTGGCGGCAGTCTCATGCCGAAGCCCGAAAAATTGCTCCGCAGCCAGTCATTTCCCGTCGCATCGGCCACGACGCGACCCATTTCATGCACGAGATCCGCTACCGGGCGCTCGGTGGTGTAGTCATCGCCGGTTGGCTGGCAATTCCGCGGCTGGAGAAACCCAGATCCGCTTTCGTGATAGGCCACGGCTATGGAGGCCGCCACAGCGCATCCGGGGCAGAAGTTCCGCGACGCGATGCCGTGGCCATTTTTCCCTGTCTGCGTGGTCTGACGCGAAGCCCGATCCACGGAACCTTCAAAAGCAGCTCTTTTGAACACGTGATTTGGGGCATTCATTCCCGCGAAACCTACGTGCACGGCGGCAATGCGGCCGACTTGTGGGGTGCTGCATCAGTAATCCTGACACTTTTCCCTGAGACAGTCGGGCGCATCGTTTACATGGGCGTAAGTTTCGGCGGAGGAATCGGCACGCTGATGCTTCCGTGGGATGACCGTTTTCGCGCTGCATGGGTGGAAGTGCCGAGTTTTGGAAATCACCCGCTGCGCGTGAAAATGCCATGCTGGGGCAGCGGCAGGGCGATCCGCGATCACTGGCTGAAGAATCCAGACGTATTAAAGGTGCTGCAATATTTCGACTCTGCGGTTGCAGCGCGCTTTTTGGATAAGCCGCTGGGTGTTATGGCTGCGCTCTACGATCCTTCAGTACCTCCGCCTGGCCAGTTCTCGGTTTTCAACGCAACGCCTTCGAAGAAGAAGCTTTGCGTGACGAGTGCCGGCCATTATACCTATCCGATGGAAGCAGCGGAACGGCATCTGACCAACGAATTCCGCGACCGTTTTCTGGCGGATGTGCTGGCGTAAGTTTTTCAGCCCGAGTTTATCTGCCTATTCGCCCAGTTTCATCCCCTGCTCACCGGGGTCGAACATCCCTTTGAAGCTGTCGCGGATCCAGCCTACGAATTCCTTGCCGCCAAAAAACAGACCGCCAAAGAAGACCAGCGTAAGTGCGAAAACGCCGCCTCCCACACTGAGCATGATGCCATCACGCTCCGAATTGGAAGCCGCTATAAGAATAATGGCGAACGCGGGAATCAGATTCGAAAACGGGATTGGCAAGGGTAGCAGCAGGAAAATGCCGCACGCGCAAATGGCCATCCCGCTCAGGAATTGGGTGATCCGATATTCAAAAACCCATGTCAGGCGCGGATGCAGCAATTTTTCGAGGTAGCCGATCATCTTCGCTCCAGCTCGAAGGACAGCCGGAAAAACTTTGGATGGAATTCGTACGTTCAGCAGCCGTTTGGGCAGCCACGGTTTCTGGCGGAATGCGAACCGCAATCCAAAAAGAGCGATAACAACCCCAAACGGCGTCGAAAGCCCTGGCAACGCGATCGGCTGACAAAATGGCAACGATAGCAGGACGAGCACGAGCGTATACACGCGCCCATCCAGCCCGCCCATCAAATCGCGCAGGTGCACTTCCGACGTCTTGAAGCGGAGCGAAA
The DNA here is from genome assembly GCA_036525185.1 of Chthoniobacterales bacterium. GTDB lineage: Bacteria > Verrucomicrobiota > Verrucomicrobiia > Chthoniobacterales > DASVRZ01 > DATDAW01. The sequence continues at coordinate 31,961 of DATDAW010000039.1, read as the reverse complement.
CGTCGAGCAATTCCTCGGATAAACGCCTCGGCTGCGGTTTTGGCTCGTGTTCTTCGCCAGTTTCCGTCGCTTTGGCAGCGGTATCAGTGTTCAGCACGAACCTCCGTGGCAGTTTTAGTGGAAACGCGATCCGTCCATGCAAGCAGCAAGGCGGAAACGACAAACGTGAGATGGACGACGACTTGGAGAACCACCGCTTCGCCTGTCTGCCTCTTGCTACCGATATCAATGAAGGTCTGCAATAAATGGATTGACGAAATGCCGATGAGCGCTGTCGCCAATTTGACCTTCAACACACCAGCGTTCACGTGTGAAAGCCATTCCGGCTCATCCGGATGTCCTTCCAAACGCAGACGCGATACAAATGTTTCATAGCCACCGACGATAACCATAATGAGCAAATTCGCGATCATCACCACGTCGATTAATTCAAGGACGACTTGCATGATTACCAGTTTTTCGATGTGCCCCGCGTCGGCCACCAAATGCCAGAGCTCGACAAAGAAGTGATAAACATACACACCTTGGGCCACGATCAACCCCAGATACAACGGCGCCTGCAGCCAACGGCTCAGAAAGATAAAACGCCCCAAAGGGTTGTTGTAAAATCGGGGTTGATTCGGGGTTACGGGGACTGAAGCAGACGCAGAGGTTTCCATGCGCGGAAATGATGCCATGGGACGCCGATTAGTCGAGGGCCATCCAGCCAACGGCCTAGGCCGTGAATTTCGCAAAGCGCCCACTGACAGCATCCCAATTGATGCATTTGAGCAACGCAGCGACGTAGTCGGCACGCTTGTTTTGGAACTTCAGATAGTAGGCGTGCTCCCAGACATCGATCCCGAGCAAAGGCTGGTTTCCAATAGCAATGGGACTGTTCTGGTTCGGCGTGGATTCGAGGAGGAGTGCCTTGTCCGGGCCAACACTAAGCCAAGCCCAACCGCTGCCGAAAACCTTCATTGCGGTCGCGCTAATTTGCTTCTCAAAATCTTCGTACGACCCGAATTTCGCCTTGATTGCGTCAGCCAATGGTCCCGTAGCCTGGCCGCCGTCTTTTTTCAACGTGGCCCAGAAGAGGGAATGGTTAAAATGGCCCCCGCCGTTGTTCTGGATGGCCGCTCTTTCCGTTTCGGGGACCTTGTCGAGTCTTGCGATCAAATCTTCCACAGACCATTTCTGTTGGTCAGGTGGAAGTTTCGCTACTGCAAGATTGAGGTTCTTGACATAGGCCGCGTGGTGTTTGTCGTGATGAATCTCCATCGTCCGCGCGTCGATATATGGCTCCAGAGCGTCGAATCTGTATCCGAGCGGAGGCAAAATGAAAGGGCCGTCCGTCGGTTCAGGGGTCGCAGTCGAAGTCTGCGCAGTGCTTTCCCCGCAGGGATTCAGGAACGAAAGAGCTGCCCCGGCGAGGAGTGTATTTTTGATGGCGATTCGTCGAGTAATCATGTTCAGGAATGAGAAAACAGGGACTCTCCGCGGCGGCGGCGCATTTCTTGTCAAATCGCGAGGTGACGCCCGGCAGGAGCAAAAGCAAACATTTCAAAATTTGGGACCTCTCACGGTTGCCGCCTCCGCTGCGGCCCTGCGTTCGGTGGCGATGCGTGTAGCGATTTCGCGGACCATTTCCTCCAGCAGGAGTCGCAAATGGCTTCCTGAGCGATAGTCCGACGGTGCCATATGTTTCACCCTGTCGGCGTGAGTCGCAAGCAGGTAACACTTCTTGAAACTCGCCCGCGTCGCGTCATCGGGATTATAAACTGCAATCGCGTGCCCGCCGTAGCGTTTCATGATCGTGAAACACGGCACATCCGTCGGACCGTCGCCGACATAGATCATGTTCGTAAACGGTACAGGCCGAAGATCGGCCGGCATGTGGTCGTTCACATCTTCGGACATGTCGAGCAGACCTTTATTGATGCGGAAAAGGTATTGCGTTTTCTGAGTATGTGAGATCACGCGCTTCGGAAAAGTAATTCGTCCGTGCTCATCCTCAGCAAATTCACAGCCGAACACGGCTCTCAGGTACGGCTGCAGACGACTTCCGTCGATGAGCATTTTCAATCCTGACGACACGACATAATGCTCGACATGAATGCCTAGTGCCTCCTGCTCCGTCGAGATCAACCCGGTTTTGAACTCCTCGAACATCTCCGGCAATCCTTTGTAAAACCGCAGCCCTTTTCCCATCTCCAGCAGATCGGCATTCGTTGGGCGATCCATGCCCAGGTAATCCAGAAGTGCTTTCATATAGGCCAGTTCGTTGTCAAACCCCTGGTCGCGCACCAGCGCATCACAATGCGCCCAAAATTTCGACGGACTGATGCCAAATCTCGGAAACAAAACGTCGTCCTGCATGTAGTTCGGGCTGAGCGTTTGATCGTAATCGTAAACAATTGCGATCGTGTTCTGCTGGGCAGCGGTCATGATGGGGAAAGATGCCGGGTTTCCTTCCTACCCAACAACCTCAAAATAAGGGATTCCGATCCTTGACGCTCTCCCTGGGACCCTTCAAATATCCGTCTCCACCCGGCGAGACCGATATCTGCCGGGATTTTTCCGAATGAACCTGGCTCCCGTCTTTTTTCGTTTCCGCATCCTGCTTCTTTTCCCCCTATTCCTGTTGGCATGTCTCGAAAAAGCAGACGCGAGAATCGATACGGTGGTCATCGACGCCGGGCACGGAGGCCACGATCGTGGTGGGATTCCAACCAACTATGTTACGGAGAAAAACGTTGCTCTCGACGTCGCCCTGCGATTGCGCAACGACCTCCGCGAGGCGGGATTTCGCGTCGTTATGACTCGCACCAACGACGTTTTTATTCCCCTCTCGATGCGTTGTGCGATCGCCAATGCGCAGCGACGCGCCGTTTTCGTCAGTATTCATTTCAACTCGGCTGCCAATCGTGACGCGCGCGGGGTTGAAACCTACTACTACGGCAGCGGCGGTGGCCTGGCTGCCAGCATTCACCGCCGGCTCACACGCAACCTCGGGGCGCCGGATCGCCGCATCCGTTCCCGCCGATATTTCGTGCTCCGCAACACCCGCATTCCTGCGGTGCTGGTCGAGTGCGGCTTTTTGACCAACCGCTACGACGCCAGTCTCGCGCTCAAATCCGGATATCGGGCACGCCTCGCCCAGGAGATCGCCAATGCCATCATTGCCAATCGGCGGTCCTATTAAGCGAGACGCCCAGCCCCGCCTTAGCCTCAGGGCACGGACAGGTTTCGTAACTTTTCCAAAAATTTTTCATTGCCCTCATCCATCGCCCGGCATAGTTTCCGAGCCCTCCAAGATTTTGGAGCCGTAGCTCAATCGGTTAGAGCGCCGCCCTGTCACGGCGGAGGTTGCGGGTTCGAGCCCCGTCGGCTCCGTATTTTCACGGAGTTTTAAGTTGTAAGCCTTGGGTCTTCACATTTAAGACTTGGGCTCTCTCCATGACTCCCCAGCGCTCCACGTTTCTTCCCACCCGGCAAAGCCTTATCACCCGGCTCGCGGACAAGGATGATCAGCGCCGCTGGCATGAGTTTTTTTGCATCTATCGCAATCTGATCTGGAATGCCGCCCGGCGCGCAGGGCTTCGTGAGGCGGAAGCGGAGGAAGTCGTACAGGAAACACTCATCACGGTTGCGAAGAACATCGGAAAATTTCAGTACGATCCGAGTGCAGGATCGTTCAAAGGCTGGCTCTTGTGCATTACGCGCTGGCGGATCGCGGATCAGTTCCGGAAACGGCGGCCCGAAGAGCTGGACTTACAGGGCGGATTCGACAGCGAAGACGGCACGTCCGCCATCGAGCGTATTCCGGAAACCCAGACGGATGAATTCAAAGCAGGCTGGGATCACGACTGGCGCGAACAGCTGCTTCAAACGGCGCTCGAGAAGGTAAAATTGCGCGTCGAACCCCGGCATTTTCAGATTTTCGATTGTTACGTGATCAAGGAATGGCCTGCGCAAAAAGTGGCTGAGGACCTCGGCGTGAGTGTCGCGCAGGTCTATCTCATCAGACACCGGATCAGCCGGCTGTTGAAACAGGAAGTGAAACGGATGGAGCGTGGCGGATAGACGCCGATGTTCCTTGCTCCCGCTCAGGTCACGAAAAATGACTTGTTGCGAACGGTCCTTATTTTTGGTCCGGGGAGCAGGTCACCGGCACGAATTGCCCCAATGGATTCTCTTCCCGTCATACCCGACCATGACGTGTTGCGCATTATTGGGCGCGGGGCATTTGGTGAAATCTGGCTTGCCCGCGGACGGACTGGCGCCCTTCGAGCCGTCAAAATCGTCTACCGTTCTACCTTTGAAGATGAGCGTTCCTTTCAGCGCGAATTCGATGGAATGTCGGAGTTCGAGCCGTTTTCAAGGGAGCATCCAGGATTCGTCGACGTGCTTCACGTCGGACGCGACGCAAATAACGCTTTTTTCTATTACATCATGGAACTCGCCGACGACGTCATCGCCGGCGCTGACTTGGAATCCATCGATTGGAACGCCTACAATTCTCGCACTCTCCGCAGCGACCTCGAAAAACAGCGTCGCCTGCCCACCAGGGAGGTCATCGAACTGGGCGCGTCCATCGCCGGTGCCCTCGGCGAGTTGCACGACAATGGACTCACCCATCGCGACATCAAACCTGCAAACGTCATTTTCGTCGAAGGCCGACCGAAAATTGCCGACATTGGCCTCGTTGCCGCAACGGGCCAGCAGACATTCGTAGGCACGGAAGGCTACGTTCCGCCTGAGGGCCCTGGCACGGCCGCAGCCGATCTCTACAGCCTCGGCAAAGTCCTCTATGAGCTGGCCACCGGCCGCGACCGGCTCGATTTCCCGGAGTTGCCCGAAGATCTCCAGAGGTTTCCGGATAAAGGAATGCTGCTGGAACTCAACTCCATCCTCCTTAAGGCCTGCGCCAGGGATGCGAGCCGCCGCTACCGGAACGCTTACGAAATGGAAGCGGACTTGCGAAAAATCGTCGCGCCTCCTCAAAAAAAGGGCTCCACCGGGATCGTCATCGTTTGCATTCTGGCGGCGGCGGCGCTCCTCGGAATATCCCAGATCGTTCTTGGTCCAGGCAACGCGCCCGGAAAACCGTTCGATGTCGAGATCGTCGCCGAGCCCGAGGGAGCGACGGTCATCCTCGACACGACGGTGCTGACCAGCCCTGCCCGTTTTCATGACGTAGAGCCTGGGACGCACAAGCTCCACGTAATGCACGAAGGTTTTGACTCAGTAACTCGCAAAATAACGATCGAGGGGGGGAGGAACGTCAAGATTTCGGACATCACCCTCCAACGCAGCCACGGAGGCATCGAGATCCGCACCCGCCCCACTGGTGGATACGTCTCGCTCAACGGTCCCATCAAACCCGGCGGTCTCGAAGCGCCGATCCAACAGGAAGGGAAAGAGCCGCTCACCCTCCCGAATCTGCCTACAGGCAAGTACCGGCTCCTAGCCCGCCTCGCCAAGACAAAACTCGAGCAGGTTGTGGACGTTACGAGCGGTGAACTTTTGGAAGTCACGCTTAATTTCACCAAGGGCAGTGCAAAAATCACCAGCGCGCCGTCAGGGGCGACGGTCATCCATGATGGGTTCGAAGTTGGTCAGACTCCTGTGCTCATCGAGGATCTGACACCGGGCATTATCCGCTTCGTTTTACGCAAACCCGGCTTTCGCGACACGGCGGTTGAAGGCAAAATCGAGGCTTCAAGCCAGTCGTTTCTGGCCGCTCGATTGGACAAGACCGGCAAAACGGAGCCGGGAAAGCCCTTCAAAAATTCGCTCCATATGACGTTTGTTCCGCTCGGTGACATCTGGATTGCCAGGACGGAGACGGAAATAGGAGCCTACCAGCAATACACCGTAACAGCCGCCGCAACGCCGAGACTGCTTGATTTCCAAGGCCCGACGAGCTACCCCGTCGCAAACGTTAACTGGGAGGAGGCAATGGCCTTTTGCCGCTGGCTTACCGACCGCGAACGCGCTGCGGGATACATTGGCAACGACCTCGAATATCGGCTGCCCACGGACGCGGAATGGAGTCGGGCTGCCTTGATGCCCGACGAAGGTGGCGACACGCCGGAAGTCCGCGATGGACGCTTGAAAGACTTGTTTCCATGGGGAAAGTCGTGGCCACCGCCGCGCAACGCGGGAAATTTTGGAGTCGCCGCGGATGGATTTGATCAAATGGCGCCGGTCGCCTGTTTCGCCCCCAACGCGTTGGGCCTTTACGACCTCGGAGGCAACGTCTGGGAATGGTGTCTTGACAGTTACAACACCGCGAATCGTGATTGGGGCGTCCTCCGCGGCGGCTGCTGCACAAGCAAAAAACGCTCTGAGTTGCTAGCCAGTTACCGCAACGTGATCGAGCGCACTGAGCGCGACCCCAACTATGGTTTCCGATGCGTGCTGGCGCCTGTCGGAACCAAGTAGAACGCAAGAGTCAGAACGAAGAACTCATTTCAGTTCTGCATTCTGCATTCTTAAATTTTGACTTCCCAAAGCGGCACGATCTTTAGCTCCGGTACCAGGACGAGCCCTTTGTCCGTGATCCGGATCTCAGGGATCACTGACAAGGGAATCAAGTTGAACCCCATGTATGGCAGCGTGCATCCCGCTTCCTCCCATGCCTTCTTCAGCGCGACCGCCTCCACAGCAACGACCGTGGCTCGCTTATCGGACAGCAAACCCGCGATCGGCAACTCGACCAACGCCAGTACCGCGCCATCGCGCACCACGACCACGCCACCGTTGGTTTTGCGCAACGTCTCCACAGCAACCTGCATGTCTGCTTCGTTGGTCCCGGCCACGATTAAGTTGTGGGCGTCGTGGCCCACTGTGCTCGCAACCGCCCCCGATTTCAGTCCGAAGTCCTGCAGAAGTCCGTGCGCGATGCCACTCGATTTTCCGTATCGCTCTACCACGGTCACAAAACACAGCCGATTCTCCGTCAATATCTCGTCCCACGTTTTCCCCGACGGATCGATATCCACCCTTTCGTGAAAAAGCAGAATCCCGGGCAAAGCCGTACGGATCACGTTGGCAACGACACGATTCTCCGGCAGATCGGGCGTCAATCTCAGGCTCTCGGCCGCAGGCAGCACCACCGTTCGATATGCCTGCGGAGGATATTTGTAAGGCGCCGACAGGAGCGCATCCAGACGAGGCGTCACTTTCCCATTTTCCACCAGCAATTCGCCACCATACCACGTGTTTTGAACCTCCATCGCGTCGTTCAACAGGACGATATCCGCCCGCCGCGAATGTCCCAACGCACCGAATTCGCCGTCCAGCCCATACCGGGTCGCCGCGTGTAATGATCCCATGCTCCATGCTTGGGCGGGCGCAATCCCCGCAACCAACAACTGGCGGGTCACCCAGTCCATGCCAAAGTGAAACAAGTCATCCGCATCCCGGTCATCGGTGCAAACGCATACGCGCTTGGTCGAAGCGCCAAGCTCGGTCACGGCTTTGACCGCTTCCGGCAAGCTATGCCAGGGCGTCGCCGGATTCCCTCCACGCAGAAAAATCCAGATGCCCGCTTCGAGCATGTCATCGGCAATATCGCGGTCAATCGCCTCGTGCGTGTCGGTTACGCCGCTCGCCGCATAGGCTGCGACGAAATCACGACCGTAAACATGCCCGCAAACAGGGCGTCCCCGTTTCAACGCCTCGGCAATGATCGCATGGCTGCGCGCATCCCCGAGGGTCAGCTGGACAAAGTCCATTTTTTCTCCCAGCGACAGCGCTTCCGGCCATTTATCGAAAAGCGCCCCGATTTTTTCAGGAATCAAATCCCCGCCGGCAGTTTCGAACACCGACGACGTCGCCGGAACCGTGCTCGGCACCGTCAGATAAATGGAGAGCGGCGCCTGCCGGGCATCTTCGAGCATCCATTCAATGCCTTCGACGTCGCACACGTTGCCGATTTCGTGGCTGTCACAAAATATCGTTGTCGTTCCATTCAGCAGCGCGCCTTCCGCGTACGCGCAAGCCGTCATCATGCTGCTCTCGATGTGGACATGCGGATCGACCAACCCGGGGGCAAGGATTCCGCCCATCGCATCATAGACGATCGTCGCGCCTTTAAAACTCCCCGCCGGTTTCACCGCGGCGATCCGGCCGGCAGCGATCCATATCTCCTTTTCCGGATGGACGCGCTCCGTATACGTCGACAGCACTCGCGCCCCGCTAATAACCACATCCGGGGGCATCCTTCCAGCAGCGACATCAGCCAAGTGACGGGTAACTTTCCAGAGCGGCGGGACGGTGAATCGGGTCATTGATACATATTACGTTGGACGGATGCAAAGTAGGCCCAACGAAGATGCCGCCGCTGATGCATGGAACACGATCGGCAATGTCGCGCTTGCATCCCGGTTCACACGCTCACCGGTTCGAGTTTCCAGATGTCGCTGGCGTACTCTTTGATCGTGCGATCGCTGGAAAACTTGCCGACTCTGGCCGTGTTAAGAATCGCTTTGTTCGCCCAAAGCGCCTTGTCCTTGAACAAGGCGTCCACCCGGACATGAGCGTCCGAGTAGGCACGAAAATCGGCCAGGACGAGGAACGGGTCCTGATAGTAGAGATTGTCGCGCAACGGAGTGAGGACGCCGGGCTCGTCGGGCGTGAAGTAATTGCTACCCAACCAGTCGACCACCGAGCGCAGCTCTTCATCGGCGTCGTAGTAATCGGCGGGTCGGTAACCTTTGCTTACGAGTTCGGTCACTTCGGCGACTGTTAGTCCGAAAATAAAGATATTCTCGGAACCGACTTCCTCGCTGATCTCGACATTGGCGCCGTCGAGCGTGCCGATGGTTAGTGCGCCGTTAAGCGAGAGTTTCATGTTGCCCGTGCCGGATGCTTCCTTGCCTGCCGTCGAGATTTGCTCGGAAAGATCCGCCGCAGGGACGATACGCTGCGCGAGAGAAACGCGATAGTTCGGCATGAACACGATCTTCAATCTATCGTCAATTCTTGTGTCGTTGTTAATCAAAGCTGCTACGGAATTGATGGCTTTGATAATGGTCTTCGCCAGGGCGTAACCTGGAGCGGCTTTTGCCGCGAAGACAAAAACACGCGGCGCAATGTCCAGGCTCGGATTCTGGAGCAGACGGCGATACAGAGCTAGGATATGCAACAGGTTGAGGTGCTGCCGCTTGTATTCGTGGAGGCGCTTGATCTGCACGTCGAATAACGCATCCGGATTCACGGTCACACCGCATTGCACCTTGATCATTTTCGCCAGATCGACCTTGTTCGCATGCTTGACTGCCATGAAGTCGGCCTGGAATTGCGCATCGTCCGCGAACGACTCGAGGCCGCGCAGCTTATAGAGGTCGCGTTCCCAGCCGTGGCCGATCTTGCTGGTAATGAGATCACTGAGCTTACGATTGCAGGCCAGCAACCAGCGACGTGGCGTGATGCCATTGGTCTTGTTGTTGAATTTACCGGGATAGAGCGTGTCAAATTCCGGGAAAAGATCGCGCTTGAGCAATTCCGTATGAAGCTCAGCGACGCCATTGACGGAATAACTGCCGATGACGGACAGATTCGCCATGCGAAGCATTTGCGTGTGCCCCTCTTCGATAATTGATAGAACACGTTTCTTGTTCACATCGCCCGGCCAGAACTGCTCGACTTCGAGGAGGAACCGGCGGTTGATTTCGAGCGCGATCTGCAAATGCCTCGGCAGTACTTTGTGAAAGAGTGGTACGCTCCATTTTTCCAGCGCCTCCGGAAGAAGCGTGTGGTTCGTGTAGGCAAAAGTGCGGGTGACAATCGACCATGCCTGCTCCCATGGAAGCCCCATATCGTCGTGCAGCAGTCGCTGGAGTTCGATGATGGCGACCGCGGGGTGCGTGTCGTTGAGTTGGATGGCAACTTTCTCCGGAAAAACCTCCCAATCATCGTTATCCTTCTTAAATCTGCGGAAAATATCCCGCAGCGAACAGGCAACAAAAAAGTATTGCTGTGCCAGACGCAATTCCTTGCCGCTTTCGGTGTTGTCATTGGGATACAGCACCTTCGAAATCGTCTCGCTGGCGTTCTTTTCCCGGACGGCCTCTTCATAACCGCCGCGATTGAATGCCTCGAAATCGAAATCGGACGATGCGCGGGATTCCCAAAGCCGAAGATAGTTGACTGTATTGGTGCCATATCCCGGAACTGGGATATCGTACGGAATGCCGCGGAGTTTTTTGGTGCCCGTCCACCGAGGGCGATAGTTACCGCGATCGTCGAAGATATTTTCAACATGGCCATAAATATCGATCTCGGTGGTGTGCTCGGGACGGACAATTTCCCACGGAGTGCCGTAGGTTAGCCATGCATCAGGAAGCTCGACCTGGTGGCCGTTGCGGAATTCCTGTTTAAAAAGGCCATATTGGTAGTGGATGCCGTATCCGATGGCGGGAAGATCAAGCGTTGCCAGGGAGTCCAGAAAACACGCCGCGAGACGGCCCAGGCCGCCGTTGCCCAGACCCATGTCGTACTCTTCGTGGCGCAGTGTTTCCGTATCGTAGCCAAGTTCCTTGAGCGCAGCTTCGACCTCATCAAAAACGCCGGCGCTCAACAGACTGTTCGTGAAAAGGCGGCCCATCAAAAATTCAAGCGACAGATAGTAAACACGCCGCGCGTTGACCTCGTGATGCTTGTCCTGGGTGGCGAGCATGCGCTCGACAACGTGCGTCTGAATCGCCTTGGACGTGGCCAGCCACCAATCCCGTTTCGTCGCCGTCTTCGGATCGCGAGCGAGGTAGAACTTGAGTTGCTCTACAATGAGTTCCTTGAGTCCTGCGGTGGAATGAGTGAGGACGGACTTGAATTCGCTGGGGTTGGACATGGCATTAATGATTTATTAAAATTTCCGGACCAGGGAAAGCAAAGGTTTCAAAATTCCTGTTACAATTGACTTGCCACTGGACCAATTTTGGCGGGCAGCAGTAACCTTGCCAGACTTCAAAGGCAGGCGCAGGATTTGGAAAAGATTTACCGTTCCAGCCAAGCGACCGGACTCAATATTCCAGTTCGCGTAAAGCTGCGGACGGCAACGCCTGTCGCGCCGTTCGGCCAGATCATTCCTGGTGTAAGGGCTCCGGCGACCTGCGAATGCCAGCCGGCCGATGTGTGCCATTGCACGAGGTACCCGCCGAGTTTGTCGGAGCCTCCACTGGCCCAATCAATCGCGGGCTGTCCGGAACCATTGGAACCAAGTTTGAGGCTCGGTTTGGACGTTCTTCCGGGATTCAGCCACGGAGATTCCGGGATAAGAGCGGGTTCGGCGTATGCCCCTGCGGCGAGGAGCGTTGCGATGCCACCCTTGTTCCGCGCCAGACTTTTGTTGCTCCAATGAATATGACCGGGATCGGAGATCATGCGCCGCACAAACTGGATTTGCCGGACTTGTTCAGCGGCTGGGCGACTGGAACCGATACGTTCGGTGGCGATACCCGGCCAGAGATGGCGGTTTTTTTCATTTTGTTCGGCCCACCACCGCAACAGGACTGGAAAACTCTGTTCGGCGGGTTGTGTCGGCCAGTAAAGCTGCGGCGCAAGATAATCGACCCAACCGTTTTGGAGCCACTTCCTGGAATCGGCGCATAACGTTTCATACGCGTCGAGTCCTGCCGACGTGCTCGCCGGAACGCCTGGACGCCAGATACCGAACGGACTGATGCCGAAAAGGACGTCCCGTTTCTTGCTCTTGATCGCGCTGTAAAGGTTTCGAACAAAATGATTGACGTTGTCTCGACGCCACTCGGAACGCGTCATGCCGGCCCCCTGTCCATAGCGCCGCCACGAGACGGTGTCCGGAAAGTCGGCACCCCCGGCGATGGGATACGGGTAGAAATAATCATCGAGATGGACGCCGTCGATATCGTAGCGGCTTACGACATCGAGGATGACACGGATCACGTACTCCCGCGCCTCCGGAATACCCGGATCAAGCCAGAGCTGGGACCCGAATGGGACGACCCATTGGGGACGACGCTGGGAGATATGGTTCGGTGCAATCCCCCCGGTTTTCGTTGCGAGCGCACGGAATGGGTTGAACCATGCGTGGAGTTGCAGACCACGCCGGTGCGCTTCCGCGACGGCGAAAGCGAGGGGATCGTATCCCGGATTCCCGCCCATGTGGCCTGTTAGAAACGCGGACCAGGGTTCGTAACTGGAGCGATAAAGCGCGTCGCTGCTCGGACGAACCTGCAGGATGACCGCATTCAAGCGGAGCCGTTGGGCACGATTGAGAATGTCGATCAGCTCCGCCTGTTGCGCGGCCGCAGACAGCCGGCTGCTCGATGGCCAGTCAAGGTTGAAAACGGAGGCAACCCACGTGCCGCGAAATTCCCGCGCGGGCTCGGGCGGATCAGGTGCAGCGAAAAGCCTGGAAACAAACGTCAAAATGACGAGCAAAAAAAACGCGAATCTCATGCCAGGCACGGTTTTGCCCGGGATTTTCGTTGGAGTCCACGCTTTACCGCATTTTTTATCGAAGTGGTCCAGAGCCGGTCTCCGGTATCATCCGTTCATCGCGTCGAGCATGTCGCGGACCGCATGGTTAAGGCCGACAAAAATGGCCCGTGAAACGATCGCGTGACCGATGTTCAACTCGGTCAAGCCGGGAACTTGCCGGATGATGGCTATGTTGACGTAGTTAATGCCATGCCCCGCATTGACCTGAAGTCTGGAGCGCACACCCAGTTTGGCCGCTTCGACCAGGCGTTCGTATTCAAACGTCTGTAAATGTTTTAGAGCGTTTGCGAAGGCACCCGTATGAAGTTCCACGGCTTCGACTCCAAGTTCGGCCGCAGCCTCGACCTGGTCGGGATCGGGATCAATGAAAAGACTGACGCGAATGCCGGCCGTCTGAAGGCGTTGAATGGACGGTTTCAACTCTTTGCGGTGTTTGATGACGTTCAAGCCTCCTTCAGTCGTGATTTCCTGCCGGTTTTCGGGAACCATGCACACGTCATCCGGCAGCAAACGCAAAGCAATCGCCAGGATTTCCCTCGTATTGCCCATTTCAAAATTGAGTTTGGTGACGATGCTATCGCGGAGCCTGCGAACGTCCTGATCCTGAATATGCCGGCGATCGGCACGCAGATGGACGGTAATGCCGTGGGCACCGGCCCGTTCACAGGCAGAAGCTGCTTCGACGATGCCCGGCTCGGCGTTGGGATGGTCAAGCATCGAGGCGTAACGGGCTTGTCGCAACGTGGCGACGTGGTCAATGTTCACTCCAAGTTTCATAGGACGGAAGGGCGTCCAATGTGTTGCCGGAGACCCAGAATCGCAACCGTGATGCGCCAATTTTTGAAAAACGCAACATCGCTTTACTCATCAACACGTGCCAGAAAAATGCCTCGCAAAGAGGCACCGACACTAGGATGGTGCTCCCCAAACTCAAAGCGTCCCATGTCTGACTCCATCGCCCTCCTGCATCGTCTCATCCGCACAGTCTCCGATTTTCCGCAGCCGGGCATCCAATTCAAAGACATCACGCCCATCCTTGCCGACGGCGAAGGATTTCATGCCGCAGTCGATCTATTTGTCGCGGAAATTCAGGACACCAATGTCCAGAAAATCGTAGGCATCGACGCACGCGGCTTTCTTTTCGGCGCCGCTGTCGCTTATGCGATGGGCATCGGGTTCATCCCCGTGCGCAAGAAAGGGAAGCTTCCGTGGAAAACACAGCACTATTCATACACACTCGAATACGGCACGAGCACCGTCGAAATCCACGAAGACGCCGTCGCTCCCGGCGAACAGGTTGCTCTCGTCGATGATTTGCTTGCCACGGGAGGCACGGCGGCCGCAGCCGTCAACCTCGTGCGCCAGCTCGGCGGCGAAGTCGTCAAAGCCGTTTTCTTGATCGAGCTGGACTTCCTGGAGGGCCGAAAAAATCTGGCCGGAATTCCCGTGACGACGTTTTTACAGTACTGACTAACCGACCACCAGCGCCGGTTCCTTGTTTCGATCTCTTTTGCGTCTTCGACGGAATAACCGAGATTGCGTTCTGTGAAGCCCCTCCTTCTCCCCCTGGTTTCGCTCATTGGCCTCGCAGTCGCCTCTGTAGCGGCCGACAAGTCGTCCGTCTTTCGCGAGCCGGGCGCTACCTACCTCCAGGATGTCCTCGACAAGCCGTTCCGATTGAAGGTGCTGGAGGACGCGACGGTCTATTACGATGCCCGGCTGGAACGCAGACTCGGCATCCTCGCCAGCGGCCAGTTCGTCGAAATCCAGGCAATCCTCGACGACAACGTCCGCGTCATCGGCAAGGCCCGCCAGGGCCAGGTCTCAGGCTGGCTTCCAGCTGCCAACCTCGAACAAATGCACCCCGATTTCATCGCCAACCTCAAGAAAGCGGGCTTCCGCAAGGCGCAGGTCGATGCCATGATCGAGAAAAATGAGGTCGCCGTCGGCATGACGACCGATGAAGTCCTCAAAAGCCTCGGCAAACCCCTGAAAAAAAGCCAACGCTACGACGCGCAGGGCATCCAGGAGCTATGGGAATACGTCCGTTACAAACGCGTTCCGCAACAGGCAGGCGGCTACGACGATCGCGGAAACTACATCACGCAAATCATTTACGTCAAAATCCCAATCGGGAAACTCGCACTGACCTTCGACGACGGCCTCGTCGCAGCTGTCGATCAGACCGAAGGATCGCTCCATGGCCGGGCAAGCATTACCGTCCCGCCACCGTTCGAGGTTGAATAGTTAATAGCGCGTCGCTGCCAGAAAGAGCAGCACAGCGCCATAGGCAGCACCGAAAATCGCTGCCAGTTGGAATCGCCCGGTCTTCGCCGTCACCCATTCGATCTGATCGCGCAGCAAATAGGGCTTCCCAATCCAGAAGAGCGCCGCGATGATCCACACATACGCCAGCGTCACGAGCACCAGTCTCGAGATGTCCGGTTTCAAAAATGCCGAATCCAGGAGGACGCACGCCAGCAGCAAAACCACCATTCCCAACGCCCGCACCGCGAGAAATTCGTCCACAAAAAAAAGCGTCAACACGTACGCTGCCGGAATCACGATAGACAGTAGCGGACGTAAATGGCTGAACTCTCCCAGATCCATGAAACGGATGAGCAAAAAAGACCATAACCCGGCAACGGTCAGCAACCCGATTCCTGCCGACTTCGAACGGGGAAAATCTTTCAGTACGCCGACGACTTTGGGTCCCGAAATCAACGCCAGCACATGGGCGATCAGCAACACGGTTCCCGTAATGAATCCTGTCGTCTTGAGATCTACACTGTAAATCATAAGTATTTCAAAATTTGTCGATTACGCATTCAATACGGCCGGATCTCCATACAGCGTGAACCCTGTCGTATGCGTAATTCGCACATCGAAGATCTGGCCGACATGCCTCGGGGCGCCCTCAAAAACGACGACTTTATTTGTCCGCGTCCGGCCCGTGAGTCGATTCGGATTGGTCTTGCTCAGGCCTTCACACAGAATTTCCACATTGGTGCCGACGAGTGAGTCGGCCTTGCGCCGAGCGATGCCATCAACCACCCGAAGCAAGGCCTGATTCCGCACTTCCTTAATCTCTTCAGGAAGCTGACCAGTCAGCTCCGAGGCCGGCGTGTCTTTCCGCTTGGAGTATCTGAATATGAACGCGTTATCGAACTCGACGCGTTCCATCAAGTCACGCGTAGCCGAAAAATCCTCCTCCGTCTCACCAGGAAAACCGACGATCACGTCGGTCGTAATAGCAATTCCAGGCCGCGCAGCTCGGATTTTCTCGGTAAGTGCGAAAAATCGTTCGGCAGTATACGTACGATGCATTGCCTTGAGGATACGGTTTGAACCTGACTGAAGAGGCAAATGCACGTGCTCGACAAGCTTCGGCAGGTAAGTAAATGCGTGAATTAAATCCTCCTTGTACCCGATCGGATGCGGAGATGTAAATCGCAACCGCTCAAGGCCTTCCACGTCGTGAACAGCCTCCAGGAGCTGCACAAACGGGCCCTTGCCATCCACTTTCGGAAACTCGTGGCGCCCGTATAGATTCACAATTTGTCCCAGCAATGTGACTTCCTTCACTCCGCGCGCTACCAGTCCCCTCACCTCCTCGACAATCTCAGTAATCGGCCGGCTCCGCTCGGATCCACGCGTATGCGGCACGATGCAAAATGTGCAATGCATGTTGCAGCCTTGCATGATCGAAACGAACGCCGTCGCCTGCCCTTCCTTCAATACGTGATCACGGATCGTATCTTGCGACCCTTCCTCGTTGGCAACATCGACAATCGTCAGCCGCGGATCGTCCATCCATTGATCGCGACGCCGCTGCTTGTCAGCCAGCAACCGCTCCACATGATCCGCAACCATATGAAATTTCTGCGTGCCGACGACCAGATCCACATGCGGCGAATCGCGCAAAAGCTCCGCTCCGCGACTCTGGGCCATACAGCCAAGGAACCCATAAACAACGGGCTTCGAATCATTTAACCCGCGCAGCATCCCCATTTTCCCAAGGGCCTTTTGCTCCGCCATGTCGCGGACACTGCAAGTATTGAGCAACACGACGTCGGCGTCGTTCTCCGTCGGGGTCATGGCATGGCCCCGCGCAATGAGCATCTGCGCGACCTGTTCGGAATCGCGCTCATTCATCTGGCAGCCGTACGTCTTCAGGTAGATCTTCGCCATGCAGGGAAAAACGGGAGCGCGCAAAATAGACGGGAACGGGCCTCTGGGCAAGCGTCTGCCTTCAACCTTCACGATTCCGCGGTTTTACTCGGAGGGCGGCAAAATGTCGTCGACGCGAAATTGGATTCTGTTAGGCATTCGAACCTATGAAGCTGTTCCTTAAAATTGTCATCGGGGCGATTGGATTGGTGCTCTCGTTGATCCTGGGCATTGTGATCGTCTCGCAGTTTCTGCCGGGCGAATATCGGGTTGAGCGTTCAACGGTCGTCAATGCCCCGCCGGCCGCAGTGTTCGCTAAGATTGGCGATTTGAAGGAGTGGAAAACCTGGACGGTCTGGCATGCGCGAGATCCGCAAATGGAACTGCAATATTCCGAGGCGACCAGTGGCGTCGGCGCTTGGCATGCGTGGAAAAGCAAGACGGAAGGAAACGGCAGATTCACGCTCACGGAATGGCAGAAGGACCAGGTGGTCGCCTATCTGCTCGAATTTCCGGATTTCGGCATGAAATCAGATGGGCGCCTTGAGTTGAAGCCCGAAGGAGCCGGGACCAAAGTGACGTGGATTTGCTCCGGCAAGCTGACCCGAGATCCATTACAACGGCTATTCGGCCGATTTCTGGATAAGCTGATTGGCGCGGACTTTGAGGCGGGGCTGACAAAATTGAAGGCTGTGGTCGAGCAGTAGCGCGACCACAAACGCCACTCTTTTGTCCTGCTCTTGAACTTTACCTTTTAACTTACTCTTCTGAGACCGCGGCTTACCGCGGGCCTCCAGAGTATGTTAAAGTTCAAGAGCAGGAATCAGCAAAAGTCGCGTCGCACCTTAGATCCACTTCCCAGCCCTGATAACAGCGTTTTTGGGCACGACGACCAAACCGTCGCGAATGTAGAAGTTATCGCCATCCATGTTCTCGGGTTTGCCTTCGGGCGTGATGACACAGCCATCACCAATGCGAGCGTCTTTATCGATTATGGCACGGTCGACGACGCAGTTTTTACCGATGCCGATTGGCGGACGCCCGTCCGCCGGCGGGCTTTCCTCGTAATAATCAGCTCCCATGAGCACCGAATTTCGAATGGTCGCGCCTGGATTGATAATGCTGCGGACGCCAATAACGGAGCGTTCGATGGAGCCATCGGAGATGATGCAGCCGTCGGAGATAATCGCCTGCCGGATCATCGCGCCGTTGATCTTGGTTGCCGGCAGAAAACGGCGATGGGTATAGATCGAACCGCCTCCTTCGAAAAAGGAGAATTCCGGGACGATATCCGTGAGCCGGATGTTAGCTTCGTAAAATGCACGAATCGTTCCAATATCCTCCCAGTAACCCTGGAAGATATAGGCGATCACGCGGCGCTCGGGGATCGCTGCGGGAATGATGTGTTTGCCGAAGTCGACGAAGTCGTTATCGAGGCAATCCACGAGCACTTTACGATTGAAGACATAAATACCCATCGACGCTTGGTAGAGATCGGCGTCCGCCGGCTTACCGAGAATTGTGAGCAGTTCCGCTGGAATTTTAAGGGTATCGAGAACATCGTCCTCCTTCGGTTTTTCCACGAATCGCGTAATCCGATAGTCCGGATCGCTGTCCATGATGCCGAAGTCGCTTGCAGCTGTGCGCGCGACCGGAATCGTGCCAATCGTGATATCGGCGCCATTCTTGATGTGATGATTGAGGACATCCGTGTAGTCCATCCGGTACAGCTGATCGCCGCTCAGGATGATGTAGTAGTCATAGGGCGCTTCGAGGAAGTAGCGCATGTTTTGCCGGACCGCGTCGGCAGTGCCCTGATACCAATTGGAGCCTTCGGGGGTTTGCTGTGCTGCGAGAATCTCGACGAAGCTCTTGGTGAAATGATCGAATTGATAGCTCGCGTTGATGTGCCGATGCAACGAGGTGCTGTTGAACTGTGTCAAAACGTAAATCTGGCGAAGACCGGAGTTAAGACAGTTCGATATCGGGATATCAACGATGCGATATTTGCCTCCGAGCGGGACGGCAGGCTTGGAGCGATCCTTGGTGAGAGGAAAGAGTCGTGAACCGACTCCGCCACCCATAACGATGGCCAGAGTATTACGGACTACGGAAGGAAGGAGCGGGGTTTCTGACATGACTGGGGACTGGTAAAGGAAAGGTCATCATCAAACGAGCAAACGAAATAGTCACGTCACTTTTGAGAAATTTGCGTCACCATTCCCGCCAACCGCATGACGGTCGGTCTCCACCGGCAGATGACGATTCAGACGCTCGAAACAAGCGCTAACTACGATGCGAGGAGCTCCTCGAGTCCGGCTTCATCCAGAACAGGCACTCCGAGAGCTCTGGCCTTTTCCAACTTGCTGCCTGCCTCTTCACCGGCGACGACGTAATGCGTTTTTTTGCTAACGCTGCCGCTCGTTTTGCCGCCGGCGGCGCGTATGCGCTCTTCGAAAGCTTCACGCGGACGGCTCAATGTTCCGGTAAGGACGAACGTTTTTCCGGTGACATCCGAGGATGCGGCAGCGTTCTTGGCGACCGGCTCGCCAGCAAAATTTAGCCCGGCCCTTTCCAATCCATCGATCAACTCCCGATTGGCTTCGCGGGCAAAAAAATCGACGATGCTTGCAGCCACGACTTCGCCGACATCCTCGATCTGCTGCAAACGCGTCGTATCGGCGGCCATGATCTCTCGCAGATTCGCAAATTCGCCTGCCAACGAGCGGGAAGCTGTCGCGCCCACATGCAAAATGCCCAAGCCAAATATGAGCCGCCACAACGGTCGCTTCCGGCTTGCGTCGATCCCGGCAAGCAGGTTGGCAATACTCTTTTCGCCCATTCGTTCGAGTGTCCGCAGTTTTTCGGCGTCCAATAGATAAATGTCGCTGACGGAATGCACCAGGCCACGACTCGTCAGCTGCGCGACCATCATTTCCCCGAGACCTTCGATGTCCATCGCGCCACGGGAGGCAAAGTGCTCGAGTTTACGGCGGATTTGTGCGGGGCAACTGCTATTCACGCAACGTATTGCCACGATTTCCGGATCGCGGACGACAGTGGAATGGCATTCCGGACAATTGGTGGGCATGTGAAAAATTCGCTCCTCACCTGTGCGCAAGTCTTTGCGCACACCTACGACGGCGGGAATGACTTCGCCGGCTTTCTCGATCTGTACGAAGTCCCCAATTCGAATGTCTTTGCGGGCGATTTCCTCTTCATTGTGCAGGGTTGCGCGGGCGACCCGGCTGCCGCTGACAACCACCGGCTCGAGATGTGCCACGGGCGTCAAAACTCCCGTGCGTCCAACCTGAACGCCGATGTCGACAAGCTTGGTCTCAGCGCGCTCGGCTTTATACTTGAAGGCCATCGCCCAACGCGGTGCTTTGCTGGTGAACCCCAGGCGCTGGCGTTGTTCCAAACGATCGACCTTGATCACAGCACCGTCGGTATCATAGGCAAAATTTTCCCGATCGGCGTCGAGCGCGCGGATGGCTTCGAGCATCTCCTCCGGAGAATAAACGATCTTGCGCCAGGGATTTACCGGGATCCCAAGCGCTTCCATTCGCTCCAACGCATCAATATGGGAGACAACTTTCAGCCCCTCCGTTGCACCGAGGCCGTAAAGCAAAATCGAGAGTTTGCGCTTCGCCGTCAGTTCGGGATCAAGCTGCTTGAGCGAACCCGCCGCTGTATTACGCGGATTCATGAAAAGCGGTTGGCCATTCTTTTCCCGTTCCCGATTTAATTCCAAAAAAACGTCGCGCGGCATAAAAACTTCGCCGCGGACTTCGAGAAGAGCCGGAGCGCCCTTGGCCAGTTTTTTCGGCAAAACGCGAATCGTCCCGACGTTCCGAGTGACATCATCCCCAACCTGTCCGTCGCCGCGGGTTGCGGCGTATTCGAGTTTGCCGTGCCGATAAACCACGGAAATTGCCAGTCCGTCCACTTTCGGCTCCACAACCACGGGAATCGTTTCTCCCGGCAGCAATCGGTGCATCCGCCGATAAAACTCCACCGCTTCCTCCTCAGAATACGTGTTGTCCAGGCTCAGCATCGGCTCCAAATGGCTTATCTGCCGAAAACCTTCGGTCGGACGTTCACCCACCTTTCTTGTAGGCGATGCCGGTGCGGCGAGATCGGGATACCTCGCCTCCAAGTCGGCAAGCTCGCGCAATTCACGGTCGAACTCCTGATCGGAGATGACGGGATTTCCCTCGTAGTAGAGCTGGTTATGCTTCTCGATTTCCGCGCGTAGCGCCGAGATTAGCGCCTGGGCTTCCAGAGAAGTCAGTTCGTTCGGATCTGGGTCGGCCATAAAAAATGACAAATAGAGTCGCCGCTATCGTTCCGCCAGTTACGTCCGCAGCCCAATCATAAATGTCGCCTCCGGAACGCCCTGGCGTAAACAATTGATGGAGCTCGTCGCAGGCGCCGAAAAGCGCAATCCCGCCTACCGCGGCGAAAAAGAGCCGCAATCCTCGCAGCCGTGTGTTCCTATGGAGCGCGCGCGCCAGCAACAGCGAGCCGGCGGCAAAGGCGATGGCGTGATTCACTTTGTCCTGATGTAGAAGTCCCTCAGGCACGTCGCTCAGGTCCTGAGCGCTCATTGACGACAAAATGCAAATTGCGAGCGCCCATAGACCGAAGAGCGTCCAATCCTGCACAGGAGGTGAAAAAAACCGGCGAAGTTTGTTGGCCACGAAGTCTGGAATGTTCAAGAAAATCCACAAAGCTGCAAATCATAAGTTCCAAATCGGTGTTCTGTCCCTTTTTAGCCAGATCACCGTATGGGCGCCTGAGGCCCTGTCACTTTTTTGACAACCTGGTTCATTTCCCGATTCGCTGTACCAGCGTCATGCCATTTCTCCAGAGATGGCCCACGGGAACACGTTTCTTTTTTTGGGTTGGCACAGTGTGTGCTCTCCACAAAATCGTTCGTTGATTCGAACAGGGGAAAAGACCAGAAGAACAGCCCGGCTGCAGGGAAATTTGAGAACGCTCTTGGGGGGGAGCTTCTCTTCAGGGTAGCAGCCGGGCTGTATCTTTGTTTTGCGGTGTGACGCTTGACAGAGGCCGCATAGGAATCGCGTGTGGCCCCTCAAATCTGCCGTTCCCTGGCAGATGCTTTAGCTTCCAGACTGGCTTTTTTAGTGGGCCGGAACTGTGGAATTCGAAAAGCTTGCTTACGGGATCCAAGACAAATCCCGGCAACCCTCTCGCGTTGACCCGCATGGTGAAATCCAGGGTGTCGTCCAGAAAACCGACCGCTCCAGCACCGTATAGATTGACGCCTTGTCCGCTCAGTTCGAGGTCGTCCGTAGTCAGCACACCGTTTGCGACGGTGAAACTTGCAGTCGCCTTGCGCGCTTTGTTGTAAGCGAACCCCGGCATAACCTTATCCAAAACGCCCGAAAGCGGCCCAAAAACCGGAATCGTAAACACATTACCTTCCTCGACCCGGACCTCGCCGGAGCCAGTCATGGAGTGCGGATCTTTCCCGTTACCTTTGAACTCGTAATGTCCCGTCAATTTTCCTTCGCTCCCTGTGTAGCCGATATACAAGTTGGTCGTCGTGGGAAAGTCGACGTCGCGCAGCGAAATGCTCGCAGAATAAGGACCCCCATTCGCACCCAGCGCAATTTCGGCACCTCCCCGGACTGTTCCGCCAAAGAGCTTCCCTTCGAGATTGGTGATTCGCATCTGCCGGTGCGTAAAAGCCAGTCGCCCAGTAACCTGATCGAATGGCAATTCCTGCTTTAAGAACGTGTAATCCATCCCTGTCGGCGCCGCGATGTCCACCGTCAAATCTGTTCCTGGCTTCCCATGCAATCGCACGGCCCCATCCACCTTAGTCCACGGACTTTGCCGAAAACGGTAAGGCGAAACGCGTCGCGCCAGCGGTGCGGAAATCCAGCTGCAAACAGCTGCCGGATCAAGTGTGCCTTGGACATTTCGAATCGCAATCGTCTCGTCATCCAGATCCCACGATATGCTTCCAGTCGCAATACCTTCGTCGCGCACGACCTGTATATTCTCGAAATCCACTCGTCGATCTGTCACGCCAACAACAGCATGCCCGGAATTTAATGGCACCCCGCGAAAAACGGTCCGTCCCAAATGAACCCCGGCGTGGTATTTCCATGTCTTCGGATCGAATCCGGGTCCGTCGATCTTGAGGTCAACGAGCGGCTGGGAGCGAAAATCGAACATGCTCCAGATCCGCAGCCCCTTTTCAGGGATCAACGGCGTAAAAATCTCGGGATCCAGGTTTGACACGATCGCGGCTTGGACACGTTCCGGCTGCGCAAGGATGTGGCCGGTTAAACTTCCACTCCTATGTTCAAGATCCAGATCGCGCATCATCCACCGCTGGCCATCCCACGAAAAAGCGGCCTGCGCGGATTCGAAATGGATATCCCGCCAACCTGCCGGCCCGGTTTTCACGCTTCCGACAATCTGCCAATGCGGCGTGCGGGTCTTTGACCACGCAACGTTCATTCTCAGCTCCGCGGGCCCCGGCAGAAACACCTGCGCCCACTCCGGTTTCGGCGCCACACTGCGCAGCGCCGCGAGCCAGTCAATCCCGGCTTGCAGGCTGGCGGAGCCTTCTCCCGAGAGCAAATTCCACGCTGCACTCGCTTCCACTCCACCACGATCATCACTCCACTCAAACCGGTGCACTGCCAGACGCCCACCCACGTAGTCGCCCTGCATTAACACATCACGCAGCAAAATCTCGCGCCAGCGGATTTCCCCTGCGTTGAAACGGGCATGATCAACCTGCAACGATTCCGGCTTCGCGAGATCACCCGAAATCTGCATCGAAAATGTCGCGGGTTTCCCTGCAAACGTCACGTGCCTGAATTCTTTGAAAAGATCGATACCAGGGGGCGCGTTTTCAGCTGATCCGGGGACCTTTGGGCCCAACGTTGGTCGCTCGATATTCTGCGCTTTGAATTGGTCCGGATTGCGGAGTACGCCCGTGAGCGACAAATGCACCCCCCCGACGTCGCCTTCGAGCTGTCGGATTTCGACGCGGCCGGGCGGAAAGCTGATACGTGCCTGAAGATTTTGCACGCGCACCACACCCTTTTTCGGCCTGTCCGGGTCCTGGGGAAGCGCCAGTTCGGCATGGCGCATCTCCAGCGCGTTGATGAATGGTTCCTGGCGAATCAATTTTGTGTAATTGATGTCGAGGTTGAGCTGATCGATTCGGGCAACGAACGGCCCTTCTTTGCTGCCCTTGAAAATGCGGACGTCCTTGGCAACAAGCCCGCGCAACGGATCAAGCGTCAGCCGTCTCACGGTGAATTCGGTGCCATGCCGGGAAAACTCTTCGGCGACTTTGCCACGCCATTTCTTGCCAAACCCCCGATGCGACACGTACCACCCGCCCCAAATGGCCGTCAGCAAAACGGCGACCAGGAAGAAGTTCAAAAAGCGAATCAGCAATCGGCGCAAGGAGCAGGCTGGTAGATGTGCGAAAGACGCGGCGCTGGATTACTCCAAAAATTTCCCGGGATTGAGAATGCCGTTCGGGTCGAGCGTCCGCTTCAAGGCAACGTGCAGATCGTGTGTGACCGGCGAGACCGCGGCGCTCCACCAACGCTTTTTGGCGAGTCCGATGCCATGCTCCCCAGTAATCACGCCGCCCCACGACAGGACCGTCGCAAACAGCTCGTCGAGTGCCTGCTCGGACCGCTCCCGGACTTCAGCCTTCTCGTAGTCGGGGCACATGATATTGACGTGGATGTTGCCATCACCGGCATGGCCGAAACACGCAACGGGAAAGCCGTATTTCTTTTGGAGCGCCTCGCCGAAAGCGAAAATATCCACGAGTCGCCCCCGTGGAACAACGATATCTTCGTTTAACTTGATGAGACCAGTCGCCCGGAGCGAAAACGAAAAGCCACGACGCAAGTCCCACAACTTTTCGCATTCCTCCTCACCGACAGCACTCTGGATTTCGAGCGCGCTTGCCTGTTGCAACACTTTCGACAACGCCTCGCGCTCCCCCGCCACAGATCCAGGCTGACCATCGAGATCGATCAGTAAATGAGCTTGTCCATCGGGCACAAGGCCCCTCCCCAAGTGGCTCCGAGCGGCTTGCAGGGTAAACGAATCCGCCACCTCTAACGCCGATGGCAGAAAACCGGCATGAAATATCCTCTGCACCGCTTCGGCGGCATCGGAAGCCGTTGCAAAACTCGCGGAAAGGGTCGCGCGCGCAGGTGGCAGTGGTAAGAGGCGTAAAGTCGCTTCCGTCACCACGCCCAGCATTCCCTCCGAACCGGTGAAAAGCCCGATCAAATCGAAACCCGTCTTGTTCTTGTGCGTCCGGCCGCCAGTCCGAACGATCTCGCCGGTGGGCAAAACCACTTCCAGCCCCAGAATGTAAGGCCGCGTAACGCCGTATTTTAGACAACGCGGCCCGCCCGCGTTGGTCGCAATGTTTCCACCCAACGAACAATCCTTCAGACTCGCTGGGTCCGGCGGATAAAACAACCCCTGCTTCCGGACTTCCGCCTGAAGGGTCCCGGTAATAACGCCCGGCTCAACCACGGCAATGCCGTCAGCGAAATGGATTTCTTTGATCCGATTCATTCGTGCCAGGGAAAGCACAATTCCCTGCCGCATCGGCACACAACCCCCCACGTATCCATACCCCGCGCCGCGCGGTGTCACAGCCACGCGGTCGCGATTCGCGAACTTTAACAACTCGGAAACTTCCGCTGCAGTCCTGGTGAACACGACTGCTTCCGGTGTTTGGGAGGCAAACCATTTGTCCCCGGAATGCGCTGCCAGAACCTCCGGATCGTCCGAGACGATGTCGGGACCAAGGAGCGCGCGGATTTTTTCAAGCAGAGTCATCTCCCAAGAATAACACGCTCGCCCCTCTTCGTAACTCTTCCGTCTTGATCAAACGCTATTGGACAAAAGAAGGACGAAAATCATGGGTTGGATTTTCTAGCGCATCACATCCCCATGATTTGATAGCCGCCGTCGACATAAAGCACTTGCCCGGTGATCGCCGCCGCACCGTCGCTGGCAAGAAACGTCCCCATCGCCCCAAGCTCCGCCGGCGTACAGCTCCGTTTCAAGGGTGCATGCTGCTCGTAATGCTTCAACATCGAAGAAAACCCACTAATCCCGCGCGCAGCCAACGTCTGGACCGGTCCGGCGCTGATACAATTAACCCGGATTTTTTTTGACCCGAGATCATGTGCCAGATAACGGGTCGAAGCCTCAAGGCTGGCCTTGGCTACCCCCATCACGTTGTAATGAGGCACAACTTTTTCAGAGCCGTAATACGTCATCGCCACAATGCTACCCCCGTCCGTCATCAACGGCTCCGCCGCACGCGCCAAACCAACCAGCGAATACGCGCTGATATCGTGCGCAATCCGAAACGCCTCGCGACTCGTGTTGAGGAACGTCCCCTCCAAGGCTTCCTTGGGCGCGAACGCAACAGCGTGCAACAACAAATCGATTCGCGACGTGTGTTTTCCGACTTCCGCGAAAAATCCAGCGATTTCCTCATCGCTGGTCACGTCACATGGGAAGAGAAAGGTGTCCGGACCGAAAGCCCCGACGAGTTCCTCGACGTTCTCCTTAAGGCGCTCGCCCTGATAGTTAAAAAAAAGCTTTGCCCCGGCTTTTGCCCAGGCCTGGGCGATGGCCCATGCAATACTGCGTTTGTTGGCGACGCCAAAAACGACGCCAATTTTTCCTTCAAGAGGGAGGTTGGTCATGGTGATGCAGGATGGAGAAATTGTGAACCGGCGCAAGCAGAAGTCGCCAAAACCCCGCGAGGGCTATATAGCTCAAAAAAATTCAATAAATTTTCAAAAAGTTGAAAGAAGCACCTCAAAAAGCCGTATAGATCAGTGAGACCTCATTCGCAGTGGCTCGTTGAGATTGGGTGCTATTCGGTCGGTAGGCAGATAAGTGGTTGGTGGCGGCGAATGAGGTTCTCTTTTTTTCTCGTTATTTTTCCGCGGGACAACGTCGCTTCTGGAAAATCTGGGAGGCACAAAAAATTTTTTCAGAAAGTTTGCAAGGATGCCCCCATTCATCCGTATTCATCTGTGAGACCCTCGTCCGTTCGTGGTTGAAGAGGCAGTGCAATTCGGTCGGCAGAAGATGTAATAGGTTGGAAGGTGCGGACGAGGGTCTCAACTTCTCTTTTGAACTTTAGAACGGTGCATTTCGCCAATCGATCGCGGGGAATTGCGCTGCGATTTTTTTTTTGAAGTCTTGAAAGGCTGGGGCGGGGAATCCTTATTGAGGAGCAAGACCTCTTTCGCCACCGATAAATGGATGCTTGGGGTGCCCTTCCGGCAACGGATGCCAAGACGTGGCAGGCGGTGGTGAACGAGGTTCTTTTTGTTCCTTTAAAGGCGAGGCACTATTCTGCGCCAAGATGCTTCTTCGGCATGAGGTAGTTTTTTGCATAATCGGCAACGGCATCGGCCAGTGGCGTTACCGATTTCGAATAACCCGTTGCGCGAAGCTTCCCGATATTTGCCTTTGTGAAATACTGATAATTCGGCCGAATGGCCTCCGGCATATCGATGAAATCGATGTTTACTGGCAGATTCATCGCTTCGAAAAGTGCCGTCGCCAGCGAAATCCACGTATTCGCCTCCCCGGAACCAACGTTGTAGAGCCCTCGAGCAGGATTGTGCTCTGCCAGGTGGATGGTCATCGCCACTGCGTCTTTTACATAAAGAAAGTCCCGCTTCTGCTCGCCATCGCGGAAATCAGGGTGATGACTCTTAAAAAGCCGCAACCTCCCCGTCTCGCGGATCTGATCGTATGCTTTGTTGACCAGGCTCCGCATATCCCCCTTGTGCCATTCGTTCGGACCGAAAACGTTGAAATACTTGAGACCCACCATGCGACTCAGGAATCCGCGTCGAGCAGCGTAAAGATCAAAAAGGTGCTTTGAATAGCCATACATATTGAGGGGACGCAGGTTGTGCAGGTCTGTGTCGTGGTCCTCCATTCCGGCTTCACCAGCACCGTATGTAGCCGCCGACGACGCATACACAAATCGTGCTTCGATGTCCTGAGCCCATGCAGCCACACGCTTGGTCGTTTCGTAGTTGTTGCGAATAAGGTATTCGGCGTTCTTTTCCGTCGTTGACGAACATGCACCCAGATGAAAAACGGTGGTGACGCCTTGCAGAATCGGATCGCGCTTCTCGATGAGGTTTGGGAGATCGGTCGCCTCGAAGTAGTCGAGGAACTTTAGCGGCACCAGATTGCGCCATTTTTCATCACAATCGAGCATATCAGTGACAATGACGTTGTCGTATCCGCGTTGGTTGAGCGCCCAAATCAGCGCGCTGCCGATGAAGCCGGCGCCCCCGGTGACCAAAATTTTGCCGCGATCCAAGTGGTGAATGGTCATAAGCAGAGGAAAAGACTAGGCAAAAGAGACACGGCCTGTGCGCTTTACGCGAGGATTTTTCTGTAGCAGAACGTGACAATTCGTGAAGTGTGAGGTGTGAAAGGAAGGAGTTTCATTGTTGGTCTCGTCGCAGGAATCGTCCTTTGCGCTACTGGCGGATGGGCCGTTTGGAAGCTGCAAACGCCCAAGCGGGAACCGAACCTGGTTCCGCTTCAAAGCCAAGTCCAGGCGGCGGCCGAAAAAGCGCTTCCGCTGCCCTCCCTCGGCACCCAGACCATTGAAGTTTCGCCGGATCACGTCGATGTCGAGCAACGGATCGCAAAAATCATCGCCCTCGCCCAGCGCCTCGGCGGTACGGCGATACGTGGATTGGAGCGTGAAGATGCGGCGGTCGTCCTGGCGGCCATTCCGCAAGGTTCTTCCGAAAATTTTGCTGCGCTCGTTTCGCAATGGCCGATTCCGGAAGTAAAACCGCCAGATCTGACTTCGCCCGGTGAAACCGTCGATTTCGAAATCGTTTTGAAGCGCGCCCATAACTAGCGTAGAAACGACTTCCCTTCGCACCTTTCTTCCATGCAGAAACGAATTTTGACAGGCATCCAACCGAGCGGAACCCTCCATATCGGGAACTATCTCGGAGCTATGCGCCCAGCGGTCCAGCTCCAGAATCAGGGCGAAGCCATCTACTTTATCGCGGATTACCACGCGCTCACCACCGTGCGAAATCCCGCCATTCTGCGGGCGTACGTGCATCGCGTGGCCCTTGATTTTCTGGCTTGCGGACTCGAGCCGGAAAAAGCGTGTCTCTTTGTCCAGAGCGATGTCCCAGCCGTCACCGAACTTTCATGGATCCTGAGCACCGTCACTCCCATGTCGCTTCTGGAAAAGGCTCATTCCTATAAAGACAAGACTGCTCGCGGCATTCCTGCGAATCATGGATTGTTTGCTTATCCGGTGTTGATGGCCGCCGATATTCTTCTTTATGAGAGCGATGAAGTCCCAGTCGGCCGTGATCAGAAGCAACACGTCGAAATGACCCGCGACATGGCGCTGAAGTTCAACCAGCAATACGGCGAGGTCTTCAAACTTCCTGAGCCAATTATTCGTGAAGAAGTTCAGACAGTCCCAGGGCTCGATGGCCAAAAAATGAGCAAGAGCTACAACAACACCATCGACCTTTTCCTGAGCGAAAAACAACTTTGGGACAAAATCAAAAAAATTCCCACCGATTCCACCCCCGTCGAGTCTCCAAAAGACCCCGATAAGTCAAGCATCCTCGCCCTGTATCGTCATTTCGCTACAGATGCGCAGGTGGCTCAAATGGAGGCGGATTACCGCAATGGCGGCGTCGGTTACGGCGACTTCAAGAAACGGCTTTTTGAAGCGATCTGGACCTTTTTCGAGCCTATGCGCAGTCGCCGTGAAGAGATGGAAAAATCGCCGGATTATGTTGAAGAAGTCCTGAGGAAAGGCAAAGCGAAGGCGATGGCTCTCG
Source organism: Chthoniobacterales bacterium (assembly GCA_036525185.1). Classification (GTDB taxonomy): domain Bacteria; phylum Verrucomicrobiota; class Verrucomicrobiia; order Chthoniobacterales; family DASVRZ01; genus DATDAW01. The sequence continues at coordinate 2,406 of DATDAW010000039.1, read as the reverse complement.
CCGCGCCGACCATCCGCAAGGTGCGTCAAGCCGTTGGGCTTGAATGACGCAGGTTCATTTGGGCGGCCTAAGCATCAACTCCATTTGGTGCTGCTTTGGCGCCGCTCAGAAAGTCCAAGTTTCCGCTGGGATTCCCGAGGGACTGATAACGACCCGATTCCATCACATTTTCCTTGTGTTTTTGAAGGTTTTCCGGCTTGCGCGGTTGACTTTGCCCGGTAGCAGCCATTTAGTCGGCAATACGACCAAACCAAGCACATGTCTCAATCAGAGTGGCCAGTTAGAAATGATTATCGGAACGGACGGACGGAACACAGAGTGCCGGACGCACCTATTGCAACGGAGAAAGTGATTATCGACCGCAAGATATTTTTTCTCGATCTCAAGGAAAATGCACGCGGACGTTTTATGAAAATCACCGAGGACGTCAACGGACGGCGGGATACGATTATGTTACCGGCGCAGGCTTTCGAGGATTTTGCGGCTGCCCTGACGCGGCTTGTGGAATACGAACGAAGCCTCACGTAGCCAACCACGTCTGACGGAGCGGCGATCCCACGGATTGCTTTTCTCCCGCAGAGGTCAAAAAAATACCTCATACCATTCACGATCAACACCGGGGTCTTCCCCGGTGTTTCTTTTGTTTAAATGTGTCCCGGACGTCCCGGCTAATCCGGCTTTTCTTTTTAATCCAACAGCATAATTTGGAGCCCCTTGGAACAGAAAAATATGAGCGTCTTTCGGCGTTTCCTGTTATTTTCAAAACCCTACACGTGGCAAATCGCTCTGGGTGCCACCCTTATCCTCCTCGTCACGCTGTTGACGCTGCCGTATCCCTGGATTGTTAAGATCCTTATAGACAAAGCGTTGCCGAAAAAGGATGTCGCTCTGCTCACGCAGATGATGATTCTTTTTACAGCGTTGTTCATTCTCAGAGGTATCGTGTCTGTCTGGAGAAACTACACGCTGTCGAAAGTCGGCATGCGGATGGCTTGCGACATGCGCATTCAGGTTTTTGCACATCTGCAGAGCCTTTCCATCCGTTTTTTCGACAGCCAGCAAACCGGTAAAATGGTGTCGCGCGTCACACAGGATACCGGCGAGTTTTACAACCTGGTCAGTGGCGTTCTGATCAATGTTGTGGCGGATCTGGTTACGCTGGTAGGCGTCCTTGCGATTCTGTTTGCGATTCACTGGCCGTTGGCGCTCGCTACGTGTGCGGTACTGCCGTTCTTTGTTTTGAATTACCTGTACCACCGCCGCCGGATGCGTCTGGAGAGCCGCAAGCACCGCCGCAATTGGGATCACGTCGTCGGCTTTCTCAACGAACGCATCGCCAGTCCTCGTTTGATCAAGTCGTTTGGACGCGAGGACTCCGAGATCGCCCAGTTCACCAAAGGTATCGAGAGCGATTTCCATAATTTCCGGCAGCTCACCATGCGCAACACGCTTCTTTGGGTGATCGCCGACATGCTCGGCTCGGTCGGCGGCCTGGTCGTGCTTAGTTATGGGGGCTGGCTAGTTATCCAGGGAAAAATGGATATCGGCACTCTGGTTGCTTTCAACACCTACATCGGTTTCGTTTTCGCGCCCATCGTCCGGATGATCGATCTCAACGCCACCTTTCAGCGTGCAACAACATCCCTGGAGAAAATTTACGCCCTGCTCGATACGGTGCCGTCCGTTGCAGATCGGCCTAATGCCCGTGTGCTGTCCTGCACGCACGGACGCATCGAATTCCGGCATGTGGATTTTGATTACGACAGTAGTAAAGCCATCGCTCCGGGCAGAAAAGGTCATACACTCACCGACATCAATTTCGCCGTCGATCCCGGCCAGGTGGCGGCACTCGTGGGTCCAAGCGGATCAGGAAAAAGCACGTTGATTAGCCTCCTGGCTCGATTCTACGACGTAGACGGCGGGCAGATCCTCCTCGATGGCAACGATCTTCGCGACGTGACCATGAAATCGCTCCGGAACCAAATCGGCATCGTTTTGCAGGAAAGCATTCTTTTCTCCGGCTCGATCGCCGAAAATCTCCGCTATGGCCGGCCGGAGGCTTCGCAAGCCGAAATCGAGACTGCGGCGAAAGCAGCCAATGCACATGATTTCATCATGGAGCTGCCGGACAAATACAATACAGCTGTCGGCGAGCGTGGCGTCCGCCTCTCAGGCGGCCAAAAGCAGCGCGTCGCTATCGCGCGTGCGATCTTGAAAAACCCCCGCATTCTAATTTTTGACGAAGCTACGAGCGCGCTCGACACCGAGTCGGAACGAATGATCCAGGAAGCCATGGAACGTCTGATGATCGGCCGAACAACCCTGGTCATCGCGCACCGGCTGTCCACGATTCAGTCCGCACACAAAATCGTCGTGATGGAAAAAGGTTGTGTCCGCGAGATTGGC
>DATDAW010000038.1:0-3111 GCA_036525185.1 Chthoniobacterales bacterium | reverse complement strand
TTACTTAGCAACGACATCGTCGATTTGGATCTTGTTAGCCCATCGGTTGCCTACGCGGTGACTGCTGCGGGTGAGATTATCGGCACTCGCGACGGAGCGAAAACATGGCGCCTGCTGCGCCCACCCAGAGCACAACGGGTCAGGTTTTCCGACGAGAAATACGGCATAGCGATCACCGAGTCGGGTCTCAGCAGCACGAGTGATGGCGGGCGGACTTGGCAGCCAACTTCGGAACCGGGCCAGCGGCTTTCAAACATCATCCTCGCTGGCGGCTTTTCGGGAATAGCTGTGGGCTCCGGGATTTTCGAGATCGGTGAAGGTAAAACGGGACCGATTCTGAGCCGTCCTTTAGAAATCGCCGCGTTGAAAAGGCCTGATGCAGTTTTTCTCGGCATCACCAAAGCGGGCGAGAATTTCGTTGCGTGCGGCGAAGATGGAACGATTGCACGCAGCGTGGGCACTCGGAGCTGGCAGGCATTGCCCAGCGGGGTGGATGTTGTGCTTAACGATATTCTCTTCACCTCCGACGCGGCAGGCTGGGCCGTCGGTGATGGTGGGATTGTCCTTGTCACGACCGACGGAGGAAATACCTGGCAAAAACAAACCAGCGGCACCGGAGCGACACTGAACGCAGTCTTTTTCCCAACTCCCGAGCGAGGCTTTGGGGCGGGCGCGGGAGGAACATTGATTGGCACCGAGGACGGAGGACGTCGCTGGTTTCCGGTGGTGACTGCAGGAACGAGTTCGGGTGGGCGTCACGCCTGGCTTCCGGCTCCGTGGTATTTCTTGAGTCTCGTTCTGTTGTTCGCCTTTGTCCGCAAGATTCCTAACGAGATTGCGCCGCCTAAATGCGAAGCGATCAGTCCCAAGCTAGCTTCCGACAAGCCGCTTGAGCCGGAGGATGCGGATTACCTGGGCTTTCAACAGGTCGCATGGGGCCTTTCGAACTATCTGCGCAACAACGAGACCAAAGCGCCGCTCACGATTGCTATCACTGGCGAATGGGGTATGGGCAAAACCTCACTGATGAATCTGCTGCGGGCTGACCTGCGGCAATACAAGTTCCGGCCCGTCTGGTTCAATGCATGGCATCATCAGACGGAAGAGCATCTCCTCGCGGCGCTGCTTGAAAACGTCCGAACTCAGGCCATTCCGCCGGTATTCACGCCCGAAGGTCTCGTTTTCCGGACTAAATTACTCTGGCTGCGGGCGCGGCGACATTTGTTTGTGTCCCTGCTGCTGATTGCTGCCGTTTCATTCTGCGTTAGCTACTTCGTCGAACCGGGCCGGCTCCAGAAGACGCCCGATGCTCTGGTCGGGGTTGCGGGAAAAACCACTGAATTCATTAGCCGCACGCTCGGTTCGGGTCAACAGACGGCGATGTCCAAGGACCAAAAAGAGGCGGCGAAGGAACAACCGGAGGTCCTCCTGGTCCTGGCAACAGCGCTGGGCTCGTTGATTGCCTTTCTGAAAGCGCTCCAGGTTTTTGGAGTAAATCCGGCAAGCCTTTTAGCCTCGAAATCCAACGCCGCCAAAGCGAGCGATCTGCGTGCACAGACAAGTTTCCGCCATAAATTTGCCACCGAGTTCCGGGAGGTCAGTCAATCGCTCGATCCGCTGACAATGGTGCTCTACGTGGACGATCTCGATCGCTGCCGACCCGAGCAGGTTTACGAAATGTTGGAAGCGATCAACTTTCTCATTTCATGCGGTGATTGTTTCGTCGTGATGGGTCTCGCGCGCCGGCGGGTCGAACGTTGCATCGGGCTGGTATTCGAGAAAGTGGCTGGAGAGTCGCCGGACCAGATCGACGGCCGGTCTCTGACCGAGGCAGACAAACGCCATCGGTTTGCGCACGAATACCTGGAGAAGCTCATCAACATCGAGGTGCCGGTGCCGAAAGCCGAGGCGAATCAATTCCGCACGTTGCTGACCAGCAAGGCGCCGGAGCGCCCGCCGCAAAGCCGCTTCGAAGTTTCAATGGAAAAGATCGGTGAAATGCTGCCCCATCTGATCCCCGCGACGCTGTGCATTCTCACGGCTGTCATTGCCGCGTGGTGGAGCATGCGAACTTTTCCGCCGCTGGCCGAAACCGAATCGGCCAAGGCGCCCGCTGTGGAGGCCAGTGCGCCTGCTGTTCAAGCCACCGTTGAAGTCAACGCAGCCGCCACGTCCCCACTCTTGACCTCCAAACCTGACGGAAAATCGGGAATCGGTTCGGCAAAGTTTTACCGAGGCGAGACGGGGCGCGCCCCGCTCTGGGCGATGGCTCTTGTGGCTGCGGCGATATTGGTTCCGGGCATCATCCGGCTTTCGCGGCGGACTGGAGCGGTCATCGAGGATTCGGATGCGTTCGTGAAGGCGCTCGACGAATGGTTTCCGTTCCTCATGGGAGGCACCCACATGACGCCGCGCGGCATCAAGCGTTTTGTGAACCGGGTGCGCTATTTCGCGATGATGGAGGGTTCGTTCCGGCCCGCGCCACGCTGGTGGGAGAGGCTGGCCCGTTTTTTCACAAAGGAAAGGGAACCAGTCGCCGGCCTGACGAGGTCGGAAACTGAGGAAGATTTGCTGGTCGGCCTGGCCACCGTGCACGAGCGGCATCCGGATTGGTTTGTCGGAGGCGCGGATGCGTTTCGGCAGAATATGCAGGAACTGTCGCCGGATGACCGAACTGAGCTTCCTCGCTATCGGGACGTGTCGGAGGTGGACGACGCCACTTACGACCATTTCAAGAAACTGGTCGCAGGAGTCGAAGTGCGCTGAGGTTTGTGCAACGGCGCCGGCGCTGGTAGAGCATTCAACGCATCCAGAGTGGACAGCATCCACAAATACCTCCTCGATGCCACAATACTCGGGGTCAGGCTGCATCTCATGACACTTTGTCACCAGACGCAGCCTGACCCCGTTGACGCGCGATCGCACGGTGAGCAGCCGAGTGAAAGTGGATCCGGCAGCGGCTTTGGAGGAGGAACCCAAAGCACCGTTTGTGCCGTTTCCGGTCGTCCTGCCGGACGATCCGGAATTGGTCTGGGTCCTTGCGCGCCGCGAAAATGTCGGCCCGGACGAAGCCGGGATGGCGCTTGCCCGGATCGAAGAAGAGTTTTGGCA
>DATDAW010000037.1:0-25336 GCA_036525185.1 Chthoniobacterales bacterium | reverse complement strand
CGCGGAGGACGAATGCGCTCCCGACAAAGCTGGCACTCCAGACACCCCGGTGTCGATGGCCACCAGATCCCGCGAACCGTAGCTCATCACGGATTCCCGCAGCTTTGTTTCGAGGATTTCTTTCCGGCTGTCGTGCGATGACGCGCCTTCGCTGAGTGCCATATTACCCGCCTCGCCGCGGCACAGAGCATCGAATTCCTTGTTGAATGACGTCAATTTTCCAGCGCCCGCTCTTTCCAGGCGGAGAATCTCATCTTTGAAGCGACTGCCAACGACGATTTTCCCGGAGCGTTCAGCGTCGATGCGCGGACCGGAGGCAACGGCCCGTTGGACGACCCATGCGGCCGCGCCATGGAGCAACACCGCCAGCACCAGCGCTCCGAGCAGGGCAAATCCTTCCCAGCTGGTCGATTCTTCGCCGGCGCGGCGGGTCAGCAGTTCGCTCTGCCGTTCTCGCCGGCCTTTTGCCCGCTGTTGCGCCGCCCGAAGCAGCACAAACATCACTTTCCAAAATCCCGTGGAATTCGCACGCCCAGGCGATGTTCTCATGCGAGCCTGGATTGCGCGGTGAACTTCAAGAAAATGTCCTCCAGCGCGGCGTTGCCAAACGCCGCGCGAAGATCATCCAACGACCCGGCGGCGGCCAGCCTGCCCTCACTGATGATGACGGCGTGAGAGCAGAGTCTTGCGACGTGATCCATCAGATGCGTGGAAAAGAGAATCGTCGTGCCCCGTCCGGCTTCACCCAGGATAAGATCGTAAAAGAAATGCGTCGACTCGACGTCCAGCCCATTCGTGGGTTCATCGAGCACCAGAAGCTTCGGCTGATGCAACATGGCCAGGAGCAGTCCCAGTTTTTTCTTCATGCCACGCGAATAATCTTCCGCGTATTTGTCGAGATCATCCGCCAGACGCAACTGACCGATGAGCGTCGCAATACGACTCATGGCGGTTGACACGTCGAGGCCATGCATCGCGGCGCTCAGTTCGAGGATTTCGCGCCCGGATAGATAGGAATAAAAAACCGGTTCGTCGGGCAGAAAGCCGATAAGTCGTTTGAGTTCGGTCCTGCTCTTGAAAGCGTCCAGACCTCCAATGAGGAGAGTTCCTTCTGTTGCCTTTAGAATCCCCATCAGGAGCCGGAACAGCGTTGTTTTACCGGCGCCATTTGGACCTAGCAACCCGCAGATTTGCCCCGATGGAACCGAAAAGGAAACATTGCTGAGCGCGATCTTGTTGCCAAAGGATTTTGTGACGCGATCAATCAAGACAACATCATCGCCAGGAGGAGACACATTCATTAGTTCGGCCCACGAATAAACCCTCTCATCTTGTGGGAGGAGAAACTTCGGAAAGTAATATTCAATTGGCTTGCCGCAGAACAGCGAAAATTGAAGCACCGACAAAATCGCAAAGTGACTGCTTTGCCGGGCTAACTTTCTTCCAATTCCAGCGTCATCGCGCGAATCTCGGTGATGGCTTTGGCCAATTGTGTCTGAATCAACTCGATGTTGCCCTTTCCAGAAACATCCAAGAGCGACTCCATTTCTTCGAGTTTCCGTTCCACGTGGCGGATTGCGATCGCTTGCGCGCCTTCCTGGCTTTCCACGGCACGGGCCAGTATTTCGAGTGCCTCGGAGATTCGCATGGAAATTCCAGCCGTCGTGTCGTCCATCGCGACGCCAGCATCTTTGTGAACGGCGATGACGGTGAATGCTCGCGTGATGCGCTGGCTGTAATTCACCATTGCCGCATCGCGTTGCGAGTTGACATTTCGGTTTGCGGGCTCAGCCAGCATCCGTTGCAGTGAAACCGTGGCGAAACGATTTGCATTTTCTGCTGCCCGTTTGGCCCTGAATGGTGCTATTTCATCGGTCCGGGTAAACATCGACTCCAAAAATTGGCGGTTCGCCCGGATGGCAGCAGCGAGCAGAGCGGGAAATTTTTCTTTTTCCCAATTCGGCCAGAAGAGCTGAGCGGCGATCAACGCCGCCAGGCCGCCGATCAACGTGGAAAGCATCCGCGACGCCGTGAATTCCCAATTCAAAACCGCCTCATGACTGGTGATGAGCACGACCTGCAACGTCACGAAAAACGAAGCCGCCGCGTACCAGTGTCTCAGATAATAAGCGAAACCGAACGTCGCCACGGGAATCAGTAGTGTCGTCATCAAATGTGGCAAATGCAGCCATAGCAGCCCACTCGCAAGCGCCACACCCGCAAGTGTGCCGGTGATGCGTTCGCCTGCGCGTTTGCGAGTGGAGCCGTAGTCCGGCTGGAGCACAATCACCATCGTGAGGGCGATCCAGTAGCCATGGTAAAGGTTGAACGTTTTGTAAATGGCAATTCCCAAAGTGGTTAGGACGGCAATACGAAGTGAATACCGGACCAGAACAGGGTCGATGCCCGGGCGGAGATCCATCCAGCCGGTGAGCATTTTCAAAGAATGGCTGCCGATCTCAGGCAGACCGACCGGCAAATTGTACTGTGGCTCACTGTGCCTGAGCGTTTTGCTGAGTTCGTTCCGGACCACCGGTAGAATTGCGCTGATCCGCTCCAGCATCGCCCGCGCCTGACGAATCTCGACGCTGGTCTCCGGTGACGGAAGCTGTCGCTCGAGCACCCGCACCAGATGAAGCGCCCGTCGAAAACGGAGCTCCGAGGTCGAAAAATTCTCCTGGCGATGATTCACCAACGTGATTGCGGTCGAGCGTGCGGCATCGGCCAAGGTTTTCAATACGGAATCCACCGCCGGCAAATGACGTTTCAGTTCCAGCTGTCCGCAGGCGGCGTCGATTGCCGAGTTGAAACCGATCAATCGCATCGCAAAATGGACCGCCTCGCGACGCATCTCCTCCAAATGCTCCAAGAGGGGAGACATTTTTCTTCCATCATCCGGCTCTTCTTTGCCCAAAACGGCAAACGTGTTGTCCAATGCTGCACGCAGAGCTTGTTCGTGAGCGGCAATTGCTGCACCACGCTTCAGCGGGTTGTCCCCTGGCGCCGATCGCATGCTGGTCGCGAGATCCGACAAAGCCACCCATACCTCAGCGACCGAATTTCGAAGCGGATACTGACGCCGGAAAAGCCAAGAAATGATGTGTACGGCTGCAGCCGACGCCCCGCCCAACAAGGAAAGCTGCGCCAGATGCACGGCGTGATGCCATGAAGAGGATTCCGACAACGCCAAAGCGTAAAGCAGGACCGAGTACACACCCAGCAGTGGCCCGTAATCCTTGTTCACATGCCGCCAAAAACCGGCTGAAATCGCTACCACCGCCATGCCGGCAGTCGCCGTCCACAGCGACTGCCCAGCGATCGCCCCGAGAAGCGTGGCCGCTGCAAGGGCTACGGCCATGGTCACGACGATTCCCATCCGCAGTCCAAACCCGCCTCGGAGATCGTTGAGCGCGATCCCTTGCGCCGCGAGGGCCACAAACATGGCACTCTGACCGAGCCCTGTCGCCTGACAAATCAGCAGGGTTCCCGACGAAGCAAGGGTCGTCCGAACGGCACGCGCAAGATGGGGATCGAGCGTCGTTCGCTCGATCCAGAGGGAAAAAATGTCACGCGACTCGGCCATTGGAAGAAATGGTGATATGTGATCGGCGAATGGGCGCCAAGCGTTCCGAAAGCTCATGCAAGACGACATCGAAGAATTTCTGCTTTACCTCGCCACCGAGCGCGGGCTTTCCACCAATTACCAACTCTCGGTCCGCATTTCGCTCGAAGGGTTTTCCACGTGGCTTGCCAAAACAACAGGCGTCAGCGAATCGGCGAACGTAAAATTGGAGCACGTTTCCGATTATCTCGCCCATCGTAAACGCACCGGACTCGCCGCTGGTTCCATCAAGCTCATCGTCGTCGCCATCCGGATTTTTTTTCGCTTCCTTTTCCAACGCCGGAAAATTCCGGCTGATGTCACCGAAGTTCTGCCACTTCCCAGAATTGCTCGCGATCTTCCCGAGACGCTGAACGAGCTTCAGGCCGAGCGTCTCATCGAATCGCTCCCGGCGACCTATGAATTTGCGCTGCGTGACCGAGCCATTCTCGAGCTGCTCTACGCTAGCGGAGTCCGCGTTTCGGAGCTGGTCAACGCCCGGCTTGAAAACTTGAACCTGGATGAAGGATTCCTGCGAGTCATCGGCAAAGGCGACAAAATGCGCATGGTTCCCGTCGGCAAACGCGGCTGTGATGCCATCGCCAAATATCTTGCCACCGAGCGGCCGAATTTTGTAAAAAAACGCACCGGCAGCCATATTTTTCTGAGCGCTCGCGGCACGGGCCTAACCACCGTCCGAATCTGGCAAATCGTTAAAGCGGCCGCCAAATTTGCCGGGCTCGACATAAACGTGTATCCGCATCTGCTCCGTCACTCGTTTGCTACGCACTTGCTTAGCGGCGGCGCCGATCTGCGTATCATTCAGGAAATGCTCGGCCACGCGGATATCGCTACGACGCAGATCTACACTCATGTCGACCGCACCCGCCTAAAGTCCATCCACAAGAAATTCCACCCGCGCGGGTAGCGTAGGACGGACGGGTTGGCCCTTCTCGGTTTTGCGCTGGAAACGGCCTGCGGCATTTGTATGTTCGCCGGATCGACAATTCTTTCCCACCCCCACCATTCTATGATTCTCTCTCGTTCCCTCCGGCAACGCCTCCGTGCCGCTGCCGCTGTTGCCGTCGTTGCCTGCCCCGTTTTTCTCAGTCCGCTTACTGTTTCTGCGCAGGACCAGTCCGCGGATGCTGCGGTGGCCAACCAACTTCTCAATGACGGCAACTACGAGAGCGCTGCGCAGGCTTTTGAGCAATTCGTCGCCAACTATCCCACGTCGACCATCATCGCGGACGCGCAGCTGAAGCTGGGATTCAGCCAGATGCTTCTGCAGAAAAACGACGAGGCGATCGCCAACTTCAAGAAGCTGCTGGTTCCACCTGCACCCAACGAGATCATCGAAACGGCGTCCGGCCTTCTCCCGCAGGCGCTCGCGCAAAAGGCAGGCGCGTTGCCGCCGGAAGATGCCGGACGCAAAGCGGCGTTCGACGCGGCAATCAAAGCTTTTACGGATTTTATAGCTAAATATCCCAAGAGCGACCTCATCGAAAACAGCCGTTACACGCAGGCGATCTGCTATTTCCAGACTCAGCAATACGATCCTGCCATCGAGAATCTCCGGGCGAACTTGAGGGATTTTCCGAAGAGCGAAAGTGTCCTCGACAGTCAGTACCTCCTTGCCCTGATGCTTGCCACCAAGGCCAGCGCCCTCCTCAATGCCAATCGCGGGGAAACGGCAGTCGCGTTTCCGCTCTTTGACGAAGCCCAGAAACTGCTCACTGACATCATCACCAAGCGCAGCGACCTGCCACTTGTCAGCGACTCGCAATTTCAGCTCGGTGAAGTGCTTTTCAGCCGCGCCATATTCACTCAAGGTGCCGAACGCTCAAAGCTGCTCACCGATTCGCTTGCCGCGTATCGCAGCATAGAGGCGAACGACGTAGTGCTTCGGGAACAGGAAGCGAAAATCGAGAGTCTTAAAGCCCGCGCCAAACAGGCACTCATGACGAAGGACATCGTGACCAATCGCCGCCTCCAATCCCTCGTCGGACGCGAAACCGCCAAGATTGGTGCCATCAAGAACAAGGCCAGCCAGACGGTCGGCGCCAGGCTGAAAATGGCACAGATCTTTTTCCAGCTCAGCACGCCAACGCAACCGCGCTATGACGAAGCGCGTGTGCTGCTCGACTACCTCGAGCCATTTGCAAATGAAACCGAGAAAAAAACCATCGCCTATTTTCGGACGATGACCTATGCGCTGCAGGGTAACGTCGACAAGGCCGTCGCGGGCTATGATAGCTTCCAAAGCCGTTATAAAGGGGATCCCGTTGCCGAGAATCTGCCTGTTACCATCGGTGCGATGTTTACGACATCGAATCCGCCGCAACCTGAAAAGGCGCTCGCGTATTTCAAGGCCCAGGTCGAGCAATATCCCAAGAGTGCAGCAACGGCGGCTGCACTGGTCGAGCAGGCCAATGCGTACGGTCAGCTTCAGCAGTTCGAACAGGCGATCAAGACCTACGAGGATTATCTCGCGACAAAGCCGGAGAAAGCACTCGCGCTCCGCGCGCAATTGGGTCTGGCCGACATTTACAAAAGCACCGGAAAACTCGACGAAGCGGATCAGGTCTATGCCACGATTCAGAAAGACTACGCCGACACACCGGATGCCGTGAAGCAAAGCTCCTTCTGGCATGGGTGGATCCTGGTCCAGCAGCAGAAATATCAGGATGCAACGACCGCGCTTGCTACGTTTAACGCGCGCTATCCCGATGACCAGAATCTAACGCCGCTCGCCTATTTTACGCTCGCCCAGGCACAGGAAAAATCCGGCGCAGTCGCGACGGCAATGAAGACGTTTCAACAAGTCGTGGAAAAATTTCCTAAGTCGCAGGTGGCAACCTTTACGTTTTTTGAACGCCAGCGTATGGCGACCGAAGCCGGCGACACTGCGGCGGCCGATGCAGCGATGCGTGAATTCATCGCCGCCTATCCGCAGGATCCGAAGGTGTTCAACGCCTATGCCAACCTCGCCCAAACGCAGGTTGCCCAGAACAAGCCGCAGGACGCGATCAATATTTACTACGAATTCATCGATAAGAATGTGCAGAGCCCCCTTGTCCCGCAGGTCCTGTTGCAAACCAGCGCAAACTGGCTCGGCATCGCCCAAACGCTCGGCCGTTACGCTGGCCTGACAAGCGAAGATCGCGACAAATGGACAAAAGCTGTTAACAACAGCATTGGCGACGCCGAACGGGTTGTCGAAAAATACCCGGAAAGTCCCGACGTCGCCACTGCGGTCCGGGGAATCCTGAAAGCGCAGAAAGAGCTTGTCGACGCACAACTCAAGAAGCGGGAAGACGTGGAAAGTTATTTCACGCAATTCGCTGCGAAACTGGATTCCACGCCAAAGGCGAAAAGCAAAGTGCTATTTACTCTTGCCTCATTCATCTACGAGACGGACAAGGCGAAGGCACTGCAGCAAATGACTGCGGCTTACGATCCGAATCTGGTCTATGCTTCCTCCGACCTTGACCTTTATGGCGAGGCGCTCCTCGACCAGAACAAGATCGACGAGGCGGAAAAGGTCTTCCAGAAGGTGGCGGCTGACTATCAAAATCCTCCCGGAAATGCGCCCAACCAGGTGCCACTTCCCGTGCAGGAAGCACAGGCGATTTCGCTGTTCGGAACGGGAAAAGTCTTGCAGGCGCGCGGCCAGACCGCGGAAGCTGCGGCCACGTTTGAGGAACTCAAACAGCGTTATCCGTGGTCGTCGAAAATATTCGAGGCCAACTATGGCATCGCCAGCGGGCTGTTCAACGAGAAGAAATACGATGAGGCATTGGCGCTCGTGGAAGGAATTGTGCGTGCGCAGACCGCGACCAATGAACTGCGTGCCAAAGCGATGATACTGGGCGGCAAAATCCGTCTCGCAGCCGGTGACCTCGGAGGCGCGATCGATTATTTCATTAAAACCGATTATTTTTATGGCGGTGTGCCGTCAGCTGCTGCCGAAGGTTTGTTCCTTGGGGCGCAGGCAATGGAGGCGCAGGCGCCGACGCTGCAAAAACCCGAGGACAAACAGAAGATGCAGGCCGATGCCATCAAATATTACAAGCAGATCGGTGAGAAGTACCCGGAATCGCCCTTTGCTCCTCAAGCTGCCGAGCGTCTCAAGGCGCTCGGGGCATCGTAGAGGTATTCCTCCGCGAAATCGTCAGCCCTGTCCTTCATAGGGACTCGTGTTACCTCGCGCTGCGTAGACTACGCCTTTGCATTGCGGTACGTTCTGGAATGACCAAAGTCCAACGCGCCGCCCACCTTGTCGAACGCTTCCCGGGCATTTACCCGGAAGCGCATTGCGAGTTGGACCACAAGAACCCACTGCAATTGCTCGTCGCGACGATTCTCTCCGCGCAGTGCACGGATAAACGCGTCAACATGGTTACTCCCACTCTTTTCGCTGCTTATCCAACGGCAAAAGCGCTGGCCGCAGCCCCTCAGGAAGACATCGAACGTCTGATTGCTTCAACAGGGTTCTTCCGGAGCAAGGCCAAGAACATTCGCGCGGCTGCGCAGGAAATCGTCGCGCGCCATGGTGGCGAAGTACCGCGGAGCATGGACGCCCTGACGGCGCTTCCGGGCGTCGGACGAAAAACGGCCAATGTCGTGCTTGGCAACGCTTTCGGAATTGAGGAAGGCGTTGTTGTCGATACCCACGTGGCGCGTTTGTCCAAGCGGCTCGGTCTGACGGGCGAGACAAACCCCATTAGGATCGAGCAGGAGCTCATGAAACTCATTCCGCGAAAGGACTGGACCAATTTCAGTCATTGGCTCATCTGGCACGGTCGGCGCCGCTGTTTTGCGCGGAAACCGGATTGCGCAGGATGCGAGATCGCCGATTTGTGTCCCTCAGCCGGAACGTTTTGAACGCTTATCCCGAGAGCGCCCGAAGGCTGAAGAAAAAGGTCAAATGCAACGCTGAAGGGTCGGAGTGTTTTTGAGCGTATCAGGTTGGTTCTTGGGAGACCTTTTCAGGAGAACATGGCTGTTTGATTGCTTTGACCAGATTGGGTGCGGTGCCGGGTTGCGGATCTGTGTCCGTCAGTGTTAATCCCTTCAAAACCTGCCGCGTCCATGCCGCCGCGATCTTTTGGAGAACGACGAGACGGTTTGCTTCGGTTGTTTCCTGCCAGACGGGCTGGCGCCGTAGAATCAAGGAATCGCCGGTGTGTTCCAAATGTCCCCAAAATGGGGGGAGCTCGAAGTCCTTTACGAGTCCCTCCGTGGTCACGAGATAACACAGATTTGCGCAGCGGTATCTCGCAAGGTCGTCAAATTTGGTCTTGGAAAACAGCGCGCTTTGCAGGGTTTGAATTTCCCTGAGGACTTTTCGGTAGCCGTTGTGTGCGAGCGCTTCGGGATTGAGCGTGCCAAACTCGCTGAACAATGTGTCGCTCGCGATTGCAGAGGGATGATGGACGCGGAGAAGCCGTTCGAGCGTTGTGCGGCGGGTATTCAACGTTTCGAGTCGCTGACGCGTGCCTTCCGCCACGAACGAGTCCCGGAGCCAATCGCCGCGGTTTTGTTTGCACTCAAACGCTGCCGTCATTCCGGGAAAAGGCTGGCCGCGAATGCGCTGCGTTTTGCACGCGACGACATCCGCGCGAAACCCGGATTGCGGCAGCGAAATCTCAAAGCCTGCTGCCTGGAACCCATTCTCCAGCGCCCAACAGAACGCGAGACGTTTGAGCGTCTTGTGAAGTTCTGTTTCTGACGAGGGCATGGCACTGTATGGGGCCGTCGCGCCAGTGCGGCGAATTCTAATTTCTATAGCTACGGATTTTCGCCGCTGTTCGCCGCATCGTCTTTGAAAAAGCGTCACCGTCCTTTGTTCCAAGCCCGCGAAATGCTGTTCTGTTCAGGGAAGGTGCGTCGCGACTCCTGCGATGATTCCAAAACCAAGGCCCAAGGCAACTTCCGCTGGCTTATGCCTGCCAAGCGTGAGCCGGGACCACATCAGGATTGGAACGGCGGCAGCCAGAACCCAACCGACCGGCGATCCGAGCAGGATGAGTGTCGTTGCCGTCAACGCGGCTGTTGCGACATGAATTGATACTTTTACCCAAATGGTAGCGACTGCACACGCGACAAGCATACCGAGAGCGACCGATGTTCCCCTAAGGAGAAAAGATTCGGGTCGGCGTGCGGCAAGGTAGAAAATCAGTGCCAAAAGGCCTGCAATACCCACTGCGTACAAGGCCGGGCGATCTCGTGGGTTGGAAGCGTCGGAGTCCGCCCAGGCGCCCCGACGCACCTGCCGAAGCGTGAGCACGACCACTGGGAGAACTGCAAACAACGCGACGACACCGATGTTTGAAGCGATATCCCCCGGCCTGTCGAGGTGCGCCGTTGCTGTGCCCACCACGACCGCAACCATGACAAACGGGTGCACGACCACTGACACCCACCGCGCAATCTGGGTCGTTAGGCCCATTTCATTGAGCGACGGTTGGAAAGCAGCTCGACATTATTGTTACGCGAGAAGCAAATGCACACTTTTTTCCTGCCATCTGCGGTCTGGCATTCGAAGTTGCGCGGGCTCTTTATGCCGGAGTCGCAAGTCGTGAAATGAGACTGCCTTGATCCCAGGCGTCCCAGCCTTCTGTAATCTTTCCGTCCACGACGTGGAGCCAGGTCATACCTCGAAACGAGATGGATTTTCCAGTGGGCGAAAACCCCAGGCCCTGACCGGAATGAGTCCCATGGGCACGCCACAGAATGCACGCGTCATCGCCGTCGGAAAGGGAATTTAGAATATCAACCCGAATGTCGGGCAAGGCCTCAAACATTGCCTTCTGAAACTGAATGAATTGCTCGGGACCAACAATTTCCTGACCACCTTCCAAATGACCTTTTGCGTCATGATTCATGAGGTCAGGAATGATTGCGGTATTTCGGTTGTTCCATACTTCCGTAAACCAACGGATTCCAATTTCTTTGGGTGAAGGAGTGGTTGACATAGTCGTTTAGGCCGAAGGGCAAAGCTTGTCCGCCGACTTGAAGCCAGCGATACTGCGTCTGTGTAAGCAACTGCTGTGACAGCCTACAAAGTGCAGGACAACGGTCAATGGGAACAGCGCATTAGGCGTCCTGGACGGGCATATTGGAAGGTTGGTGGTTGCTCCGTTAACAATTCCGCAAGTCGAGATCGGAACCGTGCAGGCCAAAATTTGATCAGGGTGGTATCGTGCGGCTAATTACGGGGTCAATTCACGATCTGCATCATGTCCCAGACCGCCAACGCCGCCATTTTTCATCAGTTTGGAACTCCGCACGAAGTCATTCAGCTTACACAGGAATCGATTCGCGACCCTGAGCCAGATGAGATCCATGTGCGGGTGCTGTCGTCCGCGGTGAATCCGGCCGATTTGAATGTGCTCGAAGGAACGTACGGGCGGTTGCCGGAATTGCCTGCGACGCCGGGGATGGAAGGCGTGGGCGAAGTCGTCGCGGCAGGCTCGGAAGTGATGCGATTTTCGACCGGCGACCTCGTTTTTCTGCCGCCGAGTGTCGGGTACTGGCGAGAGTTTTGGACGGGTAAAGCTGATGACTGTTTGCGTGTCCCTGCGGGGATGCCTGCCGAAGTGGCCGCGACGCTGCGCGTCAACCCTGCGACGGCGTGGCGCATGCTCCACGATTTCGTCGCACTCCAGCCTGGTGAATGGATTCTTCAAAACGCCGCCAACTCCGCGGTCGGCCGTTGTATCATACAAATCGCCCAGAATTTTGGCTGGAAAACGGTCAATCTCGTCCGGCGCGCGGAAGTTATTCCTGAATTGCAGGCGCTCGGTGCCGACGCAGTCATCCTGGACGATGCCGAGTCGAAAGAAAAAATCCGCGATGCGACCGGGGGCGCCAAGGCGCGCCTTGCCCTCAATGCGGTTGGCGGCGATAGCGCCTATCGGCAAATCTCCGCGCTGACGACGGGCGGCCAATTGGTGACGTATGGTGCGATGAGCCGCAAACCAGTCCGAGTTTCCAACGGCGCGCTCATTTTCAAGAACGTCGTTCTCCGGGGTTTTTGGATTACGACGTGGTATGTCGCTGCGACCCGCGAGGAAAAGGAAGCGTTTTTTGAGCAGCTCGGTGTCCTTGCATCCAGGGGACTGCTTCGCCCACAGGTGGACAGCAGTTTTCCCTTATCTGAAATCAAGGCAGCCGTTCTCCGGGCCGGGGAAGCTGGCCGTAACGGCAAGGTCCTGCTGGATCTTGGTTCTACATTCTGACTTCTGACCTCTGCTCTTTCCTAGGGTATCGGTTTAGAGATAATCCGTCGGGCCGGATTCGTCGCGCCGAGGTCGGCAAAGATATTGGGCGGATTCGCCGATCTCAAAGTGTAACCGGTCAGCACGAACTCAGGATAGATTCCGTTGCTGGCGGGTTCATAGACCGTGTCGCCGGAGAAATACCCTTCGAGGATGTATTCGTAATCGTTATCGGTTCCCATTTTCCCGCCAGCGCGATCGGGAAGAAGCTTTTTGTTTTCGTTTACCATCACCATCTTTGCGGAGCTCCATAGCTGGCCAGGTTTCCGGACGTAGCCCCAAAAGTGATAATCTCTTTTGTAATAACGCCGGCCGATGAAATAACTGCCCGGGGACTCCTGCCGAATGCTTGCGGTAATGGCAGCCCGATCGACGCGGTTCACTCCGACGCGCTTGGTGGTTTCGCAAGCCGTGAATGTCGCCAACGTTGCTACAACGGCCGCACATTGAACAAAATACAACGCTTTCTTTCGCATGAATCGCGCCATTCAATCAGGGCAAACCCTCCTGACGCAACAGCGCCGCGAGCCAATCCGCGAACTGCGGCGTGTCCGTGACCGGAGGCGGATTCAAATCGCTGAAGAGTCGCCATTTTTCCGTGTGCGATACGGACTCGCCCGGCGCGAGTTCCGTCAACGGGCCAAGCGTTTCCACCTCGAGCATTTCGCTATTGGTAAAGCTTTCGTAATTGCAGCCATGATCCGCGTACGTCGCGCTGGAGAAATACGGGACTGTTTTCACAAACAGCTGATTTCCCAAGAGATAGGCAGCGTAGCCGCACTGATGTGCGAGCCCGATCTTGAATGGCACACCTTCTGCCCGCTGCTCGAGGGTGAGGATATGCCGGCCGACACGCAGGCGCGGATCCGACAAATCGGAATACGGCCACGCAACAAGCACGCGATTCGGCAAAAGATCCCGTGGGTGCTCTCCGAGCGGTGGTTGCGGGAGAATGGAAATACCGCCCGGTTCCATCACCGTTAGGGCCCATGGGGATACTTCCCAGGTGTCATCGCTCTCATTGATGACGGTATGTTCAATCGTAACGCCGCTGCCGGTGGGCGCGAGCTCAATGGTCGTTTCCTTTTTCAGAAACCAAGGTTCGATTCCGGGATTCGTGGCACGGATGCCGTGACCGCCCATCAGTTCATACGGATACGGAACGTTGTCCCATGCATAAGAAAGAACCTCGTGTTCGGGGGCGATCCAGGGCCTGTGGCCGCCACGGATTTTCCATTCCGTTTCTCCGAAACCGCCCAGCTGTTCAGGGAAATTTTTAAGAACGTTCACACCGTTGCCGGCGGAAGTAATGGGGCGGTAACTGAGAATTCGTGGACCAACGTCGAGTGTGACAACTATTTCGACCGCATTATTGAAAAGACGCAGGTTGCGATTCCAACCGCCGTAACTGATTTCTTCGGAGGGCATATTCAATGTAAGGGGGGACACCCCGGGGAAGCCACCGATAACACCAGGCAACCGTACTCAGCAAGCGCTTTACTCATAAATGCGACTCTGTTTTACCAACAGAACGCAGGGAGAACCGCGTGAGGTCGTGCCGTCTTTTGAGCGTATTGAAAAAAAATAGACAGCGGCAGACGGGGTGCAAAGACGTATTCGATAGCAGGGAGCTCATGTATGAAATTGGCTCATACTAATTTTACCTGTGAAGGGCGGGCCAGGATGGCGGGAAGGTTAAAATCGAGGCGTGCGCCGGGCTTCGGGATGTTCCGCGTCAAGTCATGGCACGCGGCGTGCTGAATGCGCGAGGAGCGTATGACAGCTCCTTGGTACCTTTGTCGGTGGATCCTGGCCTTTTCCCGCGATCATTCGCGTGCTGGCACTGGATCCTCCACTGGAACGCAGTGGCCTCATGCGTGCCGGCACGCTCAGGCGCCGGGTCCAAGCGTCTATCGAGGCGGCCCCGCGTGGGAAACGGTTTTTCCCGCTACCGCTCTGGTATGGGCCGTTGGCCTGAGAAGCCGCGTGTAACACAACCTTAACTGAACCTTACAATGCCCAAACTCTTGCAAAGAATCCGACTGCTGGCGATGGCTGCCGTCGCTGCCGTGGCGGTTTCTGCCACTTCCATGGCGACAGCCCAGGATGCCACACCCGCTCCTTCGCCTGCCGCCGAGCCCGCCGGTCCCACGCTCGAACAGCGTGTTTTCGACCTCGAAAAATACATTCAAAACGTACAACCGGGCAAAGACGGCGATGTCACGTGGACTTCCAACATCGCGGGCCCTGGCCCTGGCCATAACGCATGGCAAATGGTCAGCACGGCTCTTGTTATTTTCATGACGCTGCCCGGACTTGCTTTGTTTTACGGCGGTTTGGTTCGTCGCAAGAATGTGCTTTCGGTGCTGGCGCAGTGTCTCGGCATTGCAGGTTTGGTCACCATTCTCTGGTGGGCGATCGGCTATAGCCTGGCCTTTTCCGGCGGCGGGCCTTTCATTGGCGACACGGCAAATGCCATGTTCAAGGGTGTTGAACCCGGGAAATCTGGCGCGGGCTATTGGTGGATCTCCGACACGATGTGGGCGATGTTCCAGTTGAGCTTCGCGATCATTACTCCGGCGCTTATTGTGGGTGCTATCGCAGAACGGATGAAATTTATCGCCGTTCTGGTTTTCGTTACCTTATGGATGTTCGCGGTCTACTTCCCGTTCGCGCACATGGTGTGGTCGGTTACTGGATTTATGTGTGGGCCGCTTAATCCGAGTGCAGGTATTAAGGCCATCGACTTCGCCGGTGGCACCGTGGTGCATATGACGTCCGGTTGGAGCGCGCTCGTTCTTTGCTTCATTCTTGGGCCCCGCATGGGCTTTGGTAAGGAACCCATGCCTCCGCACTCCATGGTCCTCTGTATGGTCGGCACTGGCATGCTCTGGGTCGGCTGGTATGGCTTTAACGCGGGTTCTGCTCTCGGAGCCGATGCCATTGCCTCGAACGCATTCGCGACCACCACGCTTGCCGCTGCAACGGGAGGCTTTGTCTGGGCAGTCGCGGAATGGCTCTTTAAAGGTCATCCGAGCATTCTCGGTTTCTGTTCCGGAGTTGTTGCTGGCTTGGTCGTGATCACTCCCGCAGCCGGTTTCGTCACTACGGGTGGCGCGATGGTTATCGGGGTCGCTGCGGGTCTCGTTCCCTTTCTTGCGGTGGCGTACCTCAAAAAGATGTTCGGCTACGATGACGCTTTGGACACGTTTGGCGTCCATGGTGTCGGCGGGACTCTCGGAGCCATTCTCACTGGGGTTCTTGCTGATCCAAAAGCCAACGCGGTTGTTGAACCTCTCAAAGCAGGTCTCCTGGTGGAGCAACTCAAGGCGGTGGGCTTGACGATTGTCTGGAGCGTGGTCGCCACGGCGATCATTGCGTTTATCGTCAAAGCCATCGTTGGGCTCCGTCCTTCCGTCGAAGTCGAAAGCGCTGGTCTCGACATCAGCGAACACGGCGAAGAAGGCTATATCGCCTAATCAATCAAAAACCCGGTGCGGTTCCGGCAACGGGCCGCACCGGTCGAAGATTCACTTTTTCCCAGGGGCATCAGGGTGGGAAGGGTGTCACGAAACAAACCCCGTTCGGAGCCATCCGGACGGGGTTTTTCGAAAAACTTTAGTCCTACTCTTTAACCTGAACTTACACTCTTCGATCCGGAAAAAGCCGGTGAGTAAGTTCAAGTTAAAAAGTAGGACTAAGGGCCCGGACCAAAGACCGGAAAAGACTGCAGACGCAGTCAAAAAACCATCGGATGGCCTTCCTCCATGAGGCAGACGCGATCCTGAATTCCCTGGCGCTTTGCCTCCTCCAGCAGTCGTTCCGGCGGTTCATGCACGGGCTCGTAGCTCAATCGAAAACTCCCGTAATGCATCGGGATAAGTGTCTGCGCTTTCAATTCGATAAAGGCCTTAACAGCTTCCTCTGGATTCATATGCACCTCACGCCCGCTTGGCGGATCGTAAGCGCCTATGGGCATCAACGCGATTTCGACCGGAGTGCGCCGTCCGATTTCACTGAAACCGTCAAAATATGCGCTGTCGCCACAATGAAAAACAGATCGGTTTCCTGCCTGAATATGGAACCCGCCAAACCCGCGATGCGAATCATGTAAAATCCGCGCGCCCCAATGATGGCAGGGCGTAAGGCTGATCTCCAGTGGACCGAAGGGAAATTTTTCCCAGTAATGCAATTCATGCACGCGCTCGAAGCCGAGGTCGTGCACCAGATTTCCCACCTCGAAGGGCACAACGATTGGCTGATCGGAAGCGACCGCGCGCAGCGTCCTACGGTCGAGATGATCAAAATGGGCATGCGTTACAAGGACCAGGTCGATCTGCGGCAGCTCGTGCAAATGCAGCCCCGGATGTTTGATACGTTTGACGACCTTCAGCCACCGGGCCCAGTTCGGGTCAATGAGGATGTTCTTTCCTTTGACCTGCAAAAGGAACGAAGCATGGCCGATCCACGTGATACCGATTTCGTCCTTTCGCAGGGGCGGAAAAATAGGCGTGTTCGGCCTGCCTGTTCGCTTTGAAAGCAGGGTGGGCAGGAAGACCTCAAACAGGAAATTGCGTCTATGCCAGTCTTTCGCGGGGCGCAAACCGACTTTACGATGCCGATGTGGCTCCGCCTTCTTCGTTTCCCCGAGCTGCCCCGCACGGCTTGAGTGACTACGTTTTCTGTCGACCACTTCCGCGAAGCATAATTGGAAAAGGGGACAGCGCAAATAGGTTTGGAGGTTTCGCCCCCGCTTCAGTCATGTCGCAGTCGCTTGGCAAAGGCATGCTCGTGCTTTCGTCGTCTGCCATCGTGATCAACCGCAGGACCACTTACAAATCCTCGCCGTCCAGCTCTTCGCTCGCCGCCAGCATTTGCTCGTGCTCGGCTTCCTCCATGCCTTCCTGGATCAATTCCACGCTAACGTTGCTATCGTTGCCTTCTCCAATGCGGTTTGGGACATGCCGTCCGAGCGAGCCGGCGACCAAATCTGGACCAATTCCCAGTTCCGCCGATTCGCTCTCGGAATCATCTTCGCTCGCGAGATGCCCGCCATGCAGTTCATAGGCCGCCCTATCCCAATCCGCGTCCGTAAAATCCTTGGCTGGACGTCCGTCGATTCGTGCCAGTTCCATCGCCCGCGCACGAACGTCATCGTAGGAGATCGATCCCTGACCATTCGCGTGGTTGATGATTTTACCTGAGGAGTAAGGGGAACCCATAGCTGCTTAAAGCTTATGTCCAAAAAAGGTTGACGCAAGGTTTTTGACCCTGTCCGAGTTTATCGCTTTCCAGTGACAAAAACGTCTGTTGTCTCTTAGGGAAAATACGCAGTTTGCGCACGAACACCGTTTTTATGGGGAAAAATGCCCGGGAGCAAAAATTTCGATTGCTAACGTGCGGGGGCGACACTATTGGCCATCAATATGGCGACATCCAAATCCAAAACTGGCGCTAAAGCCCCAGCAAAATCCCCCTCGAAACCTGCTGCCAAGAAAGCAAATTCCGCTTTCATGAAACCTGTCCAACCTGATGAGGCATTGGCGGCTATCGTAGGGGCGAAACCCGTTCCCCGGACTGAAATCACCAAGAAGGTCTGGGAATACATCAAGAAGAACAAGCTCCAGGATGAGAAGAAGAAAACCGTCATCAATGCGGACGCTGCTTTGAAGCCAATCTTCGGAGCGAAGAAATCCGTTACGATGTTCGAATTGACCAAGCTCATCTCGAGCCACGTTTCCTGACTGTTCAGGGTTGTTCCATTTGTCATCCCGCCGACTCTCGTCCGCGTGGTGGTGTTGGATGTCTCGCCGGAACTCGAAGGCAGAAGCAAAAGGCAGTTGAAAAATTTTGGCTTCTGCCTTCCGCATTCAGTCTCCATATTGCCCTTCGATGACCGGCTATCGGCTTAAGTTTATCTTTTTCATTTTGCTGATCGCTGGAGCTCTGGCAGCAGCAAAAATGATCGGGCTGCAGACATTGCAGGTGTGGCTTGAACAATTCCGTCAATCCGTCGTGGAATTGGGGCCGCTTGGAATGCTGATCTTTGCGGGGGTCCTGGCCGTGGGCGTCCTGGCTGCTCTGCCGGCGGCGCCCTTTATGATCGTTGCGGGGATGGTTTTTGGCTTTGGCTGGGGACTGGCAGCCGGATTGCTGGGAGCTGGGATCGGAGGGGCGCTCGGATTTTTAATCGGGCGCTACCTGGCACGTGATGCCGTGGCGAAGAGCCTCGGGAATCATCCCAAGTTCCAAGCGATCGACGCGGCGATCGGCAATGAAGGCTGGAAGATCGTTGGTCTCCTGCGGATGTGTCCGCTTCCGTTTGGTCTCAGCAATTATATATACGGGCTTACTTCCGTGAAGTTCGAACAATATATGGCCGCAACCGTCGTCGGGATACTGCCCTCGGTATCGTTTCTGGTGTATTTCGGTAGTGCGCTGCACGCGGCTGGGGAGGTGACACTGAATCGCTCGGTAAACAGCTCGACGGGAATGTACGTCCTGCTTGGAGCCGGAGTGGTCGCGGGAGTTGTCTGTTTAATTTACATCGGGAAGATAGCGCGCGCGGCAGTCGCCAAAGCCGCGGCAGCGCAGCACGCCAGGCCAGTTTCAGAACTGACGAGGATCGTTTGAGTTTTGGAACGGCGTGCTTATCGCGGTGGCGCTATCGAAAGGTTGCCGCTTCGACGTTTTCTACCGGTCCTGTTGGGCTATTCCGTAGGTAACGGCTTGGGTGTCGGGATTGCCATGTCTGAGGACGAAGGCGAAAGAGACGGCATGACAGATGGCGACGGTGCAGGGGTTGGCGTAGGTGGCGGCTTTAAAATGTCATCAAAATACGCTAGCTCGACGCCTGGCGCGGTTCCGTTGCCAAGCTCTGTCAAAAGCTGGGCACAGCGGCTCCGCCACTTCTCGTAGTCCGGCGGCCCAAAAGGCTCGTCGGCTGTCCCTGGAAAGACGAGATACGTTACGTCGAGATTATTGCTGGGACGCCGGTAGGCTGTCGCCGACGCGTTGACCGCGGTTGCCAATCGTAACGACGCCTCGCCCACCTTCACGGACGGCCCTACGTCGCCAAAAATTGCAGGGTAAATTTTATCCTGAAAAAATACGACAGCATAGTCGCCAATGCGCGGATGGTAGGGAAGCGTTTTGTCGCGCAGTAAGAATCCTGGCAGGACGATAAACGGATCAGCCTTGGAGATGAGAAAGCTGTAAGTGTGCAAATCGGCGATCTCCAATTTCGTTGTCGCGATAATGTCGCGGAGCGTCTGCTGTCTGGCAGGCAGGAGGCCAGGCCCAGCAAGTTCTTTTTGTGCCGCTTCCAGGCGCGCCTGTTTTTCCGGCAGAAACTGGCTCGGAACATTGGTCCGCTTATTCCAACGATAGCTCGTAAATGGCTGGTAATGCATCGAAGAGCCGTCGACTTCCAAAAAGCGGTCGGCATCCGATCCATCGGCGACGACGTCCATGTCGCCTTGCACGAGCAGAGCCTTGCGCTTCGCGGCTCCTCCTGTGAGCTCCAGAATTGTGCCGCAATCGAAGAAATTATGACGCGACAACACTTGATCAAGTTTGCGCAAATCCTGTTGGAGCGATTTGACCTTTAGCGCATAAAGGCCGTGATAATACTTCGAGACTTTTGCTGTCTTCAGCAGTTCACTGAGCGCAGGAAAGCTCTTTGGCAAAGACGAATTGACTTCCGAAAATTGGTTCAGTGCCGTCATCGCCTCAGGGACTTTGACCTTCATCGAAATATCGACTGAAAAACTACTGTCAACGGTTCGTTCCTCGGGCGCAATTCCTCCGGGGAATGTCTCGAGGCGGCTGTAAATTTTCAGGCCGTTGTATAACTTCGACGTGTCGTAACTGCGTCGTGGGATGAACGTCTCCGGGATGGGAGTTGGACGCGGCTCCATCGTCGGCAAGGCTCTTGGCGTGAGAGCCGGTGTGGGAGTCGGCGTTGCGGGAGTGGGCGAGGGGGTTGGCGTTTGGAATCGCGGTGCTGGGCAGCCCGTCAGGAAGACGACGCACGCTGTCAGAGAGCAAGCCAAAGCTTGGACGCCAACGGCGAAGGGAGGCTCACCCCGGTCTTTCACCACGATCGAATTCTGAAGGGTCTAACGTTTCACGACCGCCAGCACCGAAAGAATGATGCTGATGATGCCGAGGACGGTGATCATCCCGGCAGGCATGAATTTGTGCGTGCTCAGAAACTGGGGCAGAAACCGGCTAAGCAGTGCCAGCGTGATGACAATCCCCACGCCAAGACCGACGTGAGGTTTATCGCGGAGCGTGATGAGCAGGACTCCAGCCGCAGCCAGGAGGCCTCCGGCGACAGAGCCGGAAATGATTGAAGCTTTGCTACCCGCTTTTACGAAGCCCATGACGCCACCCAACAACGTTATGAGGCCGAAAATGAAGTAATAAATCTTGGTGATATCAATCATAGATCCTGGTTCTCGCGTATTTCCCGGGCGCGCGCATTAAGAAAAAAGCGAAGGATAAAGAAGGGAATCAGACCGAGTAGGACGGTGGCAAGAAACATGCCCCAACCCGGAACAACCCGTGCGCGATCTTTGACGACGGCATTAAGGCCCTCCCAGGCCACCGTTTGTGCGTCGATATGCATGAACTCCGGCGCTTTGACTTCGAGCGGTGTTTCTGTGTTCTCGCGGGCGGCCTGTTCGCCGAATTCTGTCGGCACGGGGCCCGGACACAACGCGGTGACGGATACGCCTGTTCCGCGGAGCTCGGCGCGCAAGCCTTCGGAGAAGCTGGTCACGTACGCTTTTGTCGCCGCATAAACCGCCATGTAAGGCAAAGGCAGAAGACTGACCACGGAGCTCACATTAAGGATCGCGCCGCCTTCGTTGCGCTTCATTCCGGGCAGAAGACGGTGTGTGAGCTTTGTCAGGGCGCCGACGTTGACGTTCAGCATTTGGCGGACGCGTCGCCAATCGCTGTCTTCGAACGGCCCGTGGTCGCCCAGACCCGCGTTGTTAATGAGAAAATCAACCGTAAGTCCCGTTTCATTAAGCCACTCGACAAACGTGTCGAGAGCTGTTTCATCGGCAAGATCGATGCCGTAAGGAAAAACATTCACGGCGGGATACAAGGCTTGGATTTCAGACTTCAGAGAGTCAAGCCGGTCGAGCCGCCGGGCAGCGAGAATGATGTTTGCGGCATACGGAGCGAGTTGCAGGGCAAATTCGCGTCCGATACCGGAGGAAGCGCCGGTGACGAGAACGGTGCAATCAGTAAAATAATCCAAGCCCATAACGACAATCGAACATGCACGGCGCCGCCCGCTTTTGGAATGAAATTCTGGCGGGAAAATCTAGAGTTGCGACAATGACAGCCTATCGCGGACGTCTCGCTCCGTCGCCGACGGGGTATTTGCACAGAGGGCACATGGCCACGTTTTGCATTGCGTCCGAGCGGGCTCGAATAAACGGCGGTATACTCGTATTGCGCGTCGAGGATTTGGATCGAGAGCGCTGCAGGCCGTCTTTCGTCGAGGCCATGCTTCACGATCTGAGAGACGCAGGACTGGAATGGCAGGAAGGGCCATTCTTTCAGAGTCAGCGGGATTTTTTGCCGGAGTGGAGAATGCTACGTGATCGCGGATGGATTTATCCCTGCACATGCTCGCGCAGGGACGTTTTACTGGCTGCTGCCGCGCCGCACGCGGGTGAAGATGAGCCGTTTTATCCGGGGACGTGCAGGCCATCTTGCAGAACGATCGCAAAGAATGAAGTGCCCGATGGCGTAAATTGGCGTTTCCGGGTGCCGGAGGGCGAGAACATGGAGTTTGTAGACGGTCGCCTTGGCAGGCAGACGGCTATTGCGGGGGTGGACTTTGGGGATTTTCTCGTGTGGCGAAAGGATGGGATTCCGTCCTATCAGCTTGCCGTGGTTGCGGACGACGCGGCGATGGGAATCACGGAAGTCGTTCGCGGTGAAGATCTTTTGGCGTCGACGTTCCGGCAGTTGCTTCTTTATCGAGCGCTGGATCGACCGGCGCCAGCATTTTTCCATTGCCCTCTTGTTCTCGATGAAAACGGGCGGCGTCTGGCGAAACGCGACGGTGCTGCGCGTTGGAGTTCAGCCCCAGCTACGCAAGGAACGGACGAACACGCTCGGACGTGAATCCAGCTAATTCAGCAATTGATACCAATTGTTTCGCGCACGAGCTTCGTAGCCCGCTTCAGAAACCAGATGCTGAATTTCATCGACGGCCAGGCGGTAGCTTGTTCCCGCTTTGCTGACGACGTTTTCCTCCATCATCACGGAGCCGAAATCATTGGCGCCGTATTTTAGCGCGATCTGGCCGATCTTTGGACCCTGAGTCACCCAGCTGCTTTGGACGTTGTCAAAATTGTCGAGGAAGATACGGCTCAAAGCCTGCATCCGTAGATATTCCGCGCTGCCGACGGGCTCAGCGCGCAGCTTGGTGTTCTCGGGCTGGAAGGTCCAGCAGATGAAAGCGGTAAAGCCGCCCGTTGCATCCTGCTGATTCCGAAGCTGTTGCAGATGTTCGATTCGCTCGTCGACCGTCTCCACGTGGCCAAACATCATCGTTGCGCTCGTGTTGAGGCCGAGTTCATGCGCGATGGCCATAACCTCAAGCCATTGATCGGAGTTGCATTTGAGCGGGGCAATCCGGTTGCGGACGCGGTCCACTAGAATTTCCCCGCCGCCGCCCGGGATGCTGCCCAGGCCGGCTTCCTTGAACCTCGAAATGACTTCCCGCAGAGGCATCCCAAATACCGCGGAGAAATGATTGAACTCCGGCGGACTGAACGCGTGGATATTGATGTGCGGAAATTTTTCCCTGATGTGATTCAACATCGAGAGGTAATGATCAATTCCGAGACCAGGATGGTGCCCGCCCTGCATCAAAATCTGCACGCCGCCGATCGAGCTGAGCTCTTCGATTTTCTGGTCAAGTTCGTCGTGGCTGAGGACGTAGTGATCGGCGTCTTTTTCCGTGCGATAAAAGGCGCAGAACTTGCAATAAACGTTGCAGACATTGGTGTAGTTAATGTTGCGATCGATGATGTAAGTGACGATCTCGTTGCCACGGCCCCCGTAGGCATGTGCTTTGCTCTGTTTGCGGCGTTCGTCCGCGAGCCAACCGAGCTCGGTTAAAGGAAGGTGATAAAGTTCGCGGGCGTCATTGGCGGAAATCCGTTCGCCGTCCAGGACGCGATTGACAACCGAAGAATCGAGCAAAGTGGCAGCCATGTTGGGAATCTGCCGGGCAGGATAGGTCTCCAAGGTTCTTTTTGCAAGAAACCGCTGGATTGACACACGCCTTGCGAGACGATAGGTGGGACGGGATCGCTATCGGTAAATGGATCCAGCATCTTCCACGCCGCATTTCGTTCCTGTCCTTGAGCTGACGCCGCCTGCAACGGGTGTGATGGTCTTTTCCGAGGGCTCGACGGTTTTCGGGCGCCTGCAGCTTTTGCGGAAGCTCGGTGAGGGCCGATCCAGTTCGGTGTGGCTGGCCTATGATCCACGTTTTCGCAGGCAAATCGCGCTAAAAGTTTTCCGCACCGAAGCCCACGAGGCGACGGAGGAGGAACGGCGACTTTGGCGCGAATTGCTCCGGCGCCTGCGCATTGTCGATCACCGAAACATGGTCATGCCGCTGGAGTTTTATGGCGAAATGGGGTTCATAGCCATCGCGGGGGCATTTGTGGATGGGGCGACGCTTGCGGAATTGCTCCGCCAACGTCCCGAGGGCCGGTTTGGCTTTGCGGAAGCGCGCAAATGGATCGTTCAGATTGGGTTGGCGATGGCCGCTGCGCACACCAAGGCGAAGATAATTCATGGCAATCTGAACGCATTTAACGTGCTTATAAATCCGGTGGGAGATGCGAAGATTTGCGATTTTGGTTTTCATCCTCCCATTTCGGCGACGCCCGAAGACGTAGATCGATCTGACATTCTTTTGAAGCTGGCCTGCGTCAGTCCGGAACGATTCAGCGGAGGCCAGCCATCTTTCAGCGACGACATCTACGCCTTTGGCGCACTCGCATTTCAGTTGTTGATCGGCAGGAATCCCGCACGGGGTACGCCTGATGCGACGAGCGAAAACGCTGCGGCTTTGCGATCTGCGGAAAATCTTCCGGACGTGTGGCGTGCGCTCATTTTGGCTGCGCTATCGGAACAGTTTGCGGAACGTCCTGTTTCCTTTGTGGCGATGATCCGAGAGCTCGCCCCGGAGGAGTTTCACGAGGAAATGGATGCGCAGAAAGCAGTTCATCCGGAAGTAAAGACCACACGCCGTCATCGGAAGATCATGACGCGTGGCTCCCGTCGTCGAAGAGCGCGAAACGCGCTAATCGTAAGGATCTTGCTGGTCGCGAGCGCCATTGCGTTGCCTTTGATCATTTACCGAACGATTAGCCGGCAGCGGGAAGCAGATCGAGAGCTAACCGCGCAACGTGTTCTTGCCGAACAGATTGAAAGCGCACGCCTCGACGCTGAGAAAGCGCGTAACCGCGAGCTCGAATTCCAGCTGGCGCTCGAAAGTGCGACTAAAGGGAAAGGTGCTGGAATTGGATCCGAGGCATCGACAACCCCGCCGCAGCCGAAACCGCTTGCCGTCAGCACCAGTGCGAGAACATTTTTCGGACGCGCACAGGCTGCCGTTGCTCGAGGCGACTTCAAATCCGCAATGACCAACTACGATCTCGCTGTAGTGCTGCAGCCTGATTGGCCCGAACTCCTTGAGACGCGGGGTTTCGCCCTCCTCAAGGGCAAACGCGCCGAAGCGGCTATTGCGGATTTCAATAAAGCGCTGGCAATCGACCCGACGCGGGTCAATGCGCTTCTTGGGCGGGCACAGGCATCCCAGGCACTCGGTGACGCGAACGGCGCCAGGCAGGACTTTGAAGCCGTGCTTAAGATTGAACCCGACTCAGCAGACGCAAAAACGGCTTTGAATGCGTTGAGAGATTAGCGTCGCTTTTTGTCCTTTTGGCCATCATTCAGCCAGAGTCATTCCACAGCACCTGACGGCTGCCCGAATGGCAGCCACGCTACGGACCCGCTTCCCGACTCGAGCTCGCGGCGCTCCATCGCAGCTGCGTGACCATCGACAAACAGCACGTGTGCCTTCGCACGTTCAGATTTTGCGTTCCGAGCGTGGCGAAAGGAAATGGTTTCTGGCATCAATCCAGGACTCATCGAGGCAGACTCTCCGAGAAAAATCACGGTTTGCGGGTTAGCCACATCAAAAATCCGATACGCAGGATATGACGGATCGGGTTGGAGAAAACGGTTCATCGCGTACTTCTACTTCGGTAAATCGCTTTACAAACTGAAAGAGGCGAATAAAATGGGCTGGTAATGAAGCACGACGCCTCATAAGGAAAAATTAAATAACCCAGCCGCCAGCGATGAACCCACACAAGGAAAGGGATGCGTGGCACGA